>JACRNL010000015.1 GCA_016234935.1 Deltaproteobacteria bacterium | reverse complement strand
GCTTGCCTGAAGACCTCCGAAGGGGCTACGATGAATTTCTTCCGATATCAAGATAGCTTTTGAGTCTAAGTGATGGAGAGAATAACCATAGAAACCATGTGTGCTAATTCAAAACTGTCTCAACAGAGGGGTTCACCCCATTCAACTGTGCTTTTTTTGTGCTAAAACCATCCAAAACGGTCATAAAATCCAGTAACGGACATGACCACTGTAACGCGCATAACGCCGCAAATTCAAAGGCAAAACGGGAAACCGGGCCATAAATCAAGGCGTTATGTTTTTTTGTCCCAAGTGACTCTTAATCAGCGGGTCGCAGGTTCGATCCCTGCGCGGCCCACCATGTAAATCAAGGGGTTACGGAGCAATCCGCAGCCCCTTTTTGCGTTTTGGCTGGTTTTTTGTATGGTAGAGAAATCTTTCGTATCTTTGTAACCCCTTGAAGGGGATCAACCTCAATCCCTTCAGACTTCTCGAAACTGCAGACTTGTTGGAATCTGACAGGTTTCCTTAAAAATCATTGCCCATTCTCGGCACGGCGGCGAGGAGTTTTTTTGTATAGGCGTGTTTTGGGTTTGAGAATAACTCTTCCGTGGCGCTGTGTTCGACTATTTTGCCCTGGTGCATGACGGCGACCTCGTCGGCGACGTATTTGACCACGCCGAGGTCGTGCGTGATGAAGAGGAAGGAGAGGCCGAAGTCCCTCTGGATGGATTTAAGGAGGTTCAAAATCTGCGCCTGCACGGAGACGTCGAGGGCGGAGACGGCTTCGTCGCAGACTATGAACTCCGGGTCTACGGCAAGGGCGCGGGCTATGCCGACCCTCTGGCGCTGGCCGCCGGAGAATTCGTGCGGGTATCTTTCCATCGCCCCGGCGTCAAGGCCGACGCGCCCAAGGGTGGATGCTATTTTTTCAAGCCGCGCCTTCCTGTCGAGACCGGGTTTTAGCGTTAAAAGGCCTTCTTCGATTATCTTTCCAACGGTCAGCCTCGGATTAAGCGACGAATACGGGTCTTGAAAGATTATCTGCGCCTTGGAGCGGAAGGTTTTAAGCTCGCTTTCCTTAAGATGAGTAAGCCTTGCGTCTTTGAAAAATATCTCTCCGCCCGTTGGTTCAATCAGCCTTATGATGGTCTTTCCGGCGGTCGTCTTGCCTGAGCCGGACTCGCCTACAAGGGCCAGCGTCGAGCCTTTTTTCATTGTCAGGTCTATCCCGTCAACGGCCTTTACATAGCCGGTCACCCTCTTTAGAAGCCCCTTTCTTATGGGGTAGTAGGTCTTGAGACCGGCGGCCTTCACGAGCGTCTCCCGCATATCCGGCGGCGTTGAGATAATGGGCAATATCTCAGCCTCCCTGTGAAGGGGAGTTGAATCAGGCGTTTTCATGAAGTCGCTGTCATAGAGGTGGCAGGCCGCGAAGTGGCCGGGTTCGCGGCTTGAAAGCAGCGGCTCTATGGCGGCGCAGCCCTGCATCTCGCGCGGACAGCGGCCTGAAAAGCGGCAACCCTCCGCGTAAGCCGTCGCCGGAGGCACGGAGCCGGGGATGGTGTCGAGCGGCCTTGCGCGCATGGCCCTGCCGGGGATGGAGCGCAGGAGCTTTATGGTATACGGATGCATGGGGTTTTTAAAGAGCGCCCTTGCCGGGGCAAGCTCGGCTATCTTCCCGCCGTACATCACGCCTACGGTCTCGGCGTTATTATAGACAAGGGCGAGGTTATGCGTGATAAGCAGCGCCGCCGTGCCCATGGACTCCTTGAGCTCCTTGATGAGTTTTATTATCTCGTCCTGGATGGTCACGTCAAGGGCGGTGGTCGGCTCGTCCGCTATGAGGAGGTCGGGCTTGCAGCACAGGGCAATGGCTATCATGACCCTCTGCCTCATGCCGCCGGAAAGACGGTGCGGATACTCGTCGAAGATAGCCTCGGGGTTTGGGAACTTGACGCTCCGCAGCATCTCTATCGCCGCGGCCCTGGCGTCCGCGGCCGACTTTTTCTGGTGCAGCATTATTGTCTCAAGTATCTGGTCTCCCACGGTGAATACAGGGTTCAGGGACGTCATCGGCTCCTGAAATATCATGGAGACCTTGTTCCCGCGCATCTTCCTTTTTTCCTTTTCGCTGAGCGGGATGACGTCTCTGCCGTTTAAAAGTATCTGCCCGCCGCCGTAAAAGCCGGAGTCCTGAATAAGCTGAATGATGGAAAGGGCTGTGACCGATGTGCCGCAGCCGGACTCGCCGACAAGGGCAAAGGTCTCCCCCCTTGCTATCTCAAAAGAGACGCCGTCAACGGCCCGGGCAACGCCTGCCCCGGTCTTGAAATAGGTTTTCAGGTTTTTTACTTCAAGCACGGGTGTCGGCAATTTTAAATCCCTTAAGTTGTCATTCCCGAGGTTTTAATCGGGAATTTAAAACCAGATCCCCGATAGAGACATGCGGGGATGACAGGCAAAACGGCGCTTCCGCTCATCTGAATCTCAGGCGCGGATCCAGCGCGTCACGCACGGCGTCGCCGAAGATGTTGGCCGGAAGGACAAGGCCGAACATGGACAGGAACGCCGCAAAGAGGTTCCACCAGACGACCGGCTCCCGTGAAAGCTCAAGGCGCGCGGTGTTTATCATATTGCCCCAGCTGCCCATCTCCGGGCCCACGCCTATGCCGATGTAGCTGAGTATGGCCTCGGCCAGCACAAGGCCGCTGAACTGCAGAACGAAGGTAATCAGCACAAGATGCATGACGTTTGGCACTATGTGGCGGTAGATTATCTTCAGGCCCGGCGAGCCGAAGGCCCTTGCCGCCTGAACGTATTCCATCTCGCGGAGTTTTAAAGTTTCTCCACGTATCAGTCTGCAAAGGTCTGTCCATGACGTTATGCCGAGTATCAGGCAGAGCCAGAAGAGCCTGTCGTTTGGCACAAAGACGCCGAGGAAAAGGAGCTTATCTGAAATCAGCCCGCCTTGAAAGCCGCTCCCTCCGAAAAGCAGCATGAACGCGACTATCAAAAGGACGCCCGGTATGGAGGCAAGCGTGGTGTATAGATATTGTATTACGTCGTCAATAAAGCCGCCGCAGTATCCCGCTATGACGCCGAAGAAAATGGCGAACGGGATGATGACCGCGGTTGCCCCGGCGCCGATGACGACAGCCGTTCTTGCGCCCTTAAGCGCGGTAAAGACTATGTCGTTACCAACTCTGTCCGTGCCGAGCAGATGGCTTCCGGGGTATTTAAGCGGCGGATAGTCCCTCGTGATCGTGCCGCCCGGAAGTTCCATGCTCTCTTTTGCGTAGAGCTTCGTTGCCAGCGGCGCGGAGTAGGTCTTTTCCACCCTTTTACGCATACCTGAAAATGCGCGGTCAAGCAGGCTCAGCGGCTCTGTGCTGTAGACCGTTCCGCCATTTTTAGCCACTACCTGAGTCCCGCTTGAGTCCGTAACAGCGTCCCTCCAGCGTATGGAGTCCATAAGCGCGCCGGCGGCATAGACAAGGAGTATGGCAAGGGATATCATGGCGAGCCTGTTGGCGCGCAGCGCGAGCCAAACGCCCCTTGTCGCCCCATTTCCCCTCGCGCCGAGGCCGAAGTAGACGATGAGGCCGATAATGAAAAACACTATGAGGTCGGTTGTCAGGATTACTGGCATTGTCTTTAGCAGGCTGCTGAAAAAGCCTCATCTACTGCGTTGTCTTCGTCGCTCGTCACTGCGGCGTACCCAAAAGTACGCCTCATTCCTCGTTCCTCGACGCCTTGTATCTGAGGCTTTTTGAGCAGCCTGCACGAGTATATTAGTTTTTCAGCGCCCTGTTAGCAGGCACACCTGTTTATTCAAACAGCACCCTTGGATCTACGAGCGTATAGCTTATGTCCGTCAGTATCAGGCCGACGATGTAGAGTATCGAGCCCATGTAGACCATTGACCGGACTATGGCGAAGTCCTGGGCCTGTATCGCGTCTATGGTGAAGTTGCCGAGGCCGGGTATGGAAAAAAAGCTCTCCATGATGAGGCTGCCGTAAAAAAGGAACGGTATGGAGACGACCACGTTCGTGAGCACCGGTATCATGGCGTTCTTGAGGGCGTGCTTGAAGAGCACCTTTGCCTCGCTAAGCCCCTTTGCACGGGCGGTTCTTATGTAGTCCTTGTTTATCTCCTCAAGAAAGACCGTCCTGTAAAAGCGTATGCCGATGCCGGCGCCGCTTATGACGCCGACGGCTACAGGCAGGACGAGGAATTTAAAGGAGTAAACGCCCGTGTCGTAGCCTGATATCGGGAAAAGTTTCAAGAGCTTGCCGAGTATGAACTGCCCGCCGATGATGTAAAAGAGCGTTGATACCGACATCATGATGACGCAAAAGACGACGCCGCTTATGTCAAGGTATGTCCCCCGGTAGTAGGCCAGCATCATGGCGAAAAACAGGTCTATGAATACGCCGAAGGTGAACATGGGAAGGCTGATGGCCAGGGACGCCCACATCCTCCGGCCTATCTCCCTGCCGATGTCTATGTTGTTCCTGTCGGACCTGCCGAAGTCAAGCCACAGAAGCGGGACGGACTTTTGATAAAAAATGGTCTGCGTGACCGTCGCAAGGCCGGCCTCCTTTGTGTTTAAAAAAGCGGGCAGGCCGTAGCCGTGGTCTTTTTTCCAGTTCTCTATGGCCGCGGGCGTTACGTTCTTTTCGCCGAGTATCTTTCGCGCCATGTCATCCGGCGTATTGACGTAAAAAAACAGCAGCGCCGTGAGGACGTTCACGCCGATGACGATAGGCACGGCGTAGAGTATGCGGCGGATTATGTAAGTGAGCATTTTTGTTTTAGCCTATTCTTTAACAAGCGTGAAAAGTATTTTGCAGCGCCCTTACCCCCGTCCGCCCCGCATCCTTTTCCTTACGGCGATTATCGCCGGTATTGCCGCGATGACGAGCAGGGCCGCGGCTGCTGCGATTGGCCACAGGATTGGCCTGTTCCACTCGTCCCTTGCCGCCCTTCGTTTCGCAACGTCCAGCCTTATATACTTCATCGTGTTGTTGGCCATGGCGTTGGATTTGACGTTACGCACCCATGCGTGAGACAGGCCAAAGGCCACCGGGTAAAAGCCCCACACCAATGGCGCGTCCTGCCGGGTAATGTGTGTCATCTCCTTTATGAGCCGGAGTCTTTCAGGGGAGTTATTCATATTCTCCATCATTTTAAAGAGCCGGTCAAACTCAGGGTTTGAGTAGTTCGAGGCATTTTCTCCCTGATACTTTACTTTTCCGTTGGCCGTTGAGAGCAGGAAGTAAAAATTCTCAGGGTCGGGGTAATCGGCGTTCCAGCCCCATGAGAAGAACTGGAAGTTGCCCTTCGTCATCTTTTCCTGAAATCTGTTGTAGTCCGTCGTCTTGTTCTCAAGCTGGATGCCCAGGAGCCTGAATCTCTTTATATACCAGTTTATGACAGGCGTCATGTCGGCCCCTGTCCATGGGTTGTCAAAGGTTATCACGAGCGGCGAGCCGTCTTTTGTCCTGCCGCCCGGAAAGCCCGCCTCTGCCATCAGTTTTCCGGCGTATTCGATATCCCGTCTTACCGGTTTTTTCCGCGCGCTGTCCCATTTGTAGACGTAAGGATTAATGCCATCGGCGCCCTCGACGTATCCGAAGATGCCCGGCGGCAGGATGGACATGGCCGGAACACCCCTGCCGTTGTTGAATATCTCGATATATTCCTCGTCGTCCAGGGCAATGGAAATGGCCTGGCGGAGCTTTTGCTTTTCTATTGAGAGGCCGCCGACCGTATCGTCTGTCATATTAAAACCGGTATAATAAACAGACGGGCGCACGGAGGTAAGAAGGCGGATGCCTTTTTGGGTCATCTGCGCCGTGAGCTCGGCCCTGCCTGCGGCGGAAACGGTCACCGCCGTGTCGAAGCTCTCCGACGTTATGCCGGAGTTGTCGTAATAGCCCTGCAAAAATTTATTCCAGCGCGGGATGGCCTCCTTTTCCTGTTTGAAGACTATCATGTCCATGAAAGGCAGCGGCCTGCCCGCGTCTTCGAGCAGCCCCTTTTCATCGTCGCCGGCCTCGCCTTTATCCGGGTAGTCCTCGCGGTGGAAGTTCTTGTTGCGGCCAAGGACTATCTCCATGTTCGGATTATACCTGTCCATCATATACGGCCCTGTGCCGACGGGAAATCTGTTGAGCGTTATGTTCCTGTCCTTGAGCGCGTCTTCGGAGTAAAACCTGACGGCCTCCTCCGGCATGGGCGCGAAAAACGGCATGGCCAGCCAGTAGATGAACTGCGGGTACTTTGCCTTCAAGATGATTCTATAAGTGTAGTCATCGACCTTCTCCACGCCGGGCAGGGGATGTTTTTTGTAGTCAAGGACGATGGGCCGCTCTTTTTCATCAACCGTCCGGTTGTAGGCAGGGCCTGCATTTTCACGCCGCTGCCTGCGCGCGGCCTCAAGGTCGGCGCGCAGGGCCTCGGAATATTCGTGAAGGCCGAGGATGTACTTTTCAAGCATCGCGAAGACCGGGCTTTCTATTGCCGGGTCTGCAAGGCGCATTACCTCAAGGATGTAGTCGTCGGACTTCAGCTCGCGCGCAGCCTTAACCGGAAAGTCGTTTATGTCGTCTATGCCTTCAAGGTCTTTTGGGGTAAGGTTTTTGTAAAGCGGGCTTCCGTCAGCCTCTTTGGCAAAGGCCGGATGGGGCTGATACATAATCCCCTTTTTTATCCGTATCTCGTAGACGGCGCGGTAGACCTTCTCCGGCAGAACTCCATCAGGCAGCCCCCTGCCGTTTTTGTCAAGGTAAACCGGCGCCGGCACGGCCCGGGCCGTCAGCGGCACGAGGGTGTAGGGGCGGATGAGGTAGTGATACTGAATCGCAGGCTCGTATATCTGGCCTATAAGCTCGTATTCGTCGGAGCTGTATGCCTTTGCAGGGTCAAGGTGCTTTGGCGGCTCGTTGAAGGTCGAGTAAAAGATGTTTTTATTTCTTTCAGCGGAACGGTAGGGATCGTTGGGCGTGCAGCTTCCGGTGACAATCATGACTGCAAGAAGAAAGGCGTAAAAAAGCATTTCCACCCCTTGAAGGGGGTCACCCCTGTATTTTGCCGGAACCGGAACGCCTGCCATATTGAAGGGGGTCACCCCCATTTTTTGAAAAGTAACACAGTAATGGCGCAAGGTCAAGGACTGCGGGCGGTTGTGCCGTCAGCGATTGACATTTTATCCGTTTTAAAATAAAATGTTTATGACCATGCTGATACCTCTGCTTATTTTATTCGCGCTGTCATCCGGCGCGGCCCTGTGGCTCATATACGCCATGCCGAGGACGCTTGCCAACACATTCGGGCTAATTGCGTTTTGCCAGAGCTTTTTTATCAAGTGCGTCGAATACCTCAGCTTCATTAAGCTCCTCGCCCTCTGGTGCGGCGCGCTGCTTGTTTTTGCAGGGTTTGCGTATGCCATGCTCAGGGCCGCTGCGTCTGTTGTAAAGGCCAGACAAGCCGTCAAGAGGCTTCCCGTTAAAGACAGCGGAGGCCGGGTGGTGCTGATAAACGACGGCGCGCTTAATGCCGCGTTTACCTACGGCCTTGTCTTCCCGCGCATATACATCTCAAAAGGGCTTTTTGAAAACCTTGACCGCGAGGAGATGAGGGGCGTTTTTTTTCACGAACTGCACCACAAGAGGCGGTTTGACCCGCTAAGGTTTTTAGTTCTGAATTTTTTAAAGGACGCTTTCTTCTATGTTCCGATGGCCGGGTATTTTATCGGGCGCGCGCGCGTCAAAAAAGAGCTTGAGGCCGATGACGCCGCAGTTGCCGTCATGAAGGAGCCTGTAAGCCTTGCCGGGGCGCTCCTGAAGGCCGCGAGCTTGGGCGTGGCCGCCGGTAATCCCGCGGCAACGCATCTGACCGGCGGCAAAGACCGTTCGACCGACGGCGGCGCTATCGAGGCGCGCGTAAAAAGGCTCATTGAAGGCGTTCAGATAAGGTTTGCCGCTCCCCGCCCAGGCCCTGTTGCCGCGAGCATACTTGCGGCCGGGTTTGTCGCCATGTCCTTCAGTCTGTCTTTTAACTCCGACATCCGCCGGGAATGCACCCCGAAACACTGCGCCGTGCACGTCAACAAGCTCGGCAACGACTGCAAAACACACTGCGAACTCTCCCGCCACAGCCACTGACCTTTTTTGAAAAAAAGGTGCTGCGCACGGCTGAAGTCGAAATATAACCCTTTAGCTTTGCACACCGCAGGTGCCCAAAAAACTTTAAATTTTTTTTCATTCCTCTCCCCCGATGACCTCTTCCATATCTCCTCCCCCTTCACGGGGGAGGGCAGGGTGGGGGAGGCGGGAGAGGGGGATTTTTCCACGCAGTCCTTCCGTAATAATTTGACGGTCAAATTGCTGACAAACAGAAAAATTCTGTTATAATTCCGCTTGTAGCTTAAAAACCCTTTAAGGAGGCGGATATGTTTAAAAGATACGGAATTTTGGCCGCGGCGGTTCTCGCGGCTGGTTTATTTGCTGCGCCGGCTATGGCCGATGATAAGCCAATGGATTCGGACATGAACAAGCCGGCGATGATGGAGCGGGGCAAGATGGGCAAGCATATGATGGACCCCAAGGTGAGGATGGAGCATCAGAAGATGATGCAGGATACCCTGTCCATGGCCAAGGACGTTATGGTCATCCTCAGGGACTTGAAGCATACCCCGAGCGAAGAGCAGCAGAAAAAGCTCGATGGGATGATAAAAAGGATGGACGAGATAATAAAGCAGCACGAAGATATGATGAAGAAAAGAAATGAGATGATGGACCGGTAGTTTTTTTGCCTCCTTGACACCTGCGGTGGGCAAAGCTAAAGGGTTATATTTCGACTTCAGCCGTGCGCAAGCGCCTGCGGTGGGCAAAACCAAAGGGTTGTTTTTGACTTCAGCCGTGCGCCGCGCCTGCGGGCAGGGAGGCTTTGGTCCTGCATTGCGGGTTTATTCCCCCGTAGGGGCGGGTTTCAAACCCGCCCGTTGTTCATCATCATGCGGCAGTTTGGAAGAGACATCGCGGGATGCCTCAGCTGCTTGCGGCGGGTGGATTTATTGCGACGCTGTTTTAGTTGGTCAAGTCCGTGCGGCGCGGCCGCGTTGAGTTTTTTCAGAACATTCACCTCGTTTAACTCCCGGTAAATAAGAGGCTTTCCATTGCTCGCCCTGCACGCCCAGCGTGCGCGCAAGCATGTCCCCGCAGGTTTTAAGCGGGGGTCTGTAGAACCGTTTGATTTGGGAGGTAACGATGGCTGTGGAAAAGGCTAAGGGCAGGATCCTCGTCGTGGACGACGAGGAGAGCATCGGCATAGGCATAAGCGAGCTGTTAAAGGACGAGGGCTACGAAGCGGCCTACGTGATAAGCGGCAAAGACGCGGTTGCCGCCGTAAGAGACAAGGGCTACAACCTCGTCTTCATGGACATTATCATGCCCGGCATGAACGGCCTTGAAACTTACAGGGAGATAAGAAAGCACACGTCCACCGCGAAGGTGATCCTCTTCACCGGCTACTTCCGCGACGTTGAGGACGTGATACTTCAGGGTATAAATGAAGGCATGATAGACGAATTCATCAGAAAACCCTACTTCGCTGACGAGATACTGAGAACTGCAAGGAAGTTCGCGTCGGTGTAGGGGCTGCGCCTGGTTTCGTCTTCAGGCATGTCCCCGCAGGCTTTAAGCGGGGAACTGCCGTGCGACCTGCCTGTTTTTTAAAAAAATTAAGGGCATTCTCCCGCGGAAACTAACAGGCGTTTGCGTTAAAAGCGTACGGCGAGACCCCCGCTTTAGACATGCGAGGGCAGGCCTTTAGTCTCGCCTGTCAAGACCCGGCACCAACGTGTCGCGCTACTTAATGTATCGTATCGTCTTCACCCGCAGCTTCCCCGCTCATAACCTCTCCCTCTCCGGCCCCCTGGCCGGGCCATAGTTTCACCTCAAGGGTTTTAAGAAGCGGCCCGAAGGTTGACGGGTCTATGGCCGATACGGCGACGGCGCTAAAGCGGCCTGAGAGGTTTTTGACGATGTTCGGCTCCAGGCGGTCTGCCTTGTTGAAGACGAGGAGGCGCGGAATCCGGGCAAGGCCAAGCTCGTCAAGGAGCTTTTCGACCGTCTCGATGCGGTCTTCAAGTCGCGGGGAGCTTACGTCAACAAGGTGCATGAGCAGGTCGGCGTCTTCCATTTCCTCAAGGGTCGCCGTGAAGGCCTTAAGGAGGTCCTTTGGCAGGTCTTTGATGAAGCCGACGGTGTCGGTGATGACGGCGTCGCGCTCGCGCGGGAAGCGCAGCCTCCTCGACGCGGTGTCGAGCGTGGCAAAGAGCTTGTTTTCGACGAGCGTCGCGCTTTTAGTAAGCGCGTTCAGAAGCGTGGACTTTCCCGCGTTGGTGTAGCCGCAGATGGAGATTATCGGCACGCCGCTGCCGGCGCGCCGCCTTCTGCGTTCGTACCTTCCACGGCTGAGGCCCTGAAGCTGTTTTCCAAGGTGCGAAATCCTCTCCTGCACCCTGCGTCTGTCTATCTCGAGTTTTGACTCGCCCGGCCCCCTCGCGCCGATGCCGCCCATCAGGCGCGACATGGAGCTTCCCTTTCCGGTGAGCTTCGGGAGGAGATACTTCAACTGTGCAAGCTCGACCTGCACCTTGCCGTCTTTTGAATGCGCCCTCTGGGCGAATATGTCAAGGATAAGCTGAGTCCTGTCAATGACCTTGAGTTCGGCTATCTCGCATATCTCCCGTATCTGTGTCGGCGTCAGCTCCTGATCGAAGATAAGCAGAGTCGCCTCGCTTTGCAGGGCCTTGATGATAACCTCTTTTATCTTGCCCGTTCCCATGAGGTACTTGGGATTAATCCTCTCAGGTCTCTGCACGACGGTGTCAAGGGGGACGACGTTTGACGTCCTGGCAAGCTCTTTTAATTCCTCAAGAGACTCCATCTGGACGTCACGGGGCTTTTGCGAGACGCTTATGAGTATGGCCCTTTCACGCGAGTCCTTGACGTCGCGAAGGCTGGCTCTGCCCATTTCCTGTTCGAGAGATTCCATGAAATTGTCAAACTCAAGGTCAAGCCTGTGGAAAGGCTGCGCCGGGATTACCTCATAGGTCTTGCCAAGCGTATTATAAGGCAGAAGATGCGCTGAAAAGATATCGCCGGGAAGCCCGTCTTCCTGAACGCCGATGGCGGCCATATAATCAAGGCGCAGTATCGCGAGGTCAGTGAGGTCGTCCTCGGAAAGCGGTTCGTTTTTAAGGTGCGTGTGCACGCAGCGCAGGCCACGGAGGCGTTTCTTGCCGAGCGGATAGTCTGCCAGCACGGGGATGACTATCTCCCTGTCCGTGCCGACGATGACCGCTATGACGGCGCCCCGTCTCGTGACGATTATGCCGAGCTGCCGCTTTATCTCGCGCGAAAGCCCGGTCATATATCTGCCAAGCTCCGGCGTTATAAGCATGTCCGGCTGCACGCGCCTGTTGTAGATTCTGTCAACGGCCTTGAGCTGGCTTGCCTTCAGGCCCGTAAGGTTTCCGTAGATTTCAGGGATGGAATTGCCCTCCTAAGCGTAATTGTGAAAATTATATCATGAAAAAGGCGCAAGCCTTTAAATGAAAGTTTTTCCAGTAAACCCCTTTTCGCAAGAAAAGGGGAAAGGAGGCCGTTTAAGTGGAGTTTTTTGGCACCTGCGGTGGGCAAAGCTAAAGTGTTGTATTTTGACTTTAGCCGTGCGCAGCACCTGCGGTGAGCAAAGCTTAAGGTGTATCATTATTAGCTTTAGCCGTGCGCAGCACCTTTTTTTCAAAAAAGGTAAGTTGACGGGAGTGTTGATTTCTGGTTTAGTAATGTTAAACACGGAGGCCCGCCATGCCTGAAAAATATCCCATCCTCGTTAACGGCCAATTAAGGACGACGAAAAAAGAGCTGGCCGTCGTCAATCCGTTTGATGGAAGCGTTGCAGGGGTAACGTATCAAGGCGGCGCGGATGAGCTGACCGAGGCTGTTGACGGCGGGGAAAAGGCATTTGAAAAATTAAAGGCGTGGCCTGCCTACAAAAAGGCGGAGGCCCTGCAAAGGGTCTCTGACGGTATAAAAAAAGAGGCTGAGGCGCTTGCAAGGATTATTTCTCTTGAGGCCGGTAAACCCATAAGGGAGGCGCGCGCGGAGGCCTTCCGTGCGGCAAACACGTTTCAGGTGGCCCTTGAGGAGGCCAAGAGGCTCAGCGGCGAGATACTGCCGCTTGACATAATGGCCGGCGTGGAGGGCAGGCTCGGCCTTGTGAGAAGGTTCCCCGTGGGGATAGTGCTCGGCGTGTCGCCGTTTAATTTTCCCTTAAATCTCGTAGCGCACAAGATCGCGCCGGCCATGGCCTGCGGATGCCCGATAATCATAAAGCCCGCGTCAAAGACCCCGCTGTCGGCGCTGATGCTGGGGCGGATAATCACCGAGGCAGGCTATGTTGACGGCGGCGTCAGCGTAGTGCCGTCTGCCGGAGCGGACGCGGAAAAGCTCCTTGACGACCCGCGTGTTAGAAAACTCACTTTTACCGGCAGCGCGGCGGTGGGCTGGAGGCTGAAGGCAAGGGCCGGGGAGAAAAAGGTAACGCTTGAGCTTGGCGGCAATGCCGGGGTTATAGTGCATGAGGACGCCGACGTTGATTATGCCGCCAAACGGTGCGTCATGGGCGCGTTTTCGTTTGCAGGACAGATATGCATTTCCGTTCAGAGGATTTACGTCCACGCGCGGGTTTTTAAAGCGTTCAGCAGGAGGTTTCTGGAGGCCGCCGCGGCGCTCAAGCTCGGGAACCCTCTTGACGAGGCAACGGAGCTTGGCCCGATGATAGAGGAAGGCGCATTGACGAGGACTGAGGAATGGGTGAAAGAGGCGATAAAGGAGGGGGCAGGACTGCTTTGCGGCGGAAGAAGGCAGGGAAACTTTTTCGAGCCGACCGTCCTTACCGGCACGCGCCCTGAGATGAAGGTATGCTCGGAGGAGATATTCGCGCCTGTCACAGTGCTTGAGCAGTATGATAAGTTCGAGGATGCGGTGGATGAGATAAACGGCGGACGCTACGGCCTTCAGGCAGGGGTATTCACAAAGGACTTCAGCCGGATTTTTCATGCCTATGAAAGGCTTGAGGTGGGCGGGGTCATCGCAAACGACATCCCGACCTTCAGGGTGGACAGCATGCCATACGGAGGGGTGAAGTCCAGCGGCTTTGGCAGGGAAGGCGTCAAATATGCCATAGAGGAGATGACGGAAAGAAGGCTCCTTGTCCTGAAGACATAGGGCCGCGTTTTTTTGTTGACGGAATTTAAAAAAATTCTTGTTTTTTCTTTTGATGTGCGTTAGTATACTGTATACAGAGTAAGCCGTAAGGGACGCGCGTCCCGGTAAAACAAAAAAATGGAAGGTGGTGATTGGTTTGTCTCTTAAAATAACAGAGGATTGCGTTGCTTGCGGCGTGTGTCTGCCGGAGTGTCCGGTAAGCGCCATTTCAGAAGGCGATATCTACGCCATTGATCCAAAGGTATGCGTCGAGTGCAAGGGTTATTACGATTCACCCAAGTGTTCCGAGGTTTGCCCGGTTGACGCCTGTCAACCCGTTTGACGGCTGCTGAAAGTATCGTTAAAAGAGGAACGCCCAGCGCCGCTTTCCATCGTCAAGAGTTCATGCGTAATACAAGCGTTGACGATGGAAAGTGGTGCTGGGCGCGGGGTTGCGGAGCGGACTTTTTCGGCTATTTAGCGGCGGTTATGTAAAGGTTCCGGAAGTTTCAGCGGGATTCGGACGCAATCATAAAAGGTTTTTTATATGAAAGAATTTGCCGTATTCTGGGGCTGCACGATTCAGACCCGTTTTCCTTTTCTTGAAAAATCCACCCGCATTGTGCTGGATGAGTTCAAGCTGCCGTACAGGGATATAGACGGCTTCACGTGCTGTCCTGAAAAATCACTTGTCAATAATATCGACCATTCGCTCTTCGTGGCCACAGCCGCGCGCAACGTGGCATTGGCCGACGAGCTTGACTGCGACATAGTCAGCCCCTGCACCGGGTGCGTCTCAAACCTCGCCACGGTCAAAAGCGAACTGAATTACAACCCCGTCGACAGGGCCCAGGTCAATTCCCTGTTAAAGGGGATAGGCAGGGAGTTCAAGGGCACGGCGAAGCTCGCCCACCTTGTCCCGTTCTTTCACGACGCGGTCGGGGTTCAGAGGATACGGCAGAAAATAAAGAAGGACTTTGCCGGCATGAAGCTGGCCATACATTACGGATGCCACATGATAAGGCCGTCCCATGCGCTCAAAAACGACGACCCGCTCAACCCTAAAAAGTTCGACAACCTCATAAGGGCGCTCGGGGCCGAGTCTCCGGACTTCCCCGCCAAGATGATGTGCTGCGGACAGGGGCTCGACAGGGTTGACCAGCACGATTACGCCCTTCAGATGGCGCGCTTGAAGCTCAAGGAATTAAAGGCCATAGGCGCGGATGCGCTGCTCCTTTGCTGTCCGTCATGCTTTTTGCAGTTTGACAATAATCAGTTCCTCATGGAAAAAGAGGGCGAGAAGCTCGGCGTCCCCGTCATATATTTCACGGAGCTTATGGGCCTTGCGATGGGATATTCCCCCGAAGAGCTCGGCATGAACTCGCACAGGGTGGACTGCTCCGGCTTTATGAAAAAGTGGGATGGACTTAAGGCAAAACCCGTCGATACCCAAAGCCTTGAAGACGAGCTGAACAAGGCCGGAGCGCTGGGATAGACCCTTTTAAAGGGCAAGGGAGGGCAAGGCAATGCTTGACGCGCAATTAAACATGAAGCTCCTTGAGATGTGCTCCGGGTGCGGGGCCTGCTACTCCATCTGCCCGTCGAGCCTGAACCTTCCCGGCTACGACCCCCGCGCGGTGATAAAGGACATCCTGAAGGGCGATATGGACAAATGGCTTGCGTCCAAGTCCATCTGGCAGTGTCTTGAGTGCCACTATTGTCTTGAGATGTGCTTTCAGCACTACGGTTTTGAAAACGCCATGACGGCCCTCAGGACCATTGCGGCCAAGAGAGGGCTTCATCCGCCGCAGGTCAAGCGCGGCTGGGATATGTTCGTGAAGACCTCAAGGCTCGGCGAGCCTGCCCTTCCAGCGAGGAAAAAGTTCGGCCTGCCCGACCCTCCGAAGAGCGGGGCGGAGGAGTTCAAAAAACTCCATGCCCTTTTAAAAGAGGCTAAAGAGAAAGACGCGCGCAAGGCGCACAATGAATAAGATGAACAACAGGAAATAAAATTAACCATAAGCATGTCCTCGCAGGCTTTAAGCGGGGAAAGGTGACAGGCTGTGAATCGCGACAAAAGGAATGCAAAATTTATATCTCCGTACATTGGGGTTGAACCCCTTCAAGGGGCCTCCGGCCCGATAGGCAGGAACAAGAACACGCAAGGCGGCGGCCGCCTTCAAGGCGCGGGCTTTGACTTTCAGAAGGACATATCCGGCTGCGGGCTTACCGGGCTCATAAGCAAGGACAAAAAGAGGCTCTCAGGCAGCCACATCGTAAAGTCCCTTTGCCTGATGAACGACAGGGGCAACGGCCTCGGCGCCGGATACGCCGCCTACGGCATCTACCCTGATTTCAAGGACTTTTACGCCTTCCACGTGATGTACGACGACCCGTCCATCAGGTTCACGGCAGAGGACCTCCTTAAGTCCAATTATCATATCGAAAAGATAGAGGAGATACCGACCTCTCCGGTAAAGGCCATCCCGATAAGCCCGCTCCTGGTGCGCTACTTCATAAAGCCGCTTAAGGAAAAGCTCGCCGGCGGGATAGAAGAGGCCGACTTCGTCGTCAACACCGTGATGAAGATAAACTCCGAAATAGACGGGGCCTATGTCTTCAGCTCCGGAAAGAACATGGGCGCGTTCAAGGGCGTCGGCAACCCGAAGGACATCGCCGACTTTTTCAGGATAGACGAATATGAGGGGTATATCTGGACTGCGCATACGCGCTTTCCCACGAACACGCCGGGCTGGTGGGGCGGGGCGCACCCGTTCACGCTCCTTGACTGGTCTATCGTCCACAACGGCGAGATATCGTCCTACGGCATCAACAAGAGATACCTTGAGATGTACGGCTATAAGCTGAGCCTTCTGACGGACACGGAGGTGGTGGCCTATCTGCTCGACCTCCTCATCAGAAGGCACGGCCTTGACATAGGAGCCGCCTGCACGGCCCTGGCCGCGCCCTTCTGGAAGAATATCGACGCGATGGACGGTGCGCAAAAAGAGGCCGTCACCGCCCTCAGGCTGGCCTATGGCAGCGCGCTTTTGAACGGGCCGTTTTCCATCCTCTTCGGACACAGCAGGGGGCTTGTCGGCATAAACGACAGGATCAAGCTCCGTCCGCTGGTAGCCGCCACCAAGGACGCAATGGTCTATATGGCAAGCGAAGAGTCCGCCATAAGGGAGATATGCCCCAAGCCCGACAGGGTCTGGGCGCCTAGAGCCGGCGAGCCGGTGGTTGTAGAGTTAAAAGACTGACAGGGGGCGACCCCTTCAACCGTGTCCGTTGACCGCAGCCGTTAAAAGACCCTTTTCCGGTTTTTCGCGCGGTCTGCCGCGGCGCGCACGGTTTTTAAGGAGGAAGTAATGTTTAAGAGTCTGGCGCCGCCTGAATATCTGGCGACCATTGATCAGGTCAAATGCATCCGCTGCAAGCGTTGTATCCAGAACTGCGGCTGGTCCGTTTATTCCTGGGGCGGGGATAAGGTAGTCATAGACACGCAGAAGTGCGTTAAATGCCTCAGGTGCTACCACTATTGCCCGGAAGAGGCGATAGAGATAAACGACAACCCTGTAAAGTTCAAAAACAACGCCTACTGGGGATTTAACCACATAAGGAACCTCAAGAGGCAGTCGGAGACCGGCGGCATACCGCTTACCGGAATGGGCAGCGATCAGCCGTATACCATACTCTTTGACCATCTGCTGATAGACGCGTGCCAGGTGACCAATCCCTCCATAGACCCGCTGCGCGAGCCTATGGAACTGCGGACTTATCTGGGCAAGAAGCCTTCAAGCGTGGAGTTTGAAAAGGGCGGCGGCAAGCCGAAATTAAAAACAAAGATGCCGCCGCAGATAAAGCTCTCCATGCCCGTTATCTTCTCGCCCATGTCGTTCGGCTCCATAAGCCTCAACGCGCAGAAGGTGCTGGCCATAGCCGCCAAGGAGTGCGGGATACTCATGAATACCGGCGAAGGCGGGCTTCACGAAGACCTTTTGCCTTATAAGGATTCCATCATCGTGCAGGTGGCCTCCGGCAGGTTCGGCGTGAACCCGGACTACCTGAACGCCGGCGTGGCCGTCGAGATAAAGATAGGCCAGGGCGCCAAGCCCGGCATAGGCGGACATCTGCCCGGAGAGAAGATTCCGCTTGAGGTCGCAAGGGCCAGGATGATACCGGTCGGCACGGACGCCCTTTCCCCTGCGCCTCAGCACGACATTTATTCAATAGAAGACCTGCGCCAGCTCATCTACGCCATTAAAGAGGCGACGAACTACAAGCCCGTCTCCGTCAAGATAGCGGCGGTGCATAACGTCGCGGCCATCGCCTCCGGCGTCGTCAGGGCGGGCGCGGATATTATCTACCTCGACGGCTTCAGGGGCGGCACGGGCGCGGCCCCGGCGATAATAAGAGACCATCTCGGCATTCCGATAGAGCACGCCATAGCCGCGGTAGACGACAGGCTGAGGCAGGAGGGCATAAGGAACGAGGCGTCCATCATAGCCGCGGGCGGCATACGCTCAAGCGCGGACGCGGCAAAGGCCATAGCCCTCGGCGCGGACTCTGTCGCCATAGCGACGGCGGCGCTCATCACAATGGGCTGCACGGTCTGCGGAAAGTGCTACACGGGCAACTGCTCATGGGGCATCACCACGCAGAGGCCGGAACTGACCGCGAGGCTTGACCCGGAGATATACGCGGAAAGGCTTATAAACCTCGTCCACGCGTGGGAGCACGAGTTAAAGGAAATACTCGGCGCCCTCGGCATAAACGCGATAGAGAGCTTAAGGGGCAACCGTGAAAGGCTGCGCGGCATCGGCCTTGACGCGGAGACGCTTGACATACTCGGCGTGAAACCGGCCGGAAGATAAGAACAGGATAACCGCTGACAGTTAAGGAGATTTTCTGACAATGTTTGACATTGACGCAAAAGGCGTGCGTTTTGGCGAGCTGAACGCGAGTATTCGAGAGGCAGTTGCAAGGGGCGAGAAGGAAATCCGCGTTAAGCACGTGAACGGCCAGTACTACATAGGCGACGGGCTTCGCGGCGGCGCGGTGATAACCATCGAGGGCGTTCCGGGCAACGATTTGGCGGCCTTCATGGACGGCCCCACGCTTGTCATAAAGGACAACGCGCAGGACAACATCGCCAACACCATGAACAGCGGCAGGATAATAATCCACGGCCACGCCGGGGACGTGCTTGGCTACGGCATGAGGGGCGGCCGGCTCCATATACGCGGCGACGTCGGTTACCGCGTGGGCATACACATGAAGGGCGTCAAAAAGCAGTCGCCTACCATAATCGTCGGCGGCACGGCCGGCGATTTTTTCGGCGAATACATGGCCGGAGGCACGCTAATCCTTCTCGGCCTTGACGAAAAGGACGCTAAGCCCCCTGAGGGGGCTCAGCCCCTTGAAGGGGGTCACCCGCTGGTCGGCGATTATCTGGCCACCGGCATGCACGGCGGCGTCATTTATATAAGGGGAGAGGTAGACAAGAAGCAATGCGGCGCCGAGGTCGGCGTCATGGAGCTGGACGCGGAGGATATAAAAGCCCTCAAAGACGCCCTCATTCCATACTGCGCGGACTTTGGCCTGAAGCTCGAAGACGTCATGAAAAAGGGCTTTAAAAAACTCATCCCCGTCTCCTCAAGGCCGTACGGGAATCTCTACGCTTATTGATAAAACCGGTAGTTAAACGTATCCGTTTTTGAAAGGCCCTGCCCGTTCCGGACAGGGTCTTTTGTTTTCAATTGACGCTTTTAAAGGGCAACGCGCTAAAAATGCGCCCTTGACTTTCATCCTTGAAAAACGTAAGATATAAATGGTTTGGAGGGGAAAAGATGACGCTTGAAAGGTTCGAAATGCTGGAGGAGGGGCTCACGAAACTCCTGGACGGCTATGAACAAATGAAAACTGAAAATCAAGGCCTTAAAACCGCCATTGGCACGAAAGAGCTCGAAATCAGGGAACTTCAGGCAAAGATGAAAGAACTGGATAAGGAAAAGAACATGGTCAGGGAGAAGGTAGACAAACTTCTCGGCAGGCTCGATTCCATTGTTCAAGGGGCATGAAGCGGTGCATAAAAAAGTGGCGGAGCTCAAGATAGGCGGCCACAAGCTGGTCGTTAAAAGCGAAGAAGGCGAAGAGCACATCCGCAAGGTGGAGGAGTACCTAAACAATAAGATCGAGGAGGTTAAGGAAGGCTCTAAAGCGGTATCCTCGCTGGATATCGCGCTCCTAGCCGCGCTTAACATCACCGGAGAGGTCATCAAGGCCAGAGAGACACTCGAAACGCTTGGAAGAAGGTCAGAAGAGCTGACCGAACTTATAGACAGGAGACTTGAGTAAAAAGGGACAGGGGACAGGAAAATATCTCCCCTGCTCGGTTGGTGATCGAATGTATGTTTTTGAACCAATATTATAAAAATGGGAGCTTTCCCTGACTGCGGCCGGCATGTCCCCTTCGCGGGAAAACCAAAAACAGTCATCATGGCGCCCACCTGTTCAAAACAGGTTCAAATGTACAACGACACGGCCAGGGCGGGGGATAAGACGTCACGGGCGGGGCTAAAACACGGCAAACGATTCATAAGAGCTGTTTATCATATGGTTTAGTTACAGGCGTTAACGATGTTTTATCATCGAAAATCTGATGTTTTATCCGTAAGATAGAAGTTCAGTCGTTTTGGCCGCTCTGCGGTCAAAACAGGCAGTGTCCCGTCCGCCCTGTCCGAATCCTCAGGTTTCAAGTCTAAGGCTTTTTCGTTCAAAAAGCTCTCTGCACTCTTCCCTAAAAAAGAAATAAGGCAAATGCAAAGGTCCCAGTTAAAGGAGCGTCTCAGGGCCGAGATCCTTGAGATGCGCCGGATAATGTCCTTTGAGGACGTAATGCGTCTTAGCGCGCTCGTCCAGAAAAGGTTCATCTTGTCCGGTCTGTTCCACCCTGCAAGGCGTCTGGCGCTCTATTCGAGCTTCAGGAACGAACCGCTTACGGATACGATTTTCGCGGAGGCGGTAAGGCTGGGCAAAGAGGTGTATTTTCCGAGGGTGGTAAGGGGCAGGCGGCATCTCACCTTCCATAGGGTTTTAAAACTCGGCGACATGGCGCCTGGCTCTTACGAGATATCCGAGCCCGGGGCGCATGAAAAGAGCGTGGAGGCCGCGGAGTTTGACCTTGTCGTTGTGCCCGGCGCGGCGTTCGATAAAAATGGGACAAGGCTTGGCTACGGCAAGGGCTGCTACGACAGGGCGCTTAAAGACGCGCGGTGCCCGATAGCGGCGCTGGCTTACGAGTTTCAGCTGGTTGACGGGGAAATACCAGCAGAGCCGCACGACGTACCGATGGCCGCGATAGTGACCGAGGCGAGGATACTGTATCCTGCCTGACGCGGCGGCAGTGAAAGCGACGGAGGGAAAGGGTAAAAAACTCTTCCGCCGGGCGCTCCAGATGGCGGCGGCCTCAGGGCCGTCTGAAAAATATAGATGTGTTGGAGGGGGAACCGCGATTATGGAAATAATTACCGCTATAATAGCAATAATCTCATTGGGGATAGGCGCCGCGATCGGCTTCGTTTTGAGAAAGAAGGTCGTGGAGGCCAACGTCGAGGCCGGCAAGACCGCGTCGGAGTCGATAATAGCCGAGGCAAAAAAGCAGGCCGAGAACATAAGGAAAGAGGCGGACCTTCAGGCAAAGGACGTCGTCTTTCAGGGCAAGGTGGAGTTTGAAAAGGAGACCCGCGAGAGAAGAAAAGAGCTTCAGATTCTGGAAAAGAGGGTCGGACAGAAAGAGGAAAACATCGACAGGAAGGTCGAGGCGCTTGACAGAAAAGAGACCGAATTCGTAAAGAGGGAAAAGGCCGTCGCGGCGCAGGAAAAAAAGGCCAAAGACCTTGAGGACGACGCCGCGAAGCTGGTTGACGACCAGAGGGCGAAGCTTGAGTCCGTCGCCGGGATGTCCGCCGATGAGGCAAAGCGCACCCTCGTCGAGTCGATGGAGAACGAGGCAAAGCTCGAGGCCGGCAAGACTTTAAAGAGGATTGAAGACGAGACAAAGGCCGAGGCGGAAAAGAGGGCCACGGAGATCATCGGCCTTGCCGTCCAGAGGTACGCGGGCGAATACGCGGCGGAAAGGATGGTCTCGGTCGTGCACCTGCCCAACGAGGAGATGAAGGGAAGGATTATCGGCAGGGAGGGCAGGAACATCCGCGCAATCGAAGCCGCCACCGGCATTGACATCATCATCGACGACACGCCGGAGGCGGTCATACTTTCAGGCCACAACCCCGTAAGAAGGGAGATAGCAAAGCAGTCCCTTGAACGGCTTATCGTTGACGGAAGGATACACCCTTCAAGGATAGAGGAGATAGTCGCCAAGGTCGAAGGCGAGATAATGCAGTCCATAAACGAGGCCGGCGAGAGGGCCATCTTCGACACGGGCCTTCACGGCATTCACAAAGAGATACAAAAGCTCGTGGGCAGGCTCAAATACAGGACAAGCTACGCGCAGAACGTCTACCAGCATTCCATGGAGGTCGCTTTCATCTGCGGCCTGATGGCCTCGGAATTGGGCATACCGGTGAAGATAGCCAGAAGGGCGGGCCTTCTCCACGATATAGGCAAGGCCGTTGACCATGAGATTGAAGGGCCGCACGCCCTTATCGGCGCCGACCTTGCCAAAAAGTACGGTGAGCAGCCCAAGATTATCCAGGCCATAGGCGGGCATCACGACGACAACCCGGGCTCCATCCTTGGCATCCTCGTGCAGGCCGCCGACACGCTGAGCGCGGCGCGCCCCGGCGCGAGGAAGGAGACGGTCGAGACATACGTCAAGCGCCTTGAAGAGCTTGAGAAGATAGCCAAGGGCTTCCCCGGCGTCGAGAAGTCCTATGCGCTTCAGGCCGGCAGGGAGGTCAGGGTCATAGTCGAAAATCAGCACATCACCGACGACGGCGCGGTAGTCCTGTCAAAGGACATCGCTAGAAAGATAGAAAAAGAGCTTTCCTATCCCGGACAGATAAAGGTAACGGTTATCAGGGAATCAAGGGCCATAGATTACGCGAAGTAGTTGACGCGGGGTCTTTATTTTTTTCCTCTCCCTTGCCTGCCCTCGCGTGTTTAAAGCGGGGGATGGGGGAGGGTAGGGCGGGGGTGAAAAAATGCCCCTTGAAGGGGTTCAACCCCCTCACCCTACCCTCTCCCGCGAGGGGAGAGGAATAAAACAGATTCAAAAGTGCGAGGCGGTAAGATTAAGGTCTTTGTTTTCTCCATGTGCGGGTTCAATTTTGTAAATTGAGCCTTAGTGCTGGTTCAAGTTTGTAACTTGAACCCAATAGTTCGTGTGAAGTAAGCATGTCCTCGAATAGCCTGCCCTCGAATGCTTTTATCGGGGGTCTCTATCGTGGAACGGTTCGCTATTTGCTATTACGAAATAACAGGTTCAGGTTGCAAACCTGAACCTGTTAGGGCAGGATTTTCCAATGCCGCCTGTTGGCGGGCTTACTTTCATGACTGAACCCATTACAAAGATACTCTTTATCGGCGATATCATCGGCTCTCCGGGCAGGGAGGCCGTGGAAAGGCTTTTGCCCGGCTTGATAAGGCAGTATCAGCCGGATATCGTCATCGCCAACGGGGAGAATGCCGCCGGCGGTTTCGGCATTACGCCGAAGATATTCGACGACCTGAGGGATTTAAGGATAGACGTCGTCACCACCGGCAACCACATCTGGGACAAAAAAGAGATAATCGAATATCTGCGTAAGGACGAATTTGCAAAAAAGGACGAGATACGCCTCATAAGGCCGGGGAACTATCCGCCGGCGTCACCCGGCTCAGGCTGGGCCGTGTTTACCACCGCCGCCGGCGTCAAGGTGGGCATCATGAATCTGTCCGGCAGGGTCTTTATGGACGCCATTGACTGCCCGTTCAGGGCAGGGGACGAAATCGTAAAGAAGATACGGCAGGAAACCCCCGTCATATTCCTCGATATGCACGCGGAGACGACCTCTGAAAAGGCCGCCATGGGCTGGTTCATGGATGGCAGGGTAAGCGCCGTCGTCGGCACGCACACGCACGTGCAGACGTCGGATGAGAGGATTCTGGCAAACGGCACGGCCTTTATAACGGACGCAGGCATGACCGGGCCGGCTGATTCCGTCATCGGCATGAAAAAAGAGATAATCATTGATACCTTCGTTGCCAAGATGCCGACAAGGTTTGAAGTGGCCACCGACGGCCTCGAGCTTCAGGGTGTTTTTATTGTTGTAAATTCCCTTGACGGCAAGGCTAAAAAAATAGAGCGGATAAGATTGAAGGCCGGATAAAAGCATGGAACCCAAAAAACAGCTTGAAATAATAAGGCGCGGCACAGCGGGCATAATCTCAGAAGACGAGCTTTTGAAAAAGCTCGTTGACTGCGGGAAAAAGGGAAAGCCGCTTCGCGTGAAGGCCGGCTTTGACCCGACCGCGCCCGACCTGCACCTTGGCCACACAGTCCTTATACGGAAGTTGAAACAATTTCAGGATTTTGGCCACCACGTGCTCCTTCTTATCGGCGATTTTACAGGCATGATAGGGGACCCCACCGGCAAGTCAGAAACAAGAAAGGCGCTTACAAAAGAAGACGTCGAGAAAAACGCCAGGACATACACGGATCAGGTCTTCAAGATACTTGATAAGGACAAGACGGAGGTCGTTTACAACAGCACATGGATGAACGCTCTGAAGCCTGCCGACGTGATAAGCCTTATGTCGAAATATACCGTGGCGCGGATGCTTGAGCGTGACGATTTTCATAAGCGCTATACAGAAGGCCGCCCCATTGCAATACACGAATTCCTATATCCGCTCATTCAGGGCTATGACTCCGTTGTGCTTAAGTCCGACGTCGAGCTTGGCGGCACTGACCAGCTCTTTAACCTTCTTGTGGGCAGGGATCTGCAAAAGGAGATGGGCCAGCCGCCGCAGATAGTTATCACCATGCCGCTCCTTGAGGGAACGGACGGCGTTCAGAAGATGAGCAAATCCTACGGCAACTACATCGGCATCACCGAGCCGCCTTCGGAGATATACGGCAAGGTAATGAGCATCTCGGATGAATTGATGCTTAAATATTACGAGCTTTTAAGCGAGGCCCCGAAGGAAAGCACAGAGGCGGTAAAAAGCGGCCTGAAACACCCCAAAGAGGCCAAAGAGGAGCTTGCCTTTGAGATAACCGCGCGCTTCCACGGCATGGATGAAGCGGAAAAGGCACAGGCCGGCTTCAAAGCGCTCTTCACAAACAGGCAGACTCCGGAAGATATAGAAAGGGTCGAGATAACGTCTGAAACGCCTGCCATGCGGCTTTCAAGGATATTAGTCGAGGCAAGTCTGACAAGCTCCACCTCCGACGGCATGCGCCTCATAGAGCAGGGCGGGGTCAAGGTAGACAGCGAAAAGGTCACGGACAAAAAGGCCGAGCTTGCCGCCGGGAAGGAATACCTGATTCAGGCGGGAAAAAGGTTTTTTAAAAGAGTGGTCTTGAAAAAGAAGTAACAGGTTAAATTGTTTGACTTTTTCGCCACTTCCGTGTGATTATCCCATGTGCATGTCCGTTTTATGTTTCAATATTGACGTCAAAGGGGGCTTTATCGTCCTTGGCCGGTTAATCTATGGGTGATGATAAAAAAAACGGTTATATCAAAGGGCTTTATGAGCTTGCCTCGATTGGCATAACGCTCGTCGCCTCCACCTTCATCGGTCTTTTGATAGGCATTTACATAGACGATTATTTCAACACCAAGCCTTGGTTCATGATACTTTTTCTTATCTTCGGCATAATCGCCGGTTTTAAGAACGTCTATCACATGATAAAAAAGCATGGCGGTTTTATTTAAAATATCATCGAGGAATTTTGCATTGGCGCATGCCTTTGCGGGCATCGGCGGTACGGCTATCGCCCTGCTCATGAAAAATTCCATTGCAATCGGCTTTGCCGTGGGCTATATTATCGGCGTTATAAACGCGCTCTGGCTCTTTCGCACGGCGGCAAAAGGCGTTACGCTGAAGCCTGTAAAGGCGGGCAGACACGTGGCTTTTCATTATTACCTCAGGTTTTTCACAACGGCCGCGGCGCTCGGCATGCTTATATATTTCCGCCTGCTCAGTCCCTGGTCGCCGGTAGCCGGGCTTTCGGCGGCGTTGCTTGTCAGCGCCGGAGTGATGATATATTCAGGTATGGCCGTATTAAGGCCGTCGGACGCAGCGTAAAACGATTAGCAGGCTGCTGAAAAAGCCTCATCTACTGCGTTGTCTTCGTCGTTTCTCACTGCGGCGTAGTGATACCTACGCCTCATTCCTCGCTCCTCGACGCCTTGTATCTGAGGCTTTTTGAGCAGCCTGCGCGAGTATATTAGTTTTTCAGCGCCCTGTTAGAAAAAATCGGCAAAGATACGAGAAGGAGGTTTCAAGAAACCCATGCACCACATACTGCTTCCCGAATTCGGGCTTAACGTGCATACTGCGGTGATGATTTATTTGATCATCGGCCTGGCCATCCTGTCATTCATTGTCACGAGGAAACTGACCATTGTCCCCGGACAGCTCCAGAGCATATTCGAGCTGCTGATAGACGCCTTTTTAAAGCTCGTCGACGAGACAATGGGCCACCACGGCAAGAAGTATTTTCCGATAATAATGACCTTTGTGCTCTTCATCTTCTTTTCAAACCTCATGGGCCTTATCCCCGGCATGCAGCCGCCGACGGCAAACCTGAACTCAACGCTGGGCTTCGCGCTCGTCGCTTTCGGCTTTACACATGTGATCGGCGTCAAGGAACACGGCCTTAAATACTTCAAGTCCTTTATCGGCCCGGTCTGGTGGCTTGCCCCGCTTATGCTGCCCATCGAGATAATCGGCCACTTCGCAAGGCCGCTGTCGCTGTCGCTGAGGCTCTTTGGCAACATCATGGGGCATGAGCAGATCGTGGGCGTGCTGCTTATCCTCATGACCATCCCGACGCTTATGGCGATAGCGTTCCCGATTATCCTTATCTCCACGCTTCTCGGCATCATAGTCATATTCCTTCAGACTTTTATCTTCGCCCTTCTCACGATGATGTACTTCGGCAGCGCGATAGAAGGCGGACACTAAGAGGTTTTTTATATATGTCTGCACGCTTGTCTTGTATCGCGCGTAGCGCACGAACCCGCGCCGGCTCGAGTTAAAGTTTTTTGGCCTTGCTTTTTTCAAAAAAGGTAAGCGCGCGCTTCCTCTTGACAAACACCGATCTCGATCCTATAATATTTGCACAGCGATAATAAGGACTTTTGAGCGTACGGAGGCCTTGCGGATGAGCCAGTTAGTCTTAACTGAATCCATTCATAATTACCTTGTCGAGATAAACCGGCATCCGGTTCTGTCCGCCGAGGATGAGTTTACCATTGCCGAGCGTTACTACAAGGCCAGGAACATAGACGACGCCCATAAGCTCGTTATCTCCAACCTGCGCTATGTGGTGCGCATAGCCTTTGAATTCAGGAACTACGGCATGAGGATGGCCGACCTCATTCAGGAGGGCAACATCGGCCTCATGCACGCGGTGAAGAAGTTTGATCCCGGCAAGGGGTTTCGCCTTATCACCTACGCGACTTGGTGGATAAGGTCTTCCATACAGGAGTTTATCCTGAAGACAAAAGGGCTTGTCCGGCGCAACGTCAAGGCCCTTAAAAAGGGCTTTTTCTATAAAAAAGAAAATGGCGCGCATCAGGACGAGATAAACGCGCAAAACGACCTCTCGCTTAACGTCCCGGTTGCCGGCGGCACGGCTACGCACCTTGATCTCCTGTGCGACGCCGGCCCGAATCAGGAGGAGCGTTATGCCTCGATGGAAGAAAATGCCCATGTGAGGCAGGAGGTCGAGAGCGCCATGGGGCGGCTTAACGACAGGGAGCGTTTTATCATCGAAAAAAGGGTCATGGCGGAAGAACCGGCCAGCCTTAACGCCTTGGGTGAAAAGCTCGGCCTTACAAGAGAGCGCGTGAGGCAGATAGAAACGCAGGCGCTGAAGAAGCTTAAAAGTTCGCTGGCCTGACCCTTCCTCGAAGCCTTTCTTTTCCGCCCGCACTAAATCCGGCGTTAAAGAAGCTTAAAAGCTCGCTGGCCTGACATTGGCAGATTAAAAATAAATATAAATGGGGTTAGCCGTCCGGTTAACCCCATTTTTGTTTTTAGCATATATTCGCATTGTTACAGGATGTCGGAAACGCTGTTGCAATCATCTCGCGCGGGCCATCTTTTCCTTTAAAATCACGGAATTCCCAAAACAGACATTTCATATGATTTCGCATTTCCTGGTTTACCTCGGCCTGTTAATCCGCTATAATTACAGCGCAATACGTTTTTGCGGATATTACTGTTTTTTGCCGCATTTTCACGGAGTTAAAATTGGAAAAGAGACCGACCCACGCGGTCATAGACATCGGCGCGCTGCGGTTTAACTATCTTCAGATAAAAACGCTCATTGCCTCCGGCACGAAAGTCATGGCGATAGTCAAGGCCAACGCCTACGGCCACGGCGACGTTGACGCCGCCAGTACCTTCGAGTCAATGGGTTGTGATTTTTTCGGCGTGGCCGTCGCCGAGGAAGGCGCGCGCCTTAGAAATAGCGGCGTCAAAAAGCCCATAGTGGTATTGGGCGGGATATTCCCTAACCAGATAAAGGGGGCATTCGCGCTCGGCCTCACGCCGGTATTGTTCGATTTGAATACCGCGTCCCTTTTTAACGAGTTCGCCATGAAGGACGGTTCGGTCAAGGACGTGCACGTCAAGATAGACACGGGCATGGGGCGGCTCGGCATAAGGCCCGAAGATGCCGACCGGTTTTTCCGGGAGTTTACGGATTTTAAGCATCTGCGCCTTGAGGGTCTGTGCTCTCATTTTTCGTCGGCTGACGAGGTTGACAGGGAGTTTACGGACAGACAGCTCGCCCTTTTCAGGAAGACCGTCAAGACGGCAAATGATCTCGGCATTCAGCCCGAATACCTGCATATGGCTAATAGCGCCGCGATAGTCGAGTTCAAGGAATCGCATTTCAACCTTGTCCGTCCGGGCCTGATGCTCTACGGCGCGTATCCGGCTGAGCGCATGTGCGGGAAGGTCGAGCTGAAGCCGGTCATGCGGCTCAGCACGCGCATCCTTCAGCTGAAGAACGTGCCCGCGGGCACGCCCGTTGGCTACGGCAGAACCTTCGTGACGTCAAAGGCATCCGTCATCGCCACGCTTCCCATAGGCTACGGCGACGGGCTGATGCGGAGCCTCTCCAATAAAGGCCACGTTATCGTCAACGGGAGGACAGTCCCGCTCGTGGGCACCGTGTGCATGGACCTTGCCATGTGCGACGTGACGCATGTGGAGGGCGTGAGAGAGGGAGACGAGGCCGTGTTTCTCGGCGGCCAGGGCTCCGTGGAGATTGCCGTGGAGGAGATGGCGAAGAAGGCCGGGACGATAAGTTACGAGATATTCTGCAGCATAGGCCCCCGCGTGCCGAGGATATATGTTTAGGAAAATAGCCGCCTTCAACGAGAGCTTCCTTAAGGCGTACCTTGAAAAGCTTGGCAGGAGCGCGGGCCGGTTCGTCACGTCCGCCGGTCAGCTGGCCATTCTGCTGGGCTCAGCCGCGAGGTTTGCCGTCACGCCGCCGCTTAAGATGAGGAACATCTTCAAGCAGATGGAGTTCGTCGGCGTGCAAAGCCTTTTTGTCGTCATCCTCACGGGGTCGTTCACCGGCATGGTGCTTGCCCTGCAGAGCTTCACCGCGCTTAAAAGGTTCGGCGCCGAGAGCATGGTCGGCCCGACCGTGGCGCTGAGCATGGCCAGGGAGCTTGGCCCGGTGCTCTCCGGGCTTATGGTAACGGGCCGCGCGGGAAGCGCGATGGCGACGGAGCTCGGCACCATGCGCGTCACGGAGCAGATAGACGCGCTTGCCACCATGGCGGTAAATCCGGTCAAGTACCTCATCGTGCCGCGGATACTGGCAGGCATCTGCATGTTTCCCGTCCTGACCATCATTGCGGACTTTGTCGGGTTCATCGGCGGGTATCTCGTGGGCGTCAAGCTCCTCGGGATAAACAGCGGCGTGTATATCGGCAGGACGACGGAATTCGTGCAGGTGGATGACATACTGAACGGACTTACCAAATCCGTATTTTTTGGCCTTATAACGACGCTGGTCGCGTGCTATTACGGATTTAACACCACAGGGGGCGCCGAAGGGGTGGGCAAATCCGCCACGAGCTCGGTCGTCCTTGCCAGCGTCATGATCCTGACATCGGACTATATCATGTCCTCCATGATGGCTTAGCAGGCTGCTGAAAAACGCCCATCTGCGGCGTTGCCTTCGTCGCTCATCATTGCGACGTGCCCAAAAGCACGTCTCATTCTTCGCTCCTTGTCGCCTTGCATCTGGACGTTTTTGAGCAGCCTGCATAA
Organism: Deltaproteobacteria bacterium; assembly: GCA_016234935.1. Classification (GTDB taxonomy): domain Bacteria; phylum Desulfobacterota; class GWC2-55-46; order GWC2-55-46; family GWC2-55-46; genus JACRNL01. The sequence continues at coordinate 63,755 of JACRNL010000015.1, read as the reverse complement.
AAGTAAAGTTTTTTAGCAACCTGTTGGTTGAAGGGAATATTAAAGTTCTTTGGGCTTACCTTTCTTTCAAGAAAGGTAAGTTGATAGTTGGTATGATATTATGATAAAAATTATAGATTTGAAAAAATCCTTTAACAGCAAGAAGGTGCTTGACGGCACGAACCTCGAAGTTGAAAAAGGAAAGATAACCGTCATAATCGGCAGAAGCGGAGAGGGAAAAAGCGTCCTCATAAAGCACATAATAGGGCTTTTGAGGCCGGACTCCGGCAGGATACTCCTTGACGATATTGAGATCACCGCTCTTAAGGAGAGCGAATTGAACGAGGTCAGAAAGCGTTTCGGCATGCTATTTCAGGGCGCGGCGCTCTTTGATTCCATGACCGTCGGCGAAAACGTCGGCTTCCCCTTAATGGAACATACGGACCTGCATGACGCGGACATCATGAAGACCGTAGTAGAAAAGCTCAGGCGCGTTGGCCTTGTGGGCGTTGAGGACATGATGCCTTCGGAACTCAGCGGCGGCATGAAAAAGAGGGTCGGCCTTGCCAGGGCCATTGTCATGGACCCGGAGATAGTCCTTTTTGACGAGCCGACGACGGGGCTTGACCCGATAATGAGCGACTCGGTGGCGGACCTCGTTCTCGACACCCAGCGCGCGCTTAATACGACGTACATCCTGATTACGCACGACATACCGTTCACCTATAAGATCGCGGACAAGATAGCCATGCTGCACGAGGGAAGGATCATCGCCGAGGGCACGGTCGGCGAGATGAAGCAAAACTCAAATCCCATCCTGAGGCAGTTCCTTGAGGGCCGGGCCGAGGGGCCGATAAAGGTCTATTGAAAAAACAGAAAACAACGGCCATGCGGCGCCTTTACCGATAGCCGGAAGCCGGCAACAATATTATGGAACCTAAAAAACCAGGGCTTTTAAATCTCAGCGCAGAGGCAAAGGTGGGACTCTTTGTCCTTGCGGGCATCCTGATACTCGTCTACATGTCGCTCCGTATCGGGGGCATAAGTTTCGGGCGCGAGGAGGGCTATACCCTTTACGTCAGCTTCGCCTCAGCCTCCGGCCTCGATAAAGACGCCTCCGTGCGTGTGGCCGGCGTAGAGATAGGCAAGGTCAAGGTCATAGAGCTAAGGGGCAGCAGGGCGTATCTGACGCTCCATATAAGGCCCGATGTGAAGCTGGGCAGGGATTTTTCGGCCGTCCTCACGACAAAGGGGTTGCTGGGCGAAAAGTATCTTGAGCTTATTCCCGGCTCGCCGAACGCGCCGCCGCTTAAAGACGGCGACGAGATCACGCGCACGATTTCATACGCCGACATGGACAAGCTCATGACCATCCTGAGCGACGTGGCCATTGACATAAAGAAGGTCACGGAGACGATGAGCCACGTCCTGGGCGGCCCGGAGGGGGAGACGACCCTTAAAAACATCATCAAGAACATAGAGAACATCTCATTCAGGGTAGACCGCCTCGTTGCCGCCAACGACGAGAGGTTCGGCAGGATCATGTCAAACCTCGATGAGTTTACGGGCATGGTGAAAACCGACGGCCCGCGGATATCAAAGGAGCTGCAGGACGCCGTAAGGAGCATGAACGAGGCTTTTACGAACACCTCCGCAAACCTGAACAGGCTCATTGACGAGAACAGGGGAGACCTGAAAGACGGCGTGGCGAACCTGAAGGTGGCGGCGGTCAAGCTGCAAGAGGCCATGGACAACATAAACAAGCTGACCAAAGACGTCGGCCCGCAGGTCAGGGAGACCATGGACTCTCTTGGGTCCATTACCGGCAAGATAAACAGGGGCGAGGGCACGCTCGGCAAACTCATTAACGACCCCGCCATCCACGACAACCTCACGAAGACCATAAAGGGCGTCAACAGCTACCTGGACAGGGCCGAGAACATACGCACGATCGTCGGCTTCAGGTCGGAGTTCCTGGCGGACGAGAAGAACACGAAGAGCTATTTTTCCCTCAAGGTCCAGCCGAAGGCGGATAAATATTATCTACTCGAGATAATCGACGATCCCAGGGGTAAATTAAAGACGGAGCAGCACACCATCACGACCTCGGGCGGCACGACCACGACTACGGACGGCGTAAGGACGAACACGATAAAGTTCAGCGCGCAGATAGCCAAGAGGTTTAAGAGCGTGGTCGTCAGGGGCGGCATCATCGAGTCTACCGGCGGCGCGGGGATAGACTACTATATGCTGAGCGACAGGCTCAAACTCTCGCTTGAGGCCTTTGACTTCAACCAGAAGACGACTAACTTCGGCAGCAAGACCAACCCGCACCTGAAGGCCGGGGCGGCCGTATCGCTGAATAAATACTTTTACCTTGTGGCCGGCTACGACGACTTCATAAACAAGAAGGGCGTCCAGTCAGGCTACTTCGGCCTGGGCTTCCAGTTCGACGACGAGGACCTGAAGTATCTCCTCTCAAGCGTCCCGTCGGCCAAGAGCTTCTGAGATTCGTGCCGACCCCTAAGGAGTTTTATATGAAGATTTCAACCAGCCTGATGCTTGGCGATTGCAAAGAGGAGTTGAAAGGAGTCAAAGGCAATTCCGTTGATTTGATTTTTACCTCTCCGCCTTATGCCGACAGCCGTAAAAACACCTACGGCGGCCTCCATCCCGACGAATACGTCGGCTGGTTTGAGCCGATCTCAAAGGAACTTCAGTTGAATTAAGGATAGCAATGAGTTACGAAAGTAAAATGCTTGAGCAGTTTGATATGCCGACACGGAAGCAAGTTGAGCAAGCTTTGCTTCGAGCATTGCTGAAACATGGCGGCGTTATCAAAGAGTTTGGCGTTGGACAAGAACTCGTTGATGAAATAGCAAAGGACTTTGGCTTAAATGAGCATCAACCTTTGCGAGAAAAAACTCTTTACCAACTAAATCCTACGAAGTTCAGAAGATTGTAAAGAAGCTTGGCGAATCTCCAAGGCCAGAAAATTACAATCCATTTGATAAGGGAAAGAAAGTTGTCAAGGTAACTATAGAATCTGCCATACGAACGAGAGGATTTCGTCAAGCAGTTATTGAAGCATACGATTGTAAATGTGCTATTTGCGGAATGAAAATCAATTCGCCTGATTCTTTATCGTGGGAGGTTGAAGCCGCCCATATTGTTCCCCATAGTTCTCTGGGGCGCGATGATATTTGGAATGGGTTAGCATTGTGTCGCCTACATCATTGGGTTTTCGATATTGGTTGGTTAACATTGCGAGATGATTATACGATTCAGGTTTCATCAAAAGCTCATTCCTTGCCATCAGATTTTGGCAGACTTGGGGATTATGAATTCATTCGAACATATTCGACCAAAAGTACGAAAATACTTTTACCGCGCAAAAGTGAAATCTATCCGCATCACAATGCAATTCAATGGCATCGTCAGAACATTTTTCATCAATAAATATGTATTGATTTTTTATAAGGAGAAGCAATGAAAAATGACGATAATGACAGAATTATCTATTCGATAAAAGTTAGTGATATGCAAGAAGTCGCTAATCAACTTTTAGAACGTGACCTCACCAGGGAAGAGATATTGTTAGTTGAAGATTCGGTAGGTGATTATATAGATTGGTTTCAAGCAATTGAGAGTTCAATTCGCAAACATGTAAGAGAATGAGTATGCGCAGCTTCGCGGCTGGCAGGCGCTGGTCAGGTTCAACTCAGAGAGTGAATAAAAAATATAAAACAGGCGCCCTGCCAACCGGCGAATTGACAAAGCCATCCTTAAACGCGCGCGTTGGCATTGCCTTTGACATAGGCACGACGACCATTGCGGCGGGGCTTGTGGATTTATCCTCTGGTGAGACGCTTTCCGCACTTTCCGCGCCTAACCCCCAGTCCAAATGGGGAGCGGATGTAATCTCCCGCATTACAGCTATAAGCAAAGACCCTAAAGTTCTTCCCGAAATATCGCGAGCGGTTGTCGAGGCCTGCAACGGCCTGACCCACGCGCTGACAGGCGGCAGAAGCAGCCTTGTCAGGGAGATATCCGCGGCGGGCAACTCCGTGATGGAGCATATCCTTCTTAATATCTCGCCTGAGCCGCTTGCAAGGGTTCCTTATAAACCTGCCTTTAAAGAGGCAAGGCGGCTTGCGGCGCGGGATGTCGGCTTTGACGCCGGAGACGGCGCGCTTTTTTATGCCTTTCCCCTAATCGGCGCGTTCGTCGGCGGAGACGCCGTTGCCGCCGCGCTGTCGCTGGGCTTGAATAAGACCGCTAAAACCGCGCTTTTAATAGATATCGGTACTAATAGTGAGATTATCCTTTGCGTCGGCGGGACGCTTTACGCCGCGTCCGCGGCGGCAGGCCCTGCGTTTGAAGGCGGCGGCGTCAAATGCGGCATGACCGCGCAAAATGGCGCCATAAAGGGCGTGAGGATAACGGGCGACAGCCTTGCGCTTGACGTGATAGGCTCGGTGGGGGCAAGGGGCATCTGCGGCTCCGGTCTTATCGAGGCCGTCTCTGAGCTTATAAAAGCAGGGCTGATAGAAAAGACCGGCAGGATAAAAAACGCCGGCGAAGTCCATACGAACCTTTCAAGCAAAATTAAAGAGGCGCCGGAGGGCAACGCCGTTGTCCTTTCTAAAGGCCCTGCCGGAGAGATAACGCTTTCACAAGGCGACGTCAGGTCGCTTCAGACCGCGAAGGCGGCCATACGCGCCGGTATCGCCATTCTCCTTAAAAAGGCGGACGTAAGCGCGGCAGAGGTCGAGGCCGTCTACCTTGCCGGCGCCTTCGGGTCAAACATAAATCCAACGGCGCTTGAGACCATAGGGCTTCTTGAAAAGGATTGGAACGGCAGGGTGCGGTTCATGGGGGATGCCGCGCTCGAAGGCGCCGCTCTATGCCTCGGCTCTGAAGAAAAAAAGAAAGAGGCCGAGGAGACAGCCGCAAAAGCGAAGTATGTTTCGCTCTCCGGCAGCGCAAACTTTGAGCGGGAGTTTATAAGGAGTATGAATTTTTGAGCCTGCATCGCGGGCAGGGCCATCCCAATCTTTCCTTTCAGGAATCTTCAATCCAACGTCTCTTCATTCCCCCTGCCCCCGGCCGGGCGCGGCCTTTTCGGCTTGACATTCAAACAGGCGTTTGATATTGTTGTTTGAATCGCAGGTTTTTTATTATGAGCATGCAGACGTCAGTCAACATAAAATCTTTCAGCGAGGATACGCGCAAAAGCCTTCTTTCTACGGCAGGAGAGGTCTTTGCCGAATTCGGGTTTCACGCGGCCACGGTCAGGGAGATCTGCCGGAGGGCTGATGTCAACGTGGCGGCCATTAATTACCACTTTGGGAGCAAGGAGGAGCTGTATTTACAGGTGCTGGAGTCCGCGCATAATGAGGCGGCGAGGAAGTACCCGTATGCGGCTTCAAAGGACGAACCGCCGGAAAAGAGGCTTGAGGGTTTTATCCTGAGCTTTATGCAGGGTTTTTTGGATAAGGGCAGGGCGTCATGGCACGGCAAGCTCATGGCAAGGGAGATGGTCGAGCCGACGGTGGCGTTAAAGCGCATGGTGGAGCGGACGATAAGGCCGCGCAACGTCTTTTTGACCGAGGCCGTAAGGGAAATAATGGGCGGAAAGTTCAGCGACGAGGAAATAGCCCGCTCTGTCTTCAGCATAATAGGACAGTGCCTTTTTTACAGCCACGCAAGCGCGGTCATAGCCAGGCTCAAGCCCGAAATAAACTGCGGCGCGGACGGCGCCGGGCAGACGGCCTCTCATATAATCCGGTTCTCCCTTGCCGCGCTCAAACATATGCCTCTGAATAAAAAGGGCGTGACGCCCTTTGAGGGTGTGACGCCCTTCGATGGAGCCAAATAGCCATGTATTACACGGCGCTTAAAATGCTCACTGGCGACAGGAGCAAATATATCGGCATCGTCATGGGTCTTACCTTCGCGTCTTTCATAATGACGCAGCAGCCCGCCATCTTCGTGGGCATCATGGCCCGCACATTCAGTTTTATAACCGACCTCAGCCAGCCCGACATCTGGGTCATGGACCCGAAGGTTCAGTTCATTGACGACACCAAACCCATCCAGGACACCGAGCTTTACCGCGTGCGCGGGGTGGAGGGCGTTGAGTGGGCGGTGCCGCTTTACAAGGGCCTTTTAAAGGCGCGGCTTGAAAACGGCAACTTCCAGACATGCAACGTCATAGGCCTTGACGACGCGACCCTTATAGGCGGCCCGGCCGTAATGATAGCGGGCAAGCTCGAAGACCTCAGAAGAAGCGACAGCGTAATCGTAGACCTCGACGGGGCGGCCTCAAAGCTCGCGAAAAGGCTGCCCGGCGGCAAGGTCATCCCGCTTAAAGTAGGCGACACCCTTGAGCTTAACGACAAACGCGCGACAGTCGTCGGGATAGCCAGGACCTCGCGGACATTTCAGTCCCAGCCCGTGATATACACGACGTATTCGCGCGCGACAAGTTTTGCCCCCCGTGAAAGGAAGCTGCTTTCATTTATATTGGTCAAGGCAAAGGAAGGCGCCGACCGCCAGGAGCTGACAAAACGGATAACGAAGATAACCGGCCTTACAGCCTATACAAGCGATGAGTTCAAGTCCGTTACCATAGGATACTACCTGAAATATACCGGCATACCCATAAACTTCGGCATGTCGGTCTTGCTGGGCTTCATCATAGGCGCGGCTACGGCAGGACAGACATTCTATAATTTTACCCTCGACAATCTCAGACAGTTCGGGGTGCTCAAGGCGATGGGCACCACCAACGGCCAGCTTCTTAAGATGATACTGCTGCAAGCCCTGATGGTCGGCAGCGTGGGATACGGCCTCGGCGTAGGCGCGGCGTCTCTTTTCGGATACCTGCTGCGCGACAGCGTCCTTGCCTTTAAATTCCCATGGCAGCTCCTTGTTCTCAGCGGAACGGGCGTGACCGTGATATGCATCTTCTCCGCGCTGATAAGCATAAGAAAGGTAATGAAGCTTGAACCGGCTATAGTATTTAAAGGATAACAGGCTGCCTCAAGCGCCTCATCTACTGCGTTGCCTTCGTCGTTCGGAACGAACGGCGTAGTGATACCTACGTCTCATTCCTCACTCCTCGACGCCTTCGGGGTACCCATGCGGAGCATGGGTCGGAGGCTTTTTGAGCAGCCTGCACGAGTATATTAGTTTTTCAGCACCCTGCTGTGCGTAAGGATAACAGGAAAGGCTCATGTCAAATCAAACGGAACCGGCTGTAAATGTCGGCAACGCAGCCACTAACGCCGCGGAATTAGCTGTAAAATGCAGCGGCGTCGCCAAAGGCTACGGCGTTGATGATTCAAAGATAATGGCGCTGCGCGGGGTTGACCTTGAGGTGAATAAGGGCGAGCTCTTTATGCTCGTCGGGCCGTCCGGCTGCGGCAAGACGACGCTTATCTCGGTGATAGCCGGGATACTCGACCAGGACGCGGGCAGCTGCCGGGTTTACGAGCATGACCTCCTTCACATGGCCGGCCACGAAAAGGTGCGCTACCGGGCCAGAAACATCGGCTTCGTCTTTCAGGCGTATAACCTCCTTCCCGCGCTGACAGCGGCCGAGAATGCCGCCATGCCGCTTATAATCAACGGGGTCAAGAGAAAAGAGGCTGTCAAGCGCGCCTCTGAGATACTCGCCGAGGTCGGCATCGGCGACAGGACGAACGCGCTTCCCGCACAGCTCTCCGGCGGTCAGCAGCAGAGGGTCGCCATAGCAAGGGCCCTTGTGCATAACCCCCGGCTTATCGTATGCGACGAGCCGACGAGCGCCCTTGACCATGAAACAGGGGCGCGGGTAATGGAGCTCCTGAAACGGGTGGCCCTTGACCATCAACGGACGCTCGTGATAGTCACCCATGACGCGAGGATATTCAGCTTCGCCGACAGGATAGCGCGCATGGACGACGGCAGGATAGAGCAGGTTGTCAATTCCCCAGCGCAGCTGGAACATTGATTGTAATATTATTTTTACAACAACCATTGCTTGTATCCCCGATAGAGACATTCGGGGATGACAGCAGGGGCGGCATTGTCAATCGTTCACTGTTCTTTGAGCGGCCCGCACGGGAATGGAAACGCGGGATTTTTTTAGCAGCCTATTTAAAAAGGAGAGTGCAGATGCTTCCGAAATACACCATTCCAGTCATAGCCGCGGCAGGGTTTGCCTTTGCTGTGTATTCCGTTGCGGTCGGGGCAAAGCCTGCCCCTGTGTCCCAGCATCTGGCCGAACCGGCGAAGGCCCCGTTCAGTTCATACATAGCCGCGGCCGGTATAATAGAGGCCAAAACAAACAACATCAACATCGGCACGCCCGTTGCGGGGATAGTGAAGCGGATATTCGTAAAGTGGGGAGACAAGGTCCGCGCGGGCGGCGCGCTCTTTGCGCTTGACGACAGGGAGCTTGCGGCCGAGCTCGGCGTGAGGATGAGCGAGCTTGCAAGGGCAAAGGCCGTCGTGAGCGAGGCAGGGGCAATCCTGGCGGACGTAAAGAGCCAGCTTGACATCGTCGAAGGCATAACCGACAGGCGCGCCATAAGCGTTGACGACCTTGAGCGGAGAAGGAACGCAGTGCTTATCGCCAGGGCAAAGCTGGATAGCGCCGGCGCGCAGGCCGAGGCCGCCGCCGCGATGGTCAGGGCGGCGCAGACGAACATTGATCGTCTTACCGTGCGCTCCCCGGTGGACGCGGAGGTGCTTCAGGTAAACATCAGGCCCGGCGAGTATGCGCAGACAGGCTTTCTCGCCACGCCGCTTATGATGATCGGCAACGTCGATAACCTCCACGTGCGGGTTGATATAGATGAAAACGACGCGTGGAGGTTTTTAGGCGATGCCCGGGCCGCCGCTTCTTTAAGGGGCAACCGCGACTACAAGGCAAGCCTCAGCTTCGTAAGGGTGGAGCCGTTCGTGCTGCCCAAGAGGTCGCTCACGGGAGACAGCACCGAACGTGTTGACACGCGCGTTTTGCAGGTCATATACAGCTTCAGACGCGGCGATCTGCCCGCCTACGTCGGCCAGCAGATGGACGTATTTATCGAAGCCCCTTCCGCAGCGGGCGCGGCGCAGACGCAAAGGCCGCTGAAAGACGCTGAAAAAGGGAAAGAGTCATGAGAAGACGTTCCGCCTGCCTTGGCGTCATCGGGACGCTGCTGCTTGCCGCGCTGCCGTCAGGATGCACGGTAGGGCCGGATTACGTCCGGCCGGATACCCCTTTGGAAAATAAGTGGGACGGATCAAAGTCAGCGGCCTCCCGCGTCCCGGAGGCCGCTTTGTCAGGCAGGGAGGCAGCCCTGTCAGGTACGGAGGGCCATTCTGCTTTGGCCCAATGGTGGAAGGGTTTTAACGACCCTGTGCTTGACCGTCTGATAAACGAGGCTCTGGAGTCGAGCCTCGACCTGCGCCTCGCCCAAACGAGGATACGGCAGGCGCGCGCCGAACTTGCCGCAGCAGGGGCCGCGGCTCTCCCAAAAGTAAACCTGTCGGCGTCTGACGCCCGTGGCAGGGGAAGCGCCAACGTCAACACAAAGTCGCTGGGCGGGGCAATCGGCGGCAACGGGACTACGACAGACCTTTACAAGACCGGTTTTGACGCCTCGTGGGAGATAGACCTGTTCGGCGGCGTGCGCCGGGCCGTCGAGGCGGCAAAGGCCGGCATAGAAGCCGCAGTCGAAGAGAGCCGGTCCGTCAGGGTGACGCTTCTCGGAGAGGTGGCCCGGAACTACATAGACCTGCGCGGCCTCCAGCAGGAGCTGTCCATAGCGAGAAACAACCTTAAATCACAGCAGGACACCCTTGAGCTTACCATGTCGCGTTATAAGGCCGGCCTCAGTTCCGGACTTGACGCGGCAAGGGCGGATTCACAGGCCGCCCAGACCGCTTCTCAGATACCAGTCATTGAAGCCGCCATTAAAAAAAGCATTTACCGCATCGCTGTGCTCCTCGGCAACCAGCCGTCGGCCCTGGCTGAAGAGCTTTCCGCGGAAAGGCCCGTTCCGGCGGTTTCAGCGCAGCTGCCGTTAGGACTGCCGTCGGAGCTTTTGCTTAGAAGGCCGGACATAAGGAGGGCGGAGCGCGAGCTTGCCGTTGCCAGCGCCGTTATAGGCGTCGCGAGGTCGGAACTTTTCCCGCGCTTTAATCTGACGGCCCTTGTCGGTCTGCAAAGCTCCAATACGTCAAACCTCCTCGCGTCCGGCAGCAGGGCGTGGCAGATAGCGCCGGGGGTAAGCCTTCCGATATTCGCGGGGGGGAGGATACGGGCCAACATCGAGGCCAAAAAAGCCGCAGGGGAAGCGGCCCTGCTGAGTTACCGGTCAGCCGTGCTTTCCGCGCTTGAGGAGGTCGAAGGCTCGTTGGCCGCGTATTACAAGGGGCAGGAGCGGCAGAGGACCCTGCTGAGAGAGGTCGAGGCCGACAAGCTGTCCGTACGGCTTGCAAGCGAGCGTTACCTGAAAGGGCTTACCGGTTTTATAGACGTGCTTGACGCCGAGCGTTCGCTCTATTCCTCCCAGACGAGGCTCAGCCGAAGCGAGACGGACGTATCCACGAACCTCGTGGCCTTATACAAGGCTTTAGGCGGAGGATGGCAGGAAGAAAAAATAACGAAAGAGTAGGCCGCCGGGGAGGGGGATAATAAATTCCTCAATATTCCCCTTGATGGCGCTCCGTATAAGTCGTAAACTCTACGCATGATCCGCGTAACGGATGAAATCTTTATAGACGAGAGCGAGGTGCAGGAGGAGTTCACCCGCTCCGGCGGGCCGGGGGGCCAGCACGCAAACAAGGTCTCCACTGCCGTGCATATCCGCTTTGATATAGCGCGGTCAAAACTGCCTTATGACGTTAAGGAGAGGCTCATCCGTCTTGGCGCCAACAGCGTTACCGAAGAGGGGATACTTATCATCTCGGCAAGGGAGTTCAGAAAGCGGGAGATGAACCGGACAACGGCCCTCGCAAAACTCCTCGGCCTCATAAAAAAGGCCGCCCAGAGGCCGAAAAAACGGTTTAAAACAAAACCCTCCAGGGCCGCGAAGGAAAAACGCGTCGTTGAGAAAAAGGTCAGGGGCCGCACGAAAAAGACAAGGACAAAGGTAACGGGGGATGAGTAGGCGCGGATGCCCTTTCCGGAGCCGTCTTTTTTGGCCTGGTATTTCGGAAAGGTAGTATTTATTGGCTATAATTCAGTTCACGCGCTTAAATCAAGCCGCAAAACCATGTCCCCGCAGGCTTTAAGCGGGGAAGCGAGGCTGAAGCCTCGCGCTGCGTTGGAGGGAGAGCATGATATTAAACAGTCTCGGCAGATACAGGAATATCGGGCTTTTGATATTGCGCCTCGGCATTGGCGCGATGTTTGTCTATCACGGCGCGCCGAAGATGCTGGGCGGCCCTGCGAAGTGGGAAGGTCTGGGCAGGGCCGCCGGAATATTCGGCATTGACTTCGCGCCGGTGTTCTGGGGCTTCATGGCGGCGGTTTCCGAGTTCGCCGGCGGCTTCGCGCTCATCCTCGGCCTCTTTTCAAGGGAGTTCTCGGCCCTTCTCGTGATAACCATGATCGTCGCGGCTGGTTTTCATCTCAACAGGGGCGAAGGTCTTTTCGGCGCGTCGCACGCCGTCGAGCTGGGCATCGTCTTTTTCAGCTTCATCTTCATCGGCCCCGGCAAATACAGTCTTGACGAGAGGCTCCGGCCCAGCCGCGGCGCGGTGCGCGTGGTGCAGGAGGACTGAGCGCCGTCCGGTTTAATCAACATGTATTCATTGAAATGAGAACATGCTTTTCATGCAAAAGACCGGTTGACATATCCGGGAAGCCCGGCAGGGGGGATGCGTGCTTTTTTTGCGGCGCGGATTTGAAGGCGTGTCTGAACTGCGCCTTCCATGACAGGGACGCAGGCAGCGAATGCCGCGAACCAATGGCCGAGCCTGTGAAGGACAAAGACAGGTCAAACTTCTGCGACTATTTTCAGTTCAGGGAAGGGACGGCGGCGGACAGCCCTGCCGCGGATCCGATGGAAAAGTTAAGAGGACTTTTTAAGAAGTGAATGAAACGCCCCGTATCTTACGCCGCCCTTACGCGGAAAGTTCGCGCAGTTTTATAAGCCGTTCAACGATCCTCTCCGCCAGCGCCCTGTCGACAACGGCCTTTGTTGCGGGCACTTCCGCAGCCACCCATGTTGTATTGAAACCGACGTCTATGTAGTCGGCGCCCATGTCCAGAAGGGCGTCAATGTGCGCGGCCCTGTCGCCGCTGACCGCGGGTCTTGTTTTGCGGGCGTTGACCTCAAGCTCTCTTGAAAGGGGTTTGGGCGCGTCAATGGAGACCGTCACGCAAGGCGTGCCGAAGGCCGAAGGGTCGTCTTTATCGGGGTTGAAGCCGAGCGTTTCGGCGCTGTAAGCAACGCCTTTATACTCGCCTGTAAAGGCCTTTGGCAAATTCCTGCCGGCAGCTATCCGGGCCTTTGTTTTTACTACGTCAGGTTTTTCTTCCGGAAGTCCGGCGGCCTGTTGGTAATTCGCGGCACGGACAACGCTTCTCTTACGGATAATAAAGACAATCACAGCCGCGAAGATGACGGCAAGCATCCACAGGCCGAGTTTGTCCTGTTTCTTTACGCCGCCGGTTCCGGACTGCTCCGGCGCGGGCGGCGTTTGCTTTTCCGTGACTTCGCGCAGTTGTATCTGTATTTGGCCTCCCGTGCCGGTTTGCGCCGGTTGCGTCTGCTGGACTTCAGGCGCGGTTAGTGCGGCGCTTTGCGGCGGCAATGCGGCTGGGGCAGAAGGCCGGGGTTGAACCCCCTCAGGGGGTTCAACCCCTTCAAGGGGCTGGCTTGCCGGGCTATGCCTGTCGCCGGCCTTTGCCGTCACCGTGAAGTCCTTAAAGCCGCTTCCCTGCCAGTGCGGAGGGTTGTTGCAATAAACGCCGACCTTGTAAATACCGGGTGAGAGATCGCCGGGTATCCTTACCTTGATGACGGACGCGCTCCAGGAAAGCACCTCGAGAAGGCGCCCGCTGCCTTTGTTGATGCTTGCAGTCTTTGCGCCTTGAGTATCTTCCCAGACGCCGAGCATCTCGAAGCTGTCTCCGGGCGCGCCGGAGCTGGAGCCGAGGGAGTCAAGCGCGACCTTGCATAATGCCGGCGGACTTGCGGCCTTTGCGGGAGCGGCCAACACGAAGAATACGGCGGCTGACGCGGCGATTTTGTTTAAGGTGTGGTTCACGGTATGTTTTGGAAGGGGCGTGAAGCAGCCGCGCGGTTCTGACCGGATTGCCGCATGAAAAGCGGGAATCATCTCGCGGGTTTTTCTATCCGCAGGTCTTTCATTCTCCGCCACAGCGTCGTGCGGCTTATCCTGAGCTTTCTGGCGCATTCCGTGAACTTCCAGCGCGTATCGCCGAGAGTTCTGATGATCATCTCCCGTTCAAGGGATTTAAGCGGCTCCGCGTCGTTTACCGCCTTTGAGATAATGTCGCTTGTCTGCAGGTCTTTCGGGAGATGCTCCGGGTTTATCGTCTTGCCCTGGCACCTGACGAAGGCGTGCTCTATGGCGTGCTCAAGCTCCCTGATGTTTCCGGGGAAATTATATTCCATCAGCCGCTCCATTGCAAGCGGCGAGATGTTCGTAACCTCCATGCCCATGGCGACGTTGAACTTTTCCATGAAGTATTTGACGAGCAGCGGGATGTCGTCTTTTCTCTGCCTTAGCGCGGGCAGGCGGATGGGCACGACCTTCAGCCTGTAATAGAGGTCTTCCCTGAACGCGCCCTTTTTCACCTCGGCCTTCAGGTCTTTGTTCGTGGCGGTGATGACGCGCACGTTTATCTTTATGGTCTTTGTCCCGCCGACCCTCTCGAACTCGCCTTCCTGCAAGGCGCGCAGGAGCTTTACCTGAGTATGCGGCGATATGTCGCCGACCTCGTCGAGGAATAAGGTGCCGTTGTCGGCCATCTCGAACCTGCCTGCCCTGTCGCTGACCGCGCCGGTGAAGGCGCCCTTGACGTGGCCGAACAGCTCGCTTTCAAGAAGCCCCTCGGACAGCGCGGCGCAGTTTACCTTTACAAAAGGGCCGCCCGCCCTTGGCGATTTGTGGTGTATGGCGTTGGCTATCAGCTCCTTTCCGGTGCCGGTCTCGCCTTCTATGAGGACGGCCGCCTTCGTGGGCGCGACTTCCTTGAGAAGCTCGAAGACCTCGTGCACCTTCCAGTTTTTGCCGATGATGTTTTCAAAGGAGTATCTGCCCTTCAGTTCATCTTTAAGCTCCTTGAGGAGCGAGATGTCGCGGAATATCTCGATGCCGCCGATGACCTTGCCGTCCCTGTCCTTTAAAAGGGCCGTGTTGATGCTGAGGCGGAGCTTTCTGCCGTTATTTTCAAAATCCGCCTCGTAGTTATAAAGGTGTTCGCCTGTTTTTATGGTAGTGTTGACGAGGCACCCGAAGGTGCAGCCGGTATGGCCGAGGACGGATGAGCATCTGCTGCCGATAAGGAGGTCGCCGGCTCCGGCCGCGCCCATAATTTCCTTTGCCGCGCGGTTGACGAGCAGCACTTTGTGGTCGAGCCCTATGACCACGACGCCGTCGGCAATGCTGTCGAGGATCATTTCACTGTTTATCCCAAGGCACTTGTGAACGTCTGAGACGTTCGCTGCCGTTTCTTTGCCGCAAGCAGGCAGGGCAGCGTTTAAATGCGCATCTTCGGCCTGTTTCAGCGTATTGTCCTGTCCGTTCATGATGTCTCCATGTTGCACAATGATACATTATTGTAAAAACGCTGGATATGACAAAAGTTACAAGGCAAAAAAATACCCTGCCGGGTTTCCCCGGCAGGGTATTTTTTTGAGAGAGGGTCTCGTGAAAGGAGATAGGCGGGATGAATTACTGAAGGTTTTTAAGCTGCGCTTTCAGCGTTCCGGCTGTTAAGCTGCTTACAGGATATTATCTTCCTTAAGAATCGTCATCTGCCGCTTCCTTTAAGGATGAACTTCAACGCCGCTTCCCGATAAAGTATGCAGCCCGTAAACGCCATCGCAATACTGAAGGTGGAGAGTATCAAGACGTCATATATACTGCGTAATTTTTCCGCCATTTTATCAACCCCACGGGACGTTTTTTACGCCGTCACATAGCGCATAGTTATTTAATATACAAATAGCGTGCCAAATTTAAATGCTCAGGTAACATAGCGATTTTATTGGATTTATTTTAAAGAGGAGCTTGAAGTGATGAATGGTGATTGTTCCAAAAGTGCAACACTACAAAATAGTTCTAAAAAATAGCAGGATTATCGAACGGTTATGTATATGTTTCAATTACGGAACGTATTGCAATATTGAAACCATGATATTTTTGAAGGATTGCGGAGCGGCTCTTAGGGGTGCGTGCGGCTGGGTATCTGGTAAAAGGAATCCTTCATTCAGGGCGTTGCTTGCGAGTGGTTTGCTGCATGAGCGCTAAAAGGCCCTCGAGCTTCGTTTTTACGTCTTCAGACATTTCCTCGAAGACCAATCCGACCATTATCTTGTCCGTGCCCTTGCTTGTGTTCCTTATCCGCCCCACGAGGCCGAACTTGCCCGTCATTCCGGGGAACTGCACTTTGATATCCATCTGTTTATTGACCTGTAAAAGACCGTAAAGCGCCTCCTGCTTGGGCCCGGCGCCGATCATGCACAGGCATCCTTCTTTGCTTATGTCAACCACGGTCATCTCGATTATATCGTTTCCGACAAGCGTCGAGGCGGGGAGGATGCAGTCAAAGCGCGCGTTCTCAAGGACCCGTATATCCTCGAACTCTTCAGGGTATGACACGAAGAAGAGTCTTGCGGGGGAGGACAGGATGTTCAATAACTGCGCCTTGAAGCTGTAGACCGTGCCTTTGTAAAGGTATCTCAGTATCATCGGGCTTTCCTTGACGGCATCGCTGCGGAAGGTGCCCATAAGGTCATTCGGGGCTATTTTAATGATGAGATACTGCTCATGCTCAAGGCCCACAAGGAGGCTCTTGATGCGCAGTTTGAGGTTTATGATTTCGATTAAAAGTTCATTACCGGGATGTATTGGGAGATGAAGACGAGGCTCGGTTCTTTTTACTGTTTGTTTGTCCATTAGGTATTATGCATTTTCACGGGATTTGATTCAATTATCGTGCGCGCTTGCCTTTCTTGAAAGAAATGTCTTTACATATCATGACATAGGATATTTGACATTAGCCGCGCAGCGCATGTCAAGCATCCTTGCGGTTGCGGCAGCGGGTCACCTCCGCGCTCCTTGGGTCCTGGAAATTTCAGCCGCATATGCGAGCGTCTTTCCATAAATAAATCATCCTGTTTTCATTAAGTTTACAGCTCATTCGTTGTTTTGTCAAACGCGCCGCCCGAACAAGTTCTGGATTTTTCAGCGGCCTGCTAAAGCAAAATTCTCCTCAGGATGAAGTATTCGTTGACCGGCTGATCGTCCGTGATCATGACGTCGTCTTCGGTGACGAGAGTAGCCGCGTCCACCGTGAAGCGCAGCATCGTCTTCATCAGTTCTATCGGCTGTTTGTTAGCGTGCCATTCCATCATATCTTCTCTTGCCCGGAGAGGGAGCCTCGATAAAAGGGTCTCAACGGGCGGGGAATCAATGGGCTGCATGGAGGCGAGGAAGTGCATTCCCCAACCCTCCACCGAAGAATACGCCTTGACGTGCGGAAAGGCGTCGGTAAGGGCGCGGATGATGGCTTTATTGTCGAGGGTGTCGCCGCCGATGGGTATCCACTGCTGGAGGATGCCGCCGTCATTTAACCGCATCTTCACGATATCATAGAAGTCCCGCGAATAAAGAAAGCTCGAACCTGCCGCCTGCACCGGCGGAGGCGGGTCAATGGTGATCACGTCGAACTTCTCGACGGTCCTTTTCAGAAAACGCCTGCCGTCGTCTATTATTACCCTGCCGTTGGGTTTTTTCATTGTTTCGCCGGCGTCCGCGAAGTAGTAGCCAAAGGCGTCCCTTACGCTCGGCACAAGCTCTACGGCCGTTACCTTCAAGTCCGGCCAGCTCATGAGAGAGCGGAAGGTGGTGCCCATGCCGAAGCAGATAACGAGGGCTGATTTTGGCGGCTGCTTGAGGTGCGAAAGGGGCCAGTGGGCCATCATTTTTGTAATCGGGGTAAGGCGCGTTATCCCTACGCCGTTGACAAAAAGTCTTTTATTAAAGTCTTTACCGTAAGATATGATCGTAGCCGTATGGTCGCGCCGGATGACCGCGTCTTTTGAGAAGTCAAATGCCCCCAGGCGGTCTTCGTAGCCGATGTTAACGGCAAAGGAGACTATCAAGGCCGCGGCTGCGGCGGCTCCGGCAACGGCCCTGAACGCGGGCATGCCGGCAAGGGGCATCCAATAGATGAAAAAGAATAAAAGGAATGGCAGCGCCAGCAGCGCCATGGCCGATTTCGAGCCTATCGCGGGCAGCAGCAGGTATGACGCCGCCAGCGGCCCGAGTATGCAGCCGATTATGTTGACGGCGTAGGCCATTCCGGCGCCTTTTGGATAGCCGTCTGAAAACTGGTCTATTATCCTCGGCGTCAGATATCCGAGGATGGCTGAAAAAGGCATTATGCTGAAAAGCAGGGGTAATTTGCCGTAGTTTACGCGAGGGTCGTTTATGATCACGGGTAAAAAGGCGGATACGGCAAGAAGCGCGAAAAGGGTCCCGTTTGAGCGAACGCGGCCAAGTCTCAAGTCTCTCCTGTAAAACCAAGACCCTATCCACGTGGCCAGCAGGTATGCCGTGATAAGAAAGGCAAAGGCGTAGACGGTCGTCGTCAGCACCGGCGTGAAGGCCCTTGTCCACACGACCTCAAGCGCCGTCGTGGCAAAGCCCGTTACAAAGAGTATGACGCCAAGGAGCAGCGGGCTTTCCTGCGGCTTCGTTCCGGCGGGAGACCGCCCCCTGAGGGGGTTCGGCTCCTCCCTGCTTTTTTCAGGATAATCCGCTCCGAACGGATACGGGCACGATTTGTCGAGCGATATGCCGAGCGCGGCGATGGCAAGGTTTATCGCCCCGGCCAGCCAAAGGGTCTTCTCAAAGCCGAATATCTCGATAAGCGCGAAGGCGGTGACGGCGGCGCCGCACATGGCGCCTATCACGTTGGCGAGATACAGGTAGCTGAAGCCCGTCGTGTCAGACCTGTCCGTGCCCTTCAGGAAGGCCATCATGAATGGAAAGGTAAGGCCCATGCAGATGCTCCACGGGAGGATGCTGAGCCCGATAAGCATGGCCGACACGGCCAGATACCCGGCGGAACTCATCTCGCCGAAGGTCAGAAGATATGATTCGGAAAGGGAAAACAGCGCCGGCACCGCAAATGCGCCTATGCCGATAACAAGCTCGGCCATGGCGTAGTAGTAGGCCGGGGATACCCGCGTCCTTTCGCTCAGGGAGTGTATCCAGCGCCCTCCGGCCCATGCGCCGACGGCCAGGCCGAGCATGAAGACGGCTATTACCACGGACAGGACGGGCGTTATCACCCCAAAGGCGCGGAAGGCGAGCCTTAGCCAGACTATCTGATACAGGAGACCGCAAAAACCGGAGAGGAAAAAGACTAAGAAGGGGATTGTGGCCCTTGACCGGGATGCAGACGTCACGTGAAACCTCCAAAGACCGGAATATTTCCCGTTTGACAGACACGAGAGGGATTAGAATATAAAACATGTATTTAAACGGATATGGCCGGTAAAGTCAAGGTAAAGGGTGCTGCTTATCTTTTTTGAAAAAAAGTGCGCGGCTACAGGCAGCTGTTTTTTTGCCGGCATTTGCCGTCTTTTATTGCGCCCCGTTGCTTGCCAAGGAAAATAACCGGCGGCGCAAGGGGGGTGACCCCCTTCAAGGGGTGACCCCCTCAGGGGGCGGGTATTTTTGCCTTAGGTTAAAAAAATGCTTGACCTTAAAGTAAATGTGTGCGAATATAACTTAATGAGGCTACGTGAGTGTTTGTTGTACCGATCGCAACGTCTTGGCGTTGCGGTTGTTCTGGATGACATGACCTCCGTTGTTCTTCAAATACTGAAAAGGAGGTAGATTGCCATGTCAAAAGGAACTGTGAAGTGGTTCAATGAGTCCAAAGGCTTTGGATTCATCAGCACGGAAGACGGTGGTGGAGATGTATTTGTCCACTACGCCGACATTCAGGGCGATGGGTTTAAGTCCCTTGCCGAAGGTCAGGCTGTTAGCTTTGAAGTCGTCAACGGCCCGAAGGGCCCCAAGGCTACAAACGTAGTAAAGCTGTAACATAAATACGGCAAATCAAAAAAAGGCAGGCTGAGAAATCAGCCTGCCTTTTTTATTTTAATGACTTTCAAGGGGCCGCCTGAACGGTCAGCCCCTCGCGTTATTTGGCTTCAAGCCGTTCAAGTATGAACTTTACCTGCCTGTCGCCGGGGTTGAGTCTGAGGGCCTCCCTGAGGGCGGCTTTCGCTGGCTCTTCCCTGTTCATCTGGTAGAGCAAAAGGCCGTAGGATTTAGCGAGGGTTGAGTCCATTGGATACTTCTCAAAACCCTTTTTCAGGTATGACAGGGCCTTTTCGTTGTCATCCATGCCCTGGTATGTGAGTGCCAGATAATAATAGGTCGTCGCGCCTTCTTCTATCTTCAAAACCTCCTCGAAGGTCGAGGCGGCCTTGCCGAAGTTCCTGTCCTTGAAGTACCTGCCTCCGGCCACAAGAAGCTCCGCTAATTTTACCTTCTTTTCTTCCGGAGACATTGACGCATAGGGGTTTACTATCACGTCAACCGCCTTGCCTGCGGGGTAGGGCGCGTCAAGCGCCTTTGTTATCAAGGCGCCGCCCTTTATCCGCATCTCGTCCGTGTTTATGGAGCCGAGGTAGTTTTTGTCAAGGCTGACGGCCCCGCCCTTTTTATCCACGTTGACGCCGTTTGCGTATATGTTGTTTTCAATCAGCTCCGGCGTGGAATCCACAAGCTCGAGTCCCGTCTTGTTCTGCGTTATCTCGCTGCGCAGGGCGGAGGCCTTTGAGCTGGAAAGCCTTATGCCGGTGTCATTGTGCCAGACCGTGCTGTCTGATATGGCGGGCGACGGGACGCCCTCGGCAACGATACCCGCGCCGCTGTATTCCATGACGGAGCTTGCAATGGTCACGGCGGCGTCCTTTATGGAAATGGCGTTTTGCGCGCCTCTGATCCTCGCGTATTTGAAGGCGCTTTCATTGCCTGAAAGGTATATGCCGCCAAACCGCTCTTCCGGCGTTTTGGGAAGGAACTCTATCCACAGGTCTTTTTCACCCTTTGCCAGCAGCGCGCCCGACACCTTGAGAGACGCGCCCTTTTCAAAATATATCTTCGTGTCCGGCTGCGCGGTGAGCGTCACGCCGGCGTCGACAACGGTTTCGTTTTTCACGAGGTATGCCCCGGGAAAAAGGGTCATGTCGGAGCTTATCCTCGCGGGAAGCTCCTGTATCTCGCTCTCGCGCAGGCTCAGCTTAACGGTCTCCGCCGTGTCTCCGATGTTGCCGGCCGCGTCTACCGGAGCCACCCGGTAGTAGTAGACCTCCTTTTGCGCGGCCTTCTTGTCGGTAAAGCGTGCCTCCTCGGTAAATCCGGCCTCCTCGTAATCAGAAAGCGGCTTTTTACTGCGCATAATCTTATACCCCTTCAGGTCAGGGGCCCCGGCTTCCTTCCACGTCAGCTCCACCCGGTCAAGGAACGTCCTGCCTTTAATATCCGCAACGGGCAAAGGCGGCGTAGTGTCTATCGTAACGAAGCCGGTTATGTCCTGCCACTGCGCTTCCTCCCCTGTGGGGCGTTTGAGGTAGACCGTTATCGGCGATTCTTTGATATTGTCGCCCGGCACGGCGAGATACTCTCCGAGGTACTCCCCCGCGGAGACCTCCTTCATGGGAACGGCCTTTTTAAAGCCGCCTATCTCGAAAAGCCCGACCAGCCCCTTCTCGCCCTCCATGCCCACTTTGACTATCTTGCCTTTGCCGAAGGGGCCTTCCTTTGCGTTGGAGATGACGTTCTTGATGCGCGGCTTTTCCTCGAACTTGAGGCCTTCCGGCACCGGTATTTTCTCGGAAAGCTTCCAGCCTAATTCATTGACGACGCGCACCTGCTGTATCTCGCGCAGGTTCATGGCCGTTGATACCGCCGTCATGACAATGCCGATCGGCGACAAAGACGCCCCGCCCTCGTGGTAGCGGACGGCCTCTTTGTAGCGCCATAGCTCCTTGCCTGTCCTGGCGTCCACCATCCAGACCTCCGCCTCGACGCCCATCTGCGAATAGGCCACGGCGTAGACCTTCTTAAAGTCCGTCACGCGGCCGTAGATGATCCCGTCGGCGCCGGTGGCCTCGCCGATATCCTTTGGCGCCGCGTCGAATATGGTCTTTATGCCGGCCTTTTCCAGCGTGGCGACCTTCTCGTCAACGACCGACATCCGTATGCTCTGGAACGGCTTTGAGCTTATGTGGTTGAAAAAGCTCTTTCGCACCTGCCCGGAGATGCCTATTTCGTCCGTGTCGTTTCCGAACGGCAGGACAGCCATGGTCTTGGGATAGTCCGCGGCGGCCGGCGCGGCCGCGCCTTCTTTTTGGGCGGCCTCTTTATTCGCGGCGCAGGCGAAGAGGAAAAATGTCAGGATGAAAAGCAGCGCCCCCCGCTTAAGCTTGCCCTCGAATGTTTCTATCGGGGGGCCTGCGGGGACTTGGAGTTGCCGGATTCTTGCAGGCATGGGATAGCTCCTTTTCTGAAAATCGGCCTTGGGATTGGGATATGAAATTGTCCGGGAAGTCAATTCGCAAGCCGGCACGGTGTTTCCCTGTTGTAATTGCGCTGGACTGAGTTTAGCACGCGGCAGCGCGGCTGTCAAAAGCCGTCTTTCTGCCTCATCTTTGGCCTGGAATGAACGGCGTAAGGGATTTCAACCTTTTTTTTTCACTTTGAAGGGGTTCAACCCCCGCGCCTCTATCTGGGTGAATATTCCCCTGAGCATGTTCACCTCTCTCGGCATTAGTCCTGTCCTGCCAAAGAGCCGTTTGAAACTTCTCAGTATGGTTTTGAGCAGGCCCTGGCCGCCCTTTTCTCCGTAATCAAGCGCCATGAAGGCCCGTTCCATGTGGGCGTACATCTTTTCGACCTCCGCGCGCGGGGCCGCCTGTATGGCGGGGCCTTTGCCTTTGTAATCGCCGGCCATAAAGATGGCGTGGCAGGTGATGAAGACCGCGTGCGAAAGGTTTAATGACGGATATGCCGGGTGCGTGGGTATTTCAAAGAGCAGGTCGCACTCGGCTATCTCATCGTTCATAAGCCCCTTATCCTCTCTCCCGAAGACGATGGAAACATCGCTCAGCCGGCTCATCTCCAGAATTCTCGGCACAGCCTCCGCGAGGGTCAGCACGGGGTATCGTATCTTGCCGAGCCTTCTTGTGGCCCCGGCCACGAGGGCGCTGCCTTTGGCGGCGTCCCTGAGCGTCCCAAACTCCGGCGCGTCAAGGAGCATGGGCGCGGCGTTGCAGGCCATGGAAAAGCCTTCGTTGTTCCTGTATGCGCACGGGTTTATGAGGACGAGCCTTGAAAGCCCGGTGTTCATCATCGCCCTTGCGACGCTTCCCACGTTGCCTGCGCTCTGCGGCCCGGCGAGCACGATGGATATGTTTTTTGTCTTTTCATCGCGCGGCGCTTCTTCGGTTGGATTTTTTCTTGTTTGCATTTCGTTCCGGCTGTTTTTTCTAATGAGCCATGCGTCTTAATATCTCGCGCGCGGCGATTATGCCGGAGACCGACGCCTGTATTATGCCTCTTGTCACTCCCGCTCCGTCGCCGGCGGCAAAAAGGTTTTTTACCGGCGTCTCAAGCCTGTTTGTCAGCTTCAGCCGCATGGAATAAAACTTCACCTCCGCGCCGTAAAGGAGCGTCGAGGGGGAATTAATGCCCGGCGCGAACCTGTCAAGGGCTTCAATCATCTCGCTTATGTCCGTGAGGTAGCGGTATGGCAGCGCGAAGGAAAGGTCACCCGGCGCGGCGTCTTTAAGGGACGGCCTTACGGGATTATTTTTTATCCTCTCCGCGGTAGAGCGCCTGCCGCGCTGAAGGTCGCCGAGACGCTGGACAATGATGCCTTCTCCAAGGAGGTTGGCAAGGCGCGCTATGTATTCGCCGTAGGCGTTCGCCTCATGGAACGGCTCCGTGAAGGTGGTGCTCACGAGCAGGGCGAAGTTCGTGTTCTCCGATTTTTTTACGGAGAAGCTGTGCCCGTTCACAGTGGAAAATCCGTCGCTCTGTTCCCGCACGACCACGCCGTAAGGGTTCATGCAAAACGTCCTCACGGGGTCGTCAAACCTTTTGGAGTTGTAGATGAGCTTTGCCTCATGAAGGACGTCGGTGGCGAAGCGAAGCGCTTGAGCCGGAACCTCCACGCGCACGCCTATGTCAACGGGGTTGACCGTCGTGCTGATGGAAAGCGCCCTGGCGACGCCTTGGAGCCAGTTCGACCCTGCCCTTCCGGGGCACAGGATAACGAAGTCCGCGCGGTGTTCCCGGCCGTCTGTTGTCCTTATCCCCGTGACCTTGCCGCTGTCATGCATGACCTCGGCGGCCTCGGCGCCAAAGAGCGTTTCTATCCGCCCGCTTAGGGCGTCTCGCATCTGTTTCAGAAATAAAACGCATCTGTCCGTGCCTATGTGTCTTATGGGGAAGGTCATGAGCTTCAGACCCGCCCTTGCCGCGCCGTCCTCAAGGGGGGCGGCAAGGGCCCTGTCCGCGCCCTTTACGCCGGAGGTCACGCCGTATTTGAGAAAAATGGAGTCCGCGCAGGCGATAAGTTCGTCAAGCTCCTCTGCTCCAACGTATTCGTTTAAGGAGCCGCCGATATCCCTTGAGAGGTTGAGCTTCCCGTCGCTATATGCCCCCGCGCCGCCCCAGCCGCAGAAGATGTCCTTTCTGCTCCTTTCGTTTATGTCCTTGCCCTTTTCTATGAGGAGGATTTTCAGCCCCTTGAAGGGGTTCAACCCTTTTTTTCCCGAGTTCAGGGCCAGTTCAAGGGCCGCAAATATCCCGGCCGGGCCGGCCCCGGCTATGATGCAGTCGTACTGTGCCATGAGTTAAAAGTATACCAGAAATATCAAAAAAGATTTGCGACGACGAGCAATATGCCCGAGGACATGTGCGTCAGTATGATGGACTTTATCGAAGGGATAAGCTCCGCGCCGCCTTTATAGTTTTTAATGACGCCTCTTGCCGCCGGAAGGGCGAATACCAGCGACAGAAGGGCTATGAGCGAGAGGCGCGGCAGATACCCAAGCGCCGCGCCGATGATTATGCTGAGGTAAGCGCCGGCTAAAAAAGCCACGATGTAAAAGCGCGCCCGTTCCGGCCCGAGGCGCACGACCAGCGTGCGTTTGCCGGTATCTCTGTCCGCCTCGTAATCCGGGAATTCGTTTATGTAAAGAAGCGCGGAGATGAGAAAGGAGACCGGCAGCGACGCGAAGACCGCCTCCGGCCGGACAGCGCCAGTCTGCACGACGTAGGAGCCAAGCACGGTCAAAAGCCCGAAGTTGACGCCAACGGTTATTTCCCCAAGCCCCCTGCCGGCAAGAAAGACCGGCGGGGCCGAATAAAAGAGGCCGGACAGCAGTCCGATAAGCCCGATTGCGAAAAGAATCCAGCTCGTATTGACGGCCAGATATATGCCGATAACGGATCCGGCGGCAACGAGGCCCGCGCCGAGAAGGCCGGTCTGCCGGGGCGTAAGAAGGCCGCTTTGTATGAACCTGCTCCCGCCGGTAAAAGGCGTAAGGGCCTTTTTGTTTATATTGTCAGAGCCGGCAAAAAAATCAAAGTAGTCGTTAAGCACGTTCATCCCCGCGTGGTAAAAGAGCGCGGCGATAACGGAGAGGGAGAAATAACCGGGTTTGAAAACACCCGCGCCGTCCCACGCCGTGGAAGCCCCTAGGGCAACGGGAATAACAACGGCCGGAAGGAACTGCGGACGGGTCGCGAGAAAAAAAGTTTTAATCTTCGGCATGATTTTTATAACCTGCTTGCCTTTTTTGAAAAAAAAGGTGCTGCGCACGGCTAAAGTTAAAATACAACCCGCTTATTGTTCCCACGCTCCAGCGTGGGAACGCATCCTTGGACGCTCCGGCGTCCAGTTGCATTGCCCCGCCGCCGGTGGCGGCCATTTCGGCATTATTATGCCACCTGCCGCTTGAATATTCAACTCCGCAGGCATACCGCGTTCAGCGCGCCTTGAGCTTTAATACGACTATCTCGGAGCCGGTGCCTGTCCTCATGGGCGGCCCGAAGGAGCCAAGGCCGCTGGTGGTGTAAATATTGAAATTGCCGTCCGTGCGCAGGCCGTAGTCATAACCTTTGTAAAGGTATCCGGCCAGGTATACGAAGGGGATGAACTGGCCGCCGTGGGTGTGGCCGGAGAGCTGGAGGTTGACGCCAAGCTCTTTAGCGGCGGTGAAGTCCACGTCCGGCCTCCAGTATGTCCGGCTCTGCAGCTCGGCAAAGGTCATGTTTTTTTGATCTATGCTCGTAGGCGTGTGGTAAAGGAGTATGGCGGGCATGCCGTCTTTGTATGCCTTGCGGGAACGGATCACCTTCTTCACGTCCCGCACAAACCCGGCCTGCGGGTACTCCACGCCCACTATCCGCACGCCGTCCACCTGAACCACGTCGTCATGCAGGACCTTCAGTTTTGTCCGCGCAAGCACGGTAAGCACGTTTTCAATCCCGATGTAGTTCTCGTGGTTGCCGTTTACGTAGAAGACGCCGTCCTTCGCGTCAAGTTCGTTTAAAGGCCCTATGAACGAAGGCATATCAACCGTGCTCATGCCGTCAAAGAGGTCGCCGGTGATGAATATGACGTCGGGATGGAGGGAGTTTATCGTCCTTGCGATTCTGCTGAAGTATGCGGGCGTGTATATGACGCCGAGGTGGGCGTCGGAAATGAGGACGATGTTTTTTTGTTCCCAGACGGCGGGCAGGCCCGGCAGCGCCACCTCGACCGTTTTTATCCGCGGCGTAAAGGCGTTCCAAACGCCGTAGGCTGAAAAAAGGAAAGAGAGCGCGAAAAGCGCGGACGAGACGCGGCGCATGGGCATGCGCCTTCCGGAAATCCATCCGGCAAGCGCCGTAAGCCAGCACAGCATAAGGGCAGGCAGAAGGTTTATTATAAGCCCGCCCCATAAGGCGCTCAGCACGAAAAAGAGCCTTGCAGGCAGGCTCAAATTCCAGTGGATGAGGATGCGCGCGGCGATAAAGCTGACCGAGAGAAAGGCCGCGGACAGGAACAGGGCCGCCTTAACGCGCCTGCCCGAAACCGAAAAAAAACGGACAACGGAGCAATATAAAAGGATATGGATGCCGAATAAAAAGATGAGGGCTATAAGGAGCCTTGAGAAAATTGCCGACATGACTGTCATTATAGCGGCTAATCCGGACTAATACAACAGCAAGACGCACACATACCTTTCTTGAAAGGTATGTGTGCGTCTTAAGCTGGGGTTTTAATATTGTCATTCCCGCCCTTTGAAAGGGTTCAACCCTCGCGCGTTTTAAGCGGGGGAGGGCAGGGTGGGGGTGAAAAAAGCCCCTTGAAGGGGCTGAGCCCCCCTCACCCTACCCTCTCCCGCGAGGGGAGAGGAGAAAAAAGGATTTAAAAATTTACGTAATATGGCAGAGTCTAACATACAAGGTCTTAATCGGGAATCTAAAATCATATCCGTCCACGAGTGCTTGTGTCGGGGATAGAAACATTCGGGGATGACGACCAACAAAAAAGGCATTGCGCGCCTTGCGGCGCGCAATGCCTTTGCAGTTTGAGGCTTGTTTAAAGCTGATTACTTTGCTGCCGGGGCCGGTGTTGCCGGGGCTGCTTCTTTCTTCTCTGCCTTCTTGGCCTTCTTGGCTTTCTTGGCCTTCTTTGCCGGCTTTGCCTCTGCCTTCTTTGCCGGAGCTGCCGCCGGCGCTGCTACTGCTGCCGGCGCTGCCGGGGCTGTTGCCGGCGCGTCAGCTGCGATTGCTACGGTGCCGAATGATACTGCTACGAAGAGTGCGGCGATTGCGGTGAGAATCTTCTTCATTTTTAAAAGTCCTCCATCAGATTTTTTATATAATAGTAAGCACAATTCGTGCCAAATATGCTAAATATATGGAAATCAAGCTGTTACAATTAGAACTTGCCTTTTTAATTCTTGCGATACCCCTTTTGGTGCTTTTTTATGTATCTTTTAGTGTATCTGTTTTTGTGAGTTTGCCGGTTTTAATGTTTAAATGCTATGAAGAGAGCGGTGAAAACGAACGTCAGATAAAGGAAGCCATTGAAAAGCATATGCCTGAACGAAAAACTTCTGGCTTTAATGGCAAAGTAATACAGCCACACCGCTGCTATTATGGTTATTATTGCGCTGGACATGACCGTCAGGTTTATCGTCCACGGCGTGAGGAAGATGCCTATGGCGGGCAGGAGGCTCCCCTGAAAGACCATGGCGCCGGTGATGTTTCCGACGGCCATTGTGTCCTTGCCGCTCTTTATCCAGAGGATGCTGTTTATCTTCTCCGGCAGTTCCGTTGCGACGGGCACTATCAGGAGCGACACGGCGATGATTGGCAGGCCAAGTGCCTCGCTAAGCCCGTTCACACCGCCAACGAAACCCTTTGCCCCTGCGATTATCATGGCGACGGCGAAGAGGAGCTGCAATACCACGAAAAACATGTGCTCTTTGAATATGCGCGACAGATAAAGCCCCTTGGTCTTCTCGGTGGCGTGGCCGCCTTTTACGAGGGTCTCGCTGGCCTTGACAGTTTCCATTACATAATAAAAATAGGTCAGCACAAGGGTAATGGCCACGAAGATGCGCACACCGCGGTATCCATGGGGGGTGAATGCCACGAGAAACGCGAGGGTGAAGCAAAAGATGAAGAATTCCATGTCGCGCCGGAAGCCGCCCGGCTCCGGCGTGACCTCTTTTATTTTTCTTCTGCCCCCGTAGCGCATCGAGGCCAGCCCTATGAGGAACATGGCAAGGGTGGAGAGCATGAACGGCGCGCCGAGGATGGCGCCGACGCCGACCTCCTCGCTTATGTGCTCGGCGGCCCGGCCGCTGCCGCCGCCGAATATGGCCACGATGGGGACCATCGTCTCCGGCAGGGCTGTGCCCACGGCGGCAAAGATAGACCCCGTGACGCCTTCGGAGAAGTTCAGGCGCGCGCCAAGGGCTTCTATGGCGTTTGTGAATATCTCGCTCGCGGCGACGATGACGATAAGAAAAAATACGAGGGTTAAGACGTCATATGCCACTTGAGTTCTCCGTCCTCCGCTTTAGCCTGCCCTCGAATGTTTCTATCGGGGGACACGCGAGGGCAAGCTGGTTTATTGACTGCGCATCAACTGCAGGCCTTGACGAGTTCGCTTCTTTTGCCCCTTAAGAAAAGAAGGAGCGCCATGCCTATGGTCAGGATTACGCTGCCGGCGATGATAAGCCATATGCCGGGGTCTTTGCTGACGTTAAGGACAACGTATTGCGAGAGCGCAATAGCGCCGATGGTGACGGCCTTTCCTCCGAGCCTTGCCGAATTCCCCTGCCGCGCCGCGTTGAGAAATGCCCTTTTTTCCGTCCCGCCCGCGTCTTTGTATATGACCTCGATATGAGGGTTCCTGTATTCATCCGACCGGCTCTGCGGCCTGCCCGCGCCGTCAAGGGCGAAGTCCGGATATATCGCGCCGAGGGCAATGGAGCCGCCGCCGGAGAGTTTTGCGGACGAGTAAAACCGCACTGCCGCTTTTTCTCCCGCGACGTCAAGGATGAGACCCACGGGCATGACGCCCTGGTCGAGGTGGTAAAACGCGATGCCGTCGTAAATGAGAGGGCTGTTGACCTCTATGTCGCCGTTTTTCACCTCTGTTCCGTTTTTTAGGAGCGTAACGCGCGTCCTGAGGGACTCTGTCTCGCCTCGCGCCGACTGTTTCATGTCGAACTTATCAAGCCTCACGGAAAGCCCTTCCACTTGCGGCACGGGCGTCTGCTCTCCCTGATAAAGAATGTTGCCGTAGCTTTTGAAGCCGGCGACGTTCCCCGTTAGATGGCCGAGAAGCGCGACAAGAAAACCTATGTGCACGATGTGCGGGAAAAACGACTGCCACGGACTTTTCTGCTTTACGATGGCGTATACCCTGTCCGCGGTGCAGACAAAGGTGTTTATGGCGAATAGAAAGATTAGAAAGATTAAAATATAAATCCAGAGGAAAAGCCCGGTCTCAGGCGAGGCAATAAGGGCCGGCACAAGCACGACCCGGTCAAGCGCGCGGAAGGCCTCCGGCTGCCAGACCGCAAGGATAGACCCCCATGCCGCGTCAACGCAGATAAGCGCCGCGAGGACGATAGTCAGCCAGATGGAAGAAAAAAAGCTCCAGACACGCTTCATGGATTAGAAATCCTTTGGTTAATCCGGCGGCACAGGCGGATATCAGGATATCCGTTAAAATGCCGCCATGTCAAGCCCGATGAAGCATGCTTGAAAACCGCTATGATTGGAAGGGGAAGGAAGGCATCTTATCGTTCCAACGCCGGAGCGTGGGAACGATAAGATTTTTTACACCCCTCACCCTGCCCTCCCCCGTCAAGGGGGAGGAGATAAGGAAGTGGTCATCGACCTTGTATGTTAGACTGTGCCATATTGCGTAATTTTTAAATCCTTTTTTCCCCTCTCCCCTCGCGGGAGAGGGTAGGGTGAGGGGGGTTCAGCCTCCTGAGAGGGATCAGCCCCTTCAAGGGGCAACTTTCACCCCCCACCCTGCCCTCCCCCGTCAAGGGGGAGGAGATAAGGAAGTGGTCATCGACCTACCCTCTCCCCAAAGGAGAGAGGAATGAAAAAAATTAAAGTTCTTTGGCCGCCTGCGGCGGGCAAAGCTGAATGGTCGCATCCAAACTTTAGCCGTGCGCAGCGCCCTTTTTTCCAAAAAAGGCAGGTTGACAGGCTATCTTTTATCATCTAACATATTTAAATCATGCATATCGCTGTTTTCGGGGGGAGTTTCAACCCTATACATTTCGGACATCTGCGGATAGCGGAGGAGGTAAGGGAAGGGTTTGGGCCGGATAAGGTGATTTTTATGCCCGCCGCCACGCCGCCGCATAAGCCTGACGAGAAACAGGCATTGGCCAAAGACCGCCTTGCCATGATCAAGCTTGCCATAGCGGACAACCCTGGCTTCGAGGCCTCGGACATGGAGATGATGCGCGGGGGCCTCTCCTTTACGATAGACACCGTCAGGGAGCTTAAGAAGGACGACAGGGATGTTAAGGTAAGCCTCATACTCGGCGACGATTCGTTTAACGGGATAAGCACGTGGTGCGAGTATGAAACGCTTCTGGAGATGGCGCATTTCATCGTCGTGCCAAGGCCGGGTTACGGCGCGAAGAAGATAGGCGAGGCCCTTCCTGTTGAACTGGCGCGAAAGTTTTGGTATGATGGCGCTGCCGGGTCGTATCGGAATTCCTTCGGGACTTCCGTTACTTATTTTGACACGACCCTGATGGCGGTGTCATCCTCCGGCATACGGGAGAAGATAAAGCAGGGCGGGTCAGCAAGGTATCTCCTTCCTGAAAAGGTCATCAGGTATATAGTTGAAAACGGGCTTTACCGGTAAATGCGTAAAACATCCCCCTGAGGGGGTTCAACTTAAAGGAGACATTCACCCTGTTACCCAAGAAAAAAGCGCTTGAGATAGCCCGGCTGGCCTACGATAGGAAGGCCGAAGACGTAGTTATTATCAACCTTAAAAAATTCTCCTCGCTGACGGATTATCTGCTCATCTGCAGCGCGGATTCCGAGCGGCAGGTAGACGCCATAGCCGGATTCATAGAAGACAGCATGCGTGATGAGGGCATACGTCCCCTCGGCGTTGAGGGCGCGGCCAGGGGCAGGTGGGCGCTCATGGACTACAACGACGTTATCGTCCACATATTTCATAAGCCCGTGCGCCTCTTTTACGACATAGAGGGCATGTGGGCCGACGCGCCGCGCATCGAGGTCGAGGACAAACCGGCCGCCAAAAAGGCCCCGGCAAAATCCAGGGCTGAATAAGGCCTTGCGCAGCTTTCATCCCGTCGGCGTCAGGCCCCGCAGGTAATTTTGAAGATAACCCTTATCTCCGTCGGCAGTCTGCGAAAATCATGCGTAAAAGATGCGGTTGAGGATTACCTGAAAAGGATAGGGAACTACTGCGGCGTCTCAAGCATTGAAGTGAAGGAAGAGCCTTATTCAAAAAAGACCATTAAGGCCGTCAAAGAAGACAGCCTTAAAAAAGAGGCGGAGCGCATAAGGAAGCTCTTTAAGCCCGGCGATTTCACCGTCGCCCTTGACGGCGGCGGCAGGGGTTTTAGTTCAGGGGAGTTTGCCAAATTCATTGAAGGGTTCATGCTGGGAGGCGCTAAGAACATCGTGTTCGTGGTGGGCGGCCCTTACGGGCTTCATCCGTCGGTGATTGAAGCCGCCAACGCAACGCTCTCCCTGTCAAAGATGACCATGCCGCATGAGATGGCGCTCCTTGTGCTTGCCGAGCAGGTTTACAGGGCGTTCACAATTATAAAGGGCGAGCCGTATTCGCACTAACAGGCACGACTGATGGAACCAATCCAAGAACCAATAACTGGAAGCGAAGAGCAAGGCGGCCTTACGCCGCCATTCCAAGCGCTTGTCCAATTCTATTGCGCCTTTAACAGGGGAGATATCGCAATGATGGAAAAGAACTGGGCAAATAACAGCGAAATCGCAATGGACAACCCGCTTGGCGGTATAAAGCGCGGATGGAACGAGATAAGACCTGTGTACGAGCGCATTTTCAACGGCCCAGCAGAGGTCTATGTAGAATATTACGATTATACGATTCACCAAACGATGGAAATGTTCTGCGCGGTAGGAAGGGAGCGCGGATACTTTCGTCTTGGCGGGAAAGATGTGAAGCTCGCCATTCGAACGTCTCGTATATTTCAAAAAATAGCCGGACAGTGGCGGCAAGTTCACCATCACGGCTCGATTGACGACCCGCAACTGTTGGCTGCATACCAAGGGGCGGTAAGAGGATGACAACCGCACCGATGAACAAAGTCTGTCTGATAATACTTGACGGCTGGGGCATAAACCCGCATAGCGAGGGCAACGCCGAGGCGCAGGCCGTCATGCCGAACATTTCACGGATTTTCAAAGAATATCCGCACACCGCCCTTGACTGCTCCGGCCTTGCGGTGGGGCTGCCGGAGGGGCAGATGGGCAACTCCGAGGTGGGGCATCTTACGATGGGCGCGGGCAGGGTCGTCTATCAGGAGCTGACGCGCATTAACAGGGCCGTTAAGGATAAGGAATTTTTAAAAAATCCGGTTATAGACGATATCGTTAAAAAGGTCAAAGGCACTGGCGGCGCGCTTCACCTCATGGGCCTTGTCTCTGACGGCGGCGTCCACAGCCACATCGAACACCTCTATGCCCTGCTTGAGGCCTTCAAGGAAAAGGGTGTGACACCCTTCAAGGGTCTAAGCAAGGTCTTTGTCCATGCCTTCCTTGACGGCAGGGATACGCCTCCAGAGAGCGGCCTTGGCTACATCAAGGCGCTTGACGCATTTCTCAAGAAGACCGGCACAGGGGCTGTCGCGACGGTGTCGGGACGCTACTACGCCATGGACAGGGACAAACGCTGGGACAGGGTGAGGCTCGCTTACGAGGCCATTACCCTTGGCAGCGGCGTGGAGGCTAGGGGGGCCGCAGAGGCCGTTGAAAGCGCGTATGGCCGGGGCGAAACGGATGAGTTTGTCCTACCGACGGTAATAACCGGCTCCGGCAGACCGGCGGCAAAGGCAGCGGACGGCGACGCCGTCTTTTTTTTCAACTTCCGGGCCGACAGGGCAAGGGAGTTGACGCACGTATTCACGGACAGGGCCTTTGCCGGGTTTGAAAGGGCGGCCTGCCTGAAGCTCGCCGGCTTTGTCTGCATGACGCAATACGACGCCGATTTCGGCCTGCCGGTGGTCTTTGCGCCGCAATCCATAAAAAACATCCTCGGCGAGGTGCTGAGCAGGAACAACGCCCGGCAGTTCAGGGTATCTGAAACCGAGAAGTACGCGCACGTGACGTTTTTCTTTAACGGCGGCATCGAGGTGCCGTTTAAAGGGGAGGACAGGTTCCTCATCCAGTCCGTCAAGGACGTTCCGACATACGACAAAAAGCCGGAAATGAGGGCCGCTGAGATAGCCGAAGCGGCGGTGGAGCGGATATTTGAAGACAGGCACTCCTTCATGCTCATGAACTTCGCCAACGGGGACATGGTCGGCCACACCGGCGTGATGGACGCCGCGATAAAGGCCTGCGAGGCCGTTGACAAGGCCGTCGGCAGGGTCGCCTCGGCGGCCATGATAAAAGGCTGGAAGGTGATAATTACATCTGACCACGGCAACGTCGAGCAGATGACGGACTTGCAGACATACTCTCCGTATACGGCGCACACCACAAACCCCGTGCCGCTTGTCATCATCGACGACGAACTGAAGGGGCGTCCCCTTAAAAAAGGCGGCGGCCTTCAGGACATAGCCCCAACGGTCTTAAAGCTCATGGGCATTCCCAAACCCGGCGACATGACCGGCGAGCCGCTGTTTTAAGGGCCCCTGAGCGTTTTTTTGGACAGCCGTCCAATGTTAATGCCCCATCTTCTCTCTTGACAAAAACGGGGGCAGGGGTAAAATTAAAATAGAGTGTGTATTGTCCGCGCTGCGCCGTATATAAAATATATAGAGGAACGTAAAAATGGCACATAAAGGTTCACACGCAGGATACCTGAACTGCCCCATGTGCGACGCTGAAGTCCCGATATCAGGGGACGAGAAGGTCGGAGATGATGTCTACTGTCCGTTCTGCTCCATCCCTCTGAAGCTCAAGAAAAAAAAGAACGACGAACTGTTTTTGGAAGAGAATTTTTGAAGGCGACTATAATATATTTGTCCCTGTCGGAATGTATTTAGCTGTCATCCCCGAATAGCCTGCCCTCGAATGTTTCTATCGGGGGTCTTTATCGGGGATATGTCGTTTTGCCGAAATTAGATGCTTTGATGCCCCTCCGGATGCTTCGATGCCCCTACCGGATGCCCGATAAAAGTCCTCGGGAATGACCCTTATAATATATTGTTATCATTCCCACGCTCCGCGTCCTGCAGCGCCGGCAGAGCCTTTGCCAACCGCTTTCATTTGCAGACAACCTGCCATCCATCCGCCTCCCCCGCTTTAGCCTGCCCTCGAATGTTTTTATCGGGGGACACGCGAGGGCAGGCATTGCCGCGTGAACGCAAGGCATCTATCCTACCCACCCCTTTTCAGCCGCGCCGCGAAAAAACCGTCCATGTTGTGCAGGTGCGGCATGGTTCTTAAAAAACCGTCTTTATCAACGAGCGGCGCGCACGAAGGCGGCAGGATTATAGAGGCGTTTTCAAGGGAGAAGTCAGGGTGGGTCTTTAAAAAGGCGCTTATGACTTCGTCCGTTTCTTCAGGCTCTAGGGTGCAGACAGAGTAGACCATGCGGCCTCCCTTTCTGACGTATGAAGAAAGGTTCGCGATAACGGCCTGTTGCGTTTTTGAGAGCGCGGCGATGTCCGCCTCTTTACGTTTTATCTTTATGTCCGGCGACCTTCCGAGGACGCCGAGGCCTGAGCAGGGCGCGTCAAGGAGGATGGCGTCAAAAAGACGCACCCCCACCCTACCCTCCACTTGAAGGGGTTCAACCCCCGCGAGGGGGGAGGAAGAAAACGGCAGGGGGCGTCCGGCATCAGCTGCTAGCGGCCTTATTATGTGTGCCTGTAGCCTTCCGGCCGCTTCAATTATGCTTTTAACGCGTCCGGGATATTTGTCCATGGCCAATATCATGCCGCTGTTTCCCATTAACGCGGCCATGTGCGTGGTCTTTCCGCCCGGCGCGGCGCAGGCGTCAAGGACTGTTTCACCGGGTTCGGGACAGACAAGGCGCGCGATAAGCTGAGACGCCTCGTCTTGAATGTAGAAGCGCGGGTCAACGGGATCGAGCGTTTTTGACGCTGGGGCCTCTGTCACTTCTATGCCGTCGGGCGAGAAAACGGTCTTCAGAACCTTGAAACCGGCCTCCTCAAGGGCTTTTATCAGGTTATCCCTTGAGATAATGACGGTGTTGGCCCTGACGGTCTTGCCGGGGCGGGTCTGGTTTGCATTGCAAAGCCGGGCCGCGGCGTCTATCCCGTAGCGTGCTGTCCAGCGCCTTATCATCCACTCCGGGTGGGAGTAAACGACGGAGATATGCCTTTGCGGGTCTGTTTTCGTGTCAGGAAAGACGATGGCCTCCCGCTCCCTGTCTATCCTGCGCAGGACGGCGTTGACAAAGCCCGCCTTTTTCGCGCCGGGCGCGGCACCCTTCGAGGGCGTGACGCCCTTCGAGCCGGACTTTATCAGATTGACCGATTCATTCACCGCGGCTGAAGAAGGCACGCCTGACAGGAAAAGAAGCTGATACACGCCGATGCGCATGGAGTTCAAGACCCCGTGTTCGAGCTTTCGTGTTTTTATCGAGGAAAACGCGTCTATGATGAAGTCTATGCGGATCTGCCAGCGCAGGATGCCGTAGACTATCTCCGTGGCAAGGGGCCTGTCCTTCACGGTCAAACCGTTAAGCTCCTTTTGAAGTATTATGTCGGCGTATGCCCCGCCGCCAAATACCCTGCCAAGAATGTCAAACGCGGCCTGTCTCGCGTTTTTTTTCAATTGCCTGCCCATAAAAACTCCCGCCCTCGAAGCCTTTGAGTTTAGCATGCGGCCATCTGTTTTCAAACAGCTCTTTTATCTGTTAATCTCAGGGGACTGCTGAGGCATATTTATTTGAAATGCGACAATCATGTCAGAATATGACATGCCTGTCGCTTTTTTCTTTTTACGATAATTCTACTCAGCGCCTCAAGGGCAATTGCGGCCTTGCTCCCTGTAGGTATCTCATCGCAAAAAACATTATAAAACAGAGAATTGCGTCAACCGGCAAAACGAATGCCGGAAATTATTTTCAAACCGCAATAATTGGCAAAGTTATTGCAAACATATCAATTGCGTAAAATATCATAAATCATTTTTTAGACGCGCGGCGGATTCATGCCGCTTGCTTTTAAGATAAACAGGGCAACTACAGTCGTACAACAGTAATAAAATAGCAAGGGGGACGTCATGCATAATTTTCTGAACCGGATAAGCATCAAGACTTTTCTCATGGGCATGGTCGGTCTGCTTTTAGTGGTTTTGACCGCCCTGTCGCTTAACATCGTCATGACCACTTACTGGGACAGCAAGGAGGTCTCTCGCGTAGGGATCGCCAACGAGCTTTCAGACCAGATACTTGAGGCCGCCAAACGCGAGGCCAAGGAGCGCGGGGTGACGAACATGGCGCTCTCATCCAATGCCGCGGCGGACGGCCAGACGGTGCAGATGATACAGGAGTTGAGAACAAAGGGCGACGAAGCCCTTAAAAAGGCATACGCCCTTGCCGAGGACCTTTCCAAAGTGGACGGGACGAACAAGGCACTCTTAAGTTCGCTGCAGCGCTCGCATGAGGTGTTTTCCGGGCTCGAGGCGGCGAGAAAGACCGTGGACGCGAACATTTACAGCGCGGTCAAGACGTATTCTTCGCAGGAATGGGTCAAGGCCGTCACTTCATCCATAGAAGCGAATGCGGAGGTAAGGATAGCGGCCTTTGCCTCCACGGCAAGCACGCAAACCCTGCAGGAAGCCCTGCACATGAACATTGAATTGAAGAACGCCATATGGCTCGTCAGCGAATACGCCGGCAGGGAAAGGGCGCTTGTGGCAAGGCTCATCGCCTCGAAGAAGCCCGCGGACATGGACGCCGTCGAACATCTGAATACGTACAGGGCTATCGTTGACATGAACCTCAAGCCCATACTGCGCCTTAAGGACAGCAACGGCGTTGATCCGAAGGTGCTTGGCACGGTTGCGAAATTGGAAGAGGTCTTCATGGGGCGCTTCGGCAGCACGAGGAAGGCCGTCTACGCGGCGATGTCGACCGGCGATTATCCCATGACCGGCAGTGAATGGATTGAAAAGAGCAGCGAGGCGATAGACACCGTTGTTGACGTCTCCGGAGCCGTCGGCCAGATGGTCGAGTCCAAGGTGGCCGGGAGCCTGCGCTCCGCGAAGTGGAATATGTCGGCGGCGGTCGGCGTGCTGGCGGCCATCGTCGCGATGGGCCTTGTCACGCTGTGGGTGATAAAGAACAAGGTCATCAATCCGATGGTCTACCTCAACAAAACCATGACGGAGATAGCAAAGACCGGCGACCTTACCCTGCATATCGAGGTGAAGAGCCAGGACGAGAGCGGCCAGATGGCCTCCACCTTCAACGGGATGATGCATAAGTTCAACGACATAATACAGGATATACACGCGTCGGTTGCCCAGCTGGCGTCTTCCTCCGAGGAGCTTTCGGCCTCGGCCACGCAGATAGCAAGCGGCAGCCAGTCGCAGGACAGCAAGGCCGCGCAGGTGTCCACCGCCTCTCAGGAGATGAGCGCCACGCTTATAGAGGTCGCCAGGAACGTCTCCGAGGCCGCTGACGCCGCGCGTCTGGCAAGCGGGGTTGCCGTCAAGGGCGGCAAGATAGTTTCCGAGACCATAGAGAGCATGAACGGGATAGCGACGACGGCAAAGGAGTCTAAAGAGATAATATCCCTGCTCGGCAGCCGCTCCAAGGATATCGGGAACATAGTCAACGTCATTGACGACATCGCCGACCAGACGAACCTCCTTGCGCTTAACGCCGCCATAGAGGCCGCAAGGGCGGGGGATCAGGGCAGGGGATTCGCGGTCGTGGCCGATGAGGTAAGAAAGCTCGCGGAAAAGACGATGAAGGCGAC
Source organism: Deltaproteobacteria bacterium (assembly GCA_016234935.1). Taxonomy (GTDB): domain Bacteria; phylum Desulfobacterota; class GWC2-55-46; order GWC2-55-46; family GWC2-55-46; genus JACRNL01. The sequence goes on along the minus strand of JACRNL010000015.1, from coordinate 25,821 downwards.
TAAAGAGATAGGCGACATGATAAAGGCCATGCAGGATGAGACGCAAAAGGCCATAACCTCCACCGGTTACGAGGTGCAGGCGGTTGAAAACGGAGTGAAGCTCGCAAGCGCCGCCGGCGAGTCATTGAAGGAGATCGTCGCGAAGGTAGACGTCGTCACCACGATGATGCAGCAGATAACGACGGCCTCGGAACAGCAGTCCGCCGCGACTGAGCAGATAACCCACGACATCGAGACGGTGGCGGGCGTCATAACCGATACCGCTTCGAGCGCCCAGCAGATAGCGCGCGCAAGCGAAGAGATAGCCCAGCTCGCAACGGGCCTCAAGGGGACGGTGGAGATGTTCAAGGTGGCGGGCGCCTCAGGCGCCGGAAGCGCCGCCGGAAAGGTGATACCGATGAAGGAAAAGGGCGGCAGGATAGTTCAAATGGACAGGCCGGCGATGGCCGCCAACTGATAAAAAAGAACGCGCCCGCGGCTGGCTTCCGGCATTCAACCGCGGCTGGCTCTACATGGAAAAGGAATCCGCTAAGGGCGCGCTGATGACCCCTTCCTTCTCTCCTCCCCCTTGCGGGGGAGGGCAGGGTGGGGGGCTTAAAATGAACGCCGCGGCCGGATGTTGCATCCGGCCGCGGCGTTTTGTTTTATGACCCTTGCGCGCCCCGGCTAAGACCCTTTGATCATATCCTTGCTTATCATATGATCGTCTTTAGCCATATAATCACGCACAGTGGGCAGCCCTAAGCAGCGCGCAAGCGGCTCGACATTCAAATGCAGATAGCTTATCGCTGTCAGCGCGCCAAGCGCCAGCCGCCAGTGGACGGCGCACGGCAGTTTCAGCGCGTTCCGGAAAGACCTGCGCGCATTTGCCCACTGGCCGTCCTCAAGGAATAATCTGCCGAGCAAGGCCCACCGTTTGATCTGAATAATTGACCATGAGGCTGCTGTCCGCGCCTTTTCTTCAGGAGTAAAAAAGGAACCTTTTTCATCCAAAGTCTGCATGACGAGCCGCTGGACGCCGTCAAGGATGACCGGCAGCAACTGCGTTGTAGATGATCGGTGATGCCTGCGCCAGAAACCAAGTATCTCGTTGTGATAGGCCGCCTCCCCCTCGAACATAAGCCGCAGGAACGTTGGGTAGTCGGTCACCGGCAGGTAGGGCGGCTGCTGGAAACCGCCGATGCGTTCAAGGGTTTTTGCGCGGATGACGACCGACACGGGAAAACAAAAGATGAGGTAATCCGGATCCATCATGTAGAGGGCCCCGCGGCCTATGGGCCTGTTTACGCGCGCCTCTTCGGGCAGGCTTTCCGGCGGCAATATTTTAAGCGGCTTGCCGTCCCGCATTACCTGGAACTTCCCGAATGAAAGAACAACGTCAGGGTTGTCGAAGTCCTTTACCTGGACATCCAGTTTATTGGCGGGCCAGTAATCGTCCCCTTCAAGTATGGCGACCAACTCCCCTTTTGCAAGCCGCAGCGCCTTGTTGTACGTCTCCGCGAGTTTGTAGATGCCATGATTCTCCTGCCTTACATATTGGATGCGCCGGTCTTTATATCCCAACGCCACTTCAGCGGTCTTATCCGTGGAGCCGTCGTCAACAATGATCATTTCCCAGAACGGATATGTCTGTGAAAGCACACTCTCGATGCACTCGCCTATGTATTGTTCATGGTTGTACGTGGCGGTAATTATGGAAACCAATCTCTGCGCGTTCATGGACAGCCATTATAAGGCAGACCCGGCACCGGCAGAGTCTCTTCCCCTGTATCTCGTGCTATTTTCATAATAAATAATGTAATATATGGGATGCTTAAATACAAGGAATTCATCAGCCTGAAAAAAGCGGGCCGCGTAAGTAAAAATAAACAAAAAAACCTTGACGGAAGTTTTTGACTATGTTATTGTTCACTTAATGAACAATAGGGCAGTGAGACAGGTCAGGTTGGCTGGTTTTAATGTGATAAACATAAGAATTTTGTGAATAATTTTTTAAGATAATATAGAGAAGCAGGGACTATGAATTAGACAAGGACTGCGAAAATGTCTAACAAAAAAGATTCTAAAAAAAAGATGAAGGCGCTTGTGCTCAGCGGCGGAAAGGGCACGAGGCTCCGGCCGCTTACCTACACAGGGGCCAAGCAGCTTGTGCCGATAGCCAACCGCCCGATACTGTCATATGTAATAGACAACATCGTAAAGGCCGGTATACGGGAAATAGGGGTCATTATCTCCCCTGAGACGGGCGGGGAGATAAGAAATACAATCGGTGACGGCTCTAAATGGGGGGCTGAGCCCCTTCAAGGGGTCTCCATAACCTACATACAGCAGGATGAGCCCAAGGGGCTTGCCCATGCCGTTGTCGTGGCCGGAGAGTTTCTGGGGGATGACCCGTTCGTGATGTATCTGGGGGATAATCTTATCGGCTGCGGCATCGAGAAGTTCATCCAGACCTTCAACGACACTGACGCGGACGCGGTGATACTGCTTAATCCTGTTGACAACCCCTCGGCCTTCGGTGTGGCGACTGTCAATGAAAAGGGCGCGATATTGAAGCTTGAAGAAAAGCCCAAAAATCCTGAAAGCAACCTTGCCCTTGTCGGGGTCTATGTATTTTCAAACGAGATACACAGGGCCATATCCAAAATAAAACCTTCCTTAAGGGGCGAGCTTGAGATAACCGACGCTATTCAGCATCTCGTATCCGCCGGCAAATCCGTCCACAGCCATATCCTCGACACCTGGTGGCTTGATACCGGTAAAAAAGACGACCTTCTTGCCGCAAATACCATTGTGCTCGATGAATGGTACAAGAGGGATATAGCCGGTTTGGTGGATGCGGCTTCCACCGTAACAGGCCGCGTTACCGTGGAAAAAGGGGCGGTCGTAAGAAACTCTACGCTCCGCGGGCCGATAGTTATAGGCAGCGGCGCGGTCATAGAAGACAGCTTCATCGGCCCGTTTACGAGTATCGGGGCCGATACCAGCATCAAGAAGTCCATTATCGAGCACTGCGTCATCCTGTCAGGGGCCGAGATAAGCCATATCAACCGGTTGGAGGACAGTCTCATCGGCAGGAACGCCAAGGTTATTAAATGCCACCACAAGCATGAGGCGTTGAGGTTGATGATAGGCGACGATTCCGTGGTGGAGGTCTGATGCGTATGTTCAAGGACGGCGGCATTGAAGGCGTAATGGTTCGGAAATTGAATAAATACTCGGACGCGCGCGGCTGGCTCATGGAGATTTATCGTCATGACGAGATAGACCAGGAATACATCCCCGTGATGACGTATCTTTCCCTTACGAAGCCGGGCGTGGCCAGAGGACCGCATGAGCACGTTGACCAGGCCGACTACTTCTGTTTCGCCGGCCCGTCGGACTTCAAGCTCTTTTTATGGGACGCGCGCAAAGGCTCCGCCACATACCTTAACAGGATGGTCTTCGTGGCGGGCGAGTCGGCCCCGACCGTGGTCATAGTGCCAAAGGGCGTCGTGCACGCCTATAAAAACGTCGGTGACAGGGACGGGCTGGTCATAAACTGCCCTAACAGGCTCTTTAAGGGACAGGGCAAGAAGGATCCGGTGGATGAAATCAGGTATGAAGAAGACAAGGACTCGCCGTACAGGATTGACTGAAGGCCGGCGGGCATGTGAAAAAGGCTTCGGCTATTTGCGGCATGGAGGCGGCAGTGCGTAAGATACTTATAACAGGCGGTGCGGGTTTTATCGGGAGCAACTTCGTCATATATATGAAGGGCGCGCACCCCGGTGACCGCCTGATAGTCCTTGATAAGCTGACATACGCAGGGAACCTTGAGAACCTGAAGGGAATCAAAGATGGCGAAGGTTTTAGATTCGTAAAGGGCGACATAAATGATTTCGAACTATTGGACAGCCTGTTTCAGAAGGAAAAGATAGATATCGTCGTTCACTTCGCGGCCGAGTCTCACGTTGACCGTTCCATATCCGGCCCACGGTCTTTTATAGAGACGAATATTAACGGCACCTTCACCATGCTTGAGGCCGCCAGAAGGCATTGGCCTGGCGTTGCGGATGCCGCCGGCAAAAGATTTCTGCACGTCTCCACGGACGAGGTATACGGCTCTCTTGGGCCGACCGGCTATTTCACGGAAGAGACGCCTTACAGCCCGAATTCGCCGTATTCGGCGAGCAAGGCGGCCTCCGACCATCTGGTGCGGGCCTACTTCCACACATACGGCCTGCCTGCCGTCACGACGAACTGCTCCAACAACTACGGCCCTTATCAGTTCCCTGAAAAACTCATACCGCTTATGATAATAAACGCGCTTACCGGAAAGCCCCTGCCTGTATACGGCGACGGGCAAAACGTGCGCGACTGGCTCCATGTGGAGGACCACTGCAGGGCCATTGACGCGGCGCTTGAAAAGGGCAGGCCGGGTGAAACCTACAACATAGGCGGCAGGAGCGAGCGGAAGAACATAGACATAGTAAAATTGATATGTTCGATTATTGACGAAAAGGCAGCTTCGGATAAGGGATTTGCCGGGGAGTATCCATTGGATGGAAGCCGCACATCTCTTATAAAATACGTAACAGACCGGCCGGGCCATGACAAAAGATACGCGATAGACTGCAAAAAGATAGAATCAGCCGCAGGCTGGAAGGCCGAGGAGAATTTCGAAAGCGGGATAAGGAAGACCGTTGACTGGTACGTTGAAAACCGCTCTTGGTGGGAGCGGATAATGTCCGGCGAATATATGGATTATTATGATCGCCAGTATAAGGGTCTTGCGAAGATGCCCAAAACACAAAGTTAAGGAGAAACGCAATGGCTTTGCAACGCGGCTTCACAATATGGTTCACTGGTCTTTCCGGCGCCGGCAAGACGACCCTTTCAAATATCGTGCATCATAGGCTCCAGTCTGAAGGGGTGACAAATGTGGAAGTGCTTGACGGCGACGTGGTAAGGACGCACCTCTCGAAAGGTCTCGGCTTCACGAGGGAGGATAGAGACACCAACATAAGGAGGATCGGCTGGGTAGCCCAGCTCCTCACCAAAAACAACGTCCCTAATATAGTGGCGGCAATCTCCCCTTACAGGAATGTGCGTAATGAGGTCAGGAAGATGATAGAGCACGTTGGCGGCCCTGGAAGTTTCATAGAGGTGTTTGCGGACTGTTCGGTGGATATCTGTGAAAAAAGGGATGTGAAGGGGCTTTACGCCAAGGCAAGGAGCGGAGAGATTAAGCAGTTCACCGGAGTAAACGACCCGTATGAGCCGCCGCATAACCCGGAGGTACGGGTGGATACAAGCCAGTGTACGCCGGAGGCAGGGGCTGACATGATAATAGACCATATCAGGTCAAAAGGGTTTGTGAAGCTTTAGCAGGCTGCTGAAAAAGTCCCATCTGCGGCGTCGTCCCCCGCTTAAAGCCTGCGAGGGCAGGCTTCGTCGCTCGGAACGAACGGCGTAGAGAAAACTACGCCTCATTCCTCACTCCTCGACTCCTTGCATCTGGGACTTTTCGGGGCACCCATCCGAAGGATGGGTCGGCCTGAACAAGTTTTGGGTTTTTCAGCAACCTATTAGGGGACTGCGAATATTAAATGATGAAGAACCTGGCCATATTCTTTGATTTCATAAAGAAGCTCTTTAGAAGCCGCAGTATGATAAGAACAATGGCAGTAAGGGAGCTTAAGAAAAGGTATGTCGGGAGCCTTTTCGGCGTGCTGTGGGCCGTGCTCCACCCGGTTTCCGAAGTGGTTATCTACGGCATGGTTTTCGGGGTCTTCTTCAAATCCAAACCTGACCCGATCTACGGGACGGACAGTTATATCTTAGTTCTCCTTTGCGGGCTTGTTCCCTGGCAGTTTTTTGCTCAGGCCGTAACGGCTTCGAGCGGGGCGATAGTCTCAAGCAGCAACATTGTAAAGAAGGCCGTAGGCTTCCCCAGCGAGATACTGCCTATCATAACCGTCATAAGCAATATGATGAACCATTTTATAAGCCTGGGCATACTGCTGCTCATCGTAGCTTTTTTCGGAAAGCTTTCGGTTTACACGCCCCTGGTCGTTCTTTACCTCTTTTTCGCGGCTGTTTTTTCAATAGGGCTTGGGTGGATACTTTCGAGCCTGAGTGTGTTTCTGAGGGACGTGCAACAGGTAGTGGGGGTTGTTATGATGGCCCTTTTCTTCGGCACCCCTGTTTTTTATTCCCTGTCCGTGTTTCCTAAGGGCATGCTTGTGTTTTTAAGATTGAATCCGATGTTCCACGTTGTGCAAGGCTACAAGCTCGCCCTTCTTGCCGGCAGTATAATCCCCGCGCAGGATTTTGCCTATCTGGCGGTGAGCTCATTCGTCACGTTCGGCGTCGGCGGGCTATTCTTCAAAAAGCTCAAACCGGCCTTCGCGGAAGTGCTTTAATATGGATAATATAGTCATCAGCTTAAAAAATATCAGCAAGAGTTATAAGATGTATAACTCACCGGCCGAGAAGTTGAAGGAGATGTTCCATCCCTTCAAGAAGAAGTACCATATGGACTTCTGGGCCCTGAGGGACGTTTCTTTTGACTTAAAGAAGGGGGAGTCCCTCGGCATTATAGGCCGTAACGGCAGCGGTAAATCCACGCTTCTGAAAATTCTCTGCGGTGTGCTGCAACCGACCGCAGGAGAGGTGAAGGTGAACGGCCGCATATCCGCCCTCCTTGAGCTTGGCGCCGGGTTTAATCCCGAGTTTACAGGCAGGGAAAACGTCTTCATGAACGGCGCCATCATGGGGATAAGCGCCGTGGAAATGCAGGAGCGTTTCGATTCTATAGCTTCATTTGCGGATATCGGGGAATTTATAGACCAGCCGGTAAAGGTCTACTCAAGCGGCATGTATGTGCGGTTGGCGTTCGCCTGCGCGATAAACGTAGAACCGGACATTTTAATAGTGGATGAGGCGCTGTCAGTGGGTGATATGTTTTTTCAGGCCAAGTGCGTAACCAGGATGAAAACGATTCTTGAAAAGGGCGTTACGCTCATATTTGTCAGCCACGATACAGGCACGATAAAGAGCGTCTGCAAAAAGGGGCTCCTTCTTGCCAACGGCGAGATGATTGTTTACGGTCAGTCTGACAAGGTCGTTCAGGAGTATTTTTCTTCTATTGTGAAAGGTAGCCAGGCGACAAAAAATGACGTTAAGCCGCTGCCAACGAATTCCTTGCTGCAAAATGACGTTGAAAATATGGGAGACGATGCGGTTTTTTCAAAAAATGCTGACTTCCTTAAGAGGGCTTCTTTTCAGAGGGTTCAGAACGGCAAAGCAGAGTTTTGGAATGTGCAACTACTGGATGAGTTGGGGGAGGAATTGCGCTCCGTGGAATATGAACAGAAGGTGACCCTGCGGATGGCCATTGAGATAAACGAAGATATTCCGATGCTCGCATTCGGGTATCACATAAGGGACAAGAACGGGGTTGACGCTGTTTATTCGGATTCGATGATTGAAAATTCCTCCCTGACCTCGGTGAAAAATGGCGAAAGGTATCTTATAGACTGGAGCTTCAAGGCTGCCTTAAGGGAAGGCAACTACAATATCGCCTGCGTAATGTCTATACCCGTAGACCTCGTAATAAGCAAAGTGGACTTTTGCGATTTTGTGCCCCTTGCGGTGCAGTTTGAAATGCGCCTAAGAAAGCCTACAAAGCTCTACGGGCTTACGCATTGGGATAACAGTGTCAAGGTCAGGAACATTAACAGACTGAAAGAAAGCAAGCTATGAGATTTGCCATAATGCAGCTGTATCTGTTGGGGCAAAAGTTTTTCTTGAAAATATAGTGCTCATCAGAAAAGAAGAATAACATGTTAGACCGTTCTATGAAAAAGAGCAAATCTATTAATGAAGAAAAGGAAGAACGGCTAAGACCGGTTTTTTTGATTTCCGGAGCTCAAAAATCTGGTACAACAGCAATGTTTGAGTACCTGGCAAAACACCATCTTATTGTGACTTCGAGTATAAAGGAAATTGATTTTTTCGGGTGCATTGCACGTTATAATAAAGGGATTGGTTTCTATCATTCGCATTTTCCTTTAGCTGAAAATAATCCGGGGAAAATTACTTTTGATGCCTCACCTAATTACCTTTTTGCTTCTCAGGCTCCAAAAAGGATTTATGATTACAATCCTAATATAAAACAGATAGTGTTGCTGCGAGAGCCTGTTGAGAGAGCATTCTCAGCATGGAACATGTATAGAAAACTCTATAAAGTTGATAAAGGCTGGTTTCACAATTGGATGAGAAGATGCGATGAGAGTTATGATAAAGGTCAATTGGTGAGAAGGAATATTGAGAAGTTCGACTCTTTCGATTATGTCATCGCAGAGGAATTGTCCGCACAGGAAAAGGGGAAGGATATTGAAGCGTCTTTATTGGCGCATGGACTTTACAGCAAACAGCTGGAGAGGTATTTTTGTATTTTTAAAAAGGAGCAGATTTTGATATTAGAGAAAGACACCTTTAAAGTGGATACGATAAGAACGCTAAAGCAGGTTGAAAAATTTTTAGGTTTGTCTGAGCATAATTGGAGTAATGAGGATTTGGCATCGGTTTTCAAGGGTGAATATGAAAATGATGTGCCGGCCAAAACAAAGGAGCTATTGAAAGCGTATTATAGACCTCATAATGAGAGGTTATATAAATTAATTAATGTTTTTTATAATTGGTAGAACTTTTTCAAAAGACACTTATAGAAAATCATAGAGGGCGGCAATGTCCAATATAGAAGTAAAAAAATACTGGGATAACGATACGACGGAATCGATGTATGACAAAAACCTGTTGGAGATCGAGACCGAAGCGGTACTCGCCTTCCTCGACAGGTCTGACAGTGTGATTGATATCGGATGCGGGGAGGGAGAGGGGACTGTCAGATATTTTGAGAAGGTAAGGGAATTGCTTGCGCTCGACTACTCTGAAACGAGACTTGAAAAGCTTAAGTCAAAAAACAGTAAAATAGATACAATCCGCATGGACATGCGCGAGGTCTCTTGTGAAAGCACCAAAAAGAAGTTCACTAAGGCTATAACTCAGAGGTCGCTTGTAAACCTTGAGAGCTTCGACGAGCAGAAAAAAGCCATAAAGGCCATTCATTCCCTGCTTGAAGACGCAGGCCGGTATATCATGCTTGAAGGCTTTAATGATGGCGTTACTGTGGTGAATAAGATAAGGACTGAATTCAGCCTGCCTCCGATAGGAGTCAAATGGCATAACGTGTTTTTTAATAAGAAGGAACTCCTTGAGTTTACGAGGCCGTATTTCGAATTAGTGGAAGAAAGGGATTTCAGCACCTATTTTTTTATGACTCGTGTTTTTAATGCAATATTAAAGCATCCTAATATACCGAAATGGGATGACGAAGTTAACATGCTGGCGAAGAAGATGGAGATCGCTTACAAAAACCGTTTCATAAAAGGCATAAGCAGGCTGGAACTGCTGGTGTTTAAAAAGAGATGATAAAATATGCATAAAAATTGGAGCACGAAAGAATATGCTCGTAAGACCTTTTAAAGAACCGGTCTATATTACCCGTCCAATCCTGCCTGACCTGCAGGAAGTGTCCGCAAAGCTTAAAGAGGTCTGGGCATCGGGTTGGCTTACCAATAACGGCCCTCAGCACAATATCCTTGAAAAAGAGCTCCTTAAAGTATTGAAGGTCTCCGGCCTCTCTCTATTCAATAACGGCACGATAGCCCTTATAGTAGCCTGCCAGAGCCTTAGCCTTTCGGGTGAAGTGATTACCACGCCTTTTACTTTTCCGGCAACTCCTCATGTGCTCACATGGAACGGCATAAAGCCGGTTTTTTGCGACATTGATCCCGTGACCATGAACATAGACGCGGACAGGATCGAGTCGAGGATAACGCCGCTTACCACAGCCATACTTGCAGTCCATGTTTTCGGCACTCCTTGCAATGTGCAAAAGATACAGGAGATCGCCGATAGGCACGGGCTTAAAGTAATGTATGACGCGGCGCATGCCTTCGGTGTAGAGATAGACGGCGAAGGCATCGGCAACTTCGGCGATATTTCCATGTTCAGCTTTCATGCCACGAAGCTCTTCCACACGGCCGAGGGGGGGGCGCTGACCTTTAAAGACAAGAACCTCAAACAGAGGATAGATTTGCTTAAGAATTTCGGGATAAAAAACGAGGACGAGGTCGCGATGCCGGGAATAAACGGCAAGATGAACGAGCTTCAGGCCGTACTCGGCCTTGTTGTTCTCGAATATGTCGAAGAGGAAAGAAAAAAGAGAAAGGTTCTTCTGGATGTATATACTGAGTGCCTCAAGGGTGTTGAGGGGATAACGGTTTTTAAAAATTCTTCAAACGTAAGGGATAGCTATCAGTATTTTGTGATAAGGATAGATGAGAAGGCGTTCGGCGCATCACGCGACAAGGTTTACAGCGAGTTTAAGAAATATAATGTCTTTACCAGGAAATATTTTTATCCGCTGTGCAGTGATTACCTCTGTTACAGGCAACTTCCTTCTTCAAGCCCTGCGAGCTTGCCGGTTGCGCATAAGGTGGTGAGAGAGGTGCTATCGATGCCTTTTTACGGCGGGCTTAGAGCGGATGATGTGCAGAATATCTGCGCAATTTTGAAAAACCTCGGAAAATAAACCATATGCCACGTGTAAGCGTAATAATACCATCATATAATCACGGCAAATACGTAGCCGAAGCAATCCAGAGTGTCCTTGACCAGACATTTCAGGATTTTGAGATCGTTATCACGGACGACGGCTCAACGGACAATACCGTCGAAGAGATAAAGAAGTTCAAGGATCAGAGGATAAGACTCTTTGAATTCAAAGAGAACAGGGGCGCGAGCGTAGCCGCGAATAATTGCGTAAGTGAGGCAAAGGGCGAATTTATCGCCATGCTCAGCTCGGATGACATATTCCTGCCCGAGAAGCTTGGAAAGCAGGTCAAATTTCTCGATGAGCATATTGATATAGTTGCTGTCTTTGGTTATCCCCAAATTATAGATGAAGACGGATGTGATTTTATGGATGCAACCCATCCGATATATGCTTTTTTTAGACAGCCTAACAGGACTCGCTTTGAATGGTTGAACTACTTTTTTTATGAGTGCAACAGCCTTTGCCATCCAACCGTCCTTATCAGGCGAGGGTGTTATGACGAAGTCGGATTTTATAACCCGCAATTAGCCCAGACTCCGGATTTTGACTTATGGATACGGGTCTGTTTGAAGCATGAGATACATATCATCCAGGAAAACCTCATAAAGCTGCGTCTGCGCGCCGGGGAGGCTAACGTAAGCGGAAACAGACCTGTGGCCGTGAGAAGGACGCAGTATGAGTATGCGAAGGTTTTAAAGAATTTTTTAGAAATTAAATCGCGCAAAGAGTTCCTGAAGATTTTTCCAGATGCTTCCAAATTTTGGGATCGGATAGAAACCGATTTTATTTCATTTTATGTGGCGATGCTCGCCATGGAAAATATGAGATTTTTCCCGGTTCATCAAATTTTCGCAATAGATGTTTTGCATGATTTACTCGGAAGTGAGATTATGGCAGCGCAGTTAGAAAAAAAATATAATTTTAGAGATAAAAACTTTATTGAATTAACCGGTAAATATGACTTCTTTAATTTGAACAAGGTTTGGAAGCTCGCGGAGATTGAGAACCAGCTTGCCGAGAAGGATCGTCAATTGGCCGAGCAGTGTGCTGAGCAGAACCGGCAGCTTGCCGAGAAGGAAAAACAGCTTGCGGAGAAGGACACGCAGCTTGCCGAGAAGGAAAAACAGCTTGCTGAAAAGGACACGCAGCTTGCGGAGAAGGAAAAACAGATGATTGAACTTGATTGTCAGCTTTTGGAAAAGGACAGGCAGTTGGCCTCGCATGCAGGCTCTGAGGCCGGTTTATCAAGGGTCGGCAGGCCTGTAATGATCTATAATATGGGCAAGGTCGGCTCGACCACTGTTTATGAAACACTTCGTTCGATTATGGGCGTGCCTGTATTTACCGCTCATTTGTTGAACGATTTTGACGAAACAGAGAAGATATTAAGAAGAGACGTGTCAGTAGGACTTGAAGCCGCGTTATGGGTGGTCAATGATGGCAGGCGGTATCGCGGATACATAGACGATTTCCCGAAAGAGGATTGGAATGTAATATCGCTTGTTAGGGATCCTCTGGCTATGGAAGTGTCGAGGTTTTTTCAAGCGTTAGGTGAAGACATCCCAGCCCGCAAGCGGATAGAAGACGGCACCATGGATGTATCAGAACTTATTGACATATTCATCAATAAATGGCCGCACCCGCCTCCGCTTGATTGGTTCGAGGACAGGCTTAAGCCTGTCTTTGATATTGACGTGTATTCACGGCCTTTCCCGTATGAAAAGGGATATGACATAATCGACAAAGGGCGTTTTTCCCTGCTGCTCATCCGGCTTGAGGATCTGGACAGGTGCGCGGGACAGGCATTTGAGGAATTCCTTGGAATCCATGGGGTTGAGTTAAAGAAGGGCAATGTGGCGACTTCTAAATGGTACGATAAAATATACAAAGAATTTAAAGAAAAGATCGTATTCACGGACGCATTCATCGAGAATATGTACTATTCCCGTGGCGCCAGGCACTTTTATACTCAGGCGGAATTAGATGCGTTCATAGCCAGGTGGACACGCCGAGCAGGGGCGTAACAAGGCAGGCAGGAAGCCGTTGACGCTTTTAAGATATGACCACATCAAGAGGAGGTGAGCCTATGGACACTACGCAGATTTTAGATGCTGAAAGGCGCATCACTTTGTTGGAAAAGAGGCTGACCGAGAAAGAGCGAAAGATCAGCGCGCTCGAAGAGGAGTTGTCTAAAAAGGATGATCGGATAAAGATATACGAAATAGACACAAAAAACAAGAGGCTATATATACCTAATTTGGAAAGCACTATTAGCGCCGGTAGCGCCCGGATAAAGGCATTGGAGGCGTCTCTGGCTGATAGAGACGCCCGGGTAAAGGCATTGGAGGCGTCCATGAGCTGGAGGATAACCGCTCCGGTAAGGAAGTTTTTAGGTATTTTCATTGGCAAGTAGTATTATCAGCGGAAAAAACAGGCGCCTGGCCGATAAGGATAATTTTACCTGATGTGGAAGATATTCAAGAGTATAAAAGATATTATATCATCAGGAGGCGGGGCTTCCGAGGGGCATGGAGACAAGTCCGTCAAGGCACCCGATGTGTTTGAGCCTTACAGGGTGAGATGTTTATATGAGCCTGTTAAAGACCGTAAAAGGGTTGTGCATGCCATAGCTAATTTCATGACCGGAGGCTCGTCGCGCCTTGTTGTAGACATTATAGAACGCCTCGGCCACATATATGAGCATGAGGTCGTAACAAGCCATAATCCGAAGCCTCCATGTTATACGGGGCTTATTATACACGAATACAGGCACCTTGGTTCGCCCGATCCGGTTAGTGATTATTTTAGTAAATTCCGCCCGGAGCTTGTGCATATTCACTACTGGGGGGATTGCGACAGGGCGTGGTACGAGAACATCATAAAAGCAGCCGAAAGATACGGATGTAAGATAATTGAGAACGTCAATACCCCGGTAGAACCTTATTTTTCCGATTCCATCGACCGCTATGTCTATGTGAGCGATTATGTGCTCAACGCCTTTGGAAGGGTGGACGGGAAAAGCCTCACTATCTATCCAGGCAGTGACTTTAATATTTTCACAAAAGTCGATATCCAGGATGTCCCTGACGATTGTATCGGGATGGTTTACCGTCTCGAATGTGATAAGCTCAATGAAAAGGCCATAGATGTGTTCATAAAGGTGGTGAAGAGAAGGCCTTCCACTAAGGTGCTTATCGTAGGTGGAGGGACTTATATGAAGGTCTACAAAGAAGCCGTAAATAACGCGGGGGTCATGGATTCCTTCGAGTTCACGGGATATGTCTCTTATGAGAGGCTTCATGTTTTATACGGGATGATGAGCATATTCGTTGCGCCGGTCTGGAAGGAAAGCTTCGGGCAGGTCTCGCCCTTTGCCATGAATATGGGGATCCCGGTGGTGGGCTATGATGTCGGGGCCCTTTCCGAGATAATAGGCGCAAGGGATCTCCTTGCGCCGCAAGGAGACAGCGAAAGGCTTGCGGAAATAATCATAGGGCTACTTGAAGATCGGAAAAAAAGGCTTTCCATCGGTATGGCGAACATGGAACGGGCAAGAGCGCTTTTTTCCGTTGAAGTTATGATAAAGAGCTACGCGGAACTTTACGAAGACCTGCTTAAAGGGACGTGAGGGAAACTGCTTTGCTCGGCAAAACGTTTTATGGTCAATTGGCTGGTTCCGGTATTCAAATACCACGCTAAGGTCGAAAGGGCATGAAGATAGCCATATTTGTACATTGTTTTTTTCCTGACCATTTTTACGGGACAGAGACATATACGTTGCAGCTTGCCAGGAACTTGAAGGAGATGGGGCATGAACCCGTGGTGGTTTCGGCCATCTTCCAGGGCGAGCCTTCTAAGGGTGTTCTCGTATCACGCTACGAGCATGAAGGGATTCAGGTTTATTGCATAGACAAGAATCTTATTCGCCACAGTTCGATAAGGGAAACTTATTACCAGCCTGCCATGCGCAGCGTGCTGAAAGACCTTTTATCAGACATAAAGCCCGACCTCGTCCATGTCACTCACCTCATAAACCACACGGCCGCGCTTCTCGACGTGACTAAGGAACTTGGGCTTCCCACCGTTGCCACCCTGACGGATTTTTTCGGGTTCTGCTTTAATAACAAGCTTGAGGCTTCAGACGGCTCGCTCTGCAAAGGCCCTGATATAAAAAGGATAAACTGCATCGCCTGCTTCTTCAAAGCCGACAAGCATAATCACAAGGCGAGCTATTTAAGGACGTTTACAGACAGGTATCCAAGGCTTGCGGCCATTGCCTGTTATTATTTGCGTTTTATGCCGTCGATAGGCCGGAGGTGCGCCGGTAATGTGCTTGATATCATAGACAGGCCTGGAATCCTTTCGCGCTGTTATTCAAACTACAGGGCTGTAATTGCCCCCACTAAATTCCTCAGGGATGCTTACCTGGCAAACGGATTTAATATACCGAGCCATCTGATACATTTCGGCACAGACATAGAAAGGGTTCCAAAGCCGGAAAGGGTGGCCGGTGCGCCGGTAATTTTCGGCTTTATAGGACAGATAGCCCCGCACAAGGGCGTTGACATACTCGTCGACGCATTTCGGAGGCTGCCGAAGGGGAAGGTCAGTCTGTATGTATTCGGGCCGGAGAACCAGGATCCTGCTTATATGGCAAGCCTGAGAGAGAAAGCCGAAGGATATGATGTGCACTTCAAGGGCATCTTCCCGAAGGAGAGGATGGCGAAGGTTTTTTCGGAAATAGACTTTCTCATTATACCATCAACGTGGTACGAAAACAGCCCGCTGGTGCTCCTTGATGCGCTTGCCAGCCACACGCCGGTTATAGTTTCAGACGTCAAGGGCATGACGGAGTTCATCGAACAGGGTAAAAATGGATTTATATTTTCCAGAGGCGATGCCGGGGATCTGGAACGAGTACTTAAAAATATAATCGCAGACCCGGATAAATCACGCGCAATGTCGCTTACGACTGAATATACTAAAACCGTTAAAATGATGGTGGAAGACGTTCTGGCTGTTTATGATTCAATAAGGAGGAATTGATGAACGATATGGATTACGAACTGGGTTGCCGCATGCCGGTTAAAGACTGGACTATGTCAGTCCCTTTCCGTCATTGCTGTTGATGCAGAATGTCTCAGGGCGCAAAAGCGAGAATTACTTAGCGAGTCACGGCGCTATTCATCAATTTCAGGATATCATTGTGCTTACACTTAAAAAATAGACTATTGGCATCCAATATGAAAATAGTTTTAACGACCCATCAATTCCTGCCGGAATACTCTGCCGGCACCGAGGTGCTGACATACGAGACGGCAAAGGAGCTCCAAAGGAGAGGTCACGAGGTGGATGTGTGGACGGGGTTTCCCGCCGACCCGGCCACCGCGGTGAAAACGCCTGTTACCAGATACGAGTATAACGGGTTGCCCGTTTACAGATATAATCACAGCTACAATGTCCCTCTCGGCGGCAAGGACGTGCTTGAATACGAGTACGACAACCATCTGTTCGCCGGACACTTCATGGAATACGCAAAGAAGGCGAGGCCCGACGTCGTCCATCCATTCCATATGATGAGGCTTTCAGCCTCTCTTATATCTGTCTGCCGTGAGCTTGACATCCCGGTTGTTTTTACGCCGACTGATTTCTGGACAATTTGTCCGACGTGCCAGTTGAGGCTGGAGGACAACAGCCTTTGCACCGGCCCCGATTTTTTAAGCGTCAACTGCCTGCGCCACAGAGTAGAGATATCGCAGCCTGAAGCGATGAAGAAAAAGGTCAGGAGTATGCCCGCCCTGCTTCTGTCCATGATAATCCTGATGAGCCGAATTCCGCGCTTGTTCAGGAAGAATCAAAATCTATCGCATTTAAGGGCTGCATCTAGGCGGAAGGAATTCATTGTCGGCCTGTTGAACGAGGTTGACAGGATACTTGCGCCGACGGTGTTTATGCAGACGATCCTTGTGAAAAACGGAGTTGACCGGAATAAAATAAGGTTCATCCCCTATGGGCTGAACCTGGCTCCTTTTGAAAACCAGCCTGCTAAAGAGCCGCATTCGAAGGTGAGAATTGGATTTATGGGCACCCTTTACGAGCACAAAGGCGCCCATGTGCTCCTAAAAGCGGTAGGCCTGCTTCCGAAAGAGTTCCCCATAGAGGTCAAGATCTACGGAAAAACAGATGAGTTTCCTGATTACGTGGCAATGCTCAAGGGGTTAGCGGGTTCTGACAATAGGGTGGAGTTCCTCGGCAATTTTTCGAATGATCAGATAGGCAAGGTCTTCTCAGGGCTTGATGTGCTGGTGGTTCCGTCCATCTGGTACGAGAATACCCCGCTTGTGATATATTCCGCCAATGCTTCAGGGACTCCGGTGATAGCCACAAACCTCGGCGGCATGTCTGAGGTCGTGCGCCACGAGAAAGACGGGCTCCTTTTTGAAAAAGGGGATTTCAAAGGGTTAAGCCTGCTTATAAAAAGGCTCGTTGATGAGAAAGGTCTTCTTGAAGGGCTTGCGAAGAACATAACGCCCCCGTGTTCCATATCAGGCTATGTCGATGAGCTTGAAAAGACGTATAATGAGATCCTTGCGTTAAGGAGAAAGCAGCCATGAAAATCCTTGTGCTTGGCGGCGGCGGATTCATAGGTTCGCACATCACGGAGGCGTTTATCAAGGCCGGCCATGCCGTGCGAATATTTGAAAAAGAATCTGTCGCAAAGGATAGCGTTAGACACATTCTTCCGCATGTGGAATGGGTCGAGGGAGACTTTATTAACGAAGCCCACGTGAAGGATGCGGTAGTTGGCGTGGATATCATAGTTCACTCCCTCTGCACGACCTTGCCGAAAAGCTCAAACGAAAATCCCGTATACGATATATCCTCAAACCTTATCTCGACCCTGCATCTTCTTGATGCGGCTAAAAAAGATGGCGTGAAGAAGGTCATATTCCTTTCATCCGGAGGGACAATATACGGGATGCCGACAGTAACCCCTATCCCTGAGACCCACTCCACGGAGCCGCTTTGCTCGTATGGGATACAGAAACTTTCCATAGAGAAATACCTGAAACTATATAATCACCTCCACGGGCTCGATTACGCTATCCTCAGGATATCAAACCCTTACGGTGAACGCCAACGGCCGGCTTCCTCTCAGGGCGCCGTGACGGTCTTCCTCTATAAGGCAATTAAAAATGAGCCCATTGAGATATGGGGCGACGGTTCGGTCACGAGGGATTATATCCATGTGTCCGATGTCTCCGGTGCGGTCATGGCGGCGGCGGGATATGGAGGCGCGGAAAGGATCTTTAATATAGGGAGCGGAGAGGGGACGTCCCTGCTTGATCTTATTCGCCACATAGAGAAAGTGACAGGCCGGCCAATTTCCGTAAGATTTGCCCCGGCCCGCTCCTTCGACGTGCCGGTAAACGTGCTTGACATATCGAGGGCGAAGAGGGAACTTGGATGGAGCCCGCAGGTGCGGTTAGAGGACGGATTGAGAAGGACGATGGATTACCTGTCCAAGTGCCTTTAGGTATGCGGAAATTAAGCAGCGCAGGAGGGTGGTGGGTAGCTGACATTTTGCTGGATGGAGCCAACCCTATAAACTGCAATACTCTCCAAAATCTGGACAACGATATTTGGTGTATGACAGCCTGCCTTAAAAAAAGACCGCTTTACAACACCCGGCTAATATGAAGACCAGGACAACCAAATTGGAAAAGACAGCCGTCACGCAAAAAAAACCTGAAAAAGACGGCATGCTTTACGCGGCGATACTTGCCGGAGGCATAGGGAGCAGGTTCTGGCCCTTAAGCCGTGAAACCACGCCAAAACAGCTTTTAAAGGTAGTCGGGGACGAGTCCATGCTGAAATCCACGCTCAGAAGGCTCGAGCCGCTTATACCTTCAAACAGGGTCTATATCGTCACCAACTCAAAGCAGGCGGAGATAATACGGATACATCTCTCGTACGATGGTAAGGCATTCTCTCCGGGCTACATAGTCGAGCCGATGGGCAGGAATACTGCGCCCGCGATAGGACTTGCGGCCATGCGGATATATAATAACGACCCGGACGCGGTCATGGCGGTCTTGCCCGCGGATCATATAATCGAGGACGGCAAGCCTTTCAGGACAGCCCTTGACGCGGCGGCCCAGGCGGCAAGGGAAGGCCACCTCGTCACCTTCGGGATAGTCCCGACACATCCTGAGACCGGCTATGGGTACATAAAGGCCGGCAAGGCAGGCGCGAGAAAGATAAAGGGCTTTATTGTGCGGCCTGTCGAACGGTTTGTTGAAAAGCCGGACATAAAAAGGGCGCGCCGGTATCTGAGAGAAGGCGGGTACTATTGGAACAGCGGCATATTCCTCTGGAAGGCCTCCCGCATCCTTGAGGAGCTTCAAAAGCATCTGCCTGACGTCTACAGGGGCATAGCCGGTATCCACGCGGGCAAAGACGAGTTCGAGGCGTATAATGAAATAACGGCCGTCTCCATTGACCACGGCATCCTTGAGAAGGCCGATGACGTCGTGGTATTCCCTGCCAGCTTCCGATGGTCCGACATGGGGAGCTGGTCTTCCTTTGCCGATATACTCCAGCCCGACGAGCACGGTAATATCGTTAAAGGTCGGGTCATAGACATCGGGAGCTCTAATTCCATAATCATCGGCTGTAACAGGGTCGTTGCAACCATCGGGCTAAAAGACGTCATACTCGTTGACACGCCCGACGCGACTCTCGTATGTCCGAAGGACAGGGCGCAGGAGGTCAAGGAAATCGTCGGGATACTCAAAAAGAAAGGCTTCGCAGAGCACGAGGTGCACAGGACCGTTGAACGGCCCTGGGGGTCCTACACCCTGCTTGAGCATGGCGACGGCTACAAGATAAAAAAGATACGGGTCGAGCCTCACAGGCGGCTCAGCCTGCAGTCGCACGCCAAAAGGAGCGAACACTGGGTGGTGATAACCGGCGCTGCCCGCATCCAGAGGGGCGAAGAGACCATCGAGATAGGGATAAACCAGAGCACCTATATCCCAAGGGGCGTCAAACACAGGATAGAGAACGCAGGGGACGCTCCGCTTGAGATTATAGAAGTGCAGTGCGGCGAGTATGTCGGAGAGGACGACATCGTGCGGCTGGACGACGACTTTGAGCGTATCTGACCGGCAGCCGGTATAAATAAGCTGTCTATGCATTCACCGGTTGACGAAGTATATTGGGCGGGGCTTTAAGTTTCACATCTTTATTGGAATAAATTTCTTGTAAAAAACAAAATACATGTAATAATATTCCATCCTGATTGTATCCGCCCGGTCTTGTCTTTAAAAGTAAAACCTGTCAGCCCCCGGAGGCGCATCGTGAACCTGCTTAAGAACATCAGCATCAAGAACTTCCTCATAGGAGTCGTCGGCCTTTTGGTTGTTATCCTGACCATAGAATCCTTCAAGGACTTTTCAAATACATACAGCGAATCCTCGGATATAAAGCGCATCGGCATGGCAAACGAGCTGTCCGACCTACTTCTTGACGCATCGGGCTTTGAGGCCAAGGAGCGCGGCATGACGGCGATCGCCATATCGTCAGGCGATATCGTGGACAGCTCTTTGGTCGAGAAGATTATCGAGGCGCGGACAAAGGGCGATGCGGCCTTCTCGAAAGCCCTTGTCATGGCGGAAAAACTCTCAGGAAACAGCAGGGACAACAGCATGCTCGGCAACGCGATAAACAGATCAAAAGCAGCGTATTCCGAGATAGTGACTGGCAGGAAGACGGCGGATGCGAACTTCAACGAAAAGGTGAAGAATTACCCGCCGCAGGAGTGGTTCAAGCTCGTCACGTCATTCATAGACGCGAACGCTAATTTAAGGCTTGCGGCCTTTGCGATAGGCTCATCGGGCGACACCCATCAGGACGCCATGAGGATGAACGTAGAGCTAAAGCAGGCGGTCTGGCTCGTCAGCGAGTACGCCGGCAGGGAAAGGGCCGCCGTGGGCAG
This sequence comes from Deltaproteobacteria bacterium, assembly GCA_016234935.1. Taxonomy (GTDB): domain Bacteria; phylum Desulfobacterota; class GWC2-55-46; order GWC2-55-46; family GWC2-55-46; genus JACRNL01. The sequence continues at coordinate 5,152 of JACRNL010000015.1, read as the reverse complement.
CTTCGTCTCGGCGAAAAAGCCCATTGACCCGGCGACCATGGAAAAGCTCAATACCTACAGGGTAATCGTGGATTTGAACCTCAAGAGCATACTGCAGCTCAAGGATTCGAGGTTAGCCGGGCCGGAGGTGATGAAGAGCGCAGCCGTGATGGAAGACGTCTTTCTTGGCAGCTTCAATGAGACAAGGAAGGGCGTCTATGCGCACGCCGCAACAGGCGACTACCAGATATCCGGAAAAGAGTGGATTGACAGGAGCAGCGCCGCGATAAATACCATCCTTGACGTGTCCGCCGCCGTCGGCAAGATGGTCAACGCAAAAGTAGAGGCCGACCTATTGTCGTCGAAATGGAAGATGCTGTTTTCCCTCGCGGCGCTGGGCGTCATCATCGTCATCGGCGTCCTTGCCATAGCCGTTATACGAACGAAGGTTATCTCCCCCATGCTTTACCTCAACGGCACGATGGCGCGCATAGAGAAAAGCGGAGATCTCACCGTAAAGCTGGAAGTGAATTCAAAGGACGAAAACGGCCAGATGGCCGAGACCTTCAACAGGATGATAGACAGGTTCAACGCCATTATCCAGGAGATACACGCCACGGTCGCCCAGCTTGCGTCATCGTCAGAGGAGCTCTCGGCCACGGCCACGCAGATAGCCCACGGAAGCTCCGCACAGAACGACAGGGCGGCTCAGGTGTCCACCTCTTCGCAGGAGATGAACGCAACGCTTATAGAGGTGTCTAAAAACGTATCCGGCGCCGCCGAGGCCGCCAGGCTCGCAAGCGGCGTGGCCTCCAAGGGCGGCGAGATAGTCGCCGTTACCATCGGCAGCATGAACGGGATAGCCGCCACCGCGGGGGAATCCCAGAAAATAATCTCGACGCTCGGAGGCCGCTCAAAGGAGATAGGCAACATCGTCAACGTCATAGACGACATAGCCGACCAGACCAACCTACTTGCCCTCAACGCCGCCATAGAGGCCGCAAGGGCCGGGGATCAGGGCCGCGGATTCGCGGTAGTCGCAGACGAGGTGAGGAAGCTCGCTGAAAAAACGATGAAGGCCACCAAAGAAATAGGCGGCATGATAAAGGCCATGCAGGATGAGACCGCAAAGGCCATAGACTCTACGGCCAGCGAGGTCAAGGCGGTTGAAAACGGAATGAAGCTCGCAGCCACCGCAGGAGAGGCGCTCAAGGACATCGTCGTAAAGGTTGACGTCGTGACCTCCATGATGCAGCACATATCCACCGCCACGGAAGAGCAGTCCGCCGCGACGGAGCAGATAACCGGCGACATAGAAAACGTGGCGTCGGTTATAGCTGAGACCGCCGCGGGGGCACAGCAGATAGCGCGCACGAGCGAGGAGATATCCGGCCTTGCCACCAACCTTAAGTCAATGGTAGAGGTCTTCAGGACGGCGCCGCTTGCAGGCAAAAAGGTGATACCCCTGAGGGAAAAGGCCGGCAATGTCCTGCCGATGCCGGGCAGGGCCGGGGCTGATTTCGTTTAGCAATCTGAAACGTAGCGCGAGGCTTCAGCCCCGCTTCCCCGCTTAAAGCCTGCGGGGACATGTTTTTGCGGCGCCCTTGTATGGATTACAGCCAGCCCTATCCCCGGAAAAAAGGGATAGGGTTTTTTTCGGCAAGCCGGCCGCCTTGAAAAAAATCCTCTTCTCTGTTACGATAATATAATGATAGAAGAGCATGGAGTTGTAGTGCGGTGCAAGGGCGACATTGCGGTGATAAGGGCTGAAAGGACTACTGCCTGCGACGGGTGCGCCTCAAAAGACGCGTGCATCAGCGGCCAGGGGGCCGATATGCTGATAGAGGCATTTAACGCCGCGGGCGCAAAGCCCGGCGAGCGCGTGGCGTTCACCGTTGGAAGCGCCTCAGTCTTAAAGGCCGGTCTATTGCTGTATCTTGTTCCTGCGCTTTGCTTCATATCAGGGGTCGTGCTGGGGCAGATCGCGGCCAGAAGAATATTCCCCGGACAAAATCCCGACCTTGTTTCAGGCCTCCTCGGCGCGGTGTTCCTTGTCATCGCCTTCCTTGGCATCAAGCTCTGCGGCAGATTCGTCGAAAAGGACAGATCCTACAGGCCCCATGTCTTAAGGGTGGAGTAATCAGCCCCCCGATAAAGCATTCGAGGGCAGGCTTTTCAAGGCCCTGTCGTTACGGCAATCGCGCCAACCATCCCGACCCCCGATACGAGCATTCGAGGGCAAGAATAATCAGATGACATCTACCGCTCCAGCAAAAGATACCGGCATAAAATTGATATGCCAGAACAGGAAGGCATACCACGACTTTCACATCGAGGAGACCTTCGAGGCAGGGGTCATGCTGACCGGCACGGAGGTCAAGTCCCTTCGCGCGGGCAAGGCCAACCTCAAGGACAGCTACGCGCGGATAATAAATGAAGAGGCCTTTCTGCTCAATGTCCACATAAGCCATTATCTGCAGGCCGACGGCTTTGTCCGGATAGACCCTGAGAGGACAAGGAAACTTCTTTTGCATAAAAAAGAAATAGCCCGCCTCCAGGGCAAGGTCAGGGAAAAGGGCTACACTATCATCCCGACGAAGCTGTACTTCAAAGGCGGCAGGGCCAAGGTGGAGCTTGCCCTTGCAAAGGGCAAGACCTCCTATGACAAGAGGGATTCCCTCAAGAAAAAAGATGCGCAAAAGGAAATGGCGAGGGCGGTCAAGGTGAGGAAGAAGGAGTAGGAAAGAGCGGATGTCATCCGTCAAGTTGCGTTTTCACGGTATTTTGATAGACTTGATAAAGCAACTTAGCTTCAGCCTGCCCCCGCACGTTTTAACATGTCCTCAAATGTCTCTATCGGGGAGCGGGGGACACGCGATGAGAGCATGTGGGAGTGGACAGCGAGGTTCATCATGCAGCCTAAAAAGATAAAAGACGGCGTTTTTTTTGTTGGGGCGGTTGATTGGGACAGGAGGCTTTTTGACGCGCTTATCCCCCTGCCGGACGGCACGAGCTACAACGCGTATCTTGTGAAAGGGTCTGAAAAGACGGCCCTGCTCGACACGGTAGACCCTTCCAAGGCGGACGTCCTGATGTCATGTCTCGATGGCGTCAAGGTGATTGACTATATAGTGGCGCACCATGCGGAGCAGGACCACTCCGGGGCGCTGCCGAATGTAATGGCAAAGTATCCTCAGGCAAAGGTAATAACCTCGCCAAAGGGCAAGCCCATGCTTGTGGAGCACGTGAGGATACCGGAAGACAGGATAGTAACGGTCAATGACGGCCAGACACTTTCACTCGGCGACAAGACCCTTGAGTTCATCCACACGCCGTGGGTTCACTGGCCGGAGACGATGTCGACTTACCTGCATGAAGACAGGGTGCTCTTCACCTGCGACCTCTTCGGCTCTCACCTTGCGGTCTCCGGGATATATGAGCCGGACAAACAGCGCGTGCGCGAGGCGTCCAAGAGGTATTACGCGGAGGTGATGATGCCCTTCCGCGCCATCGTAAAAAAGCATATAGAGCGGTTTGAAAAGTATCCCGTGCAGATCATCGCGCCGAGCCACGGCCCCGTGCTCAGCGACCCGGACTTCATCGTACAGTGCCACCGGGATTGGGTTTCCGACAGGCTCGCCAATACAGTAATCCTGCCCTACGTCTCCATGCACGGGAGCACCGAGGCGATGGTCGAGCGCCTTGTTGAGGCGCTCTCCGAAAGAGGCATTCAGGCCGAGAGGCATAACCTCGCCGTGACCGACGCGGGAAGGTTCGCCATGGCGCTCGTTGACGCGGCCACGATGGTCATAGGTTCGCCCACTGTTCTCGGCGGCGCGCACCCGAAGGTCATCTCCGCCGCGTTCCTTGCAAACGCCTTGAAGCCGAAGATGAAGTTCGCGGCGATAATCGGCTCATACGGCTGGGGAGGAAAGATGCCGGAGCAGATAACGGCAACGCTCGCCAACCTGAAGCTCGAGTTCCTCAGCCCGGTTGTAGTAAAAGGCAAGCCCGCCGCAAACGACCTCGCGGCCCTTGATGCCCTGGCCGCCCAAATAGCCGCCAGGCATAAAGCGGAAGGCATCAGTCCGTAGGGGCGGGTTCCAAACCCGCCCGTGGCATCTGAACGCGGGACTTGTTTTTTTCCTTTGGAAATGGTAATATATATTAATGTAAGAAGTTCCTCTTTGACATACGTCCAAATTGTTCGAAGACTGGGGGCGACCGGCTTCGACGGGACGAACCGATGCTGAGGGAAGCATACCGGGGCTTGCTCCCCGTAAAAAAGGCAGACAAACACAGTCGGCAACGACACGAACTACGCACTGGCCGCCTAAGTCGACCAGCATCCTTTTCGCCTACTCCTGCATGGCTTAAAGGATGACAAAGGGCAGGATGGCTGACGGGGCTATGTCCTAAGGACCTGTCGGCGAGATTCAACTGGACTGGCGCATTGGCCGCCTGCCCGTGGGCAGCTGATGAGCGAGACCTGATTACGGGATAAGTATGTAGATGCCTAGGCTAAGCGTTCCCGGACGTGGGTTCGATTCCCACCGCCTCCACCATTTGAAAATCCTTCAAAGTCCAAGAAGGTGTAAAAAGCCCGCTAAAACGCGGGCTTTTTGCTTTTTAGCATCCAACACGGTGTAACGAAGTTTATTGACATTTGGGGTAACTGGGGGTAACATTTGGCTTGTTACCCCCACTGCAAAAAGCAGTTACCCCCAAAACGAGGTAAGCGCCATGTCATTGACCGATGCAAAAAACACGCAACGCAAAGCCTAAGGATAAGCCATACAAGCTGGCAGACGGCGATGGCCTGTTCCTATTGGTAACGCCTGCCGGAGGAAAGTGGTGGCGGTTCAGATACCGCTACGAGGGCAAAGAGAAGCTTCTTTCTTTCGGCACATACCCGGAAGTCAGCTTAAGTGATGCGCGGGATAAGCGAGCCAATGCAAGAAAGCAGGTGGCTGCCGGTATTAACCCCGGCGCTGTGCGTAAGGCACAAAAGGCGGCAATTATCGCTCAAACTGCTGGGGTGAACCCCTCTGTTGAGACAGTTTTGAATTAGCACACATGGTTTCTATGGTTATTCTCTCCATCACTTAGACTCAAAAGCTATCTTGATATCGGAAGAAATTCATCGTAGCCCCTTCGGAGGTCTTCAGGCAAG
>JACRNL010000014.1 GCA_016234935.1 Deltaproteobacteria bacterium | reverse complement strand
TTCTCCCCCTTGACCGCCTCAAGCGCCACCTTCGCCTTGAACGCCCCATCGTGGTTCTTCTTCATCCCGCCTCCCTCCTTAGGGTTAATGGCAGGCTATCTTACACCAAATACCCTTGTCTAAATTTTGGGGAGTACTATATTGATTAAGTTTTTCAAAATTAATTTTTGTCTTGCTATGGTTTGATTTTAACCCATGATAAAAATTGCTTCCGTCTATAAATATAACCACCTTTTCATCCGATGACATGACATCCTCCTAATTTTTTATAATTGTGGTCAAGGCAAAACAATATAAGAAAGCTTTGCCTTGACCGATTAAAATATATTTATTTCTGTCGACCTAAAACGGCACGTCGTCCATGTCCGGCGGCGGGGTTTCGCCTGCGGGCGGCTCTTCGGAATGCTTTGATGCCCCTTCCGGATAGCCCCCGGACTGGCCTGCCGCGCCCGCGCCTTTTCCAGGCGCGCTGCCGAGCATCTTCATGGTGTTGGCGATTATCTCGGTCATGTATTTCTTGGTGCCGTCCTTATCGTCCCAGCTCCTTGTCTGTATCTTGCCTTCGATATAGACCTGTCTGCCCTTGGCAAGGTACTGCCCGCAAATCTCAGCGAGCTTGTCGAAGGTGACTATCTTGTGCCATTCGGTCTTCTCGGTCTTTTGCCCGTCCTTTACCCAGGACTCGCTTGTGGCGATGGAAAAGTTGCAGACGGCCTTGCCGCCGGGGGTGTAGCGCACCTCAGGGTCTTTGCCGAGGTTGCCGATGAGGATTACTTTATTGATCATAAAAAAGCTCCTTTTTAGAAGTTCGCCTTATTGACAGGACATTATATCCACTTCAATACATTAATGCAATTTATCAGCACGGCAGGCAAAGTCAAGCGGTTATTTGACAGAGGCGTGAAGGTGAAAGAGGGATTGAAAACCGTCGAAAACCGGAAAAATTTTTCCCGAACAACCGAATTGACTTCCAGCGCCTAAAACAGTAGAATTTATAATATTTTTCAGCTATTATGAATACCGGCACACGGCGCGGCGGGCCTGCTTCATCATAAAGATAACTTTGAACAAATTCATCAGGACATTTCTTGTCTGGGGGCTTGGCCTCCCGGTGACGGCAGTCTGCTTTCTTTCAATGATACCGGCCTATCTCATTGACAGGTCAGGCAATGCCGCGCACTCCATTGCCACCTTCTGGGCAAAGGCGGTCATGCGGCTTGCCGGCATCACGGTCAGCGTACGGGGCATTGAAAACATACCGCGCGGCGTTCCGCTCATAATACTGGCCTGCCACAGGGGGGCATTCGACATACCGGCGCTCCAGTCCGTCCTGCCGGTGCAGTTCCGCTGGGTGGCGAAAAAAAGCCTTTTCAAGCTCCCCCTGGTCGGCTGGTCAATGACGCTTGCCGGGTACATAAGCATAGACCGGGAAAAGGGCGCGAGCGCGTATAAAAGCATAGACGCCGCGGCTGAGAAGATACGGGCGGGGACGTCGGTTTTAATCTTCCCCGAAGGCACGAGGAACACAGGCGGCGAGCTTCTGCTTTTCAAAAAAGGCGGCTTCACACTTGCCGAAAAAAGCGGCGCGGCCATAGTGCCGGTCGCAATCGCCGGCACCGAAAGGATTCTGAAAAAAGGCGGTTTTTTCGTGTTCCCCTCCCCTGTCAGCGTATCCATCGGCAGACCCATCTCCCCTGCGGGGCATAAGGAAAAAGAACTGCGTGAAATCACAAGAGAGGCCATAGAAGGCCTCAGGCGGGGCAGATGATCCCTTCCTTCTCTCCTCCCCCCTCGCGGGAGAGGGCAGGGTGGGGGTGGGGTAGATGACCCCTTTGTCATAAAGGAAGGAGGACAAGAAAAATTCAAATGGCGGATACTTTAAAGATAATACCCCTTGGCGGGCTCGGCGAGATAGGTCTTAACATGATGGCCTTTGAGTACGGCGACGCCATCATCGTCGTGGACTGCGGCCTGATGTTCCCTGAAGACTATATGCTCGGCATAGACATCGTCATACCGGACATCGGCTATCTGAAGAAAAACAAGGACAAGGTCAAGGCCTTCATAATAACCCACGGCCATGAAGACCACACAGGGGCCATACCGTTCGTGCTTCGGGATATAAACGTCCCCATCTACGCAACCGCGCTTACCATCGGGCTAATCGAAGAAAAGCTAAAGGAGTTTGACCTTCATAAGAGCGTTGTCTTTGAGACTGTCCGCCCAAGGGACAAGGTGTCCATCGGCCCTTTTGACGTGGAATTCATCCGAGTCTGCCACTCCATAGCCGACGGCTGCGCCCTTGCCATCACGACGCCCGCGGGCATTGTCATACACACCGGCGACTTCAAGATGGACCAGACGCCGGTGGACGGCGAGATAATGGACTACGCGAGGTTTACCGAATACGGCGAGCGCGGCGTCCTTGCGCTCCTGTCGGATTCCACCAACGTCGAAAAGGAAGGCTACACACTCTCCGAAAGGGAGATCGGCAGGAACCTTGAAGATATCTTCCGCCAAAAGACAGGACGCATCATCGTGGCGGCCTTTTCCTCGAACATCCACCGCGTGCAGCAGGTGATAAACGCGGCGGACAGGTTCGGCAGAAAGGTCGTCCTTAACGGCAGGAGCATGGTGGCCAACATACGCATAGCCCGCACGCTCGGATACCTCACCGCGCCTGACGGGCTTATCTTCGACTTAAAGGAGCTTGACTCCCTGCCGCCCCAGCGGCTTGTGCTCCTTACCACCGGAAGCCAGGGCGAGCCCATGAGCGCGCTGACCCGCATGGCCCTTGACAACCACAAGCAGGTAAAGATCGTTCCGGGCGACACGGTCATCCTGTCCTCAAAGTTCATCCCCGGCCATGAAAAAGCCATCTCCACCATGATGAACCACCTCTACCGGCGCGGCGCCGACGTTATCTACGAAAAGGTCTCCGAGATACACGTCTCAGGCCACGCCAGCCAAGAGGAGCTTAAGATAATGATAAACATGACCAAGCCAAAATACTTCATCCCCGTGCACGGCGAATACCGCCACCTTGTACTGCACAGCAGGCTTGCGGAAAGGGTCGGAGTTGCGAACTGCCTTATCGCCGAGGACGGCGACGTGGTGGAGTTCACCGCCGAGGGCGCCTCTATAAAAGACAAGGTCGAATACGGCAAGGTGTTTGTCGACGGCAAGGGCGTGGGCGACGTCGGCTCGGTGGTCTTAAAGGACCGCATGCACCTGTCGCAGGACGGCATGGTGCTGGCCATCATCGGCATGAACGAAAAGACCGGCGAGGTCATCTACGGCCCGGACATCGTCACAAGGGGCCTTCTCTTTGAAGAGGAAAGCGCCGCGCTTCTTGAAGGCGCGAAGGCCGCCGTTACAGAGACCCTCCTCGGCATAAACACCGAGGCCAGGACCGAGCAGCTTGAGGTTAAGGAAGAGATAAAAAAGGCGCTGAGAAGATATTTTAACAAGCAGCTTGAAAGAAGGCCTGTGATACTGCCGATTATAATCGAGATATAAAGAATTCCGCGGTCTTGCCCGGCGCCATGCCTTTATGTTGTCATCCCAGCAATCCCTCGATAGATACATTCGAGGACATGCTCGAGGGCAGGCTTTAAGCGGATATCCGGCAGGGGCATCAAAGCATCCGGGATAATTGCCATGACAAAGAAAAAAAGCGTTGTCTACTTCACAGACCTCCGGGCGACTTCAAAGAGAAATCTTTTTGACAAACTTGACGAGCTTTTAAGCCTCGTTGGGGTCGGGGAGAGGTTCAAAAGGGGCCACCTTGTCGCCATAAAGCTGCACTTCGGCGAAAAAGGCAACACGTCTTTCATTCAGCCGGTCTTTGTCCGGAGGGTCGTTGACGCGGTGAAAAAGACCGGCGCGCGGCCATTTCTTACGGACACGAACACCCTTTACACAGGCACGCGGGCAAACTCCGTTGACCACCTGCAAACGGCCGTTGAAAACGGCTTTGCCTACGCGGTCGTAGCCGCCCCTTTGATCATCGCCGACGGGCTTCGCGGCAACGACGGAGTGGAGGTGAAGGTTGACGGCAGGCATTTCAAAGAGGTGAGTATCGCCCGCGAGATAGCGAGCGCCAGCGGCATCGTCGCGCTGACGCACTTTAAATGCCACGAGATGTCCGGCTTCGGCGGGTCGCTTAAAAACATCGGCATGGGCTGCGCGAGCAGGAAGGGCAAGCTCGCCCAGCATTCCAACTCCGCGCCGGTCGTTGACCCCGACGGCTGCGTCGCGTGCGGGGAGTGCGCGCTCGTGTGCCCGGCCAACGCCATTGAAATTGGCGCAAAGGCCGTTATAGACGCAAACATCTGCATCGGCTGCGGCCACTGCATACCGGCCTGCCCGGAAGGAACCATAAACGTCAGATGGAACGAAACCACCGGGCATCTTCAGGAAAAGCTGGCTGAACACGCCAAAGGCGCGCTTGCCGGCAAAGAGGGGCTTTCGGTCTTCGTTAATTTCGTTACGCGCATAAGTCCGGCGTGCGACTGCTACGGCCACAACGACGCGCCAATCGCGCCGGACATAGGCATCCTCGCTTCAACCGACCCCGTTGCCATTGACCAGGCCAGCGCCGACCTCGTGAACGCCGGGAGCGGCTACCCGGAAAATACCGCCCTCAAGAGCGGCCACGCGCCGGGCGGCGACAAGTTCCGCGGCGTATACCCGGAGGTTGACTGGCAGATCCAGCTGCGGGCCGCCGAAGCCATGGGCCTGGGGCAAAGACAGTATAAACTTGAAAAGATTTAATTTAACAGCAGCCCTTAATAAATTTTGCGGCTGGCTGGTTTAAGGTTTGTTATCTGTTTTTTACTGAAACCAGCGCCAAGGCCTTATCCATAACGCCTCAATCTTGCAAAATAGTAGTCAGAGTGCTACAATTAACTGCTATGTAAAACTCAGATAAACAGTTTTTTTACTCCCTGGAGAATGTTTATGGCAGTGAAGAAGATCGGCGAAATGCTCGTCGAATCGGGACTTATCAGCCAGGAACAGCTCGATGACGCTCTAAACGACAGCAAGGGGCAAAAAGGCGTAAGGCTCGGCGCGATAATATCAAAAAAGGGGTATGCCTCGGAAATTGACATTGCCCAGACCCTGTCATTCCAGCTCAGCATCCCCTATGTGGATATCAGCAACTCTGTAATAGACCCTGAAACCGTAAAATTATTAAACGAAAAGCTTTCTCAGAAATACTGCGTCTTCCCGCTCAGCCATGATAAGCGCATCCTGAAGCTCGCGATGTCGGATCCTTTAAACCTTACCGCCATTGACGATGTGAAGTTCTCAACGGGCCTTCAGATACACCCTTGCGTGGCCACCGCCTCAGACGTTAACGCGGCCATAAGCAGGCATTACCATCTGAACGAGCCTATCGAGGATTTAATCGGAGACTTCGACAAAGAACGTCGCGTCGAACTCATACAAGATCTTGGCGGCGACAGGGACCTTGCCGATCAGGTAAAAAAGAGCGCGGCCCCGCCGATTATCAAGATGGTGGACTCCATCATCCTGCACGCGGTGGACGCCAAGGCCAGCGACATACACATAGAGCCGCATGAAAAGGGCGTAAAGCTGAGGCTGCGCATCGACGGCATCATGAAGGAGACCATGCAGCTTCCGAAGTGGGTGCAGGGGCCCGTGGTGTCGCGCATAAAGCTCATGTCCAAGATGGACATTACCGAGAGGCGCGTGTCGCAGGACGGAAGGCTCAAGGTGCGCATCGGTCCAAAGAGCGTGGACGTGCGCGTATCCACCCTGCCCACTCAATACGGCGAGACGGTCGTCATGCGCGTGCTCGACTCCAAAAGCGCCCAGCTTGACTTAAAAGGCGTGGGTCTTACCGACGACGACGCGGCGCGCATGCTTGACGCCATAGAAAGGCCCCAGGGCATAGTCCTCGTCACAGGCCCCACGGGCAGCGGCAAGACCTCCATGCTCTACGCCATGCTCCAGACCATCAAAAACGACAAGATCAACATTATAACCATAGAAGACCCCATAGAATATGAGCTCAAAGACGTAAACCAGGTGGCGGTGAACGACAAGGCAGGGCTTACATTTTCATATACCCTCCGGTCGGTGTTGAGGCAGGACCCGGACGTCATACTTGTCGGCGAAATGAGGGACGCCGAAACGGCCGTCATCGCGCATCAGGCATCCTTGACCGGACATCTGGTCTTTTCCACGCTGCACACGAACGACGCGGTTTCATCCGTCATACGCCTTAAGAACATGGGCGTCGCCCCTTACATGATCGCCTCGGCGCTCAACGCCATCGTGGCCCAGAGGCTGGTAAGGAAGATCTGCGGCTATTGCAAGGAGACATATATCCCTTCCGAGGGCCTGCTTAAAAAAGCCGGCATCAGCAAATGGAGAGGGCATCTCCACCGCGGGGCCGGATGCGCGCAGTGCGGTGGCAGCGGCTATATCGGACGCACCGGCATATTCGAAGTCATGACGGTCACGGACAAAATAAAGAGCCTTATCGCCATGGACGCTTCGGAACGCGAGCTCCTTAGCGCCGTGATGGAAGCCGGCATGACCCCGATGCATCTGAACGGCCTGAAAAAGGTCGCGCAGGGCATAACGACCTTTGAGGAATTGACGCGGGTGATTTATTTTTCCAATGAGGCTGAAGTCTACGAAGATATCGCGGGCATAGAAGAGGCGTATGAGGTAACTGAAGCGGCGGAGCTTGTCGATGATACCGTATGCCCTTCATGCTCCAAACCGCGCCAGCCGGACTGGATGTTATGCCCCTACTGCGGCGCAAGATTCAAGAATGCCGAAAGCACGGCACACTGAAAGAGCATCATGCGAATATGCATAAAATGAAAAAACGTCTTTTGATCTTCATCTTCGCATTTTTATCCGCGGGCGCGGTCCCCGCGCCCGCCGCGGATTATATCGTCAAAGACCCCGCCCCCGACGAGAGGGCGAAATACCAATTCCCCCGCGAGACAGGCAAATTGAAGCGCACCGCGCTCGGCCTTATCGACCCCTCGCCGGACGTCATATCGCTAAAGTTCCTTCCCAAAGACAGATACGGTTTCGTTGACTGGATGAAGGCCGTCAACACGAAGGTCATAAAACCGCGCGATGAAATAGGCGTTGAGGGCGCGGCGGTAAGCGAGGCAAACAACGTCGAGTATGACAAGGACGTCCTCATCAGGTCCAAACTTGACTTCATGCCGGACGTTATATTCCCCCACAGCGCGCATAACGCCTGGCTGAAATGCTCTATCTGCCACCCGAAGATATTCAAAATGAAGGCCGGCGCCAATCCTATTTCCATGGTCGGCATCTGGCAGGGCGACTTCTGCGGACGCTGCCACGACAGGGTGGCATTCCCCGTTCGAAACTGTTACAAGTGCCACACGGCGCCCCGCGAAAAGAAGACGGGCGCCCAGGCCCCGGCAACAGACACGCAAATACCTTAAAATGACGTCCGGCGCCGGGAACCGCGCGCGCAGGCAACACGCTCATGATCAACACGGCAACGCCTGAAAAACATCTTCGGGACAGAGATTACCTTAAAAATCTCAAAGAGCGTTTTAAAAAAAACGCCCTGGAGGGTTTTTACAGCGGCGAGATAATGGAACTCCTGCTGAGCTATGCCGCGCCCGGCGCGCGGGTGGTGGCGCTTTCAGGCGCGCTCATCCAGCGGTTCAAGTGCCTGAGGGCCGCATTCGACGCGCCGTCCGACGAACTTCGCGCGGTGGCCGGCATGCGCGACAATTCCGTCATCTTCATCAAACTGCTAAAGGAGACTGCGGGGGTATACCTCAGGGAACGCATGATGAAGCGGGACGTCGTCCGCTCAGGCGCGGAGCTTCTTGAATACCTGAACATGACGCTTTCCGGCGAGCGGATTGAAAAGTTTCTGGCCGTCTACCTGAACTCCGCAAGCGAAGTCCTTGCCGTCGAGACCCTGTTTGAAGGCACCATCAACCAGACGGCCGTATACCCGAGAAAGGTGGTCGAAAAGGCCCTGAAGCACAACGCCCATGCCGTTATCTTCGTCCACAACCACCCCAGCGGCGATTCGGCCCCGTCGGAGACGGACAGGCAGCTGACCGTTGTCCTTGAAAGGGCGGCAAGGGCCATTGACCTTAACGTAGTAGACCACATTATAATAGGCAGAGGCCCGCACTTCAGCGCGAGGGAAAAGGGGTGGATGGGGGCGCCGCCGCACGCAACGGGCAAAAAAGGAAGGTGTGAAAATATGACGGGCGCGCCCGCGGCGGATAAGGACGGCGCATAAGAGGCTTTTATGCCTTCACATGCTTCAGGCATTTATTGAGGAGCGGATAGGTCTTCCGGTCTACCTTGACCTCGAACCTGACCCCTGCGGCGTTGTAGGAGCCGACCGCGCTCTTCCAGCGGATGACGCCGGGCACCTCCTCGACATCCTTCATCGAGCCGTTCTCAAGGTAGGTGAATTTTATCAGCACCCTGTCCTTTTTCTTCAGATCTCCCATCACATACAGGCACAGGCCCTCCTTGGATACGTTCGTCAGCGCGGCAGGTATCCACAGATTTATATTAAGGGCTTTTATCTTCACGTCCGCCAGCAGTTGGCGGCGCTTTGGCCGGTGATTTTCCGCCATTGTAAATTTCACCCCCTGAAGGGGCTCAGCCCCCTGAGGGGGTTCACCCCCCTGTATTGGTCAAAACCAAACTTTTTTTAGCGTAACGCCGGGCCATAATCTCCGGTGCGAGCTTAACGAAAAACCAGCCGCCATTTAGCGCGTCAACCGCTGTTTTTCTCCGCTTCTTCTCCTTTTTTCAATGATAAGGCCAGCCGCAATGCCCATAACGGCGTAAAATATGGTAGGCATGATGATAGCCACCGCCCTTTCGAGCGCGCCGCCAGGCGAAAGGGGCATGTGCTTCAAGGCCAGACTCGTCAGGAGAAAGGGGATAAGCGGCAGTTCCAGCGCGTTCATCACGAACTGAGGCACGTCAATTTCTGTTTGCAATATAAAATAGGTAACAAGAAAGAGCGCCCAGTGAAACGCTATGAAAACTATTACGCACTTTTGCCAAAGCTTCATTTTCATTTTACGCCCTCTTTCATCCCGTCTCTTTGCCGCCGTTTTTTCCGGACATTCTTTGAATGACCCATCCAAGGAGCGCGCCAAACGAGCCGTATATCAACGTCGGCACGATTACGGCCAAAAAAGCCAGCACTGCGCCGCCCGCCGTGCTGTCTATCGGGAGGTGCAGCGTGTGGACCAGCGAGAATATCAGAAAGAACGGCATGCCCACGAACAGGGCAAGCGCTATGTGCGGCGGGCCGGACATCTGCCTGATGAAAAAAAACAATGCCCAGTGAAGCAGTATGAAAAACACCGCGCACTTTATCCAGAGGCCCGGCCTTTGCCAGATATTATCGCGCATAAGATGCCTCTGTTTGTCTGAAGCCCATGACTGAATTAACGGCATTTAATTAAAAGAACACACATACGCCCTTTATGCCATTGCCCGCGGTTCCAGTCCCTGCCGGCAAGACGGGGTTGAACCCCCTGAGGGGGCTCAGCCCCTTCAAGGGGCTACGCGCTTTCGATAAAGATCATAGCCGGGTCTTCAAGATACTGTATCACCCGCGTAAGAAAAGCGGCGGCCTCGGAGCCGTCCACGACCCTGTGGTCGAATGTCAGCGAAAGCGGCAGTATCTTCCTTATGACTATCCCTGCGTCCTTTACCCACGGCCTCTCGCGTATCCTGCCCGTGCCGAGTATGGCGATGTCGGGGTAATTTATTATGGGCGTGGCGTAAACGCCGCCAAAGGAGCCGTAGTTGGAGATGGTAAAGGTGGAGCCCTTGAGCTCCTCAAGCGTTATCTTCCTTTCGCGCGCCTTTTTGCTCAGTTCCTGCAGCTCAAGCGCCAAATCAATAATCGTCTTTTTGTTGACGTCTTTAATGACCGAAACCATGAGGCCGTCGGGCGTATCAACGGCCACGCCGATGTTGTAGTATTTTTTTACGATTATCTCCTCGCGCGCCTCGTCAACCGAGCCGTTGAGCATGGGATGCAGGGCAAGGGCGTGCTGGACGGCCTTCATGAAAAACGGCAGAAAGGTCAGGTGAACGCCCTTTGCCTTCGCGTTTTTCTGCTCCCTTGCGCGCAGGTCCCACAGCTCCGTCACGTCGGCGTCGTCCATGCCGGTTACAAAGGCCGCCATGCGCTGGGAGGTAAGCAGTTTTTTCGTGATGCTCTTTCTAACGCCCTTGATAGGCACCCTTTCAACTTCGCCAAACTTGTCAGGCGCCTCTTTCAAAGGCTCTTGGGCCGCCTTTTCAGCGGACAACGCGCCTTTAACCGCGGCCACGTCCTTTTCGGTTATCGTCCCGCCCGGCCCAGT
Source organism: Deltaproteobacteria bacterium (assembly GCA_016234935.1). GTDB lineage: Bacteria > Desulfobacterota > GWC2-55-46 > GWC2-55-46 > GWC2-55-46 > JACRNL01. The sequence continues at coordinate 20,978 of JACRNL010000014.1, read as the reverse complement.
GCCTTTGACGCCGCCAATATCAATGCCGGACTTTTTAGCAAGCGCCCTTGCCTTTGGCGAGGCGCTGAGCTCCTCATCCTCAGGGATGCTGCCGACAACGGAAAAGGATTTTTGTTTTTTAACGTCCGCGCCCCCGGCTTCGCCCTCAATTTCAATGGAAAGGAGCGTCTGGCCGACCTTCGCGGTATCGCCTTCGGCGACGCTGAGCGCCGCGACCTTTCCCTTTTTCGGAGAAGGCACCTCGACAATGGCCTTATCGGTCTCGACCTCTACGACAACCTGATGCTCAAGAACGCTGTCGCCCGGTTTTACGCGCCATTTGACGACCTCGCCCTCGGTTATTCCCTCGCCAAGGTCAGGCAGCTTGAATTCATATATCATCTTTGGCCATTCCTATTTGCGCTTTAATTCCGCCGGCACGTCCGCCAGAGGGGCCTTTTTGTAGCCGGCCAGCCTTTTGTTCCTTAACTTAACCTCTCCGCCGCCAGCCAAATCAGAGAAGATTATCGTTTCCTCGCCTTTATCAAAAGACCTTTCAAAAGAAGCGAGCGTTTCCCCGTCAACAATATAGTCAGGCGTTGCGGCGTCGCAGACAACGGTCAGTTTGAAGAACTTCTTTTGCATTATTAATCAGCCTCTCCGAAATTATACACAGCACCATAAATAAATACGCATACAGAGCCTCAGAACAAAGCAGACCGAGGCACGACGAAAGCGAGGAGTGAGGCGCACTTTTGGGTGCGCCGCAACGACGAGCCGAGGAGCCGGGGCACCCGCACGGAGTGTGGGTCGGGTATGCGAAGTTATGACGCTCTGTATGTCAATATTCCATTACCGTCTCATAAGCCCTTTTTATCCTTGCCGCGTCCGGCATATACGCGTCTTCAAGCCTTGCCATCGGCGTTACGGCGTCCGGCCCGGCCACGCGGATAACCGGGGACTTCAGGTGCATCATGGCCTCTTCGGCCGCAAACGCGGCAATCTCCGCGCCGAGGCCGCACATACGCGTGGCCTCGTGCACCACGACGAGCCTGCCCGTCTTTTTAACGGAAGCAAGGATGGCCTCCTCGTCAAACGGCTTTAACGTCATGAGGTCTATTATCTCGCAGTCAAAGCCCTCCGACGCCTCGGCGGCCCTGTGGAGCATGGTCCCCCACGCGACGACTGTGATGTCTTTGCCCTCCTGGTATATATCCGCCTTTCCCAGAGGCATGGCAGCGCCGCCTTCAGACAGTTCGGATTTAACCGCCCTGTAAAGGCGCGACGGCTCAAGGAAGATAACCGGGTCAGGGTCCCTGATGGCGGAAAGCATCAACCCCTTTGCGTTAAGCGGCGTTGAAGGCACGACGACCTTCACGCCGGGCATATGGCAAAAAAGGGCTTCGGCGGATTCGGAATGAAGCTCCGGCGCCTTTATGCCTATGCCATACGGCGTCCTTACGACAAGCTGACAGCCGAAGCGCCCCCTTGAACGCGCGCGCACGCGCGCGGCGTGGGAAAAGACCTGCTCAAGGGCGGAATAAATAAAACCCATGAACTGTATCTCGACAACCGGCTTTAGCCCGTATGCGGCCATGCCTACCGCCGCGCCCAGGATGCCAAGCTCGGCAAGCGGGGTGTCCATCACCCTGTCCGGGCCGAACTTATCCAGAAGCCCTTCCGTCACCCTGAAGACGCCGCCGTCCCTGCCGACGTCTTCGCCGAGGATGACGACGTCCTTGTCGCGCTCCATCTCTTCCGTCAGGGCCTGATTTATCGCCTGAACGATGTTTGTCTTCGCCATATCAAGCAGTCCCGCCCTGTTTTTTCCGGCCTATTTGCGCCAGCCCAGATCCTTCATCTCTTTTTTCTGGCGCCCCGTGAGCGCCGCATTCGTGTAGTTGAGGATATCCGCCGGGTCAGGCGCGGCCATAGCCTCGGCCTCCTGCACCGCCCTGTCAACCGCCGCCTCGGCCTCTTTCAAGACACTGTCTTCATAGTCCTTCGCAAGGATGCCCTTTTTTTCCATAAGCAGACGCAGCCTTATAAGCGGCTCTTTTTTCTTCCATGACTCGACCTCTTCGGAGGCGCGGTACCTGGAGGCGTCGTCAGCCGTCGTATGGTCGTCAAGCCTGTATGTGACGCATTCTATCAGCGTCGGGCCGTCTCCTGCCTTCGCCCTTTCAAGGGCGTCTTTCATGGCCTTGTAGACCGCGATGACGTCGTTGCCGTCCACCTGCAAGCCTTCAATGCCGTAGCCTATCGCCCTTTGCGCGATAGTCCCGGCGCGTGTCTGCTTCGAACGCGGCACTGAAATGGCCCACTGGTTGTTCTGGCACAGGAATATTACCGGCGCCCTGAAGACCCCGGCGATGTTGAGCGCCTCGTGAAAATCCCCGCGTGAAGAGCCGCCGTCGCCGAAGTAGACGGCCGCCGCCCGTTTGTCTCCCCGTATCCTCATGGCCATTGCCGCGCCGGCCGCGTGCGGTATCTGCGTGCCCACGGGAACGCTCATGGGAAAGATATTAACGCCCTCAGGCACCTTCATCCCGCGCTCATCCCCCATCCAGTACCTGATCATAAGATGCAGGGGATAGCCAAGCGACAAAAATACGGCCGTCTCCCTGAAGGACGGGAATACCCAGTCGTCCTTTGCAAGGGCAAGGGCGCTGCCGACCTGCGAGCCCTCCTGCCCGAGAATGGACGCGTAGGTGCCGATGCGCCCTTCCCTCTGAAGGCTCAGCGCGCGCCCGTTAAACGTCCTCGCAAGTATTATGGCCTCGTAGAATTTCCTGATTTCCGTGTCGGAAAGGGCTGGGGCAAGCGCGGAATCGAGAATACCCTCTTCGCTTACGACCTGAAGATATTTGACCTCAAATCTCCCCACGGTGTTGATTGGCATAGTGTGAAGTCTACAACACAAACCTGAAAACGTCAAGATTTGGCGGGGGTTTGGCGGCGTCAGCGAATGAGCAGTCCGTCTCAGTCACGCCCATTGGCACGCCCCTTGGTCTGACGCGCCCTTACCATGTAAAATGCCGCGCGTTCCCTGTCGCCGAGCATGGAGTATGCCGTCGCGAGGTTTGCATACGCGTCAATGTCAGAAGGGTCAAGCCTTAGGACTGTGTTAAAGTCGCTTATCGCCGCATCCATCCTGCCGAGCTTGCCTAAGATGACCCCGCGGTTCAAATACGAGTCCTTGTAACCCGGGTTGAGCCTTATGGCCGTTGTATAATCCTTTAGCGCCTCGTTATTCTTTTCCTGCTCCTGAAAGGTCCGGGCGCGGTTGTAATGCGCGATAAAGACCCTTTCGGGATATATCGCTATCTCGCGCGACCAAAGCGTGACGGAATCCTTCCACACGGCCTCCTGCCTTATGGTCAAAACAGACAAACAGGCCAGAACGGCTAAAATAACGGCCGCAACCGCCACGCAGGTTTTTGAACGCATATCCACTTGAAACCGCGTAAGGACAAACCCAACGAGCACGCCCGCAAGAACAAACAGGCTCAAAGACGGGATATACATATATCTGTCCGCGGCTGCCTGCCCTCCGACCTGCATGATGCCGGAGACCGGCAGAAGCGTGACAAGAAAATAAAACCATGCGGCGAGAAAAACGGGCTTCTTTTTTCTCATGAACACGCAAAAAACGGTTATTAAAATAAGCGCTATCAGCGCCGCGGCAAACGGCGCGCCAAAGAGTTCATCCCTTAACGGCGCGGGGTAATATGGCGCAAGGTCAAGCGGCAGGACAGTCTTATACAGATAAAACCCTATGGCCCTCACGGCGACGGCGGCGCGATCCGTGAAGGAGTAGATTTCCACGCCCGCGAGCGCGCCGCTCTTATTCTGCGCCCAGACAGCCACAGCCGAGATAACGGCGCTCAAAGCGAAAAAAGGCAGCTTCTCAATGATAGCCTTTTTCAAATCCTTGCCCAGCCGTTTCAAGGGGTAAAAGTCGATTATCAAAAGCGCCGCCGGCAGGGTCACGGCCATGGGCTTGCTCAAGAGCGCGAGGACGAAAAGAACGAGAGCGGCGAAGTAATATGACTTTTTTTTCTCCGGCACATAGCGAAGATAGGCAAGGATGCTTAAAAGAAAAAAGAGCGCGCTGAGGACGTCTTTTCTCTCGGAAATCCACGATACAGACTCAACGTGCAACGGGTGAAGGCCAAAAAGCAGCGCCGTTGTCAGCCCGGCGCAGATGGCTTTAAACGAATAAAGGCCGCGCACTCCCGCCGATTCCATGAGCCTTATCGTAAGAAAAAAAACAAGGAGCGTGTTTATCGAATGGAATAGAACGTTGTCGAAGTGGTAGCCAAAGGGGTCAATGCCCCAGATGGCATGGTTTATAGCGTAGGAAGCGAGCGTCAGCGGATGCCAGAGCGATTGCACGGGCGTGGTAAATGCCCACTTCCAAAAGTCCGCGCCAAGGGTGCGGATATAAGGGTTTTCGTAGACGTAGCCAGGGTCGTCCCAGTTGACAAAACCTGATTTAAGGGACGGGAGATACACCAGAAAGGTTATAATTGCAGATAAGGCGGCAAATGCCCACAGGACAAAGGCAGCGCGTTTTTTAATTATTTGTTCCGTCATATTGTCTTTCCGCGGGAATTTTAAAGCATTATTGCCTAAATCAACAAGGCGGTCAAGTGACTGGCGATAGTTTTTTACCGCGCCGCGTTTTTTCCGTTTTGCCGGCTGACAGCTTTCCATTTGACACGGCTGTCTTGATTTGCAATAATTTTTTTTAAACTCCCTAATCTAACGTGAACGGGGGTAAAGGACTGCGCATTCATGCTGCACGGAAAAAAGATAGCCGTCGTTCTGCCGGCATACCACGCGGAAAAGACCCTCTTGATGACGTACCGGGAGATACCGTTTGACGTGGTTGACGAAGTCATACTCGTTGACGACCACTCAAAAGACAGAACCGTCGAGGTTGGCAAAACCCTCGGCATAAAGCACATCGTCGTGCATGAAAAAAACAAGGGCTACGGCGGCAACCAGAAGACCTGCTACGCGGAGGCCTTAAAACTCGGCGCGGACATAGTCGTGATGCTCCACCCGGACTATCAGTACGCCCCCAAGCTCATAACCGCCATGGCCTCGATGATAGCCTCCGGCGAATACGACGCCGTCCTTGCCTCCCGCATACTGGGCAGAGGGGCGCTGGCGGGCGGCATGCCTTTTTATAAATACGCGGCCAACAGGTTTTTGACCTTCGTGGAGAACATCCTCCTGAAAGAAAAGTTCTCCGAGTATCACAGCGGATACCGCGCCTTTGGCCGCAACGTGCTTGAGACCATACCGCTTCTGGAAAATTCCGACGACTTCCTTTTCGACAACCAGATGTTAGCGCAGACCGTATACAGCGGCTTTCGCGTAGGGGAGATAAGCTGTCCGACCAAATACTTCCCGGAGGCGTCTTCCATCAGCTTCAAAAGGAGCGTCGTCTACGGCTTCGGCGTGCTGTCAACGGCCTTTAAATTCAGGCTGCAAAAGCTTGGCATAAAAAACTACGCCATCTTCGACCCTGATGGCAGAAAGCTGAGGCCCATTTGACCACGCCTGACATCTCCATGATAAAATATGATGAAAAGGGGCTCCTTCCCGCCATAGCGCAGGACGCCGATACCTCTGAAGTCCTCATGATGGCCTACATGAACAAAGAGGCGCTCGAAAAGACCCTTTCCACGGGCAGGGCGCATTTTTACAGCAGGTCGCGGGAGCGGCTCTGGCTTAAAGGAGAGACCTCAGGGAACTTCCTCGAGGTAAAAGGCGTTTACCACGACTGCGACTGCGATGCGATACTTCTCCTTGTCCAGCCAAAAGGCCCGGCCTGCCACACCGGCGAAAGGTCGTGCTTTTACAGACGCCTCGACAACGCCGCTGTAAAACCATCGCCCGCGGGCCCGGCGGTATTGAAGGAGCTTTACAATATAATCCAGAAAAGAAAAGGCGCGGACCCGTCAAAGTCCTACGTTGCCTCCCTTTACGCAAAGGGCGCCACGCGGATAAATGAGAAGATCGCCGAGGAGTCCGGCGAGCTTATAGAGGCCGCAAACGTCAAGGACAAGAAGGAGATAGTCCACGAGATGGCAGACCTCTGGTTTCACACGCTCGTGCTCTTATCCTACAAAGAGATAGACACCGGAGAGCTTTTTAAGGAGCTTGGCAGAAGGTTCGGCCTGTCCGGCATTGAGGAGAAGGAATCCAGGCGGAAAAAATGATATTGCGCCGGTGTATCCTGTAAAACGGAGTGACAAAATGGACTGCGTATTCTGTAAAATCGTCTCAAAGAAAATAAAGGCGAACGTCGTTCACGAGACGGAAAACGTCGTCATCATAAAAGACGTAAACCCGCAGGCCCCCGCGCACCTGCTGGCCATCCCCAAAAAACACTATTCAACAATCCTCGACTGCAAAGACGGCGCGCTGCTTGCGGAGCTTTTCACGGCCGCCACCCATGCCGCAAAGTCCGCGGGCATTGACAAAAGCGGCTTCCGCATGGTCGTCAACACCAACGACGAGGGCGGCCAGACCGTCTTCCACCTCCATATGCACATCCTCGGCGGCAGGCCGCTCGGCGGACGGATGGGATAGAGGACAGAGACAGATAAAAATACAGGGAAAGGTGGGCGAAGTCCGCTCTACGAATTGATGTCATATGACTGCTTCGTCAAATGCCTTTTTTACATTAGGTGCCAAAATCAAACATTCTTTAAGTATGACAAGAGAATTCCTTAGTAACATCTCCGTCCTTATACTATCCTCGTGAACTTCTATATTATACTTGCTTCCATGGAATAAATTGTTTCTAACGCACCTGATCATCCTCAGGAAAAACCCGACCTCTGACTCGGAGGCAGCATCTCGCGCTGAAGTCTCCCAAGCGACACTATCATGGATGATTACCTGTTTCATAGGTGGAGAGTTCAAGATATACTCGCATGCTTGCTTAAGGGCTTCGCTGTTATCTGTTCGGAACGCATCCCGTAACGAGACAGCGAATCCATCCCAGTCCGGCTTTGCCTCCGGATGTCGTAGGTTCCTTTGAGGGTTAAGTCGTCTGAACAGGCCGATAGCCTTGAGCGCATACTCGAACCGCGAAAACGTCAGGTAAAATTCAAAAAGAAGTTCTCGATCTACCCGTGTCTCATATGACGGCATAGTTATATTCCTATATTTTCGTCAAGCCATGTAGCCTTGTAGGCTGGCCTGCAACCCATTGCTTGATTCAATAAACGGCATTTATATGCCGTCGGCATGCGTTTAAATCGGCGGGCGTGCCCCCACCCTCCCTCACCACCCCTTCTCCTTCATCTCCTTTAAAATCCTCCCGGCGTGCTGCGGGCCTTCGACTTCGAGGATTACTTCGACTTTTGTGGCGCCTATGGGGGTGTCCACGGCTTCACGGTGGTGGATGATGTGCAGGATGTTGGCCTTTTGCGCGGCTATGTCGGCGGTAAGGCGGGCAAGGGACCCGGGCACGTCGGCAAGGACGGTCTCTATCCTCATCAGGCGGCCCTCTTTCAGGAGGCCAAGGCGTATGACGCGGTCGAGCATTGTTACGTCGATGTTGCCGCCGCTTATCACGAGGACGGCTTTTTTGATGCCTTTCGGGAGCCTCGCTTCCATTGCCGCGGCAAGCGTCACCGCGCCCGCGCCCTCCACGATGAGTTTTTTCCTTTCAAGGAATTGGAGTATCGCCGCGGCGATGGTTTCTTCTTCCACGCTGACCACCGCGTCGACAAGCTGTTTTATAATCGCGAAGGTCATCGCTCCGACGCGCTTTACGGCGATGCCGTCGGCTATGGTGGCCTTCTTCCGGACTTCAACGGGCTGTCCGGCCTTTAAAGATGCTATGCACGAAGGCGAGGCAGCGGCCTGAACGCCGATGACCTTGACCTCTTTTTTTATTCCCTTCATCGCAGACGCGATGCCGGAAATCAGTCCGCCGCCGCCGATCGGGACGACGACCGCGTCCACGTCAGGCAGCTGGCTCAGTATCTCAAGGCCGATGGCGCCCTGTCCGGCCATGACGAGATTATCTTCAAAAGGGGGGATGAATATGAGAGAGCGGCTGGCGGCAAGGGCCGTCGCGTGAGAGTATGCCTCGTCAAAAAAAGCCCCGTGCAGGACGACCTCGCCGCCGTAAGCGCGTGTGGCGACCTGCTTGACTATCGGCGAGCTTTCGGGCATGACGATGGTTGATTTGACGCCCAGAAGCGCGGCGGCCCAGGCCACGCCCTGCGCGTGGTTGCCGGAAGAGGCGGTTATGACGCCGCGCCTTTTTTCTTCAGGCGTGAGGCTTGAGAGCTTGTTGTAGGCGCCGCGCGCCTTGAACGAGCCGGTCTTTTGAAGGTTTTCGAGCTTTAGATGACATTCAAAGCCGTAGAGGCGCGATAAGGACGACGAAAAGATAAGCGGGGTGGGCTTGAGGACAACGCTGAGTGTTTTTTCCGCTTCCCTGATAAGTTCGAGCATTGCGGCCTCCTAACAGGCTGCTGAAAAAGCCTCATCTACTGCGTTGTCTTCGTCGTTCGTCACTGCGGCGTAGAGAAAACTACGCCTCATTCCTCACTCCTCGACGCCTTGTATCTGAGGCTTTTTGAGCAGCCTGAATAAATTTTGGGTTTTTCAGCGGCCTCCTAAGAGAGCCTTTGCCTGAGCGTTTCAAACATCGCAATAGCCCCGGCCTGCGCGGCGTTAAGGGAATTCACCCGCGCGCCGTCCGCCCTTTGCGCCCCCCCTGCCCCCCCTGCCATCGGAATTGACAGGCCGAAATCGCAGGTCTCACGCACGAGGCGGCGTATGCCTTTACCTTCGCTGCCGATGACAAGGGCGATGTTGCCCTTCAGGTCCGCGTGGAACAGGTCTTCCTTGCAGTCCGCTTCAATGGCGGCGACCCAGACGTTTTCTTCTTTTAACCGCTTGATGGCCCTCGTCAGGTTGGTCTCGCGCGCGATCATCGTATGGGCGGCCGCTCCGGCGGACGCCTTGACCACCGATGGCGTTACGTCGCAGGCCCTGTCGGATGGGATGACGATGCCGTGGACTCCGGCGGCGTTTGCGGCCCTGATGAGAGAGCCGAGGTTCTGCGGGTCCTGGATGGAATCGAGCAGAAGGAAAAAGGCAGGCCCTCCGCGCGCCTTCCATGAGGAGATAAGGTCGTCAATGCCGGAGTATTTGAAGTCCGTTATAAAAACCGCCGCAATGCCCTGATGCTTAATCGTGCCCGTAAGATTGTCAAGCTCGTCGGGGCTTATGCGCTGGATAGATACGGCCTTTGCTTCAGCGGTTTTTATTATAGCGCCGACCTTTGCGTCGGCCCTGATAGCGGAGACGAGTATCTTCTCAATGCCCCTTATGCCTTCCGGCCCGGCCTTTAACGCCTCTGTAACCGGGTTTATCCCGTATATTATTCTCATGGGCAAAACGCGCGGCAATGGCCGGACTAATTAAGTTTTTTTATCTTCACTTCGATGCCGGCGGCCTTATCCGTGTCGCCCTTTTTCCTGTAAAGCTCGAGCAGGTGCGCGTATATCTGCATCAGCCCTTCTTTTTCCTCCGGCGGGGTGAGGGAGGCGGCCTCTTTGAGGTTTGCCTCGGCCTGCGGGTAGTCGCCCTTTCTGGCCTGTATCTCGCCGAGCGTGTCAAGATACACGTGCATGCCAAGCGGGTCGTTCTGCACGGCTATCTTTACGGTCTCCTCGGCCTTGTCCAATTGATTCATTTCCATGTAGAGCCAGCCGAGGTTGTTGAAAAATACGGCTTTTTCAGGGCTGAGTTCAATGGCCTTTAAATAGTAAGATTCCGCGTTGTTGTAGAGCTTCATGCGGTAGCTCAGGTTGCCCATGATGAAGTAGATGTCGGCGTTTTCCCTGTCGGCGGTCGCGGCCTTTTCATAGTATTTGAGCGCAAGGGCTGTCTCGCCCTTTGCATCGTATACCGCGCCGAGCTTGAGGCACTCCTCAGGACTCAGGGCGAAGAGGTCCCTATCACTTGAACCCGGCGTATGAGAGCAGGCCGCAAGCGTCAGGATAAACAGGCACAGGAGGAGTTTTTTTGAAAAGATTTTTTTCATAATGTTCTTTTTTCCGTCATCCCCCCCGCTTCAACCCCTTCAAGGGGCTCAGCCCCCTGAGGGGGCAGGCGGGAATGACATATGGATATATTCCTAACGTGCCGTCTTTTCAGCGCCGGGCGTTACGAGAAGCGCCGCATAGCCGGTCTTTTCCCACATAATCGCGAGGCGCTCGTAGGTGAAGACCTCTTCCCTGTTCATGCCGGAGTGCGCGATGACGGCCTTTAGTCCGTCGTCAAAGCCCACTGCCGTTATGTAGTGCCCCACCGGGTAGGACTCAAAACCGAGGTTCAAAAACAGTATGAGCGGCCTGCCTTCGGATATCCGCGCCTTCAGGTCTTTAAAGCCGCCCTGATAGTACTCGGCGTTAAACCCCTTTTCCTTGGCGTAGATAAGAAGGTCTACGGGAAGCGTGCCCTTGAGTTTGGCCAGGTAAACGCCCCTTGCCGCCTCGCCGAGCGTGACCTTATCGCCGTAAAATCCGGCAACCGACGCTATGGCCGCCGGGCCGCACATGGAATCGTTTTGCGGGTAAAAAGGGACATCCTTAATGAACGCCCCGGCCCCGGGGTTGTCCCTGATGTCCTTTAAAACGGCCTCGCGTGCGGGGCCGCCGCAGGCCGTCAACGCAAATGGGCTTGAAAAAAGGATAAAAATGAAAATTCGTAAAGAGATGCGCTTAGCCATTTGAAGCCGATTACGGCGGTTTAAAAACCTTGAAAACCCTTTTTACAGCCGCACCTGAACAGTTATGCTTAAAAAACCCTTTTTCCACCAAAGGCGCGGGGCCCGGAAGAATTTACTGAATGATGATCTTCTTATTCTGTATCTTCAGGAACACAACGACGAGGATGGCGATTACGCGTATGGCTATAATAACGCCGAGGTCTCCGCCGGGATAAAGCGTGTCAACCTGTTTGGCGAAGCTGTGAAGCTCCTGGTCGCTGAGCTTTTCCATCCTTGACTTCACCTCCGGCATCGAAAGCCCCGCCTGCTGAAGTTTTTGCGCGACAAGCTTGGACTCAAGCACCCTCTGTATCTTGTCCATGTCAGCGGCCCTTGTGGACGCGCCTGCGAGATTGCCTGAGCCTGCCATGTAAGCCATGCTTTCCGCCGGAATGCTCCCGATGATGAACAGCCCCATGATGAGAGCAACCGATATCTGCTTCGTGCGCCAGTTTCTGACCCAGTTCATTTTCAACGTCCTCCTTGGTTATGTATTTTTGGGGCAACCGTGAACGGCAGCGTAAATTATAGCCGCGGCCGATTAGGAACGATGTGACAATAAACACATTTTATGGGCAAAATGCCGCCTTGTCAATAGCCTTGCAACACTCCGGGAACTGTGTTAGGTTTGACGCATGAAGCTGACGCTGGAACAGGTTGAAAAAATTGCCGAACTCGTGCTGGACGCTTTGAAGAAAAAGGGGCTCATCACCCTGAAGACCGGCGAACATCAGGCGCTTCAGAAGATAAATGACGTCATCCTCGCCGACCTGCGCGCCGAGGACAGCCTTGACCGTGAGGTCGAGGAGATTCTTAAGACTCACACCGGCGAGATAGATTCCCAGCGGATAGACTACCGGAAGATGTTCAATATGATAAAGGGCAAGCTCGCCCGGGAAAGGGGGATAGTCATTTGAGGCTCTCGGAAGACAGAATATCCCATCTTGCGCACCTCGTGGCCGACGGCCTGTGGAAGGACGACCTTGCCGACTACACAAGCGACGAGAAGGCCCTGCAGGAGATAAAAAACGTCATAGCCGCCTTTCTCCACGTAGAGGACGACGCCGACAACACCGCGAGAACAATGATACGCTCCCTTAAGCGCGACGTCCCGGAAGGCAGCAGGGAATGGGAGATACTCTACAAGAAGTACTTCGAAGAGGAAATGTCGAAAAAGAAAAGGGTGTTTTAAAAGCCGCCTTATTTTAACCGCCCATACACGGACAAGCGAGGGCAGGCCCCCGAATGCTGCCCTGCTGTCATCCCCGAATGTATTTATCGGGGATATATGTCGCTTCAAAATTAGATTCCCGATAAAAACCTCGGGAATGACATTTTCAGCGGCCCCCGGCCGCTTCCGCATGACGAACCCTTCCTGAAAAATAAATAAGAGACACGCTTTCATGTCCATTATGAAGGAGACGGCGTAATTCGCAATGAAAACAGCTCTTGCCATAGCCGGCTTTGACCCTTCGGGCTGGGCCGGCGTTTTGGCCGACATCAAGACCTTCGAGGCCTTCGGCGTCCAGGGCGTGGCCGCCATAAGCGCCCTTACCGCGCAAAACCGCAAGGATGTCATGGCAACCCAAAGCGTCAAAGCGGCCTTCATGAAAAAAGAGGTCAACGCGCTTACGGATGGTTTCAGGATAGACGCTGTGAAGATAGGCATGCTTGGAAGCGCGGCCAACGTGCGCGCTGTCGCTGAAATAATAAAAAATAAAAAATTTAAAAATATAGTTCTCGATACGGTCTTTTGCTCCACAAGCGGGCACGCGCTTCTTGATAAGAAAGGGATAGTTGAAATAAAACGCCTCCTCCCGCTTGTCACCCTTGCAACGCCTAACATCGCCGAGGCGTCCGTCCTTTCCGGCATAAAGATAAAAAACATCAAGGACATGGAAGACGCCGCGCTGGCAATCAATGCCCTCGGCGCGAAGAACGTGCTCGTAAAAGGCGGGCATCTGCCCGGCGAACCAATAGACATCCTTTTTGACGGCAGACGGATTTTCCATTTCAAAGGCAAGAGGATAAAGGCAAAAAAAGAGGTCCTGCACGGGACAGGATGCCTCCTTTCCTCCGGCATCGCCGCCTGTCTGGCAAAAGGTTTGGGCGTACGGCGCGCGGTCAAGGATGCGAGAGGGTATTTGATGAAGGAGTTGAAGAAGAGGGGTTGAACCCCCTCAGGGGGGAAAAAGCGCGTGAAAGCGGTCATCTGCTCATTGGCCGGTGTAGGCGTAATCATTGTATGCCATTAATGTCAGGATCGTCGAGACACGGACGCGCCTGTCAAAGAGTTTGGGGAGTATCTTGAAGATGAACTTCGTCCTCGCGAGCTTCAGCGAGAAAAGCATGGTCGAAAGGCGGGCGGCGAAGAGAATACGGTATTTGAACTTTATAGGGTCTATCTCGTTGGAGTGCTTCCAGAAGTCGGCATCCCAGTAGAAGTTCAGCTTTTTCAATATGGAATCAAAAGAGTATATCCGTTTGATTACCTTTTTGTACCCGGCGTGCAGTTCATCCGCGGTCATGCAAATAGGAGAAAATACCACTGTCTTGGCGTCGTATCTGCTCCAGTCCTTATGGATGATGCGCCCTTCTTCTTCAAAACGGCTGAAGAGCTTTGTCCCCGGAAAGGGCGTGAGGATATTGACAAGCGGCATCAGCAGTCTGGATTCGTCGATAAAGTCGGCAAGCTCGTCAAAGGCCGCGTCCGTGTCAAAATCATAGCCCAGTATGAACGAGGCGTGGACAAGGATGCCGTATGACTGTATCTTCTTGATGGCGTCAATATAACTGAGCCGCATATTGACCTTCTTGTCCATGCGGGAGAGATTCTTTTCCGATATGGATTCAAAACCGATGAGTATCGCCCCGCAGCCGCTGTCCTTCATAAGCCGGAGCAGTTCATCGTCCATTGCAATGTTGATCGAGGCCTGGCATGACCAGTTGAGCTTATAGGGTTTTAACGCCAGAAAAAGTTCACGGGAGAACTTCTTGTCAGAGATAATATTGTCATCCGCGAAGAAGATGGATTTTTTCTTGAATTTTGAGCCTGAATGGTTTATCTCCAATATCTCGCTTACGACCTGATCGACGGTCTTGCTTCTTATGGTCATTCCGTCATAGGCGTAAACAGAGCAGAATTCGCAGTGAAAGGGACAGCCCTTAGTCGTCTGAACGATATCTGAAAAATATTTTTCTTTTGAAAGAACGGATCTTGACGGATTTTGACAGGTCTTCAGGTCGGTCTTTTTTCCGGCCTCATAAGTCCTCTTCAGCGCGCCGCTTGCCGCGTCCAGCAATACGGAATGCCAGACCCCCTCGGCCTCTCCGATTACCACGCTGTCGCAGTATTGAAGGGCCTCCTGCGTGCACATAGACGGATGTATCCCTCCCAAAACGGTCTTTACGCCGCGCTGCCTGAACCTTCCGGCTATGGCGTAGGCCCTGTTCGCGAACATCGTCCTTACGCTTATCCCGGCCAGATCCGCAGGCCAGCCATAATCTATCTCTTCGATATTTTCGTCAAATACCCGCACCTCATGCTCAGGCGGAGTCAGGGATGCAAGTGTTGGAATTGCGAGAAGGTATGAAAAGTATTTTTTTGAAAAGAGAAATTTAGAGTAGAACTTATAGTCGTAAAAACTCTTTTCATTTTCAGAGCCGTTTTTGGGTATGATCAGGGCTATTTTCATAAGATGAATGGATTACCGGTAAAGCGAGATGTGCAAGTCCTATCAGCAATATTAACCTTTTTTATCATATTAAACAATGAAAAACAGGCTTCAACCCGCGAGCCTGTTCACAGGCAAGGCGTACGGCAGGTCATTTTTTTCACATAATGCACAGTGATATAACGACGTTAAAATAAAAAAGGGTTACAGTTTTCACTGTAACCCCTTGGACAGTCTGGCTCCCGGAATGTAACAGCTTTCGACACAGAAAGGGTATGTCAGAGCCGGAAGTCTACATCCGCATCGTTCATGTAACTCCAGAAAATAACAGCGATTTTTCGGTTTTACGAGAACAGACCGTTGAGATAGCCCTCGGCCCGAAGGGGGCGTTTGAGAACGGGAATATCGGGGTCGTAAAGCGGCAGGTGCCGCCTGACGGGTGGTTAACGCAGTGCCGCCTCGGCTTTCAAAACCCAGACCGCAGAAAACACCTAGGACGCCGAGGGTGGCAGAACTACTCAGGAAGGCAATAGAGTAGAAGGGACTTCTCGAATCAGGGGACGGCACCTCCCGGGCTGACATAGCCAGACGCGAGGGACTCTCCCGCGCCCGCGTAACTCAGATAATGTACCTACTCAACCTTGCTCCGGATATTAAGGAGTATATACTGTCCATGCCGGAAACGGTTCGAAAAACCGCGGTCTCGGAGCGAGCACTTCGGCCAATCGCTATGTTCATTGATACCAAGAAACAAATTGAATCATTTCAGCAATTGCGATTCTCCTGATTTAGATAGAAAATTAATATTTATCGCTCATTCGATCCAGTATTCTCTATCTTAATAATTGCTTGCCTAAACTATGGGCAAGCGGTATATAATTAGATAAGATAGAACTTAAGAGCACCCTGGTTTTTCCAAAACATCCATCAATGAAAATAGGGCGCTACAGGAGGCGAATCTGTGCTATCAGCAGTAGAACAATCAAGGTTGAGAATATCGAGAAGCACTGAGGCAAAGAGGAAGTCGCAGCTTGGCCAGTTTCTCACATCCGCAAGAACAGCTCAGTTTATGGCTGGACTCTTTGTCCCCGCAATCGGTCGCGCCTGTCGTTTGCTTGATCCTGGCGCTGGCATTGGCTCGCTCTCAAGCGGTTTTTTAGAACGGTGCATTACTGGCGATTTGAACTTTGAAAAAATAGAAATCGCCGCCTTTGAAATAGACATCCTTCTTCATGAAGAATTAAAGAACACTTTTGCGGCTTACTCAAAGCAAATACCTTTTGCCCACGAAATAATAGGCGCTGATTTTATTGAGGAAGCTGTAAGTCAAATCCAATTTAACTATGGCAACAAATTCACGCATGCTATTCTTAATCCGCCTTACAAAAAAATTGGCAGCGGCTCCCGTCATCGTTTATTGCTTCGGCAGGTCGGGATTGAGACAGTAAATCTATATTCGGCTTTTTTGGCGCTGTCTATATCTCTGATGGCACCAGGCGGCCAACTCGTGGCTATCATCCCGCGAAGCTTCTGTAACGGGCCTTACTACCGTCCATTTCGTGAATTTCTTCTTAAACGGTGCGCAATCCGGCACATGCACTTGTTCGATTCTCGAAATCAGGCATTCAAGGACGATGATGTACTGCAAGAGAATGTCATCATCATGCTTGAGAATGGCGGTCAGCAGGGCGACGTAACGGTGACGACCTCGACTGATGACAGTTTCGCCGATCTTGCGACGCATACGCATCGGTTCGATAGGATAGTGTTTCCTGATGATCCGGAGCATTTCATCCACGTGCCAACGTCGCAGAAGCAAAGTGCCATCGAGCTTATAACCGCGATCCGGCACTCGTTGATAGACATCGGCATCAGCGTATCCACCGGCCCTGTGGTCGATTTCCGCATAAAGAAGCATCTTCGAGGCATGCCGGAGCAGGGTACTATCCCCTTGCTCTACCCGGGTCATTTTAACGGCCAAAGCATCGAATGGCCGAAGGCGGGGTTGAAAAAACCAAACGCGATCCATCGTAATGCTGAAACGGAAAAATGGCTTTACCCGACCGGATTCTATTGCGTCGTGCGGCGCTTCTCATCGAAGGAGGAGAAGCGGCGAATAGTGGCACGTGTGGTGCAGCCTGGTATTTTTGCCGATGCCGAGGTGCTGGGATTTGAAAACCACCTGAACGTACTTCACGAACACAAGCACGGCTTGCCAGAGACTCTTGCATACGGCTTGACCGCCTTTCTTAACACGAGCGCCGTCGATGAAAACTTCCGGCGCTTTAACGGTCACACCCAGGTCAACGCCGCCGACCTCAAGCTCATGAAATATCCAAGTCGAGATGCTCTGATCGCCCTCGGGAAGTGGGCGATGCGCTGCGGCGAGCCAACGCAGGTCATGATCGACAAACAATTGGAGAATCTGAATGCATGACGAAGAAAAACAACTACATCAAAGACGCCCGTCAAATCCTCATTTCTCTTGGCTTGCCTCGTGCGCAACAGAATGAACGTTCCGCTTTATGCTTGCTGGCGCTACTGAATCTCACGCCCGACAAGACATGGGCACAAGCAGGAAACCCGCGCATAGGCATTACGCCAATCATAGACTGGGCACGCAAGCACTACCAAAAAGATTACGCCCCGAACACCCGTGAAACAGTACGCCGCCAAACCATGCATCAGTTCGTGGATGCAGGAATTGCGCTCTACAATCCGGACAACCCGTCCCGCCCTGTGAACAGTCCGAAAGCAGTTTATCAGATCGAGGCTACTGCGCTAACATTGCTGCGCAGCTTCGGCACAGCAACGTGGCATGACAACTTGACGGCCTATCTTGCCAAGCGTGAGACGCTGGCTGCCAAATACGCCAAAGAGCGCGAGTATAACCGCGTCCCTGTGCGGATTGCACCTGACAAGAAAATCACCCTCAGTCCAGGAGAGCATAGCGAGCTGATCCGGGCGATTATTGAGGACTTCGGACCGCGTTTTGCGCCAGGTAGTTTGCTGATCTACGCCGGAGACACGGGTGACAAGTAGGGATATTTTGATGCTGTTCTGCTGGCTAATTTGAGAGTCGATGTTGATTCGCATGGCAAAATGCCTGATGTAGTGCTCTATTTCAAAGAGCGTAATCGGTTGCTGCTGGTCGAGTCTGTCACCAGTCATGGGCCGGTTGATAGCAAGCGCCACGCTGAATTAGCTCGTTTATTTACCGGATCAAAAGCCGGGTTGGTTTATGTGACTGCCTTTCCGAATCGCGCTGTCATGAGCCGATATATTGGCGAAATTGCATGGGAAACCGAAGTGTGGGTTGCAGATACACCGTCTCACCTAATTCATTTCAATGGGGTGCGTTTTCTTGGGCCGTATAATGATCCCTAACTAAAAACCACATGCGCCATGCAGCGATTCGCTGCGGCTGGCCGCCGCGTAGACCCGCGGAATATCGAGTCCGGCGTCGTACATCTCGACGCGCCATCCGGCCTCGGATGCAATGAACAGAAGTCCGAGGACACCGCCGATGACAAGCCACTGGTTCGCCCAATAGAACAGGTGGCTGAGATCCATATAGTCCTCCATCTTCCGGCCTATCGGAATTTACGGCCTCCGAACCCGTCTCGGCCTTGCCGTTGTTACTTCCCGGTTTCCGTATAAGGCGCTTGAGCAAACCGTATATTCATCTTCCTCAACGCCTCTTTGCCCCTAATCGTCAGGTCGCTCGTAAGCAGGAATTGCTCCCGGCTTTCTCTGACGTATGCCTTGACGCGATAGTGCGTGCCCCAGGGCTTCTCAAGGACAATCACCGTCACGGGCGTCTCCGGCTGGCGGTATGCGCTTGATTCCGCTATATCCTTGAGCATGGCCCGCGCCCCTGAGGCGTCATGGTCGGGGTGTAGATAAAAATCCGCCACGCACAGGATGACGTGATTGCCGCTGCTGGCGTTGAAAACGCCGGCCGTCCAGATCCGGGAGTGCGGAATGATGACCTCGGTGTCGTCCGCCGTCACAAGGCGCACGGCACGGACACCGATGAATTTCACCTCGCCGTATGCGCCGTCCACCTCGATCCAATCCCCCGGCTGGTAGGTGTTTTCCAATACCGTCATCAAACCGGCTGCAAGGCTGCTCACATAATCCTTGAGCGCGAAGGCTAAGGCCAAAAAGACGGCGACGGCCATGGCGGCGACATTTTGGAACGTCGGCTCAACAAGAATCAACACGATGACGACAGTGGACGCGAGATCTATCATAAGACGTAGAATCGGCGGCGCGCGCAGTATGGTCAAACGCAGGCGTGACGACGCTTTTTCAGCCGCTTGACGGGCCACCCACCGCACTAAAATCACCAGCACGCGGGCCAGAACCAGCACGGCCAGAATTAACGCAACGTGCTCCCACGTCAGTTTCCGTAAAAACATCCAAACATCAAGAGTATTGCTCATTTCATGCCTCCTTCTTGCTTCCCAGACCGGAAAAGCCGGGCGTCGCGGCATGGTGCAACTGATAACAATCAACTCGTTGCTTCTTTTGTGGTATGCCTTGAATATGTAAACAAGCATAGCACAAATATTTATGCCTTGAGTTAGCTCTTATATACAGAAGATCGCGAAGGAATGAACGGATTTTAAGACAGAATTATGTGGGATAATATGAACGGGCTCCCAAGGAGGGATGGTACGCCTTCGGCGGACTTGGTTGGGAAGTTGTCTTTTATATGGCCCGCCTCGCGGATGTCTCCTCTCTCCTTGCCCACAACGTCAAACTCATAAAAGAATAGTACGCACCGGCGGGATCGAACCTGATCGAACAAACGGGCGATTCTGACGGCAGTCTCTCCGATGTAGCTGGCAATTATGGCTTCATATCGAACGACCAAAAGAGGCACAACCAACTCGGTAGCCAGAACCTCGGCCAACGAGGTCTTCCCATTTCATGGAGGCCCAGCAAGAAGCACTCTATGTCGTGGTTCAAGATTGTGGGCGCGGAGAAGGTCACAGCGATTCTGTTCCTCAGCAAGTTCCTTGCATGCCAACTCTACAGAGGCAGGGAGAATGATATCATGGAGGCGACGACGCGGCTCGATATCGTGAAACAGATCGGTAGGTTGATTATTTCTCATGCCTCCAGACAAAGGTGCACTTGTTCCGTTACACATTCTGCACGAGATGAGCGGCAAGACGGTCTGCAAGTATGTGATGCTGTTTGGAACGCTCTTCAGCAACCAAGGCTTCGATGGCCTTGCGAAAAGTTGCTTGGTCACCTTTCGCCCCCGATCGCACAAGCTTAAGAAGTAAGTCTGAACGCACCGTTATTGTCTATTATCCTCCCCTCTGGAAAAGCTGGGTAATTGTAAAAACCCTTTCATTCTATGCACCCTATAATAAAAGGCCCTTTAAGACCACTATAGAGGGATGAATCAAAACGATTTCCCATCTGCAAGTGTGTCCCTGAAGGAGGTGCTCCAACTCAGCTCCGTTGGCAATCCTCACATTTGCACCCAGACCTTTATATCGAGAGGAGTTTGATAGAAGTCATATCAACTACCCTTTGTATTCCCTGAAGCCATCAACTGATTGCCGGAATGAAGTGGGCTTATATTTGTCAAAACCTTCCTGATCCACGTAAACAAAGTCGTATTGCACGTTTGCCTGCACCCGGTTGATATCCTCGCACCATTGCCGCAACCGTTGCATCTTCAAGGGAACATCAAGGTCTTCCTGCCCCTTGGTTTCAACTATAAAAACGCGCTTGTCAGCCAGCTTTACCAAAAAATCCGGATAGTACTTTGAAATGTCGCCATCCGCATTCACGTAATCCAGTTTAAAATGCACTGCCATATAATTCTTGGCGTAAGAGATCGCCTCCCCAGCGCCCCCCCCCCTGCGCAGGGGTTGTCCAATCCGCGATCTCCTTACTCGAACCATCCGTTTGTAATCACGTCACCGGGAAGATCAGCTATAACCTGCTTGACTTGACATTAAATTCAGCTATAATCGGCAATGTATGGCAGCGGCTAAGCTGTTTTTTGCATATTCCGTCCGCAAGAACTCTTAAGGAAGCTCTGATCTATTCTACCAAAGTGTCATTCTGAGCGAAGCGAAGAATCTTATCTTTAAGAAAAGCAAATAATTACGAGATTCTTCAGTCGCTTCGCTCCTTCAGAATGACAGCAGAACACGATTAATCAGAGCTTCCTTAAGATTTTTGATAGAAGCGCCGCAGGCATACCGGATATAACGGCCCGTAGTCACCCACCAGGTTTTCTCATCTCCGATTTACCTCCAGCATGTAAGCTTCAGCATCCGGCCGCTCGCAGTTCGGTCAAAACAAAACCCTGGAATTACCCTTTGCAGCCCGAGTATAGTACTCCCCAAAATTTAGACAAGGGTATTTGGTGTAAGATAGCCTGCCATTAACCCTAAGGAGGGAGGCGGGATGAAGAAGAACCACGATGGGGCGTTCAAGGCGAAGGTGGCGCTTGAGGCGGTCAAGGGGGAGAA
>JACRNL010000013.1 GCA_016234935.1 Deltaproteobacteria bacterium | reverse complement strand
CAGGCAGACGCGGACGGCCCGGAAAAGGCCTTGGCGCTTCTTGAGATGATAGGCTATACCCTCATGTCGCACGCCCGCTACGAGCGGTTCATCCTGCTCGTCGGCAACGGCGCAAACGGCAAGAGCGTGCTGTTAGCCGTGATACGACTTCTTGTGGGCGCGGCCAACTGCGCGGCCGTGCAACCGTCGCAGTTCGGCAACCAGTTCCAGAGGGCGCACCTGCATCACAAGCTCGCGAATATCGTCTCGGAACTCAAAGAGGGCGCGGAGCTCGACGACGACGCGCTCAAATCCATCGTCTCAGGCGAGCCCACTACCGTGTCCCACAAATTCAAGGAACCGTTCGACATGACGCCTTTCGCCACTTGCTGGTTCGGCACAAACCACCTGCCTCACACGAACGACTTCTCGGACGCCATGTTCCGAAGGGCCATCGTCGTGCCCTTTAACCGGCAGTTCAAGCCGGGCGTCGATGCCGACCCCCTTCTCAAAGACAAACTCGCAACGGAATTGCCAGGGATACTGAATATGGCACTGGCCGCTTATGCGGACGCCGTCAGACGGGGAACCTTCACAGAGCCGGCGTCGTGCATCGAGGCGAAGCACGCATGGAGATTGGAGGCTGACCAGGCCGCTCAATTCGCCGAGGACGCCATAGAATGGGCAACGGGCGAGCGGGAGACGTCAAAGGCCGTATTCGACGCCTATCAGACATGGGCTGATGCAAACGGGATAAAACGTCCTCTGAACCGCAAGAACCTCACCCAGAGGCTGGAACGCCTTGGGGCCAAAACGGGGCGAATACACGGAGGAACTCGTGTCCTACATGGATTCAGACTTCGTTACGGTGACGCGAGTGACACATTCTATCAACCTATAGCGCACGCGGAAAATACATATATACCCCAAAGGACACATACATCATATGCGTCGTCTAAATATAGTAATGGTTCGGAAGTCGCGCCACTCGCGCCTCCCGCGCCGCCGGAAGATATTGAGACCGTGCTGGAGGTGCTCGAATGAAATATCAGGTCGTGGGCAGTCTCAAGGTACGAACCATGTCCGGGGTCAGGCAATTAAAATCCGGCGACTTTATATCCCTGCCGGACGACATGGCTCTCAGGCTGATTAAGGGCGGCAGGGTTAAGCCTTTCTCCCCCGATTGCTTCTCGCAGAATGGGACTCTTGAGGCGGCTTTTACTGAGGCAAAGGCCGACGGTTGGACTGATGACCGACTCTGCGATTATATAGATGCGCTTAGGAAGGCCCAGGCATTAAAGGCGCCTTGGGGTTTCAAGGTAAAAGACAGCCCCCTGATAGAAGATTACTGGATTATAAGCGAGAGTGCGGCAAGGGATAGACTCCCGGCCGGGGCAAAAGCTTTCACCATTGAGGAACTAAGGCCCATTGTGGAGGCATTCAGAGTCTTCCCATGCTCTCGAATCATTAAGGTGCAAATATGACGTTCACGGGTCCCTTGACGGACATGGGGTTGCGGGTGCTTCCGAGCGCGGAATATCTCCAGCGTGCAGGCAATTTTTTGGGTTGACAGGTTGACGGTTGACACTACGGGGAATAGAAAATGGGCAAGACAAAGAGTCAGGGACAATCTTCTTCCATCTCGTATCGCGCATACGCACGCTACAGGGGCGTATCCCCTGAGGCCGTGAGCAAGGCCGTAAGGACGGGCAGGATTACCGTTGATGCGGATGGAAAGATAGACCCTGAGAAAGCAGACCGACAGTGGCTGGAAAATACAAACCCGTCGAAGGCGTTAAACTTTGCCTCCGGCAACTCCAAACACCGTAGCTCATCGAAGATCGCTGGTGCCGACACAGAGGCCGCCGCAACCTCTCCGGCCAACGGCTTGCCGCCTTTTGCCCAGAGCCGCGCCATCCGAGAGGCTTATGAGGCAAGGCTTAGGAAGCTCGAGTATGAAGTAAAGATAGGCAAGCTCGTCAGTGCCGACGAGGTTAGAGTTGATGCCTTCAACATCGCTCGCATAACGCGGGACAGGTTGTCAGGCATACCCGACATGGTCGCGCCTGTGCTGGTAGGCATGAACGACATAAACGAGATTCACCGGTTACTCAGCACGGAAATAAGGCTTGCATGCGAAGAGCTTACGCGCACCAGATTCTATACAAAGGCTGATAAAGCCAAAGAATAAGTAGCCTCTGATTATTGACTTCTGTATAAGTAATGCAAGTCTATCAAACCGTCATTCCCGCGTGTCTTAAGCGGGAATCCAGTGCTTTTATCTTTTTATCGCCCCCACTAAAGACGCTGGATGCCCGATAGAAGCATTCGGGCATGACGAATACTCGTTTCCGTTTAAGCATCAGCGCCGCCATTGCATTGCTTTTGCAGATGTCAATAATCAGAGCTTCCTTAAATAACCAAGCCATGAATCTCGTCTCCATAAAAGAGCTATCCGAATTCCTTAAAGTGAAACCGTCCACCCTTTATTCGTGGGTGCATAACGGGACTATTCCGTTCATTAAGCTCAACGGGTTATTACGTTTTGATATGGATGAGATAACCAAATGGATTGAGAATTCGAAGCCGCCCAAGCCCCCGGCTTCATTTAAAAAGGCGACAAACTTGGACATAGACTCTATCGTCAAGAGGGCAGTTGCAAGCTTGCGTAAAGGAAGTTACGATCCATCAACGCCTGCCTTTGGCAGGCGGGGCAAACGGGAAACCAGCCCTGAGTCAAGGCCTCGGAAAGGAGGTGCTGATGGGACTGTATAAACGAGGTCAGGTCTGGTGGATGAGTTTCAGCTTCAAAGGTCAACTGGTAAGGAAGTCTACTGAGACCGGGGACAAGAGGCTTGCCGATAAGATACACCACAAGGTCATGACCCAGATCACTGAGGGCAAGTGGTTCGATATCGACGAAGGGAGCCGAAGGACTTTCGATGAGCTTGCCGACAAGTACGAGTCTACGGAGTTCAAGGAGCTTAAGAGCTGGCAGTCGGTTCAAAGCTACCTGCGGGGCTTAAGGAAGTTCTTCGGGCCTTACAAGCTCTCTGAGATAACCCCTGCACTCATCGACGACTTCAAGCAGATGAGGAAGGCTGAAGGCGTTACGGCGGCGACCATTGTGAGGCAGTTGAACATCATCAAAAGGATGTTCAATCTTGCAAGGAAGCGCTGGATATGGGTGAGAGAGGTGCCTGCGTTTGAGATGGAACTGAGGGCTGATAAAAAGCGGCTGAGATACCTTTCCTTCGAGGAGTTTCACAAGCTCCTCGGTTGTTGCGAGGACTGGCTCAAGCCCATTGTAACGGTTGCCGCGTGGACGGGCTTACGGCAGGGCAATGTCCTTAATCTCAAAAGGAGTCAGGTGAACCTCTTTGCACATACCATCTCTCTCGACGGAACTGAGACCAAGAACGGCGAGCACCTGATAATCCCTGTTGCCGGTCCGGCCTTCGAGGTTCTGAGAGATGCCATGAAGGTCGCCCGCATCAATTGCCCTTACGTCTTCTGCAAGGCAGATGGGACGCCTTTCTACAAGATGGAGGTGCACCGGGGCTTCAAGGTGGCGCGGAGAAAGGCTGTGATTGAGGACTTCAGATTCCATGACCTGCGCCACTGCTTCGCATCATGGAACCGTCAGGCCGGGGTGGATATCGACACGCTCGCGGACTTGATGGGGCACAAGGACACGCGCATGACGAGAAGGTACGCCCATATCGGGCCTATGCATCTGGCAAGCGCGGTTGGGAAGCTCGAGGAGAGCTACCGGACTTTTAATGAATCGCTCGGCCTGCGGCCTTCGCTTGGTCAGTGCACAATTACAGCACAGTCCAATGGAAAAGGGGTTACGGCAATACCGCAACCCCTTGATTAACTTGGCGTCCCCACCGGGATTCGAACCCGGGTTACCGCCGTGAAAGGGCGGTGTCCTTGGCCTCTAGACGATGGGGACTCTGTTTTGCCGCTTTTGATGATGGTGAGGCGCCCGGGACTCGAACCCGGGGCCACCTGCTTAAAAGGCAGATGCTCTACCGACTGAGCTAGCGCCTCATTTCCGATACTGGCAGTTGTAAAAACGTAATCTTACAAAATTAGCACATTAGCCGAACTTTTGTCAAATTGAAAAAACGGCCGTCCTGCCGCCGGTGTGCGCCAGAGTCTGCGTGGACTGAACCCCTGGAATGAGACACTCGAATATGGCACACTTGGCACAGAGCGGAGGTGTCCAAGTGACAAAGAAACGAGTGGGACGGCATCCTCAGGAATTTAGGCAGATGGCCGTCGAACGGCTGAAGCGATGCGATAAGATCTCGGAGCTGTCGAGGGAACTGGGGGTTCATCGAAGGCTACTGTACCCATGGCGCGACAAGCTTGAACCTGTCGATAAGGAGGACGGGCCGCCCCCAGCGAGCTCATGCGAGTCCACACTGCGCAAAGAGGCCGGCCAGTTGAAACGTTTACTGGCGGAAAAGACGGTAGAGGTTGATTTTTTCAAAGGTGCCTTGCAAAAAGTCGAGGCTCGACGCCAGCGGGAAGGAAGCTCTGGCGAGAGGGCATCTACGACCAAATCCGGGAAGTGATGT
>JACRNL010000003.1 GCA_016234935.1 Deltaproteobacteria bacterium | reverse complement strand
GCTAAAAAATCGGCATAGCCTTTCGTCGAAAGCACCTTCGTTATAGCCGCCGTCAAGCTCGTCTTGCCGTGGTCGACGTGCCCGATGGTCCCTACGTTCAGATGCGTCTTGGTCCTCTCAAATTTAGCCTTGCTCATGATTTAACGTCCTCCGTTTGTTAAATGACCCAATGCGGCCTGCGCCGTAAAATTTTAATGGACAATTCCATCTTATGGAGCCCATGAGCGGGATCGAACCGCTGACCTCTTCCTTACCAAGGAAGTGCTCTACCGACTGAGCTACATGGGCATGGCAAAACAATAACGGCCGTCTTGCTGCAAAGATGGCAAGGGGACATGCCTGCACATCTAAATCCGGCAAATCTGGAGCGGGTGATGGGAATCGAACCCACGCTACCAGCTTGGAAGGCTGGAGTTCTACCATTGAACTACACCCGCACCTGCCTGTTTCAAAAAAAACCGCCGCTGCTTCAAAAAAACAACCGGTGGAGATCGAACTGCACCCGCACCTGCCTGTTTTAAAAAAATTAACTGGTGGAGAGGGGAGGATTCGAACCTCCGTAGGCGGAGCCAGCAGATTTACAGTCTGCCCCCTTTGGCCACTCGGGTACCTCTCCAGCTTCCTGGCCAAGCTGTTGAATTTTAAAGCCATCAGAGACTGCCCTGCAAAAAAACCGTCTCTAACGGTTTTCAGGGAATCCTTCCCTTAAAAAAACCTCTCGCAGGGGAATCAGATTTTTAACTGGAAAAAACTCATAAGCCGCATGGCCTTTTAAGGATACGCTCCGGTCAAAAAAGGACAGTCTGAAACGCTCAAAAACTTCTTAAATATAGGATTTAAAGCCTTATTTCCGGGCTATTTGCCCTGCGCCGCCACATGAACCCGCCATGCGCTGGAGCTGGCGATGGGATTCGAACCCGCAACCTGCTGATTACAAATCAGCTGCTCTACCGTTGAGCTACGCCAGCTGGAATCGGATATGACACCCTGCGAGGGTGTGACACCCCGCAACTGTTAATTTTAGAAAAACAGGAAGAAGACGGACTTTCCCTGCGGTTCCCGGAAAACAGAAACTTAATTTATATGACATAACCATATACTTTGTCAAGTTTTTTTATTGACAATCTTCAAATTACGCAAATATTTTTTATCAGGCAGCCATCGCATTTCTTCAGGTCTATGGTTTTCGGGCACTTATCCAATATGCCGAGCCTGCACAGGGCAAAATCATATTTTACAGGGTCTTCCGGGTCAAGCCTCTTAAGAGAGCGGGTGATATCCTCCGCCATGCTCCAGCCGGGCGAGGACAATGTAGTGAGCCCGATATTTCGCGCTATCCGCGCTATGTGCGTATCAAGCGGCATGACGAGTTTTGATGGTGATATGCCCTTCCAGATGCCGAAATCAAGCGAGTCCCCCCTCCTTACCATCCACCGGAGATAGAGGTTCATGCGCTTGCACGCGCTGCCGTCGCGCGGGTTGGGGAAAAAAAACCTGACGCCCGCTTTTTGAGGCAGCGCCCCCCTGCCCCCGGCACAATAGACGCCGGATGAGCTGTCATAAAGGGACAGGGCATTGTCTGAAAATACCGAAAGGGCGTTTTTTACGTTCTCATCTTCAGGAGAGAAGCCTTTGAGAAAAAAGCCGTTTATAGACCCTTTTTCCTTTATCATCTTCTGCGCTATAAAAAGAAGCGCGCAGATATCCTCTCCGGTATTAAACCTGTGAACGAAGCCGGCGAACCTTCGCAAGTCTTTTTGAGGGCGAAGCGAAAGGGTAAAATCATACGGGTTTTTGCCCATTACGTCAAGGCATTTGCCGATGCTGTTTTTAATCCCCTCCACCCTTCCATACGCAAGCGACGACGCTATGAGGCCCACGATCTCCCTGTCCTCGTCCCTTTCAAACCCGTGCACGGCCCAAAGGGGGTCTGTCGAGAGAAACGCGGCGTCGAAGGTTTTGTAGAGCCTGTCGAGCAGCCCCTTAAGCCCCTTCGGGGCGCCGGTATTTTTATTAGTGGATAACATGGCGAGTTTGTGGTAATGAATTATAATCAAAACACATTATCGCCGTATAAATCAAGGATAAGTCTCAACTTATAAAATTCTTCATTGGGAGGTTTAACTATGGAAATGAAAAAAACAGCGTTAATTACCGCCGTGATAATGACGTTCGCCCTTAACACAGGCGCGAAAGCCGCGCAGTCCGAGCTTGTGACAAAATATCTTGAGGCCGTTGACTCCAAGAACGCCCTCAAGATGTCGGCCATCATAGCAGAGAACAAGGACAAGATACCGGCTGAGGTAAAGGCCCTCCTTGAAGAGGCCGCAAAGCCGGAAATCACGCCTGAGGACAAGGAAGCAAAGCTCTACACCGCCGAGCTTTTAGCCAGCGGCCTTAAAGACGAGACCGGCGACTTCACCATGCTTAAAGAGGTCAAAAAGGCCGTGTTCAACTCAAAGCTTTCAGGCGCCCCGGTGCGCCTGAAGGCCGAAAACGGCATCCACGTGCTTCAGACTACCCACGTAATGGTCAAGCATGATTCAGCCGAAGAGGCAAAAAACATATTCCAGCCAGACAACATAATCATCAAAAAAGGCGAGACCGTCCGCTGGGAAAACAAAGACACACTGGCGCACGTGCTGATTTCCATGCCCGTCATAGGCACAGGCGGCATAAAGGCCACGCGCATCGAGCCCGGCCAGAGCTTCGAGTTCAAGTTCACCGCCGCCGGCGAATACTTCTACATCTGCTACATCCACAAAGGCATGATCGGCAAGGTGACGGTGGAAGAGTAAAGGGGATTTTAAGGCCTTGTTTAAAAAAGCAAGGCCCGTTTTTACGCCGGCGCAGCCCGGCCCCTGCATGCAGGAACGCCAGGCAAATCGGAAAAATGAACTGCACCCATTTTCAGGTATTTCAGCCTGCCGAGCAGGGCAGATCCCTCTTGATATACGCGGCGCTTTTCCAAATAGTTTTATTATCTCTCGGTGCACAAAATCCTGATATAACGTCGAGCAGAAAAAATTTGCAGCGAGGTGTTTCATTCGCCGAGGGCTGAAGGTTTACACACTGTGCGTCTTCAACGCCTTCAGATTACATAATTTTCCATTAACGGATTTTTATCGCGCCTGCCGGGCTGATACATCCGGAAGTGATTCATCCAGGAGTTGACTATGCATTGCGCATCATCGCACGATGTTGAACTTTCCATAATAATGCCCTGTCTCAATGAAGCCGAGACGCTGGCAATATGTATAGATAAGGCGCGCAAATTCCTGGAAAGCAACCATGTGAATGGAGAGGTAATCATAGCCGATAACGGCTCTACCGACGGGTCGCAGGCCATTGCCAAAGCCCATGGGGCAACGGTGGTTGATGTAATGACGCGCGGCTACGGCGCTGCCATTATGGGTGGTATAACAGCCGCGCGCGGCAAATACATAATAATGGGCGATGCCGACGACTCCTACGATTTTTATGAATTAAAACCCTTCGTTTCAAAGCTCCGGGAGGGGTATGACCTTGTTATGGGCAACCGGTTCAAGGGCGGGATAAAACCCGGCGCAATGCCTTTTTTGCATAAATATCTCGGCAATCCCGTGCTTACGGGCATAGGCCGCTTGTTCTTCGGCAGTCCTGCAGGAGACTTCCATTGCGGCCTGAGGGGTTTTAGCAGGCAGTCGGTCCAGCGGCTGAACCTGCGCACTACCGGCATGGAATTCGCCAGCGAGATGATCGTGAAGATGACCCTTTACGGGTTTCGTATCACGGAGGTACCTACCACCCTTTCGCCGGATGGACGGAGCCGCCCTCCTCATCTGCGCGCGTGGCGTGACGGCTGGCGTCATTTAAGGTTCCTCCTTATCTACAGCCCAAGATGGCTTTTCCTCTATCCCGGCGGAGTGATGATGCTGCTTGGACTATCTGCAATGCTTTGGCTTTTGCCGGAACCGAGGACAGTCGGAGGGGTTACCTTCGACGTCCATACCATGCTTTACGCCTCGATGCTGATCATGCTTGGGCTGCAGACAGTTCTATTCGCCTTTTTCGCAAAAGTTTACGGGGTCAGCGCCGGACTGCTGCCGGAGGATAAGTGGACCAGCAAGGCGCTAAAGATACTGACGCTTGAAAGAGGAATCATATTCGGCGTCCTGCTGTGCCTCCTGGGGACAACGGGTAGCGCGGTCGCCATGTTTAAGTGGTCTGAGGCTTCTTTCGGGCCTCTTGCCCCGCAGAGGATTATGAGGATAACCATCCCCTCGCTTACCATGCTTGTATCGGGCATACAGATAATTTTTTCAAGTTTCTTTTTGAGCATCCTTGAGTTGAAGCATAAATAAAGATATTCAAACAAGCGCTCCCGCAACAGGATATCGACAAACTTACCTGAGGCTTCATGATAAAAGGCAAAATACAATCACTCTTAAATCCAATAATATTAATATGCGGCATGCTGTTCTTCGGAGCTTTGTCGGTTTATTTCGGACAGGATGCGAACTGGGATTTAAAGGACTACCATTATTATAATCCGTATGCATTTTTAAACGGGCGCATTGATTTTGATTACGCGCCTGCGCAGTTTCAATCTTATCTTAATCCGCTTACGGACTTGCCATTTTATTATCTTGTCACCTGCCTTCCGCCTCGATGGGCAGGATTTATAATGGGCGCGTTGCACGGCATCAACTTCTGGCTGGCATATCTAATTGCATATAATGTTTTTCTTTTTAAAAGCAACGCGAAAAGGATTATCAATTCTTTGATTTGCGCCGCAATAGGGGTCTATGGTCCTGGTTTTTTAACTACACTGGGGACAACCTTTAACGATAATCTTGTCAGTTTATTCGTGCTTGCGGCGCTTCTGCTGGTTATTAAGAATCTCAGCCGCGATAAATCGTCATGGGCCGTTTTTTTTATCTCAGGCTTAATATTAGGGTTCGGCGCCGGATTAAAAATGACCTTGATGGTTTTTGCCGTAGGCGCCCTGATCGCCGTGCCGCTGCTTTTTAAAGGCTGGAAAGAACGTGTGACTTCGATAGCGGTATATGGCACAGCCGTTGCCGGCGGCTTCGTGTTGTCATCAGGATTCTGGATGCTTACCTTATGGAACAAATTCCATAGCCCCTTATTCCCGCTTTACAACAGAATTTTCAAATCCCCATATTTTGACTACGTTAATTTTTCGGATCAACGCTTTATACCGAAAAATTTTATACAGTTCCTGCTGCATCCATTGCCCTTTGCGGCGGAAAACGCTTTATTTATGGGGCTTGGCTTCCGGGATCTGCGGTTTGCGATCATATATTTCTTAGTCATACTGGCAATCTTTAAAGGCATATACGGCCTGTATATATCGAAAAGACCCTTGCCCATTAATGACAAAGATGGAGATAACGTCAACCGCAAAACAGCTTTATTTTTAGTAGCTTTTTTTGCGGCAAGCTATGTGGTTTGGCAAGCCGTTTTTGCTATATACAGATATATCGTGGCGCTTGAGATACTTGGCCCAATAATTATAATTTTACTGCTCTCGTATATTTTTAAAAAATTTTATGCCAGGACAGCCGTTGCAATTGTCCTTTTTGCGGTAATAGCCGTTGGCGTGCAATTCCCTGACTGGGGCCGTGCATCGTGGGCTGATTCATACTTCGGAGTGGAAGTCCCACCGATTGAATATGGCAAGGGCGCAATCATTGTAATGATAGGCGTTGAACCTATCTCATATGTCATACCTTTTTTTCCGGCTGATATCAGGTTCGTCAGAGTACAAAGCAATTTTCAGGATCCTGCCAAAAAAAACATGTTCCAGTTAGAGATACAGCAACTGCTCAAAAAACAAACCGGACCGGCATATCTTTTTACGACGGCTAAAACTACCGTCGAAGAGGCGCAAAATATTGTCAAATCTTATCAGCTGCAAATAAATCCTCAAAGTTGCATGTTCATAAAATCAAGATTGCAAAACGACCTGTTGTTATGCCGCATGGAAAGATAAACCGTCACCACCGTCTGTCAATCTCAACCAATCCAGCCGCGCAGCCGCAAAGGCGGGCTTCGCCCGCCTTTTTAAATTTTTGAATTGCCCCCCTACTTCTCCGAAAAGGTCTTAAGCACCCTGCATCTTTTAGGATGGCGGAGTTTACGCAGGGCCTTGGCTTCTATCTGGCGGATGCGTTCGCGCGTGACCTTGAAGAACAGGCCGACCTCTTCGAGCGTGTGGTCTTTGTTCTCGCCTATGCCGAAGCGCATGCGCAGGACCTTTTCCTCGCGCTGGGAGAGCGTCGCGAGGACTTCGTTCATGTGTCCGGTGAGGTCGCTGCTCATCATCTCGTCATGCGGGTGGGCGGCGTCTTTGTCCTCTATGAAGTCGCCGAGCGAGCTGTCGCCGTCGTCGCCTATGGGCGTTTCAAGGCTGATAGGCTCTTTGGCTATCTTCATTATCTTCCTGACCTTCTCAAGCGGCATCTGCATTATGCCTGAGAGCTCTTCAGGCGCGGGCTCTCTGCCGTTTTCCTGGACAAAGTAGTGCGAGGCCCTGACGAGCTTGTTGATGGTCTCTATCATGTGGACGGGGATGCGGATGGTGCGCGCCTGATCGGCTATGGCGCGTGAGACCGCCTGGCGTATCCACCATGTGGCATAAGTGGAGAACTTGTAGCCCCTCTGGTATTCAAACTTTTCGACCGCGCGCATGAGGCCGATGTTGCCTTCCTGTATCAGGTCCAGGAGATGCAGGCCGCGGTTTATGTATCTTCTTGCTATGCTTACGACGAGGCGCAGGTTCGCGCTTATGAGCTTTTCCTTGGCGTCCTCTATCTGCCGCTCCCACACGGCCACGGCCTTCAGCATCAGTTCGAGGCCGGCGGCATCCAGCCCCACGGCGGACTTAATCTCCTTCATCCCGGCCGTTATCTGCCTTAATTCCTTATCGCGCGCGCTTGACGCAGGGGCCTTGGCCAGCGCGGCCTTTTTCCTTTTAAGCCTCTTGAGGTCGCGTTCATAGCCGCGAAGCCTCAATGCGGCCCGCTCAAAGACGTGGCTCTTTTTTTCTATGTCAAGCAGAAGGCTTATGAGCCTTTCATCGTTGAACCCTCTGAGAGGGCTCAGCCCTCTCAGAGGGCTGTCTTTACCTTTTTTCCCGCCCGAGGAGTGCTTTGAGTAAAGCGCGTTAACCTCGTCTATCGAACTGAGCACGTCTTTAAGGTCATGCTCGTCTTCGCGCAGAAACCCTTCATCGTCATCGAATGCAAGCACATCCTCTTCAGCGGGTTTTTCCTTAAGCCTGTTTAAAAAGCCGTTTACCTCGTCGATTATCACCGGAGACTTCAGGAATTCCCTCGTGACCTGCGTCCTGCCCTCTTCAATCCTGCGGGCAAGCGTCACCTCTTCTTCCTTGGTAAGAAGATCAACCGCGCCCATCTCCCTCAGGTATGCCTTTACAGGGTCACGGAGCGCGGCTTCAGAGGCGGCATTGCTCTCGGACTGGGTCTCGCCGACAGGCTCGCCTGTCTCATTTGGCACACGGGTGTCATCCATGTCCATTTCAACGTCGGCTTCGTTATCCTCCGGCCTGTTTTTCATGTTGTCCATGTGATGCCCCGCGCGCGGCTTGAGGTATTCAGCTTTTTCCGGTTGATCCCTTCTTATGCGACCTTTCCCTCATCTTGTCGGCGATATCCCCCATGCCGGATTCTTCCAGACTCCTGATCATGTCCTGGGTGGACATCTTCAGCTTACCTCTGTTCAGTATCTTTTTCAAACAGTCTTTAAGCATCTTTTCCGGCGCCTCGATGAAGCCGTCGCCATCCTTGAAAAGCGTGCCGGCCACAAGGCCCTTCAGCCCTTCGTCATCTATCTCCTCAACAAGGCGGGAGAGGTCAATGGCCCTGCCTTCGCGGTAAAAAGCAGAGACCACCTTTCCGGCCTCCTTGAGAAGCGGGTCTGTAAAGGCGTCAATGGCCGATTGAACATCCGGGCTGTAAAGCTCAGGATGCCGCACGATGACCTTCAGGACGGTCATCTCCTGCAGGTTCGTCCCGGTTGAAACATGGCCGCGCCTTAGCGCCCCGCTGGCGGACGAAAGCCCCGCATGGCCGATGGCCTGATACACCGCATCAATCGGTATGCCGAGTATCGGCGCCACGAACGCCGCGTAGTGGCCCCTTTCCGCAACGTTCTTTACACGTTTTAAATACGGGATGACCGCGTCTAAATAACTTTTCTTGCCCTCAGGTTTACTTAGCTGGAACTTTTTTTGAATCTCACGGAGGCAGAACTCCATCAACGGGTCGGCCTCGTCAACGGCCTTTTTCATTGCAGGCGCGCCGTGGTTGGAGAGGAACTCGTCCGGGTCTTTCGCGCCGGGCAGGACTATCGCGCGCGCGGGCATGTCCTCGTCGAGGAAAAGCTCAAGTGAGCGCATGGCCGCCCTCTTTCCCGCGTCGTCAGCGTCGAAAAGCGCGTATGCCGAAGATGCATAGCCCTTTAAAAGTTTTATGTGCTCCGGCGTAAGCGCCGTCCCCATCGTGGCCACGCTGTTTGTAAAGCCGTGCCGGTGCAGAGCCATAAGGTCGAAATAACCCTCGACGATTATCGCAAAGCCCTGCTTGCCTATCGCCTCTTTGGCAAGCGGCATGCCGTAGAGCGTCTCCCCTTTTTTGAATACAGCCGTCTCCGGCGAATTTAAATACTTGGGCATTGCTTCGCCGAGGCTCCTTCCGCCAAAGGCTATGACCCTGCCCTTTAAATCCGCTATCGGGAAGATAAGCCGCCCCCTGAACCTGTCGTAGTCGCCCCCGTCCTTTTTCTTGACGACAAGGCCCGCCTTCTCCGCAAGCTCGGGCTTAAAGCCCTTGCGTTTGAGATAAATAACAAGCCCGTCCCATCTGTCCGGCGCATAGCCGGCGCCGAAGGCCTTTAAAATCTCCGGCGTATCCGCATAGCCTCTCTTAGCGAGGTAATCCCTCGCAAACTTGCCCCCCGCGCCTTTTAATTCATTTATAAAAAATTCCGACGCCGCCTGATTTATGGAATAAAGAGAATCTTTAAAATCCCGCGCGCCTTTTTTCTCCTCTGTTATCGTCACGCCAAAGCGCGCCGCAAGCGAGCGCACCGCGTCAGGAAAGCTCAGCCCGTCCTTTTTCATGACAAAGGTTATGGCGCTGCCGGCGGCGTTGCATCCGAAGCAGTAGAACATGTTTTTTTCTTCGCTTACGGAAAAAGAAGGCGTCTTCTCGGAATGGAACGGGCAAAGCCCCGTGTAATTGGCCCCCCGTTTCTTAAGCGGCACATATTCCGAAATCACCTGCACGATATTGGCGCGCAGCCTGACTTCCTCTATTTTTTCCTTGGAGATCATCATGCTTTTACCTTCCCATTTGCAAAAGGGAGACTGTTACCTCCCCCTTTAAAAAAAGGGGACTGAGGGGGATTTTACAATGGCGCCCAAGACCAAATCAGAAACGTCTACCCCCTCACCCTACCCTCTCCCCAATGGGGAGAGGAGAAAAAAAGATTCAAAAAAAACGCTTAACTTAAAACACGACATATGCTTCCTCTCCCCTTTGGGGAGAAGACTGAGGTGAGGGGGGCTTTTTAATGGTGTCTTTCACCGCATATTTTTAATACTCACCTGTCACGCTGCAACATCTCAAATCCTCCCTACCCTCCTTTTCTAAAGGAGGAATAAAACTTCCCCCTTTGTAAAACGGGGGGCTTTTTTCAGCGGCCCCACCTCACGCCATTTCCACCACCGTCACGCCCCCGCCGCCCCTTTTGGGGTCGGCGTGATGGAAGTTCTTTACGATGCCGCTCTTTGACAAAAGTTCGTGTATCGCCTTTGAAAGCGCGCCTGTGCCGATGCCGTGGATTATCTCGACGCTGTCAAGGCCTGCGGCGTGGGCGTCGTCAAGGAACCTTGTTACGACCGCTAATGCCTCGTCCACCCTCGTGCCTATCACATTTACAGACGTCCGCGTCTCGGGCTCGGCGAAACCAGACGGCCGGCTCCTTGCGAACTTTGGCTTTTTCTCTTCGCCCTTTTTTTCAAGCCTGTCAAAGTCAACCCATACCTTGATGTTTCCCGCCTGAAGCTCCGCCTTCTTTGCATTGGCGTCTGTCCTTATCACGACCCCTTTTGTGTTTGAATCCATAATCACGACGTTATCGCCGATCGCCGGAACATACTGCTCTCTTTTATCGCCGAGCCTTTCGAGCGCCTTTTTAGCGGCCATGCGCACGCGCTCCTCCGCCCTTGCCCTTGCCGCTGGAGACGCGGCCTTTTCCTCTTTGAATTTTTCTATGGCCTCTTTAAATTCCCTGCGGGCGTCTTCTATGGCAAGGTCAGCCTTGCCCTGCGCTTTTTTCAGAATCAGTTCCCTGCCTGTTGTGAGCCTTTCGACCGCGGCCTTCCATTTAACCTCAAGGGCGGCGATTTCATCCTTCATCCTGCTTATCTTTTCCTTTTCTTCCTCGAGCAGCCTCACCGACTCGATGAACGCGCCTTCCTTTTCTTTTATGTAAAGCCTTGCGCGGGAGATTAACTCGGACGGGATGCCGAGGCTCTCGGCTATCATCAACCCAAGGCTCGGCCCGGGGATGCCGTAGTGAAGCCTGTAGAGCGGCTGGAGGCTTGATTCATCGAACTCGACCGACGCGTTCATATATGCCGGGTCTATCTGCGCCTGCGCCTTCAACAGGTTATGGTGGGTCGTTACGACCGTCACGGCGCCATTTTTTTTGAGCGTCTCAAGCGCGGCAAGGGCGAGCGCCGAGCCTTCCGACGGATCTGTGCCGACGCCTATCTCGTCAATAAGCACAAGAGAGCCTCTGCCGGCAAGCAAGAGAAATTCCTTCAGCCGCTTCACATGCGCCGAAAAGGTCGAAAGGCTGGCGATTATATCCTGCCTGTCGCCGATGTCCGCGAATATCGCTGTGAAGATGACGGCCTCGCTGCCCTCGTCCGCCGGGATGGGTATGCCGGACAGGGCCATAAGCGTCAAAAGCCCCAACGTCTTAAGCGCGACGGTCTTGCCCCCGGTATTCGCGCCGGAGATGACGAGCGTGGATGTGTTTTCGTTAATGACAATTTCAATCGGCACGGCGGGCCGGCCGCCTTCACGCGCCTCTTTCAGGACAAGGAGCGGATGACGGGCCTTCCTTAATTTAACGCCGCCTGCGGCCTTTACAAGCGGCGCCGAGCCTTTTATCGCTTCGGAGAAAAGGGCTTTGGCCTGAACGCAGTCAAGCCCCGCGAATATGGCGGCGTCGGAGAAAAGCGGCGCCCTCTTTTAAAGGATAAAGCGCGTGGCTTCTTTTAATATCCTTATCTCTTCCTCTTTTTCTTCCTTGCCGATTATCGCGAGCCTGTTGTTTATCTCGACAAGCTGCATCGGCTCGATGAAGTATGTCGCCCCGCTGCCGGACTGGCCGTGTATTATCCCGTGGACCGCGGCATGCGAGCCGGACTTTATCATGAAGACGTAGCGGTCGTCCCTTATGGTGACAAGCTCTTCCTGAAGGGCGTCTTTTATGGTCTTGTCTTTGAGCAGCTCGTCAAGGAGTCCCCTGGCGCGTTCTTTTACCGCGCGCAGTTCCCGCCTGAGCCGCCGAAGTTCCGGCGAGGCGTCGTCTTTTATCTGCCCCTTGTCGTCAAGGATGCGGCCGAGCTCTCTGTAGAGCTCTATTTCATCGGAAACGGCGCGCAGTTTTGCCGAGGTGAGCGTGTGCCGCTTTTCAAACGCAGGCGTCAAAGCGGCCTTCAACAAGGCGGCCACGGCGAGGTTGCCGAGGACGGTGAGCATCTCCTCAGGGAGGAAAAACGCCCCGGGCGGCATTGACTTTGAAAGCAGCGGCCTTAAGTCGGCTGCGCCGCCAAGCGGCAGATTGCCGGATTCTTTAAGGATGGACGAGAGTTCAAAATATTCACGGAAGGCCTCATCAATGGGATGCACCCCGGCAAGCGGGGCAAGCGCAAGGGCGCGCTCCTTCCCGTAAGAGGTAAGGCAAAAGCCTGAAAGCTCTTCTAAAATCGCCGGAAATTCCAGCGCCTCTATCGTAGTATCATCCACGGCGCTTCACTTTGATACGGTTGATCATGCGGCGCGGGCCACGCATGGAGTTGTAGTGCGCCATTAATAACGTAAAAAAAATCCCCCCGCGCCCTTACTTCCTTGAAATCCTCTTAAACCCGGACGCGCCTATGACCTCGACGTCAGGCGTGAGCACCTGATCGAGGAGAAGGTTCATGCCGAGGGTGTCGCTTGAAATGTGTCCTGCGATGACTACGTTGACATGGTGCTTTTCAGCCTCTTTGCGGTGGTCGTCGCTTATGTGCATGCCGACGATAGTCCCTACGCCTGCTTGCGAGAGCTTTTCAAATGCCTTCTTGCTGCCGCCCGTGCCGCCGGTCATGTCCACAAAGACCTTTCCGGCCTTTCTCCCTGCAGACCCGCAAACAACCTTAGGCCCGGTTGTCTCCATAACCGCGTCGGCGTACTCGGGTATCTCTTTGAGCATGTCAATGATATCGGAGACATATGCCGGTTTTTTCGCGTCAAATATGCGTTGCAGATATTCCGTGACCGCGTTGTCGGAAGGCGTATGCAGGCACATGAATGGTATGTCAAGGAGGCGCGCCGCGTCAACCGTCCTTGTGTGGTTCACCGCCATGAGCCGCCTTTCGACCTCTTTTATGCGCTCGTCCATTATGTCCTCGGCGACGTTGACGGGCACGCCGTACTTTAAAAGTATGCCGGACTGCATGTCCATCACGGCGTAAAGATTTGCCATGGCCCTGCCTTCGGGGTGGTGCGCGATTACAAGGTCAACAGGCTTGCCCTTCTCGCGGAGCCTGTCGGCAAGAAGCAGCTCGGCGACCTCCATGTCAATGCCGAGCAGTATCCTCTTGACGTCTTTTTCAGGGTTTCCGTAAAGCATCCTGCTGTCGGCGTAAGGGTTCGTAAGGCGGTCTTTGTCAAAGGTCTTTTTGTCCTTTTCCTTTAAATCGTCGTAGTCCTTCTTTACGCGCCCAAGTTCCTTATTGACCTCGTCAATGCCGCGCGGGTCAAGCTCCATCCCTTTCTTAACGGCCTTTTCGTAGATGTCTTTGAATTTCATTTTTTGTCCCTTCAAGGTTTTTAATTGCGCGCATCTTTCCTGAAACAGGCAGCCGTCGCATCACCCGCCAAGGACTTCCTTGACGATGTCATTGACGAGCTTGCCGTCGGCCTTGCCCTTCACCGCCGGCATCAGCTCCTTCATGAGCCTGCCCATGTCCTTCATGGCGGCCGCGCCTATGCGGGCGGCGGCCTGTTTCACTATCTCCCTCAATTCGCCGGCAGAGAGCTGCGGCGGGAGATACGCCTTGAGTACGGCGAGCTCCGCCTCTTCCTTTTGAGCGAGGTCAGCCCTTTGGCCCTGCTTGAACTGTTCGATGGAGTCGAGCCTCTGGCGGACGAGGGTGCCGACGACCTGATGTACCTCTTCGTCCGTAAGCGGACGCCTGGCGTCGACCTCTTTGTATTTTACCGCGGACAAAAGCATGCGCACCGCCGAAAGCTTAAGCTTGTCGCCGGCCTTCATTGCGACGGCAATCTCCTTCTGGATATCGTCCCTGAGACTCATGGCATTGCCTCCTTTAAAAAATGAATCGGCTATCCATTATCGGTTATCTAAAAAAAGCAGTTCAAAAGCCCGATACGAATAACCGATAAACAACGGATATTTATTATTATGAGCCTTTTTTCAGCTCGATGAGGACGAGTTTTACGATGGTCTTGAGCGTCTCGAACACGCCGACGCCGTCGCGCGCGCTGGCCTCGAAGTCCGCCACGTTGTCTGGATTGAGCACTTTTTTAAGCTCTTCTATCGGGACTACGTTTGGAAGGTCTCTCTTGTTGTACTGGACGACGTAGGGTATCTGGCTAAGGGCGTAGCCCTGCTCCTCCAGGTTGGCCTTCATGTTGTCGAAGCTCTCAATGTTGGCGTCCATCCTCTCGACCTGGGAGTCGGCCACAAAGACTATGCCGTCAACGCCCTTCAGAATGAGCTTACGCGAGGCGTCGTAGAATATCTGCCCCGGAACCGTGTAGAGGTGAAAACGGGTCTTAAAGCCCTTGATATCGCCCAGGGCAAGGGGCAGGAAGTCGAAAAACAGCGTCCTTTCGGTCTCCGTGGCAAGGGTGATCATCTTGCCCTTGGCCTCAGGCCTCGTTTTTTTGTAGATAATCTGCAAGTTAGTGGTCTTCCCGCACAGGCCGGGGCCATAATAAACAATCTTACAGTTTATCTCCCGCGAAGAATAATTTATAAATGACATTTTTTTCCGTTCTGAAATACATAAATTTCCAAACTCGGCGCCGAGAAAACTCATTCACGCGCCGGGGCTCTGCAGGAAAAACATGCCCGGACTGCGGCCGCAAAGACCTTAAGAAAAAAGTTTTTCTATATCGTCGTCAGTTATCTCTTCAAGGAGCGTGACCTTGTCTGTGACCTCCTCCATCTTGTCAACGAGCTTCTGTATAGTCCTGCCAAGCTCGTCGCTGGCCTTCTTGACGCGCAGGCGGACAAGCCCTATGGACGACCTCTTATCGAAGATAACCACGAGGATGACCCTCTGGGCAACGAGCGAAATGTGCAGGTTGTCCCTCTCGCCTTCGTGAAAAAGGACGGAGAATTCCTTCTCGCCGATGAGCTTGGCCATGCCGCCCGTGGCGGCGATATTGCCAGCGGTGAGCGACGCCAGGGAGGTCACGTCTATCTCCGCGGTCTCGCCGCTCGACGAGATGAGCTGGCCGTCTTTATCAACGAGATACACGCACTTCGCGTTTGCCTCGCGCAAAAGCCGTTCGATAATAACCGTTATCTCGCCGAACTCCTCTTCATGCATCACAAAACTGCTTTGAGCCATTACATCTCCTGCCTTTAGCTGAATATGAATGTGACCCGTTAGTAGACCTGCTTCCCGTCCAGATCAATAAGCCTCTGCCATTCAGAGTCGACCCGCGCCTGAAACGCACTGAGCAGATTCGCGTTCTCCGGCTTGAAGAGGTGTTTGAACCTGCCTTGGGGTTTGAGCCATTCGGCAAGCGGCTTTTTTTCCTTGGGCTTGTAAGTGACCTTCATTACGCCGTTTTCCACCTCGTAAAGCGGCCAGTAACAGGTGTCCACGGAGAGCTTCGCGAGCTTTATGGAATCCTCCGACTTGGTATACCATCCCAGCGGGCACGGCGACATTACGTTTAAAAATGTCGGGCCTTTTACCGCAAGGGCCTTTTCGGCCTTTTTGGAAAGGTCGGCCCAGTTGTGCGGAGAGCACTGCGCCGCGAAGGGGACGTTGTGCGCGACGACTATGCGCGTCAGATCCTTCCTCCACTCCTGCTTGCCCTGTATGACCTCGCCCGCCTGCGACGTCGTCGTGTTCGAGAAAAGAGGCGTGGCGCTTGAGCGCTGGATGCCGGTGTTCATATACGCGCCGTTGTCGTAGCAGACATAGAGGAAGTTATGCCTTCTTTCAAGCGCGCCGGAAAGGGACTGCAGTCCGATATCATACGTCCCGCCGTCTCCGCCGAAGGCTACGAACTTGATATCCTTGTCCGCGGGTATCCTGCCCCTCTTTTTAAGCGCCCTGTACGCCGTCTCCACGCCGGATATCGTGGCGGCGGAGTTCTCGAAGGCCGAGTGTATCCACGGTATCCTCCATGCGGTGTACGGGTATATGGTCGTGCCGACCTCAAGGCATCCGGTCGCCGAGGAGGCCACCACAGGGCCGTTGGCGCTTCTCAGTATGATCCTTACTATCGGCGGTATGCCGCAGCCGGCGCAAAGCCTGTGTCCGCCGGATAAAAGCTCGTCTTTTTTTGCAAGTTCCTTTATCGTTGCCATAGCGTTTTTTAGCCTCTATCGTTTAAACCCCGCCGCGAACATCACAGCAAGGGGCTCAGCCCCTTCAAGGGGTCAAACCCCCTCAGGGGGTTTGGTTTAAAGGGTAATGTATTTTGTCATGGTATCAATCTTGCCGGTCTTCGAGATGTTCAAAAGCTCTTCAAAGACCTCTACCGCGTCTTTCACCTTGTAGTCCCTTCCGCCGAGGCCGTATATCCTGCTCATGACCTTCGGGCGATTGTCGAGGTCATAGAGCGCCGAGCGCAGTTCGTTAAAGAGCGGCCCGCCAAAGGAGTTCATGGAATCGGCCCTGTCAAGCACCGCCACGACCTTTACGCCCCTCAGCGCGTCGGCTATCTCCTTGAACGGGAACGGCCTGAACAGGCGCAGTCTCAAAACGCCGACCTTCTTGCCCTGCTTTCTGAGATCGTCGACAACGACCTTCGTCGTGCCGGCGGCTGAGTTCATGATAACGATGGCCGCCTCCGCGTCCTCCAGCCTGTAAGCGTCGATTAATCCGTAGGGTCTGCCGAACTTCTCGCCGAACTCCTTCATTACGCCGGCGGCAACGCCTTTGGCCCTTGTCATGGCCTCGGACTGCTGGTGTTTGAAGGTGATGTAGTGGTCCTGAAGCACCATGGCGCCCCAGGTGACGGGGTTGTCCGTGTCAAGAAGAGAATTCCTGCCCTTGTATTCTCCGACAAAGCCCCTGACCTCTTCGTCCGAAAGAAGATCCAGGTTTTCTATGGCGTGGCTCGTGATAAAACCGTCCATGCAGACCATGGCCGGAAGCATGACCTTTGCATTCTCCGCTATCCTCATTGCCATGAATACGTTGTCGTACGCCTCCTGAACGGTCTCCGCGTAAAGCTGGAGCCAGCCTGCGTCCCTTGCGCCCATGGAATCTGAATGGTCGCAATGTATGTTTATCGGGGCGGACAGCGCCCTGTTGACGTCTGCGATGACTATGGGCAGCCTCATGCCGGAAGCGATGTAGAGCATCTCCCACATCAGGGCAAGCCCCTGAGAGGATGTCGCCGTCATGACGCGCGCCCCGGCGGCGGACGCGCCTATGCATGCGCTCATCGCCGAATGCTCGCTCTCGACGGTTATCAACTCCGTATCCACCGAGCCGTCGGCGACAAAGCCGGAGAAGTCTTCTACTATTCCCGTTGACGGCGTTATAGGGTACGCCGGGTATACGTCAGGGTTAATCTGCTTCATCGCTATTGCTACGGCGGTGTTGCCGGT
This sequence comes from Deltaproteobacteria bacterium, assembly GCA_016234935.1. Classification (GTDB taxonomy): domain Bacteria; phylum Desulfobacterota; class GWC2-55-46; order GWC2-55-46; family GWC2-55-46; genus JACRNL01. The sequence goes on along the minus strand of JACRNL010000003.1, from coordinate 158,272 downwards.
TAAAGCCGCTTTTTTAGTGTGTGCCGTGACAGCCATTTTTATTAATCGGCCTCCTCGTTCATCTTTATCGCCTTGACCTTGTCAGGGCACTCCACGGCGCATATGCCGCAGCCCTTGCAGTGCTCAAGATCAAAGCCGACCATCTTCCCGTCCTGCACTATAACGGCGGAATCAGGGCACATTACCCAGCAGATCATGCAGTTAGTGCATTTGCCGAGGTCAACGACCGGACGGAGCTTTCTCCATCCGCCGGTTGAATAGCCGTGTGCCGTGCCGCCTTTTTCGATTACGCCCCCTTCGGGGAGTTTTTTATGCTCTGCCATATTTATCTCCATGTGCGCGAGGCACCTTTTGTTTTACGCGAAAGCACGGATCAAAACCCTGCGCCGCGGGTGAAAAAACTACTCCCCTTTTACCTCTTCATAGGCGCGCCTCATCGCGGCGACGTTGCCTTCAATGACCTTGGGGGGGAACTTCTTGGAATAGTTTTCCTTGAAGTTGCCTATAAGCGCGTCGAGCGTGACAATGCCGGTGGTCTTTGCCAGCGCGCCCAAAAGAGGGGTGTTGGGCATGAGCCTGCCGATGGTCTCAAGAGAAATTTTCGATGCGTCCAGCGTATAGACCTTGGGGGACTTGCCGCCAAGGCCAAGCTCCTGCCTCATCTCTTTGGCGCTCTTGGGCGAATTTACGATAAACACGGCGTCATCCGGCGCGCCGTCCGTCACCCCGGCCACGCCTATGAGCGTTGGGTCGGCGATAAGGACATATCGCGGATTGGTCACCTGAGAGTGGAGCCTTATGGGGGCGTCCGATATCCTGTTATACGCCCTTACAGGCGCGCCCATCCTCTCCGGGCCGAACTCCGGAAACGCCTGCACATACTTTCCGGCAATCAGACATGCCTCGCCCAGCACCTTTGCGGCGGTCACCATGCCCTGCTGCGCCCTGCCGTGCCATCTGACCTCTAAATACGTTTCCATAATGTTTTCTGTCTTCCCCGTGTATTTATTGGAAGCCCGCCCTTTAAAAGGGTTCAACCCTCGCGTGCCTGCCCTCGCATGTCTGAAGCGGGGGCCTGAAGCAAGGGGGCTGACGCCCTGCCATACGAACTCAATGCGTGAAAAGCCTCTTTAATGCCGCAAGGCCGGAATTCTCCGAAGTTTACAATGAAGCGCCCGAAGTGGCGGCAAGGGCAACTCCCCCGCCTTTCCACCCTCAGACCTCTTTCCTTCCGTCCATTGCCCTGCCGAGCGTCGCGCCGTCCATGTACTCGACGAAGCTGCCGACCGGCACCCCTGAGGCAATGCGGGTGAGCCTTACTCCGGCGGGCTTAAGGAGCCTTGCTATATACATCGAGGTGGCGTCTCCCTCGGAATCAAAACCCGTGGCGAGGATGACCTCTTTTATGCCGCCCGCCTGAATCCTGCTTGAAAGCTCTTTTATCCTGATCTCGCCTGGGCCTATGCCCTTTAAGGGGGCCATGTTGCCGTGCAGTATGTGGTATCTGCCTTTGTAAGCGCCCATTGCCTCAAGGGCCATCATATCCTTGTAATCCGACACCACGCATACTATGGATGCGTCGCGCCCGGAGTCCGTGCAGATGCGGCACGGGTCTTTCTCCGAAAAGGCCAGACACTCGGAGCAAAGTTCAACATTCTCCTTTACGCCAAGGAGGCTTGCGGCAAACTCATCTACATATTCCCTTTTTGAATTGAGGATATATAGGGCGAGTCTCGCGGCTGTCTTTTCACCGATGCCCGGAAGGCGGGTAAAGGCTTTTATCAATCTATCAATAGGCTCGGCGTATTGCATGCCCTCGTGATTCCCATGCGGCATGGGTGCGTTAATCAACCCTTAAAAATCCGTCTCAATAGGCCCGGCGTGCCGGCCTGACCGCTTCATCATGTTTCCGGCACTTCATCATATAGCATATCACGGCCATGTTTAAAATAAAAAAAATTATCCGCTGCCCGTTTTATGAAAATACCTACTTGAACATGCCGGGCAGGTCCACGCCGAAGCCTGATGTGATCTTGCCCATCTCTTGGGAGACCATCTCCTTTGAACGCCTGAACGCCTCGCTTACCGCGGCGGTTATAAGGTCCTGCAGCATGTCAACGTCCTTAGGGTCAACAACGGACGGGTCTATCTTTAAAGAAATCAGTTCCTGATTTCCGTTCACCACGGCCGTAACCATGCCGCCGCCTGAGGTAGCCTCACAGGTCCTGATGGCGAGGGCTTTTTGCACCTCGGCCATGCTCTCCTGCATCTTTCTGGCCTGTTTCATTATATTGCCGAGATCTTTGGACATTCCGCCTCCTGCTATATTACCCTGCCGCCAAATACGCTGAGGGCCTCTTTTATGAGCGGATCAGCCCCTTGAAGGGGTTCAGCCCCTTGAAGGGGGTCAGCCCCGTTTTTCTTATCCGCCGCGGGCGAAGCGCCGCCCGACGATTTAACAACAAGCCTCATGCGCCTTTTGAAATATTCATTACAGGCGGCCTCGAGCTTCTTATTCTCAATATTCATCTTGAAAATACCGAGCTTTTCTTCCGGCACCGTAAACTCGACGTCGTCCTGTCTCACATTTACTATGGAGGATCTGACCGCTTCATCAAGGGTGCGTATCTTCTTTCTGATAAAATCAACGAGGCTGTCTTGACCCTCAGGGCTCTCCTGGCCAAGTTCATCCCCCCGCTTAAAACGTGCGAGGGCAGGCTCGGCCGCGTACGCCGCGCTTTCTTCCGACGCCTTTGAAACCACGGCAGACGGCCTTTCCTTTACCGGCTCCTTCGGCTTGACTGAAGTGATTCTGACCGTCTGATAAGCGCTCTGGGGCGCGGCCTCCTCGGCGCTCTGAGGCGCTCTGGGCGCCGCCGCGGCCACAGCGCCCTGCCCTATCTTCGCGCCGAGCCTCTCAAGCCGCTCTATAAGAGAGTCCACCGGGCCGGCGCAGTCAAAGTGCGCGGCCTTCAAGAGGGCTATCTCAAGGACATGCCTCGGATGCGCGCTCCTGCCGATGTCTTCATAGCCCTTTGAGATTATGCCAAAGAGCATATAAAGGCGCTCGACGCTGGCCTTTGCCGAAAGCGCCTTGAAGCGTTCAAGGTCGCCGCCTGAGAGTTCCAGGAACTCTCCGCTACCTGTGCTCTTTATGACCGTAAGGTCTCTGATATGTTCAAGATACAAACCGAGGCCCTTTTTTAAATCATAACCAAAATCATGCATCTTTTCAACAACATTTAAACAGGCTCCGGCGTTCTTTTCAATTACCGCCGAGGAGAGGTCAAACAGTATCTCCCTGTCCATAAGGCCCAGCGCCTCGGTGGCATGCGCGCCGGTCACTGCACCTTCTTCATCGCCGCCGGCGCCGGCAAACGCTATAACCTGATCCAGAAGGCTTTGCGCGTCGCGCAGGCTTCCATCGGCCTCGCGCGCTATCGTAAAAAGGGCCTCAGGCTCAAACTTTATGCCCTCAGCCGTAAGTATCTTCTCAAGGTGGCCCTGTATGTCTTTAAACGGGATGCGCTTGAAGTCAAACCTCTGGCACCTTGAAAGGATGGTCAGAGGTATCTTATGCGCCTCGGTAGTCGCCAGGATGAACACGGCGTGCGGAGGCGGCTCTTCAAGGGTCTTTAATAGCGCGTTAAACGCCGCGCCTGAGAGCATATGGACTTCGTCTATTATGTAGACCTTGTATCTTGCCTCGCCCGGCACAAAACGTATGCCCTCTCTCAGTTCCCTGACGTTCTCAACTCCGTTGTTGGACGCCCCGTCTATCTCAAAAACGTCCACGGAGGAGCCGGAGGCAACGGCCTTGCAGGAGCTGCATGAGTTGCACGGAGCCGGGACTGGGCCTTTTTCGCAGTTCAGCCCCTTTGCCATAATCCTCGCCGCGGTCGTCTTTCCCACGCCGCGGGGGCCGGAAAAAAGATAGGCGTGCGCAACCCTGCCGGACGAGAGCGCGTTAGAGAGCGTCCTTGTAACGTGCCCCTGGCCGATTATATCCTCAAAGAGGCCGGGTCTCCATTTTCTTGCGGTTACTACGTAATCGGACATGACAGGCAATGCGCGCTACTACGCGTTTGGAACCGGCCCAATCGGCATGGAAGCCCCAAAATAGAGCCGCCACCGATGGACTTAAGACTGGCTGCCGATCCCCGCTTAAAACCCCCGCCTTAGCCTGCCCTCGAATGTTTCTATCGGGGGACATGCGAGGGCAGGCCTGCGAGGACATGCTTAAGACCAACCGAACAACTTAAAAAAGCCGCACCATGTAAAAATTGAAGATACGGCTTGAAAAATGCTTGCCTGCGATAGATACCCGCCGGATGGCCTGAAGCGCGGCAACAGGCAAAAATCTATAAAGCGGCTTGAAAAATGCTTGCCGGCGCTGTTGATAGCCAGGCACCCTTGCGGCACATGAGTCGGACTGCTACCGCTGCTTCCTTCCGGACCTGACGGAATTTGCGGTCCTTTCATTGCGCAAGACCCGGCTATCAACGGCGCCGTCAAGCTGCTTGGGCGGCGAGTTAGACCCGCTTTAGTATGGCGGAGAGAGAGGGATTCGAACCCTCGGTACACTATTAATGTACATACGCTTTCCAAGCGTACCCCTTCGGCCACTCGGGCATCTCTCCATCCGCATTGGGGGCTGAACCCCTTGAAAAAGATTGGAACGGAGCGCCTTCCAACTCTCTCTGAAAAACTTAAATATCCTTATTGGCCGCATATCTCCAGATGCGCGTAAAGGACAGCCTGAAGCGCCAGGACAAGTGTCCTATGAAAAACCTTCCGTTCCCCACTTAAAGCCTGTGGGGATATGAGAGTTCCCCTCTTGCAACTTGGCGGAGAGAGAGGGATTTGAACCCCCGGTCCCGTTTGAACAGGACAACTGATTTCGAGTCAGCCCCCTTCAGCCTCTCGGGCATCTCTCCGTGAACGGCCTGCAAGACGTAAATAGGCTATTTTCCAGCCTTAGCGCCCGGCAACTCAAGGACTATGTGGAACCTTTCGTTGTTGTACGAATTAAAATCGGCCAGATCCCTGAATACCCAGCCTCTGGCAACGGCCTTGTCACCCTTGAAGAGCGTCACGAGTACGGCAGGGTTTTTAGGCTCGTTTGACCTTGACTCGATATGGTCGCCGGCTATGGTGTAATCCGGCACAACCGCGTCCATCTTCAGTTTATAGTCGTCAGCTCCGAGCTTTGTAACGGCCCCGACCTTCAGCGTCATGGACACAGCGCGTCCGGAGGAGCTGTCCGTAATCCTGAGCCGCGCCTCATTCCACCTTGCCCTGACCGCTTCGGACAACCTTACTTCCTTTTTACCCTTCATGTCGGTGTGCGAAGCCTTATGCATGGATACGTCGTTTTTGTCAACCGCCGGATGCCCTTCGGGCCTGGCGCTGCCCTGCGGTATGGCAGGGGCCGTTTGCTGCGCGGCCGGAGCCGTTACGGCCGGCGCGGCTGTCTCTTTAGCGGCATTGTCAGCTTTCTTTTCACCGCCGCATCCGCCAAGCATTATGACGATGCCGGCGCACGCGAGCAGCGTCCCTGAAAAATTTACGGAATTAAGGATGTCTCTGAGCTTCATAAGATGCGCTAACCTCCTTGTAAAATCAAGCCTGTAAAATATAACATAACCCTTCGTCGTTTTAAAGAAAAAAGCAATTGCCGGTCAATCGCCGGCACACACAGGCAATACCCCCTTGCCTTACCTGTCCAAAGACGCAAGCCAGCTCTTATCAAGATCGTCGTATGAGAGATATATTGAAGAACTGACGGCGCTGTCGATATTCTGTCCGCTCGCTAGGGCCTCTAATATCCTCTTGACCGCGCTCACCCCGAACTCGCGTATGATGTAACGCGTTGCCGAGTGGCTCAGTATATAAGCAGACTGCGCCTGAGAGGATGTAAGCCCCATAAAAGACCCCTCAAGCGCCCTGAGGGAGAATGTTTTTTTGCCGTTACGGGAGAACTCACGCAGGGCGTCCGCGTAGCGCGAATCGTCTTGCCCTTCCTCGTACTGCGCGAGGCCCTCGTTGAGCCATGTTGGAGCCCTTCCGCGCGAAAGCCTTTGCACAAGAGAGTGCGTATATTCATGGAACAATACCTTTTCCAGTTCAGAGCTCTTTTCCGTTATGCCGCCGGCAGGCACCTTTATCCTTCCGTCATAGAGCGCGCCTGCCCATGCCGGGCTTCTTGTAACGTCCCTGAATTGTTCTTTTGCGTAAAGCACCGCCTCTATCCTGTCAGCGGGATAAAAGCCGAGGTCAGATCCGATCTTCATGTATGCCTCTTCAAGCAGTATCGCGATGACGTGTCCGGCCACACCGTTCTCGCCGCCGTCGAACTTGACGGTAAAGTGACTGCCCTCCTTGCTGTACATCCCCTTTTCAGCCTCGATATCCTCGGCGCGCCTTTTGACGACCACTTTATAGCCGGCAGCCTCCGGGGCGCTTGACTCTGCGCGCCGCGCGTCAGCCGCCGAAGCGTCCTCTGGCCCGGTTGGCAGCCTATTTCCGGCGTTAACGCTCATGGCGGCATTCCCATCGCCGGGCACGGCAACGACCGCGGGCATGGAGGCCGCTTCATTCGCCGGGGCCTGCCGGACTTCCGGCAAGGGCGGGCCGAAGGAACTGGCCGCCTTGCGCCCGGGCGCCGTGATCTTTACCGGCTTATCGGAATCCAATGCAGGGGCGCGGTAGAACTTGAAATAGACGACTATCGCCATGAAGATAACAAAAACGATATAAAAGGCGGTAGAGCCTCTGTCGTTCAAAAAAATGCCGGGCAGGTCCCTTCCCTTGCGGCCATGATGATTATCGCAGGCCATTTATACCTTTGGGGTCGGCACGACTGGGGTCGGCACGACCTTTCTCATCTTCACCGCGCCAAGAATTATGTTCGCCACCACGGCCACGAATGAAAGTTCGTCGCCGGTGAACTCCTTTGTCACGACGGTCTGCACATTCAAAGCGCCGAACGGCTCCGTGCCGGAGAGCATGGGATAGGAATACATCGTCTTTATCTTATACTGTTCCTCGCGCGTCTCCTGAAAATATCTATAACGCGGATCTTTGGATACGTCCTGGATGTAAAGGGGCTTTTGCTCCTTTACCGCCGAGCCGGTGATGCCCTCGCCCGGTTTGAGCCTGGCCTTTCCGATGGCCTCAATGGCAAGGCCGTGCGTGGCGCGCAGGACCAGATGCTCGCCGTCCCACAGATATATGGAGCATATATCCACGCCAAGCCTCTTCGCTGTCTTTTCAACGACTGACTGCAAGACCTCGTCGAGATTATAATCCGAAGAGGCGAGCATGCTGACCTCTTCGAGGGTTATTATCTCTTTTCTTTCGCGGTCCGCCTTTACGGCCTCGAAGAAAAACTTGCCGCTCTCGTCAAAAACAAGGGGCAGAAGACTCTCCTTTGAAAAATGCGGGTTTATGGCCTTTGTCGCGGCAGGGGCAGTCCTGTACTCGGAATAGCCGCAGGTGCACGAAGCCTTTATCCTGTAATCGTCCACGCGGGTCGTCTTCATCTTTTTCCCGCACTTTCTGCATCTGATAATGGATTCCATGCGTCACCCTTGAAAGGATTTATTATGCCTGCCCAGCACCACTTTCCGGTGCCAACGTTTGTATTACGCATGAACTCTTGGCGATGAAAAGTGGTGCTGGGCAGGCGCCGGCGGGATCAAACATCCACGGCACGGCGGCGCCGCCGGATGAGACTGCGGCCTTTTTACGGCTCCGGCGGCGCCGCTGGTTTTGCGTCAACGAAGCCCTGCGGCAGATTGATGTTTACCACCTTGCCGGAGGGGCCAAGCGGCTCGAGCTTCTTCCCGTCAAACGTTATGCTCACCCCGCCTGCGTTGCCTACCACGAGACGAAAGCCCTTTTCGGCCCGCCACGATGCTGACTCGCCGCCCTTCAATATCACGTTGAACGCAGGGTGGTCGTCTATGCCCATTTTTAGCCATACAAGCTCGCTCGCCGAAATCGAGATCAAATGCTTTTTTTCCTTGCTTTCAGCTTTATCAGCGGCCTTTGCCGCGTCTTTTACCGGAGGCTTTTCCTGAGGCTTTTCCACTTTTACGGCGGCCGCCTGCATAGGCGGGGCCGCCTTTGCCTGCTCGCCTGGCCCGGCAGTTGCCTTTGCCTGAGGTTGAGGTTGCGCCTGCGTCTGATGCTGCATCTGCGGCTGGACTGCCGTATCTTTCGCCTGCGCGGCCACGCTCGCTGTCTGCGGCGCGGTTTTTGGGCCCTTCCTCATAAAAGCAAGATAAAAGACGGCTATTATCACTACCGTAGCCGCCGCCGCGTAGAGATATCTTATATCATACGGGGCCTGCCGCTTTTTACCTCCCTTATAGTCCTCGGCGCGGAAATTATCAACCCTTTCAGCCTTCTCCCTTATGAACATTTCATAACGCAATACCGCATCGGTTTCATCAAGGCCGAGGTGCTTGCAGTATGATTTTATGAACCCCTTCGTAAAGGTGGCATGAGGCTGGGCGTCGAGGTCGTCGTCCTCAAGGGCGCGAAGGTACTTCATGGATATGCGCGTAGCCTCGTGGACGGCTGAAAGCGTAACCCCCCTGTGTTCCCTCTCCCTTTTTAAATATTCCCCCGGACTTTCCATGTAATTTCCTCTAAGAAGGCGCGGCAACCGGTTTATTTCAACAGGTTTATGTAATCCCTGGCCGATTGCGCCCTTTCCGTCTGCGGCGCAAGCGCGATGACCTTTTCAAACTCCTTCAATGCCGCGGCCTTGTTCTTGAGCTTTATGTAAGCCAGCCCCATATTAAAGTGCGCGTCCACATACGCGTCATCGAGCCTTACCGCGGCCCCAAACGCCTCGACTGCCTCGCGAAGCGAATTCAGCTTGTCAAGCGTCAGCCCCATGTTGTAGTACGCGGCGGTGAAGTTGGCGTTTAACTCTACCGCCTTTTTGAAACTTTCAAAGGCGTTCCTGTAATCGCCTTTGTTGTAAAACGCAAGCCCCCTGTTCAGGTGGGCAAGCTCCGGCGTCCGGTAGAAGATATTTTTGACCGCGCTGTCAGCCGCGGCTATTGCGTCGTCCCAGCGCTTCTCGGACAGGTAGACCGCGGAAAGGTGCAGGTAGCCGTCGGAGAACTTCGAGTCGAGCCTGACCGCCTCCTCGAACTGCTCTATGGCCTCCTTGTTCATGGAGCGCGCAAAATAGGCAAGACCCAGCCCATTGTGGTATGACGGCTCATCCGGGTACTTCTCTATGGCCGTGGTAAACTCTTTCAATGCCTCGCTGTAATTCTTGTCATTCAGATGCACCTTGCCGAGTTGATAGTGCACGTCTGAATCCTCCTTCCTCTTGGAGAGCGGCGCCGCGCACGAAACGGCAAAGAAGACAAGCGCGAGGAGTAAAACGGCTGTTTTGACGTTTTTCATGATTCCCTGGATGCGTATACGCTTCCTGTTTTCAATTAATCCGGATAAGACGCAATATATCACAGGCTGTCGAAGTGGGTCAACCGCTTCAGTTCCGAGTACCTCTCGCGTATCTCCACGAGCGTCAGCGTCGAAAGTCTGCCGAGGCTGAACGCCTCGACGTTGAACGACGCCATGACGCTGCCGAATATGACGGCCTTTCTTAAACCGCTCTCGCCGAGGTCTCCGGTGGACGCGAGATAGCCCATGAACCCGCCGGCAAAACTGTCTCCGGCGCCTGTGGGGTCGCAGATGTCCTCAAGCGGATATGCCGGGGCCGAGAAGACCGAGTTGCCGATGAACATCAGAGAGCCGTACTCCCCGCGTTTTACGATAAGCGCCTTCGGCCCTTCCTTCAGTATCGTCTTTGCGGCCTTCACGAGAGAGGAGCACCCGGCGAACTCCCTTGCCTCGCCTTCGTTTATGATGACTATATCCACGCGCCGCAGGATTTTCCTGAGCGCCTCGGGCTTGCCCTCTATCCAGAAGTTCATCGTATCGCAGGCCACGAGCTTGGGCTTTTTCACCTGCCGAAGCACCTTAAGCTGCAGGTCAGGGTCTATGTTCGCCAGGAAAACATACGGCGAGTCTTTATGCCCGTCGTTAAGGACAGGATCGAAGTTGCTGAAGACGTTAAGCTGCGTGTCAAGCGTGTGCGCCTGGTTAAGGTCATACTCGTATTTGCCCTTCCACCGGAAGGTCTTGCCGCCGGCGACCTTTTGCAGTCCAGTCACGTCTATGCCGCGTCCCTTGAGCGCCGCGATATGCTCGTCCGGAAAGTCCGACCCTACGACCGCGACCAGCTTTACCGGGGAAAAGTAGCTTGCGGAGGTTGAAAAATACGTCGCCGAACCGCCCAGCGCCTCGTCGGCCTTTCCAAACGGCGTCTCAACGGTGTCAAAAGCGACGGAACCAACGACAAGTATGCTCATATAAATGCGCTCCTTCTTGATTTAGCATTATCCGGCGGATTTTATTTAAGGTACTTCCCTATCAAAAGCGCGAGGTCTTTTTTGGCCTTCGCCGGTATCTTCTTCCTGTCAGTGAGGACGGCGTAACGCATGGCGCCGGGACATTTGCATCCTCTGTGCGCGGCTATTGCCGGAGCGGCGTTTTTGATTATCTGCCTGGCCATCTCGACGTTTGCCTTTATGGTTGCAAGTATCATCTCGACGGTCACGGACTCTTCGGTCGTGTGCCAGCAGTCATAATCGGTTGAAAGGGCGATGGTCGCGTAGCATATCTCGGCCTCCCTCGCGAGCTTGGCCTCCGGGATGTTGGTCATGCCTATGACGTCCACGCCCCATGACCTGTATACGTTCGATTCGGCCCTTGTTGAGAACTGCGGCCCTTCTATGCAAACGTAGGTGCCGCCCATGTGGACTGTCGCCCCGGCGTCCCTGGCCGCCTGATTAAGGGTCTTGCTGAGATCATGGCAAACAGGATCGGCGAACTCGACGTGGCCGACTATTCCGTTTCCGAAAAATGTCGACGGCCTGCCCTTGGTGCGGTCGAAGAACTGGTCCACCACGACGATGTGGCCGGGCTTTATCCGCTCCTTCATGCTGCCCACGGCGGAGACCGAGATTATCCACTCAACTCCGAGCTTTTTCATGCCGTAGATGTTAGCGCGGTAATTCACCTCGGACGGCGAGAGCGTGTGCCCCCTGCCGTGCCTCGGCAAAAAGACCATCTTGGTGCCGCCGAGCATCCCGGTTATATACTCATCCGAGGGCTTTCCAAAAGGCGTGGTTACCCTGACCGCCTTGACCTTTTTAAGCCCGTCCATCTCGTAAAGCCCGCTGCCGCCGATAACGCCGACCGTCTTCACCGTCATGTTAATTTTCTCCGCGATTTAATGACCCCGCACCACTCGCCATTACAAATGCATCATTTAGCGCAAGCAGCCGTGCAGGCGAGTGGTGCGGGGGTGATTGATTTATTCACGCAAACTTTCTTTTTATCATTCGGCCGGCCGACCGGTCAATACTTTTTCTCAGCAGGCCGAATGCGAAGCCGAAGGGCATTCCCCTGCAAGCTGGCCGCAGGCGCCCTGAACGTCAGCCCCCTTTGAAAACCTCACAAGCGCCGTAAGGCCAGCGTTCCTTAATATGTTGGCGAACTGTTCGACCGCCTTATCGTCAGGCCGCGAAAACCGCGCACCGGGGAATGGGTTAAGCGGGATGATGTTTATCTTGCACGTAATGCCCTTAAGCAGCTTTATCAAGCCTTCGGCGTCCCTGGTGGAGTCGTTGACGTTTTTTAAAAGGACGTATTCGATTGTAATGACCTTCCTGCCGGTGAGCGGATACGCACGGAGCGCGCCGACAAGCCCGGCAAGGGGGTATTTATTATTCACCGGCATGATGCGCCCCCTCACCTCATCCGTGGCCGCGTTTATGGACACGGCAAGGTTTACGCCTGCCTCCCTGGCCATGCGCTCTATCCCCGGGATGATGCCGGCGGTCGAGATGGTGACCTTGTTGTGAGAAAGGCCGAAACCCCTGGCGTCCGTCAGTATCCCGGTAAAATGAATTACGTTGTCGTAGTTAAGCAGCGGCTCGCCCATGCCCATCATGACGGCGTTAGTTATGCGCGCGCCTTCTTCCAAAAGGCCCTGGGCGGCAAAGACCTGTCCGGTAAGCTCGCCAAGCGTCAGGTTCCTTATAAATCCGTTCATGCCAGTCGCGCAGAACTTGCAGCCAAGCGCGCAGCCGGCCTGCGAAGATACGCACAGGGTGAGCCTGTCCGCGTCGGGTATCAGCACCGATTCGATAAGAAGGCCGTCTTCAAGGCGCGTGGCAAGCTTCACAGTGCCGTCCGGAGAGCGCCTGACCGCGGCGACGTCAACCGCGCCGATGAAAAACCCCTCTTTCAGAAGTTCGCGAAAGACCTTCGACACATCGGTCATCGCGTCGATGCCGGTTATGCCCCTTTTATAAATCCAGGTAAATATCTGCTCCGCCCTGTAGGGCTTGGCTCCAAGGGCCGTGACCTCTTGAAGGATATCCTCATATGTCATGCCTCTGAGATTTTTCATGCCCTATTCCACCTTCGCTATCAGCCAGTAAAGAAAGCCCAATACCGCCACGGCGGCCACAAGGGTCATCTGCGTGCCGACCTCGCCGGTCTTGAGGCTCGCCACCAATATCTTCCTGATTATCGCCACAAGACCGACGCTCAGGAACACCTTTATGGCGAACTTGCCGCCGCGCAGGTGGTCTATCTCCGTGTCCATAAGCTCGATGACGACCCATAGCATCAGGAGGCTTCCGAGCGTGCTTAACAGCCCCTTTTCAATGTCGCCCTGGGTCGTGAATATGTGCGCGAGGTCGTAGACGAAAAGCCCGAGCACAAGGATGCCGAGTATGACGAGGCCCAAAACGAGCGTCAGGTTCAAGCCGTAGGTAAAGCGGTTTGCAAGCTGAACGAGGTAGGATTCGACCTTCTGCGACAGAAAAAACTTCTTTTCCTCCTCGATGTAAGAACTCGTGAAGATGTCGAGGTTGACGGCGATGATCTTCTCGATGGACGGCTCCAGATACGCCCTCTCCTCTTCGCCCGCCACCTCTTTATGCAGTATATCGTGGACGAATATGGTGACGAAATGCATGGCCGCGTTCACGTAGTGCGCGGGAAGCTTGATCTTCACGTGGGCCAGACCGACCTTTTCAAGCTCGTCGAAATACTTCCTGCCGTAATCGCCGCCGAACATGCTCACGAACCACTTCTTTATGGCCCCCTGATGCCGCTTTATCGTCTCCGCGTCCTTGAGGTACTTGCCTGCGTCCTTGAACTGCTTGACATATTCATAGAACTCCACGACGAACCTATCCGCAAACTTCTCGGCAACCGGCTTGAACTCAGCAAGGTTCCTTACGTCGGCTTCGGTGAAGTTATAGTGAGATTTTATATTTTCTACGGAATTAAACATGCAGGGGCCGTTTAAAATGTCTCCAGGGCGTTAAAAAAATAGGCTATCTCAAACGCGGCGGTTTCCGCGGCGTCCGAGCCGTGCACGATGTTGGCCTCGATGGAATCCGCGAAGTCCTTTCTTATTGTTCCGGGGGCCGCCTTCTTGAAGTCCGTGGCGCCCATGATGTCCCGGACCTTCTTAACGGCGTCGCCGCCGGAAATGACCATAGGGACCACCGGGCCTGAGGACATGAACTCCGTGAGGCTTCCAAAAAACGGCCTTTCTTTGTGAACGGCATAGAAGCGCTCGGCCTCTGCTTTGGTAAGACGCACCATCTTGAGGCCGGTTACCTTGAGCCCTGCCGCTTCAAACCTTGAGATAACCTGTCCGATGATGTTCTTCTTTACTCCGTCCGGCTTTACTATCGAAAGTGTCCTTTCCATCTCAGTTGCCGCTCCTTTTACTAAAGGTTAATTTGATTTTTTTCTAACAATTTACTGAAAAACTCAAAATCTGCTCAGGCTGCTCAAAAAGCCCCAGCTACTAGGCGACGAGGAGCGAGGAACGAGGCGTAGTGTGTCCTACGCCGCAGTGACGAGCTACGAAGGCAACGACGTAGATGGGGCTTTTTCAGCAGCCTGCTAAGGTATCTTTGCGGCTATCTTCTCCACCGCATAACGCGCCGCCGTCTCAAATGGGACAGGCCGCGCGCGATAATTCTCGGTCGCTACGGTAGCGTCCCCCACGCCTATCCAGATTATCTCGCCGGTCGCCGCGTTCCACAGCTCAAGATAGACCTTTATGCGCGACTCATGAGTCTTTACCAGCGAAAGACCGAGGAAGCTGAACCGGTTTGACTGCGACTGCTCGAAACTGACAAGCCTCGGCTGAAGAAAATACATGACCCCAACGGCGTCCTTGAGCTTTTTAAGCGCGTCCCTGTTCAATATGCCCGTGGACTCATATTCCTTGAGCATACCGGCGTAATCGGCGGTCAGCCCGTTCATGTTTATGATGCTGAGGTTCTTCCAGTACGGGATTATATGCAGATCCGGCCTCTCAGCCTTCAGGACATCCTCCACGATGTCGCCGAGGAGCTTTTTGTTCTCCGTCCCGCCGCCGGTGGCCGTTAACAGGGCCATGCCGTCGGCCTTGAACTCCTTGTTAAGCGCGGCTGCGCGGTAAGACTCTCTGCCGTCGGTAGTTACCTGCGTAAAAGCGCCGCCGCCGCAAGCTGAAAGAAACGCCAACAGCAGAAAGCACAGACACCCGGTTTTCGCCTTTTGCAAATCCAAGCTCATTTTCAAGCACATTAAATCCCTGATATTATTTTATGACCGGCGCACGGCCGGTCCGGTTCAGACCCCTCAGGTGCCGCCGTAGCCGAACACGACATGGCCGCCTTCAAGGATAACAGGGACGCTTTTGCGTCCACCGCTTGCCTTAAGCATCTTTTCCATGTTGTCAGGCGACGCGTTTACGTTGACGTAGTCCACCTGAAAACCTTTTTTCGCGTATGCCTCACGGGCCGCGTTCGTATATGGTCAGGTGTCCTTGCCGTAGATTACGACCTTCTCAGGCATGGCGTCCTCCTTAAAAAAACAGATAATCCCGGATATTAAAATAGATATTAAATAATAACACCGCGCGCCCTTTAAATACAAGCCCTATCTTTGCTTTTTCACCCCTGCACGCTTGCAATACTTAAAGACGGCACAGCCGGAACAAAACGGAGAAATGGGTCTGCAAATATTCCGCCCAAAGGTCACAAGGAGGTCGTTTATGATTATCCAGTATCTTTTGTGAAGCTTCTTCCTTAACGCGAATTCCGTCTCCTCCGGTGTTTTTGTCGAGACAAAGCCCCACCGGTTGACAATCCTGTGAACATGCGTGTCCACGCAGATGCCGGGCTTGCCAAAACCCATGGTCACGACAAGGTTCGCCGTCTTCCTGCCAACGCCCTTCAATGTCAATAAAGATTCTATCGTATCCGGCACTTTGCCGCCGTGTTTGACGATAAGCTCTTTTGAGATTCCTTTGAGCGCAGCCGCCTTGACCCTGTAAAAACCAACCGGATATATCGCCTTTTCAATCCTCTTTTGCGGAAGTCTCGCAATCCCTTCCGCGGTGGAGGCCAGCCTGAAAAGCTTGACGGAAGCCTCCCGCGTGGTATCGTCCTTTGTCCTAAGGCTCAGGATGCAGGAGACCAGCACTTTGAACGGGTCTTTTTTTACCTCGGCGGCGACCTCGGTGACGTAGGGGGTCTTGAACCGTTTTATC
Source organism: Deltaproteobacteria bacterium (assembly GCA_016234935.1). GTDB lineage: Bacteria > Desulfobacterota > GWC2-55-46 > GWC2-55-46 > GWC2-55-46 > JACRNL01. Next base: position 142,605 of record JACRNL010000003.1, on the reverse strand, counting down.
TCTTTTTTGAGGATGGAGATGACGTTTGGGATGTTTGCGGGTTGCATTTGGTTGACTTGAAATAATTCAAATCGGATTTATTGTCTCTATAGAAATTATATATCTGCTTGGAACAATTCGAGCTTTTTTATCTTCTCTGTCATAAAAAAAATAATAATTGCTATTCGAGGACAGCAATATTAAATTATATCATATTTTTGATGTTTCAGTGTATCCTCACATCGAAACAGAATCAATCAGAATATCTGGCGTTTCGGCGTGGGGACACGCCGAAATATCTGATTTTCTAATATCCTATCATAAATGCCTGTAATAAAAAAACGGACGGCCATCTCCAGGCCGCCCGTTTTATCAAAAAGACCGAGCATAAAAAGAATTGCTCGGAACGTATTACATCATGTCCATTCCGCCCATGCCGCCCATTCCGCCCATTCCCGGGTGCATTCCGCCCATGCCCGCGCCGCCCTTGTCTTCTCTGGGCTTTTCAGCGATCATGCATTCGGTGGTGAGCATCAGGGACGCGATGGATGCCGAATTCTGCAGGGCTATCCTTGCCACCTTGGTGGGGTCGATGACGCCGGCCTTTACGAGGTCTTCGTAGACCTCGGTGGCCGCGTTGAAGCCGAACGCGCCTGAGCCGTTCCTGACCTTTTCAACGACTATGGAGCCTTCGACGCCCGCGTTCGCGGAAATCTGGCGAAGCGGCTCTTCAAGCGCCCTCTTGACGAGCTTAACGCCGAAGTGCTGGTCTCCCTCGAGCTTTAACTTGTCTATCGCGCCGATAACCCTCATGTAGGATACTCCGCCGCCCGGGACAACGCCCTCTTCAACGGCCGCCCTTGTCGCGTGAAGCGCGTCTTCGACTCTGGCCTTTTTCTCCTTCATCTCGGTCTCCGTCGCGGCGCCTACGTTGATGACGGCCACGCCTCCGGCGAGCTTTGCGAGCCTCTCCTGGAGCTTTTCCTTGTCGTAATCGGACGTGGACTCTTCTATCTGCGCCCTTATCTGCTTTATGCGGCCTTCAATGGCGTCCTTCTTGCCCGCGCCGTCTATGATGGTCGTGTTTTCCTTGTCAATGACGATCCTCTTGGCCCTGCCAAGCTCCTTTACGTCGACGTCCTCAAGCTTTTTGCCAAGCTCCTCGGCGATGAGCGTTCCGCCGGTGAGGACGGCTATGTCGTCGAGCATTGCCTTTCTTCTGTCGCCGAAGCCCGGGGCCTTTACGGCGGCGGCTGAAAGCGTGCCGCGTATCTTGTTGACGACGAGCGTCGCAAGGGCCTCGCCCTCGACGTCCTCGGAGATGATAAGAAGGGGCCTGCCCATCTTCGCTATCTTCTCAAGGAGGGGGAGCATGTCGCGCATATTTGAAATCTTCTTTTCGTGGATGAGGACATAGGCGTCTTCAAGCACGCACTCCATCCTGTCCGTGTCGGTAACGAAATACGGGGAGAGATACCCTCTGTCGAACTGCATGCCCTCGACGACGTCGAGCTTGGTCTCCATGCCCTTTGCCTCTTCGACGGTGATAACGCCCTCTTTGCCGACCTTTTCCATGGCCTCGGCGATTATCTCGCCGATGGTGGTGTCGCCGTTGGCGGAGATGGTCCCGACCTGCGCTATCTCCTTCTTGTCCTTTATGTTCTTGGAAATCTTCTTAAGCTCGGCAATGGCGACCTCGACGGCCTTGTCAATGCCCCTCTTCAGATCCATGGGGTTGTGGCCGGCGGCGACAAGCTTTGAGCCTTCCCTGAATATGGCCTGCGCGAGGACGGTCGCAGTGGTGGTGCCGTCTCCGGCGACGTCGGAGGTCTTGCTGGCAACCTCCTTTACCATCTGCGCGCCCATGTTCTCGAACTTGTTTTCCAGCTCTATCTCCTTGGCGACGGTAACTCCGTCCTTGGTGATGAGCGGGGAGCCGAAGGACTTCTCTATTACGACGTTTCTGCCCCTCGGCCCAAGCGTTACCTTCACGGCGTCGGCAAGGACGTTCACACCTCTTAATATGGCGCCCCTGGCGCCGTGGCTGAAGCTAAGTTCTTTTGCTGCCATCTGTTGTTTCCTCCCTCTTTAATGTTTAATCGGATTTTTTTTAAATCATGTCCCCGCGGGCCTGCCCTCGCGTGTCCCCCGATAGAAACATTCGAGGGCAGGCTAAGGCGGGGGCCTAAAGCGGGGAACGGCTCACTTCTCGACTATGCCGAGTATATCCTCTTCCCTCATGATGAGGTGCTCAACCCCGTCTATCTTTACCTCGGTTCCGCCGTACTTGCTGAATATGATGATATCCCCTGCCTTCACGTCAAGCGGAACGAGCTTGCCGTTTTCATCCCTCTTGCCGGAACCGACGGCGATTACCTTGCCTTCTATGGGCGCTTCCTTGGCGGAATCCGGAATGATAATGCCGCCCTTGCTCTTTCCCTCTTCCTCGTGCCTCTTTACTAATATACGGTCATGCAACGGTTTAATCTTCATGCTCTGCTTTCCTCCTCCTTCTTGATTTTAAGGCAATTTTTTCGCCGAATTCAGCGGGTTTTAGGCCCGGTGCGCGTCTATGCCGCGTAATTAATATATGGCCCGTATTTTTCGTTGTCAAGTTGTTTTTTAGCACTCTCGGCAAAAGAGTGCTAAAAACAACGTCTATCATCTTCTGGAATTAAACATCAAACTGCTGTATAATTTAATGTTGCGGTCTTATCAAACGAACTCTCCGTCAGGCGCTATGAAGAAAAAAGATGCAAGGTCATCCAATCCCCGCTTAAAGCCCGCGGGGACATGCCCGAATCCCTTTGAACTGCCGCCGGCGGGCAGCGAGCATGTCCCCGCGGGCTTTAAGCGGGGAGGCGAGCTTATAATTCAAGGGGTGCGGCAGAACAACCTCAAGAACATAAGCATAAGCATACCGCATAACAGGATCACCGCGATAGTCGGCCTGTCCGGCAGCGGCAAGTCGTCCCTTGCCTTTGACACGCTGTTTGCCGAGGGCAGGTGGCGGTTCATAGAGTCGCTTTCCACCTACACGCGCCTTTTCCTTGAGCGCATGGACAGACCCGACCTTGACTCCATACAAAACATACGCCCCTCCATAGCGATAGAGCAGAAAAACCCGGTGAGGACGAGCCGGTCCACCGTAGCCACGGCCACGGAGATAGACGATTACCTCAGGCTCTTTTTCGCGAAGGCCGGCCATGTATTTTGCCCTGAATGCGGCGCCGAGGCGCGGGCATGGGGGCCGCAGACGGCGGCTGATCATCTCCTTGCGAAATACGCCGGAGAAGCGGCCATTGTCGGATTCAAGATGCAATGCGCCGGCCGCTCATTGGAAGATATACGCGAAGGGCTTCTTAAAAACGGTTTTTCACGGTTGAAATCCGGCGGCAATATCATCGCAATCTCCACCGGCGAGTGGGAACAGCCCAAAAAAAAGCCGTCCGAGGTCAGCGTCATCGCCGACCGCCTTGTTTTAAAGAAGGACTCGCGCCAAAGGCTCGTTGAAGCCCTTGAAACCGCCTTCAGGGAGGGCGGCGGCGCGGCATGGGCCGAGGCGGCCGAAAAGGGCACGGAAGAATTCTCAAGCCGATTCAAATGCACGAAATGCGCCGCTCCCTTGACAAAACCGGACCAGTTCGCGCTGTCGTTTAACCACCCCACAGGGGCCTGTCCCGAGTGCCGGGGCTTCGGCAACATCCTTAAATACGACCCGCATTTAGTCATGCCCGACACGTCTTTGACGCTTAACCAGGGCGTGATCGACCCATGGACAAAGCCCTCCTACGCATGGTGGTTTGAAGAGCTTAAGAAATACGCCGCGAAATACGCGATAGACCTTGACAGGCCGTTTTCAAAGCTCTCCGCAAGGGAGAAGAAGCTCGTCTTCGAAGGCACGTCCGACTTCGAAGGCATAGACGGTTTTTTCAAATACCTTGAAACTAAAAAATACAAGCTCCACATAAGGGTCTTTCTCTCAAGATACAAGGGGCAGTTCCCGTGCGCCTCGTGCGAAGGCGCGCGGCTTCAAAAGGGCACGCTGAATATCCGCGTGTCGGGCAAAAACATCGCCGGGATAAGCGGTATGTCCATAAAAGACGCCCTGGCGTTTTTCAGTTCCATTAAACTTACGCCTCATGAGGAGGAGCTCTCAAAAGAGCTTTTGCGGCAGTTAAAGGCAAAGCTCGAATTCCTCTCGCAGACGGGCCTCGGCTACATCACGCTTGACCGGCCCGCGAAGAGCCTGTCAAGCGGCGAGGCGCAGAGGGTGACTATCGCCACGCAGCTTGCGACCTCTCTGACCGGCGTGCTTTACGTGCTTGACGAGCCTTCCATCGGCCTTCATCCGGTAGACACGGACATGCTCATACGCCAGCTTAAAAGGCTTTCAAGCGCGGGCAACACCGTGGTCGTTGTCGAGCATGAAAGCGCTATAATAAGGTCTTCGGATTACATTGTAGAACTCGGCCCGGGCGCGGGCGAACGCGGCGGAAGGGTTGTCTGGGCCGGGCCTACCGATGAATTCCTCATGAAAGGCACTACCCTCACCGCCAACTACTTGAATGGGACGCAGCACATACACACGCCGAGGTGGAGAAGGAACGGCAGCGGCAAATTTCTCGTGCTCAAAGGCGCGAGAGGCAACAACCTCAAGTCAATCAACGTGAGCATCCCGCTCAAAACCCTCACGTGCGTCACAGGCGTATCAGGCTCAGGCAAAAGCACCCTCGTGGTGGATACGATTTGCAATATACTTGCGGAGCGCTTCAAGACGGGCGGGTCACGGCGCGGGCGGCCCATGCCGTATGGTTCCCTTGAAGGCGCGGAGCGGATACGCGAGGTAAGGCTCATAGACCAGTCCCCCATTGGCCGCTCGGCAAGGAGCAACCCCATCACCTGCATAGGCGGCTTTGACGAGATACGCCGCATCTACGCGGCGACGCCGTCTGCCGAGGCCCTGGGGCTGACGCCCGGCCACTTCTCATTCAACGTCACAGGCGGAAGGTGCGAGGCCTGCAAGGGCGACGGCGCACAGAAGCTTGAGATGTACTTTCTGCCGGACGTCTACATAAAATGCGCGGTCTGCAGCGGCAAGAGGTATAAGCCGAAAGTGCTTGACGTAAAATACCGCAGGGCGAACATCCACGCCTGCCTCAATATGACCTTTGACGACGCAGCAACGCATTTTCAGGGCAATGACCGCCTGCAAAGGCTCTTTTCCATAGTGCGCGAGGTCGGCCTCGGATACCTGCGCCTCGGCCAGAGCTCATCAACGCTTTCCGGCGGCGAGTCGCAGAGGCTCCATATCGCAAAAGAGCTTGCCTGCGAGGAGACCGGAGATATACTCTACGTCTTTGACGAGCCTACGACGGGCCTGCACATGGACGACGTTAAAAAGCTCCTTGCCGTCATAAACAGGCTCGTAGACGCCGGAAACACCGCCCTTGTCATCGAACACAACCTCGACTGCATAAAGACCGCCGATTACGTCATAGACCTCGGCCTAGGCGGCGGCGAAAAAGGCGGCCGCGTCGTGGCCTGCGGCCAGCCGGAGGATATCGCAAAGACCAGGGCAAGCCTTACCGGAAGATACCTTAAAGACGCGCTCTGACCCCGCGCCGCTGCCACGGACGCAAACGCCGCGCAAGACCAAACCTCACCGCCCTTTGCTAAACTCTGCAAAGCGGCAATTAAAGTCCTTGACAAACGGTATTTAAACTATCAATATGGGCGCATGTAAGCAGGCTTGTATATTTTTCAATTCTTCAATATGGGTCTTTGAGCAGCGTGTAATGCCGATGACGCCACAGGTTCGAATCAAACGAACAGAAGCTCAATCCGGAGCTTCTTCACGTTTCATGACCTAAAAGTACGGAGGCCTTCATGCCCCCCCCCCACGGTTCACTGCCGCAGTACGCTTCGCCGGTACATCCTCCAGAGATATATTCCGCGCCGTTTTAGCGGCGGGGTTGCGGCGAGCGGCCGTTCACTGACTCTTACTCTCCTGACATTCTTGGCGTACATCCTCATCAGCGTCCCCGCTGCTCAAGGCGACACTATCGTTACGGTCGGCTGCGGCAACAGCTATTACAATTACCCTAAGCATGATGGTACCAGCTCCATGGAATTTTCGACTACCTGCACCTATCCCGGTTCCAGCACATGGACTTTTTCGGGCTTAGGGACAATGCGCCACAGCGCCATCGGGAGCCCCTGCAACTACACCGAGACCTTCTGCACATGCGGGGCCGATTACATACTCTGCACCTGCCGCAACAGAGACAACGGGTGCGCCGACGTAAGCGGCTGGGTCAAGACCATAGTGGCGTGCGATGTGGCGATAAGCGCATCCCCGTCCACTATATTGCCTCAGATGAATGGAAACCAGCCGCCCACGTCAAGGATTTCCGTTGTTTTAAATAAAGCCGCGCCTGCCGGTGGCTGCGCTGTGAAGCTCAGAACAGCGCCGGTTGCCGGTTCGGGCGGGCACAGCCATTACGGCAGCAGGCCTAAGGGGAGTTTGACCCCTGATACGTTTTCATTCCCGGCGGGGGCTGCCGGAACGCAATATGCGGATTACACGAGCGGCGCATTCTCAGGGACGGAAAAGATACTTGCCGAGGTCAACGACAAGGCCGTGAACGGGACGACCGTAAATGTGCAGGTGCCCGGGCTGATTGCACTTACAGCCAATGATCAAGGATACTGGAGCCTCACCGGACAAACAAGCACGCACCCGAACAACCACTACGGCACGCCGGCGACATTAGCGAGGGCGGGGATGATGGCGTATGATTACTACAAGAAGACCGGGGCAACGCTCGGGATAAACGACATGAGCCTTGAATGGGGCGGGCTTTTTGACTGGAAAGCGACCTGGGCATCTCCTCACAGTTTACACAGAAAAGGCACGAGCGTTGACATAGACACATGCGCTAAAGTCGCAGCCTCCGGCTCGACAGCGATTTGCCTTAACAATAATGGGGTTACAGTAAATGGATCTATTAAAGTAAATAAGATTTTTATTGAAAAAATATGCAATTTCTATAATGGTAAAATTGCGCCGGAAGCCAGCATACACTGCGAATTCCCTTAACTATGAAGGTGGTAAAATGAAAAAATTCCTTTTAGCAGCTCTGATGGTAATTGCCTCCGCCTCTTCAGCCATTGCCTATATGCCAACTCCATTGAAGGATGTTACGGTATCTGCAAACATGTCCTTTGACACCGTAACAGGCATCTACACGTACAACTATGAGATTTATAACCCGCCGGTGAATACAAATCAAATACGTCACTTTGAAATAGATATCAGCAAGGGGCAGGGGGATGCAGACTTGAGGAGCGACGGACTTGTTAATGGCCAATGCTATGATGAAGATCCATCAAACTATAACCTTGCTCGCTTTCAGATGGTTCCAGTCGGCATGGACGGCCCTTACGGCTTTGTGCTACCCAGCACCAGCATGACTATATGGGGATGTGGACTCGGCCCCAACGGCAAGGCTACTTGGGCAAGCAATGCGGAAAGCGCCCTCCTCTCACCGGGCAACAGCCTGACAGGTCCTTCCATCAAATCCTACGGCCTGCCTGGCATAAGGGAAGGCATAATAATACCGTACATCGACTACGACAGCCTGCCGCCTGAATACGAAGAGAACATAGAGCTGACTGACACTCTGCGTAGCAGCCTTGTCTATAAGTTCACCACCGTCGGCCCCGTGGCGCCGCCTGCGGTATTCAGCGCTGTGGGATTTATTGACCGCATCATCGCACTAAAACATAAGGCCTTTTTGCTCGGATGGATAAAAAACTCCGGCCTTGTGACAAGCCTTGACGCCAAGCTTGATAACGCAAAGAAAAAACTCGCTGCAAACGACATAAAAACAGCCAAAAATCTCCTTGCCGCATTCATAAGCGAGGTCGAGGCGCAAAACGAAAAAGGCCTTGCACCGGAGGCATACGCGCTCCTCAAATACAACGCGGAGTATCTCCTGAGCCGCCTGTAAGCTTGCAGGGTGGGCATCGTCCACCTATGTAAATGGTGGGCTGTGCCCACCCTACGCCTCAGCCCCAACCAACAGACTCGCAGTTAAAAAATACTATCCCTTCCAAGCATGCGCGAACTCCTGCGTTCAAATTACGAAGATAGGCGCCTGAGAGAAAAACCAGGGTGTTTTTCAGCGTTACGTATCCTCATTAGACGCAATCCGCTGTTTTGCCGAGCTGTTGCATGATTACGGCGAGGTAAGAGTACAGCCTCGCGCCGCGCACAGCCATATTTTAAAATCCCCTGATGAAATTCACACTTGCCTAACCGGAAAGTTTTAATTATAATGTTACAACACTCACATGGCATTATTCCGGCGGTATAATTCCTGAAGGAAACCTTATATTGCCGGGATACCATCAATAGATTAAAAAACGAACGTGGAGGTTTCAGCATGAACCTGATCAAACGTTTTTTTAAATCCAACGATGAACCGCGGCATGAGCCTCCCCTCGCGGGACAATCACTCCCTGAGCTTGCGGACGAACCGGAAACAACCTACTCAGGCACCGCGATAGAACCCATCACATACGGCCTGCCCAAGGAAATCGAGTCCGTCTGCCCCGAATGCATGGAAATCATCAACGCCACGCTTTATCCGGAAGACGGCAAGGTCTGGATAAAAAAGACCTGCAAAGACCACGGAGAGTTCAAAGACATCGCCTACGGCGACGTGAACCTCTACCACAGGTGCGAGGAGTTCTGGTTCGGCGACGGCAGGGGGATTGAAGACCCTCCGATTAAGAAGGCCACCGTGTGCCCCAAACAGTGCGGCCTTTGCAACATGCACACAAGCCATAGCGGACTGCCCATAATAGACCTCACCAACAGGTGCAACATGACCTGTCCCGTGTGCTTTGCCAACGCCAACGCGGCGGGCTACCTCTACGAGCCTCCGTTTGACGACGTCATGTCCATGCTCCAGTGTCTTGTCAATCAGAAACCCGTTCGCGCGAACATGGTGCAGTTCTCAGGCGGAGAGCCGACCGTCAGGCCGGACTTCCTTGAGATAATCAGACGGGCGTCACAGATGGGCTTTCAATACATCCAGGTAAACACCAACGGCATCAGGATGGCGGAGCCCGAATTCGCGCAGGCCGCCAAGGAGGCGGGCGTAGAGAACCTCTACCTCCAGTTCGACGGCGTTACCGACGACGTGTACAAAAAGACCCGCGCGTTGCCGCTGATGGAATACAAAATAAAAGCCATAGAAAACTGCAGAAAGAACCGCATAGGCGTAGTCCTCGTTGCAACGCTCGTCAAGGGCTTCAACGACCATCAGGTAGGCGACATAGTCAAGTTCGCCGTGAAGAACAACGACGTCATAAGCGGCATCGCCTTCCAGCCCGTCTCCTTCGTCGGAAGGTTCAGCCAGAGCCACCGTCTGGAGAGGCGCTACACCCTTGCCGACCTGGCCTTTGATATAGAGCGCCAGACCGGCTGGATGCAGGCCATGCGTGACTGGTTCCCGATAGGCTGCACCACGGCCCTGTCAAAGCTCGCGTCATCGCTAAGCGGCAAGCCGAGCTTCGCGCTTACCCTCCACCCGCACTGCTCGCAGGGGGCATACTTCTATATCGGCGAAGACGGCTCTGTAAAACCGGTCAGCGAGTTCCTCGACATGAAACCGTTCATGAAGGAGCTGATACAGCTTTCAAGAGAGGTGAAACCATCAGGCTTCGACCTTGTATCCAAGGTGAAGATACTCTACAGGCTCCAGAAATATTTTGACGAAAAGAAGGCCCCAAAGGGCCTGACCTTTAAAAAATTCCTGCAGAGCCTCGAAGGCTATCAGGAAAGGAGCCTTAGAAGGACCACGGTTGATCCGAACCTGAAGAAGGAGCGCTTTTACAGCGACTTCTTCATAGCGGGCATGCATTTCATGGACGCCTACAACTTTAACATCGAAAGGGTCAAACGCTGCGTCATACACTACCCCGACCCCAAGGGGCATCTCTACCCCTTTTGCGCCTACAACGGCGCCCCGGTTTACAGGGAGACGGTGGAAAGCAAATACAAACACTCGCCCGAAAAGCTTAAAGAGCAGATCGTGGCTGAAGGCAGGCCAAAGGAGCTTGAGCTAATCGCAAAGAAGATGGGTATCTGAGATAGAAACAGAGGCGCTGACGACTCAAAGCACAATCGCAAATATCAAATATGCGGAGTTAAAGTTCCTGGGTCTTACCTTTCTTTCAAGAAAGGCAGGCGCAATCCTTTTCCTTGACTTATCCGGCATTAGCGTTTAACATGGCGCACACAAACAGAAAGGGAACGGACATGAAAAAAATTGTGTTCATAGAGCCAAAACCTTCGGATCTGCACGTATTTACCCGCGCGGCCATTCCGCGGCTCGGCACCGTGCTCCTTGGCACCATCTTAAAAAAACACGGTTATAACGTACTAAGCTGCGTCGAGACCATTGAGGAACTCGACCTTAAAGACGTCCTCACCGCAGACCTTGTCGGCATATCCTGCATCACGGCTACCGCGAGGCGTTCCTACGAGATAGCGATGCTCCTCAGGCAGGCGGGCGTCACGGTTTTCATAGGCGGCCCGCACGCCACGTTCCTGCCGGACGAGGCCCTTCAGTACTGCGACTTCGTCATCAGGGGCGAGGCGGACGACTGCATTGTTGACTTCGTAAAGGCCGTTGAGACGGGCAAAGGGCTTGAACAGATAACCGGACTTTCATACAGGGACAGCGCAGGCCGCGTAACCCACAACAGGGAGACCGCCACCTGCAAGAACGTAGACTCTCTCCCCTGCCCGGACTTCACGCTCATAAAGGGCCTTGAGACGCACGGCCTGAAAAAATTTCCCATTACCCCGATAATGACCTCAAGGGGCTGCCCGTTTGACTGCAGCTTCTGCTCCGTCACGGGCATGTTCGGCCAGAAGTACAGGTTCCGGAACAAAGAAAACGTAATAAAAGAGCTTGAAAACCACAGGAACTTCGGCGGGGACTGGGTCTTTTTCTACGACGACAACTTCATCGCGCACAAGAAGCGGACAAAAGAGCTCCTCAGCGCGATGATAGAAAAAAAACTCACCTTCCCCTGGACGGCGCAGGTGCGGGTCGACGTCGCCAGGGACCAGGAGCTTATGGACCTCATGAAAAGGTCAAAATGCAACACGGTCTACATCGGCTTTGAATCCATAAACCCTGAGACGCTCAAGCTCTACAACAAGAAGCAGTCGCTTGACGACATCGAAACCTGCATCAAGCTCCTTCATAAGAACGGCACGCGCATACACGGCATGTTCGTCTTCGGCGCTGACACCGACACGACCGGCACCATACACGAGACCATCAGGTTCGCCAAGAAAAACAACCTTGAAACCGTTCAGTTCCTTATTCTCACTCCCCTGCCCGGCACGCGGTGCTACAGCGACCTCGAAAAGGAAGGCCGCATCATCTCCAAGGACTGGTCGCTGTATGACGCGCACCACGTGGTCTTCGAGCCAAAGCTGATGAGCTACTACGAACTTCAGTCCGAGACTATGCAGGCCACAAAGGAGTTCTATTCCATACCGCAGATAATCAAAAGGGCCGTGAAGTTAGACCTCTTTAACGTGGCCTTAAAGACCTACGGCAGGAACGTATCGCGTAAATGGTCAAAAAAGAACGAATACTTCGTTGAATACACGAAGACCATCACCAACGCAGGCAGAAACATCGAACTTGCCGCTAAAAAGACGGCGGAAGACATCAAGGAAAAATTTGCCGAACTTCATCTCTCAGGGGCTGTCATTAAAAAGGAGCTTGTTTAAAACAGGATGATAAAAGCCTTCCTATATCTTTCCTTTGTCATTTTAACCCTTACATTCCCGTGTCTGACCATTGCGGCAAATGCCGAAGGGCAGACGTCCGTCCTCCAAACGCCTCTGGCGCCCAGGGACGGCGATCCGGCCATAACGGTCGCCGACAAACCGGCAACCATCCCTGCGGCCGATACCTACGCCCAGAAGACCCAGGCCGTAAGCAAGAGGTCATCGCTCCCCGCCGCGCCCGTTAAACAGGGCCTGTGGAACGATCTGGCGCGCGTCTACGGGGATTCATGGCTCGGCAAGGGTTCCAAGAAAGCCGCGCCGGCTGACGCTGCCGGGGCCCCGGCCATGACGGAGGCGCCGCCAAACGGCTCAACCGGCGCCATCGCGCCGCAGGGAGACGAAAATACAACAACCGGCGGCCTGGCGGCAGAGCAGGAAATCGACGGCGCGGATGACGGCATCGACGCCGCAGCCATCATTAACAACGACGATATTCTCCCCGTTGACGACGACGCGGAAGCAGACGACACGGTCACTGCCGGGACCGAGGACGGACTTCCCGACGTGCCGGTGGTAATCAATCCGAAGGTAGAGGCATACGTCAAGTATTTTCAGGGCCGCGGCAGAAAGCACTTCACCAGATGGCTCGAAAGAAGCTCCGACTACATGCCCATCATAACCGACATACTCGCCGAAGAGGGCGTGCCTGAAGACCTCTTTTACATCGCCTTGATAGAAAGCGGCCTTTCGCCGCACGCAAAGTCAAAGGCAAAGGCGGTCGGCATGTGGCAGTTCATAAAGGGCACCGCGAAAATGTACGGGCTGCGCGTCGACTGGTGGATAGACGAAAGACGGGATCCGGAAAAATCCACGCGGGCCGCGGCCAGATACTTTAAAAACCTCTACGACAGGTTCGGCTCATGGTATCTTGCCGCGGCCGGGTACAACGCCGGCGAGGGCCGCATCATGAGAGCCATGAAAAGACGCGGCACGACGGACTTCTGGGAGATTGCGATGGCCCCCAAAAGAGGCCAAATAAGGCTGCTTAAGAAAGAAACCCGCGATTACGTCCCGAAGTACCTTGCCGCCATGATGATGGCCAAGGATCCCGCAAAATACGGCTTCGAGGTCCCGTCTGAAACAAGCGGCATTGCGTTCGACAGGGTCAAGGTCGCAGGCGTTACGGATTTAAAGGTCATCGCCGAGGCGTCCGGCGTTTCCCTTGATGAGATAAAAAAACTCAACCCTGAGCTCCTCCACTGGTTCACGCCGCCGAACTACCCGGAATACGAGGTAAAGCTGCCTGCGGGCGCCGGCGGGAAGTTTGCGGAAAACATCGGGAAGATACCTCCGCCACGGCGGGTAAAGTTCCGCGAGCATAAGATAAAGCGCGGGGACTCCTTATCAAAGATAGCCCGGCTATACGGCACGAACATCCAGCCGATAATGTATCTTAACAACATAAAGAATTTGAAGCGCCTGAGGCCCGGCACGATGATCGTCGTCCCCGTAAGGGCGGCTGAGCAAAAACACGGCAAAAACATCGCCGATGTAGTTAACGTGCACTGGGAACTGCACGGATAGCATCCGCACCTTAAAAAAATGCCGCTTAGCCCTCTTACCCGCGCCCCCACCCTGCCCTCCCCCATAAAGGGAGAGGAGAAAAGGAAGGGGTCATCAGGCGAGAGGGTTTTGTTTATTCCTTTTCGTGCTGTAATTTATAACAGGCAGAGGTAATCAAATGATATCCGTCAAAGAAGCCCTTGAAATCATCCTGAATGAAATTAAGCCACTAGCCGCCGAGTCCGTTGACATCTTAAGCGCGATGGGCAGGGTTTCATACGAAGACGTCTACGCCGGAAGGCCAAACCCGCCGTGGGACAATTCCGCCATGGACGGCTACGCTCTGCGCGCAGAGGATGTCAGCGCGGCAGGGCCCGACAGTCCCGTGACCCTCAAGGTCATCTACGACCTTCCCGCAGGGGCGGTTCCAAAAGGGGCCGTAGGCGCAGGCGAGGCCGTTCGCATAATGACCGGCGCGCCAGTGCCGGACGGGGCAACGGCCGTGGTGATGGTCGAATACACGAATATACCCTCAAACACCCCCACCCTGCCCTCCCCCGTGAAAGGGAAGGAGAAAAGGAAGGGTTCATCAGGCTCGGTCAACATACTTCAAAAGGCCAGGCCCGGAGAAAACATCAGGCGCGGCGGCGAGGACTTCAAGGCCGGCGATCTTGTCATAAAAAAAGGATCGCTCATCCGCCCTGCCGAGGTGTGCATGCTCGCCACTATCGGCACGCCGGAGATAAAGGTTTACAAAAGGCCCACGATCGCGGTCATCTCAACGGGAGATGAGCTTGTGGATATAAATGAAGAACCGGGACCGGGCAAGATAATCAACTCCAACGGCTACGCCATCTGCTCGCTCGTGGCCGAGGCCGGGGCCGTATACAGACAGCTCGGCATAGCGCGGGACACGAAAGAGGCCCTGCGCGAAAGGCTTGAGGCCGGGATAAAGGCCGACTGCATAATCACCTCCGGCGGCGTTTCAGTGGGCGACTACGACTTTGTCAAGGACGTTTTAAAAGACATGGGCTCCGATATGCGCTTCTGGAAGGTCGCGCTCAAACCAGGCAAGCCCCTTGCCTTCGGCGTTATAAAAGGCAGACCCGCGTTCGGGCTTCCGGGAAACCCTATTTCCTCCATGGTGGCGTTCGAGCAGTTCGTCAGGCCGGCGCTCCTGAAGATGGCCGGGCGCGACGACATCTTCCGCGCCGCAATCGCCGCGCGCCTTACCAAAGACGTCAAGATAAAGCCTGGCAGGATGACATTCCTGCGGGCCGAGCTTGCGATGGAAACGGCCGGACAGGGATATCATGTCTCGCCGCTTGACGCTCAGGGGTCCGGCGTCATATCCACCATGGTCAGGGCGAACGCGTTCATCATCGTTCCCGAGGACGCGGCCGGTTTTAAGGCCGGCGAAACGGTAAAATGCCAGCCCTTCGATACGTCCATACTCCAGAACAGAAAAACCTGTTACTGACATCCGTCATACCGCATCTATCCGTAATATTTTACAATACCGGGAGAATATGAAAATGAACACGATCAAGACCATCGAATGGGTAAAAAACAACGTTGTGATGATAGACCAGAGGCTCCTGCCGGAAAAGGAGGTCTACAACACATACCGCGACTACAAGGGCGTTGCAGAGGCCATAAAGAAGATGGTCGTTCGCGGCGCGCCTGCCATAGGGGTTGCCGGGGCCTTCGGCGTCGCCATCGGCGCGTCAAAGATAAAAACGGACGACATGAAGGCCTTTAAAAGAGAGTTCGCCGGGATTGCAAAGCTCCTTGCCTCCACGCGTCCCACGGCGGTCAACCTCTTCTGGGCCATAGACAGGATGACGAGAACCGCTGAAGAAAACAGCCGCCTCAGCGTGGCGGAACTTAAAAAAAGGCTGATTGACGAGGCCCGGCGCATACACAGGGAAGACATCGAAATAAACCGCGCCATGGGAAGGCACGGACAGAAACTCATTAAAGACAACTCCACCGTCCTTACTCACTGCAACGCAGGGGCGCTCGCCACGGCCGGCTACGGCACGGCCCTCGGCGTGATCAGAGGCGCCGTGGAAGCGGGTAAAAATATAAAGGTCTTTGCCGATGAGACGAGGCCGTTTCTGCAAGGCTCGCGCCTGACCGCGTGGGAACTTAAGAAGGACAACATCGACGTCACGCTCATCACGGACAACATGGCCGGATACATGATGAAAAAGGGTTTTATAAACTCCGTGGTCGTAGGCGCCGACAGGATAGCGGCAAACGGGGACACGGCCAACAAGATAGGCACGTACTCGGTGGCCATACTCGCAAAGGAGCACGGCATCCCCTTCTACGTGGCCGCGCCCACCTCGACGATAGACGTTAAGATAAAACACGGGGACTTCATCCCGATAGAGGAAAGGGACGAGACCGAAGTCACGCACATGAAGGGCATACGGATAGCGCCAAAGGGCATAAATGTCAAAAACCCGGCCTTTGACGTCACACCGGCAAGGCTCATTTCGGCGATAATAACGGAAAAAGGGGTAGTGCGCGCCCCTTACGCCGGCAACATCAGGAAGCTCTTTAAAAAAACGTAGCGCGAGACTTTAGTCTCGCTACATCAAGACAGCGAAACTAACGACAAGACAGCGACACTAAAGTATCGCACTACGTTATCGTTCCCGCGCTGGAACGATAAATCAAGCCTTTAACAAAGCGCAAAAAAGGAAATTACCAAATGGACTTGAAGGAATTCTTAATACTCATAGGCGTATTCCTGCTTTTCATGGCAGTCTACCGTTTGGCGGGCAAGGCCATAAAGAAGTTCCCGGCAAAGACGCTGAAAATGATAAACTGGACAGCCTTTACCACGGCGCTCCTTTCCGGCATCGCGTGGTACGCCTTCAGCGACGGCATATTCATGCTGATAACCGTCGCCGCGGTAGTCGTCTACTTCCTTTTTTATGATTACGACAAACCGGAAGAAACCGATGGAATAAAGACCCTCTGACGGTTTGCTGAAAAAACTCCCATTCTGTCATGCCCGCCAGTGTCTTTTGCGTAGAATGACATATACTTCCACGACTCTCATGCGCTATCCTGCGGCTTCATAAGCCCCTTTAGCTCCTCAAGCGCCCTCGCGATGTTGGGCACCAGAGCGCCTTCTTCTTTAAAACGGAGCAGTTCCTTGAATGAATGCCAGCCAAAACGTAAAAACTTCTCCGGCTCGGCGTTGCGCGGCTTGCCCTCGATGATATCGCATAAGAAAGTATGCACGGGAAAATCGCCCTCCGGCGAGTCTGTCTCGTAAACGCCGAGAAACCTGAGGTTGCCCGCTGCCGCGCCAAGCTCCTCGCGTATCTCGCGAATGAGAGCGTCTTCATACTTCTCGCCTTCATGGACCTTCCCGCCGGGCGGCTCGATGCGAAGCCCGTGCTTCACGTTGTGCATCATCAACGCCCTGCCCCTTACGATTATCAATCCTGCGACGAGTTCCCGCTTCACAGGCGGGATTATCCGACGGATAAGCAAAATGGTCAAGCGCCATGCGTCAGCCTTAAAGAATTGCCGTGCTTGCGTTTCCCTTTGAATATTGTTATGATGCCTATTATTTAGGCAGAAATGACGACATCAAAAAAATCCACCAAGGGACATGCCCCGGCGCCGCCCGCAGCGGCTGCCAAGCCGCCTGAAAGCGCCTCCTACGAAGACCTTATCGAGGGCCTTAGCGAAGGGGTCATCGCCGTTGACGCTTCCATGCGCGTGACGGTCTTTAACCAGTCAGCGGAAAAGATATCCGAGCTGTCGCGCACCCTTATCCTCGGCAGACCCATCAAGGATTTTTTCAATCGGGACGCGCGTCTTATCGAGATGCTTGAAAAGACCCTCTCCGAAGGCAAGCTCTTTGCCGAGTATGAAGAAAAGCTCCACCGGAGATTTTCCGGCCCTGTTCCCGTGGGCATCACCACGAGCCAGATATTCGACGCCGGGGGCGCGGCGCGCGGGGCCGTGGCTGTGATAAAAGACCTTTCCGGCATAAAATCCCTCGAAGCCGGGACGCTCCGCAATGAACGCCTGGCCTACATCGGCACCTTCGCGGCAAACCTCGCGCATGAGATAAAAAATCCATTGAGCGGAATACGCGGGGCTGCCCAGCTCCTCACGAAAAAAATCAAAGACGAGAGCCTCTCAGACTACACCGGAATAATCATACGCGAGGCGGACCATCTGAACCGCATCGTGAACGAGATGCTCGACTTTGCGCGGCCTGCGCGGCTCGTTAAAAAGGAGTTCAACATACATCAGGCGCTCGACGCGGTCGTCTTCCTCGCGCAGGAAGGCCGGACTCCCGCAGGGAGCCGGACTCCCTCAGGGGGCCGGACTCCGTATACGCTGAAGCGCGACTACGACCCCAGCCTGCCGCCGGTCTTCGGCGACGAGGGACAGCTGAAGCAGGTCTTTTTGAACCTCATCAAAAACGCGATAGAGGCCGTCGGCAAGGATGGACAGATACAGATAGTAACGAGGATAATCACCGAATTCCATCTCATCGAGGCCTGCCCCCGCGAGCCTGCCCTCGCAGGCCTGAAGCGGGGGATGGCCGCGGTTGAGATACGCGACAACGGCAGCGGCATAGGCCGCGGCGACATGGATCGGATATTCACGCCGTTTTTCACGACAAAGCCCAAGGGCAGCGGCCTCGGCCTTGCCCTTTCACTTAAGATAATCAAAGAGCACGGCGGGCATTTGAAGATAGACTCGACGCCGGGCGCAGGCACGGCCGTCATAGTCTATGTGCCGGTCGCTGAAAAGGAGACGCAGGGATAATGGCCGCTCCAAAGGTCTTGATAGCCGATGACGACGAGAGCATCCTGTGGGTGCTCGAACGCTTTTTCAGCGACAAAAAGATTGAATGCCTGAAGGCCGGGGACGGCATGGAGGCCGCGCGCCTTCTTGAAACGCCGGGCATTACCCTTGCCCTCATAGACATAAACATGCCCGGCAAAGACGGCCTTGCGGTATTGAAAGAAGCCGCGGAGGCATCCTGCCCCGCCGCGTTTATCATCATGACGGCGGAGTCCACCATGGAGAGCACCCTGGCCGCCATGAAGGCGGGCGCATTCGACTACGTAACCAAGCCGTTCGATTTGGGCGAGCTCGACATAATCGTCGAGCGGGCGCTTGAGACCATAAGCCTCAGGGAAAAGGTTTCACGCCTTACCGAAAGGCTGACGGAAAAGCTCTCTGACGAAACCGTCTTCATCGGCAAGAGCAAGGCAGTGCAGGGCGTATTCAAAACCATCGGCAAGGTCGCGCCAAAAGACGTGACCACGCTTATAACCGGCGAAAGCGGCACGGGCAAGGAAGTTTTAGCGCGCCTCATCCACGCCAACAGCCCCAGAAAGAGCGGCCCGTTCATAGCCGTCAACTCCGCCGCGGTGCCGCGGGATTTAATGGAAAGCGAGCTTTTCGGCTTTGAAAAGGGCGCGTTCACCGGGGCGGTAGAGGCAAAGAAAGGCAAGTTCGAGCTTGCCGGCGAAGGCACTATCTTCCTTGACGAGATAGGCGACATGGCGCTTGACCTTCAGGCCCGGCTTTTACGGGTGATACAGGAGAGGGAGTTTTACAGGGTCGGCGGCAAGGAGCCGATACGGGTCGACGTGCGCATCATCGCGGCCACCAACCAGGACCTCGACAAGGCCGTAATCGAGAAAAAATTCAGGGAAGACCTCCTTTACAGGCTTAACGGCGTGACGATAGAACTGCCTCCTCTGCGTCTCAGGAAGGGCGACGTCCCCCTCCTCGCAAGCCATTTTCTTGACAGATTCCGCCGCGAATTCAAGACCGACGCGAGGACGCTCTCGCCAAAGGCCCTTGAGGCCATCGAGTCTTATTACTGGCCCGGCAACGTCAGGGAGCTTGAAAACTGCCTCAGGAGAGCGATCCTCTTAAGCCCCGGGCTTGTCCTCACCCCTGCGGACCTTAACCTGCCGGAGTCGAGACAACGGCGCGAATCCCTCGAAGACATCATCACGGCAAAGCTCAAACCCTTCATAGACAGGACGGAACAGGCCGGCAAGCAGGAACTCTACGACCTCATCATGCCGTTCCTCGAAAGGCCGCTTTTAAAACTCGTCCTTGAAAAAAGCAGGGGCAACCAGGTGCAGGCCGCCGAGGTGCTCGGCATAAACAGGAACACGCTCAGAAAAAGGATAAAACTTCTGAAGATCAACCTGACGAAGATAAAGGAATGACAGGCATCAGAGGGCTTTACGCGGTGATAGACACGACGTATGTGCCGTTTGACGGCATCGGGCAGGCCGCCAGGGCCATAATCTCCGGCAACGCGCGGATACTGCAGCTCAGGGCAAAGGAACTTCCCTCAGGCAGGATGCTCGCGGCGGCAAGACTCCTTCGGGGGATAACGCTTGAAAGCGGCGTGACCTTCATCGTCAACGACAGGGTTGACGTCGCCATGATGAGCCGGGCCGACGGCGTCCATCTGGGCCAGGACGACATCCCCCTTGCAGGCGCGCGCGCCCTCCTTGGCAAAGGCGCGATCATAGGCGTCTCCACGCACAATCCCGCAGAGGCCGCCCAGGCCCAAAAAAGCGGCGCGGATTACATATCCTTCGGCCCGATATTCCCCACAAAGACCAAAAAGGACGCGCATAGCCCTCAAGGGCTTTCACGCCTTCGCGAACTGCATAAAATGTCCGCCTTGCCGATAGTCGCCATCGGCGGGATAACCGCGGAAAACGTCGCCGGTATTTTCAGTCACGGGGCTGCCTCGGCGGCGATTGTCTCCGGGATACTTACGGCAACGGATATGAAAGGGAAGACCGCGGAGATTGCCGCGAGAATAGAGGCCTGCATGGGCCACAGGTAACGCAGGGCTGAAGCGCCACGGGTTCTCCTTGTTAAAACGGCATAAATCTGCTAAAATAACGTCATTGACACAGGAGACGCGCGATGCATGAGTTGACAAATTGGCTTATCGGCATAGAAGACGCGTCTTACGGCTTTTATCTTAAGGCCGCGGCCGTTTTCAACGAAGATAAGGGTCTCGCCGCCATGCTCCGCCACCTTGCCGACGATGAAAAGATACATGCCGACGTCGTGCGCAGGGCGTATGACCTCCTAAAAAACGAAAAAGAAGAACCCGGGCTAATCACGCTGGATGACGACAGCAGGCACGGCATCGAAAAAGAGTTCCTCTATTACGGCACAAAGCTTAATAGCGGAGAGCTTACGAAAGATGAACTTGTCGAGGCCGTTGTCGCCATAGAATTCTCCGAATGCAACGACGCCTTTTTATGCGTCCTCGGCGTTCTCAGGGACTTCCCTGACGTCTATTACTCCAGCGCGTCCAACATCCAACAGCACAAGAAATACATCGAATGGTTCATAAAGTCCCGCCCTGAATATTCGCGGCTGCTTGAAAAAATATCGAGTCTTCCCGACGTGATGGAAAGAAACCTCCTCGTGGTGGACGACGAAGAGGGCATGATCAACATCATGAACGTCGTGCTGTCGCAGGAAGGCAGGGTCGAAAACGCCCGCAACGGCGCCGAGGCCCTCGAAAAGCTCGAAGGCAGGCACTTCGAGGCCGTCATCACCGACGTGGACATGCCTGTCCTAGACGGCATAGAGTTTTACAACCAGGCGGTTCGCAAGCACCCCTACCTGCGGGACCGCTTCGTCTTCATCACCGGCGGCTGCGACGAGTCCCGCGTCAAATTTTTCAAACAGAACAACCTTAAAAACCTCATGAAGCCCGCGTCGATAAAGGATATAAAAAAGACCGTGGGCGAGATCATCAGGCGGGCGTAGAAAGCCCCGCCCGCAGCCTGCTCACGCCGCCTTTTAAATCTCAATCCCGCGGCCCGCGGCCCGCGGCCGCAGGCTCGTTTATCCTCGTCTTCCACGGGTCCATTCTCCCACTGAGCGCCTCATGAAGCCTCTGGCAGAGCAGATTCCTGCTTTGGGCGTCATCGGCAACGGCCTTTTTAACGGCATTTATCCCCATGCGCCTTATCCACCTGAAAGTCCTTTCGCCGTAGCGGGCCTCTTCCCTGTAATACTGCAAAAACGCCGCGACCGTTTCCATGACCTCTTCCTTAGTTTTAACCCTCCGAAGTATCTCACCGCCGCTAAGTTCAATGCCGCCGCATCCGCCCGCGTATATCTCAAACCCGCCCGCCACGCCGAGTATGCCCACGTCCTTTATGCCGTGTTCCGCGCAGCTGCGCGGACAGCCGCTCACGCCGAGCTTGACCTTGGCGGGCATCCACAGGCCTTCGAGCATCTTTTCAAGCTCGATGCCGAGCGTGAGCGAGTCCTGCGTTCCGTATCTGCAGAAGTTGGAACCGACGCAGGTCTTGACCGTGCGCAGGGCCTTGCCGTAGGCGTAGCCCGAAGGCATGCCGACATCCTTCCAGACGCTTGCCAGGTCGTCCCTCCTTACGCCGAAAAGCCCTATCCTCTGCCCGCCGGTTATTTTGATGAGCGGCACGCCGTATCTGTCCGCCGCGTCGGCAAGCCTCCTCAGTTCGTCCGCCCTGACAACGCCGCCGTACATGCGCGGCACAACGGAAAAGCGCCCGTCGTTCTGAATATTGGCATGAACCCGCTCGTTGATGAGGCGCGACGTCACGTCGTCTTCGCCCTTGGCGGGCCATATCATGGACACGTAGTAGTTTATCGCGGGCCTGCACGTCTCGCAGCCGACCGTCTCCCACCCGAGCGTCTCCATGACGTCTTTTACGGATTCAAGCCCCCTCTCCCTTATATTCTTAATGACGTCGTCGCGCGTATATTTAGTGCAGGCGCACAGAGCCGCGGCCTCGGCGC
This sequence comes from Deltaproteobacteria bacterium, assembly GCA_016234935.1. GTDB lineage: Bacteria > Desulfobacterota > GWC2-55-46 > GWC2-55-46 > GWC2-55-46 > JACRNL01. The sequence goes on along the minus strand of JACRNL010000003.1, from coordinate 120,398 downwards.
CTGACTGGAACGCGCCGCCAAGCGACGCCTCCAATATCCGGTCTACCGCTCCGGCGCACCCCCCGCAGGACGACGACGCCATTGTCTCCCTTTTAACGTCCTCCCTCGTGAAAAGCCCCTTTTTTTCTATGGCGTCGACTATCATCCCTTTGGTGACGCCGTTACAGCCGCAGACTATCGCATCCAGAGGCATGTCATCGGGCGCAGAGCCGCCCCTTGAGGGCATGGCGCTGCCGGCAAGCAGCCTGCCCCTCCGGTCTGAGACGTCCTCTCCTTCCAAAAGACTTGCAAACAGAGCCGGGCCGTCCAGCGTGTCTCCATAGAGTATGATGCCCTCTATCCTGCCATTTTTTATAAGCAGCTTCTTGTACGTCCTCGCTGCCCTGTCCATGTATTCTATCGGCTCGCAGTCTTTCGCCTCATCCGTCCTTCCCGCCGAGTAGACGTTTATGCCCGGCACCTTCAGTTTGACCGAAGCGGGCCTGTTCCTGAAGACGAGCCTGCTGTCCCCCGCGAGATGGTTGGCAAGCACCCTTGCCTGCTCGAATACCGACGCGACAAGGCCGAAGGTCGCCCCCCTGTGCTGAACGCATTCGCCCACGGCGTATACCGCGGGATCGTACGTCTGCATGGTGTCGCTCACGACTATGCCCTTTTCGCAGTAAATCCCGGACGCCCTTGCAAGCTCCACGTTCGGCCTTATGCCGACGGCCATCACCACGACGTCGGCCTCGATAGCGCCGCCGTCCTTGAACCTGAGCCCTTCCACCCTCCCGTCGCCTGACACCTCGGCCGTATCCTTGCCCACAAGGACGTTTATGCCGAGCCTTTCGATCTCCTCCTTTAAAAAACCGGCGGCGGTCGGATCGAGCTGCCTTTCCATAAGATGCGGCATAAGATGCACTACGGATACCTCCGCGCCGATGCTTTTAAGCGCGTAGGCGGCCTCAAGGCCGATGAGCCCCCCGCCGATGACAACGGCCCTGCGCTTCCCCGCGCCCTGGGCCAGGACAAGCGCCCGTATCCTCTCGCAGTCGTCCATGTCCCTGAAGGACACGACGCCTTCTTTGTCCGCGCCCGGTATGTTGGGGACAACCGACTGCGCGCCGGTGGCCAGGATGAGCTTTGAGTAGCGCGCATCCTCGCCGTTTTCCGCGACGGCTATCCTGCTTTTCCTTCTTATCCCGCTTACCCTGCATCCGGTGAAAAGCTTTACGCCCTTTTGCTCGTACCACTGGCGTCCGTGGACGGTGATGTCGCCGAGCGTCTTTTCACCGGTGAGCACCTGGGACAGGAGCACCCTGTTGTAATTGACATGACTCTCGGCCCCGAAGACCGTGATTGCGAAACGCTGCGGGGCGAGCTTCAAAATCTCCTCAACGCAGGCGGCCCCCGATATGCCGTTTCCTATGACGACCAACCTTTCCTTTTCCATCATCTTCCCCCGCTTTCCTTAAAAGATTGTTGACAAACCAAATATTCACGGCAGACTGCTCAAAAAGCCCCAGCTACTAGGCGTCAAGGAGAGAGGAACGAGGCGTGCTTTTGGGCACGCCGCAGTGACGAGCGACGCGGACAACGACGTAGATGGGGCTTTTTCAGCAGCCTGCTAAAATACAAAGACGCCATGTTTTAACATGGCGTCTTTGCCGTACAAACGCCGCTTCAATGCGGCAAATCTTTTTTGACTAAAGACGGCTACATGGTGTATCCGCTCTCGCTATGCTGAGAATGATCAAGCCCTTCCATCTCCTCCTCCGGCGACACCCTCAGCCCGACTAACGCGTCGACGATCTTGAGGATGACAATGGTAAGTATAAAGGAATAAGCCGCGCTCGCTCCTATCGCGATGAACTGCTTGCCCAAAAGCGACCAGCCGCCGCCGAAAAATAACCCGTCTGCGCCGGCGGAATTAACGGCCTTTGACGCGAATAGGCCGGTCGCTATGGCGCCGAACATGCCGCCTACGCCGTGCACGCCGAATGCGTCGAGCGAATCATCGTAACGAAGAAGCGGCTTAACGACGCTGACCGACAGATAGCAGATGACGCCCGCGCTGAGACCGACGATAATGGCCGGGCCGGGGCCGACAAAGCCCGATGCCGGCGTGATGGCCACAAGGCCGGCCACGAGACCTGACGCCACGCCGAGTATCGTGGGTTTTCCCCTGTGCAGCCATTCAGCGGCCATCCACGCGATGGCCGCGGCCGCGGCCGCCGTGTTCGTGGCAAGGAACGTAGACACCGCCAGACCGTTGGCGCCAAGCGCGCTGCCCGCGTTAAACCCGAACCACCCGAACCACAGAAGCCCCGCGCCGATGACGGTCATCGGGAGGTTATGCGGCATCATGACCTCGTGCATGTAGCCTTTGCGCCTTCCAAGCACCAGCGCGGTGGCAAGGGCCGCGACCCCTGAGCTTATGTGAACGACCGTGCCTCCGGCAAAGTCCAGCGCGCCGAGGCTGCGCAGCCACCCGCCCGTGCCCCATACCCAGTGCGCTATGGGATCGTAGACTATCGCCGTCCATAGGAGCGAAAAGATGAGAAAAGCGGAAAACTTCATCCTCTCGGCGAAAGCGCCGGCGATGAGCGCGGGCGTAATGACCGCGAACATCATCTGAAACAGCATGAACAGCTGATGCGGGATGGTGCCCGCGTAATCGGCGTAAGGCTCAAGGCCCACGCCGCCAAGAAACGCCCAGTCAAGGCCCCCGATCAGGCCGCCCTTGTCCGGCCCGAAAGAGACGGAATAGCCCCATATCACCCACTGTATGCTTATCATGCAAAGCAGGATGAAGCTCTGCATGAGAGTGCCCAGAACGTTTTTCTTCCTGACCATGCCGCCGTAAAACATGGCAAGCCCAGGCGCGGTCATCATGAGGACAAGCGCGGTTGACATCAATACCCACGCGGTGTCGCCCGTGTCAACCTTTGGCGCGTCCGCCGCAAGCGCGGCAACGGGCAGCAATAAAAACAAAAGCATCAGCGATGATATTCTCTTTGACATCTTTGTCATCCTCCTTTTTCTTAGACAACTTTGTCTATTTTACGTCAGTTTTGTAAATCCCCCTCTGCCGGAGGGGCTGTGTTAACCTCTCATTAGAAAATGAAGCATCCGTTCCTACAACGCCTCTTTGCCCCTTTCACCGGTCCGTATCCTCACCGTCTCCTCGACCGGCGTGACGAATATCTTTCCGTCGCCTATCTTTCCGGTCTTGGCCGCGTTTACGATGGCCTCGACGACCTTCGCGGTCATGTCCTCCGTTGTGACGACCTCTATCTTTATCTTGGGCAGGAAGTCAACCGTATACTCCGCCCCTCTGTAGAACTCGGCATGGCCCTTCTGCCTGCCGAACCCCTTTACTTCGGTGACGGTCATGCCCTCTATGTTGATGTCATTAAGGGCCTTCTTGACCTCATCGAGCTTGAATGGCTTTATTACGGCTTCTATCTTGCGCATTATGTCAACCTCCTCATTTCACCGTCATCAAAAAACCGCCTGCCCTCGCATGCCTGCCCTCGCATGCCTGCCCTCGCATGCCTGCCCTCACGTGCCTAAAGCGGGGGTCTAAGCGGGGGTCAATGCGTCTTTTTTATTTGAAAGTCAGGATACGCCGTGACGGCGACCTCATGCTGGTCGAGCCCTTCTATCTCCTGATCCTTCGGAACCCTTAACGGGGTGATCTTATTGAGAACCTTGAAGAACACATACATTACGACAAAGACGAAGATTATATTTGTAACGACGCCTATAAACTGCGCGGCAAGCTGGGAAGCGTCGCCGTAAAAAAGCCCCCTGACCGCGCCGTCAACCCCGTTAAGGCCGCCGCCGTAAGTGCCGTCCGCAAACAGGCCGAGCGCCAGCACACCCCATGCGCCGTTGACGCCGTGCACCGAGATAGCGCCGACAGGGTCGTCTACCTTCATCTTCTGTTCAATAAAAACCACGCTCAGGCAGACGAGCACCCCTGCGACAAGCCCTATGATGACGGCGGAGACCGAGTTCACGAAGGCGCAGGGCGCCGTGATGGCGACAAGGCCCGCGAGCATGCCGTTGGCAGACATTGATATGTCTGGCTTGCCGTAGCGAAACCACATATACATCATCGAAGAAAATGCCGCCGCGCCTCCGGCGAGCATGGTGTTGGTGGCGACGACGCCTATCCTCAAGTCCCCTGCCGCAAGGGTTGACCCCGCGTTAAAGCCGAACCAGCCGAAGGCGAGGATGAAGCAGCCCACGATAGCCATCGGGATGTGATGGCCTGGGATTGCTACAGGCTTGCCGTCAGGCCTGAATTTGCCGAGCCTCGGCCCAAGCACCATGGCCCCGGCAAGGGCGGCCACGCCGCCCGTCATGTGGACAACGGACGATCCCGCGAAATCAAGATGGCCGTGGCCCAGGCCGAAGTTCTTGCCAAGCAAAGAGAGCCACCCGCCGCCCCAGACCCAGTTCGCGTAGAGCGGATAGACAATCGCCGAGATGAAAAAACCGTAAACTACGAATGACTTGAACGTCCATCTCTCAGCCATTGAACCCGTCGGTATGGTCGCGGTAGTGTCCATGAAGACCATCTGAAAGATGAATACGGTGAATATCACCGCGTCATACGATATGCCTGAGAGAAAAAACCCGGTCGTGCCGAAAAGGCCGAAGTCCTTCCCGAAAAGATGCACCGTGAATTCGTTTGAGAGCGCCGTAGCGCCGCCAAGGGAAGCCACTCCTCCCACCCCGCCCATCTGCAGGGCGAAGCCGCACACCCAGTAGCCGAGCATGCCGAGGACATAGACCATGAAGTTCATGGCCATTGTGTGGCCGGCGTTCTTTGCCTGGGTAAAGCCGGTCTCGGCCATTGCGAACCCTGCCTGCATGAACATGACGAGAAAGGCGCACACGAGCGTCCATGCGACGTTTATGGCGATCCTGTTGTGGCCGACCACGTCTGCGAGCTTCGCGGCAAGCGGCTCGCTCGCCGCTAAATTTTTAAGGTCGTCCGCCGTTGGCGCGCCGGAGGTGGCTCCGACGACGTCAGCCGCAGTGCCTGTCATCGCGCCGGACGGATCTGAAGCAGGGCTGTCCGCAAACGCGCGCGCCCCTGAAAACAGGACGATTGAAGAAAACAAAAGACCCATTACTATTAAAAAAATGCTCATTGAGCGTTTCATTTAAAATTGCCTCCTCCTGTTATCCTTTTCACAACCTTGCCCTCGAACAGCCTGCCCTCGAATACTTTTATCGAGGGTTTCTATCGGGGGAGCAACTGTGTTGTCAAGAGTCATATATCGTGGTGCGAGGCTTCAGCCTCGCTGTTTTTGCCGCTTCCTTGCTTGATTGCAGCAAGCGAGACTAAAATCTCGCACTACGATTTTTTTCTCCTCCCCCTTTACGGGGGAGGACTAAAGCCCTGTTTCTACTGTCAAGACCCGACACTAAAGCTCCGGTCTTCTCAGTAGTTGATGTCAAGCTGCGTAGTCCAGACCCACTTGGCATTTGCGTTCGGGCTGGCAACGGCCGGGTCGTTAAGCCACACCGGGCCGGTCAGGAGCGAGATGTCCTTTGTGAAGTAGTGGTATATGCCCACTCCGCCGCCGCCGATGGCGTTCTTGCCGCTCGCCCAGTCCGCGGCAAAGACCCATTTGGAGTATTCATTGCCGTCTTTGTCCTTTGTTTTATCAACGCCCTTGTCCCAGCCGACCATGTAGCCGTTGTTCTTAGCCTTTCCGTCCCTGTTAACGAGCGTTTTGCCATTTCCATGATACACGCCTGCAAAAAGCCTTCCGAGGTTTGAAGGCAGGGTCTTTCCGACCATCACGTGGGCGATATTGAAATCGGTCCGGAGCAAGCCTATCTCGTCCACCTGGACCTTTCTATCGGTTCCAACGTTAAAAATGCCGACGTTCAAGGCCGGAGAGCCGTCAAAGAGCGTGCCCTCAGGCGTGCCGAGCTTGGCGTTGAAGCTCAGCGGATCGGTCGTCGCCTCCTGCCAGTCCAGGCCGACCTCCATCTGGAGCTTTTCATACGGAAGCACTCCGACGGTCAGGCCGACGTCAGTCGGCAAAGAGCCCCTGTCGTTCTTCCTGCCGAGCGTAAAGTAGTTGTCTATGCCGATGTGCACGACCTTGTAGGCCTGGACGTCGGTGGTCGCAGGCGTCCAGTAGGTCGTTGACGGCGTGGCCTGGGCCAAATCCAGCGCGCCAATGGAAACAAAAATTGCCGTTGCCGCTGTCAGTGATGCTACGAGTCTTTTCATATTCGCTGCCTCCCTCTGCTGTTTTTTTTTAATGCAGTCACATCAGGGGGAACAAAAATGGCGCCCCCCTTTCTTCAGGAAAAGGCGCCGTTGCCTTTCTTCTAAATAATCTTACGCAGGGGCAGGCTTGGAACTGCCCCTGCAAAACCGGTTACCACCCTGTAACCTCATGCAGCACTATATTAGATTAGCAATTTATATGCCAAGGGTTTCTATGCCGTTTTTAAGCCATTTTCATGCTTTTACGCCGCGAGCGTGCTGTTTGTGCCTCTGTTTTAACCAGCGCCTGCCCATAAATGCATCAACGCTGATGCGCCTGTCCGCAGACCTCGCAGCCGGTTGCAACAGCCCTTAAAAACCGCGAAATAACCGCGGCGCCGTGCCTTTTGAGGGCGTCTATCCGCTTCGGGGTCTCCTTGAGTATTTCATCGGGGTCTATAAAGCCTTTAAGAGACTTTAACTCCCCGGCATTCACCTCTATCCACTCGCCTATCATCTTCTCTGTGACCTCAAGGTGAAACTGAAGGCCATAGGCGTTCCTGCCCACGCGGATGGCCTGATTTTTAAAGAGCTTTGAACTTGCGAGATTTACCGCCCCTTTTGGCAGGTCAAAGGTGTCGCCGTGCCACTGGAACACGGTGAACTCCTCCGGCATGCCAAGAAACAGCCTGTCTTTCATGCCTTCGCCTGCAAGCTCTGCCTTATACCAGCCTATCTCCTTTGCCTTGCCCTTGTAGACATCCGCCCCGGCGGCCTTTGCCAGCATCTGCGAGCCCAGGCACACGCCGAGGATCGGCAGGTCCGTCTTTAAAGCGGATTCCAGCAGGTTAAGCTCGTCCTTTATGAAGGGGTAAACGCCGTCCTCATAGACACCCATCGGCCCGCCAAGGACGATGAGCGCGCCGTATCCCTGCGGTATCCTGCGCGGGAGGCTTGCGTTCTTAAAGACCTTCAGGAAGTCCGCTTTGAGGCCGTATTTTTTCAATTCCGGTTCGATAATCCCCAGCCCCTCGCACGCGACGTGCTGGATTACAAGCACCTTGGACATTTCTTTATCTCCATGTTGAAGCGGTATTCTTGTTCAACGCCCTTCGCCGGGCGTCACACCTTTTTGTCCTCAAGGGCGGTGATGATTATCTCGGCTATGTCGGTCATGGACTGGCGCCTGTCCATGCTTATCTTCCGTATCCTCGCGAATGCCGCGGCCTCCGAGAGCCCTTCTTTTTCCATAAGGAGCCCCTTTGCCTTTTCAATGGCCTTTCTTGCCTGAAGGGTGTTTTTAAGGTCGCGGTTCTCCCTCTTGAGCATCTCGAACTCAAGAAAGCGCGACATGGCCAGCTTTATCGCGGGGGTGATATCTTCCTGCCTGACCGGCTTTACCAGATAGCCCATGACCCCGGCCTCTACGGCCCGGGTTATGGTGTCTTCATCGTCGCTGGCGGTAAGGAGCACCACGGGCGTGGGGCACAGCCTGCTTATCTCAGCCGCCGCCTCGATACCGTCCTTCACCGGCATCTTCACGTCCATTATCACGAGACCGGGGGACTTCAAGCGGCATATGTCCACGGCCTCCTGCCCGTTTGCCCCCTCGGCGACTACCGTGAAGCCGCTGTCCTCGGCAAGCCCTTTTAAAACCGTCCTCTCAGAAGCGTTGTCGTCTATAATGGCTATTTTTATCATGCCTTAATGTAATAGCAAGATTAATGCCATCATATTTTCACCTGTTTTGGCGGCGCCGACGTGTATCGGCGCTTGAGATTGCGGGTTTTTAAGGCAGGTTTGCCTAATTTTTAGGCGTTTTTCCCTACGGCCTTCTTGCGGTTTTTTTCGGATGGTGCGCTATTATGCGGTTTCGGCCTCTTTGACCTTTTTAACAAGCGCCGGGGCCTCATATTCCTTGAATTTAAAGCCGGTCGCGCCCGGCAGAGGATATGCCTTCACGGTGTCTTCAAGCCCGCCCGTTGCGCGGACTACCGGGACAGTCCCGTATTTGAGGCTGTAAATCTGGTTAAGCCCGCACGGCTCATAAAGGGACGGCATGAGAAAGATGTCGCTGCCCGCCTCTATGAGATGCGCCAGCGCGTTGTCAAAGGCCGCGTTAACGGCAAACCTTCCGGGATAGGCCGCGGCGAGCCCCTCCGCGACGAGCTGATACTTCTTCTCGCCCGTGCCGAGGATTACCACCGCCGCGCCGAGCTTCATGATGTCCGGCGCGGCCTCGGCAACGAGGTCAAACCCCTTCTGATGGGTGAACCTTGAGACCATGCCGATAACCGGCGTTGACGCCTTCACCGTCAGGCCGAACTTTTTCAAAAGCTCTTTTTTACAGACGGCCTTGCCGGTTAAATCGTCCGGCGAATAGTTCGCCGGGATGAGCGTATCCTCCGCCGGATCCCACTCGTCGTAATCCACCCCGTTCACGATGCCGTGGAGGTCGTCTTTTCTTTCCTTCAGCACCCCTTCAAGGCCGCAGCCGTAGTCTGTGGTCTGCATCTCCAGTGCGTATGTCCTGCTGACGGTCGTTATCACGTCCGAATAGACGATGCCCGCCTTCAGGCAGCTGACCTTTCCCCAGAACTCAAGCCCTTCAGGGGTAAAAAGCCCTCTGAGAGGGTTCAACCCTTTGCCGAGGCCGGTAAGGTCATAGAGAGCCGCAGGGAAAAGCCCCTGATAGGCGAGATTATGAATGGTAAAGACGGTTCCTGCCTTTGAAAAGAAAGAGTCTTGCTTATAGACGTCTTTCAGATAGGCCGGGATCAGCCCTGTCTGCCAATCGTTTGCGTGGATAATGTCCGGCCTTATTTTAAGGACTTTAACGGCCTCTAAAACGCCCCTTGAAAAAAAGGCGAAACGCTCAAGGTTGTCCGAATAATCGCCGTCATGGGTCGTGTAGAGGTGCGTCCTGTCGAAGTACTCGTCGCACTTCAGGAAGTATGTATCTACGCCAGTCTCAACGCTCTTTAAGACGCGCCCCCTTACCTCTTTCACGCCAATGGGAACGCTCACCGTAACACCGGTATCCGCAAGATTAAATCCGCCTGAGGCCGTCTGCCTGTGTAGCGGCAGAAATACCGAGATCGCCGCGCCGAGCCCTTTAAGCGCGGACGGCAGAGCGCCCGCGACGTCCGCAAGCCCGCCGGTCTTTGAAAAAGGAACCGCCTCAGGCGAGACATATATGACGCTTAATGCCATGCGTTGAAAATTAGCAGAAAAGCAGGCGCCTTGCAAGGCAAATAAGCCCCGTCAATCCTCTCCCCTTCGGGCAGAGGAAGCTGCGCCCCTTTAAAAAAAAGGGGTAATTAGCAGGGTGCTGAAAAACTAATATACTCGCGCAGGCCGCTCAAAACATGTCCCTGCGGGCTTTAAGCGGGGGACAATGCAATAGATGAGACGCTTGAGGCAGTCCCCCGGCAGGCTGCTCAAAAAGCCCCAGCTACTAGGCGGCGAGGAGCGAAGAACGAGGCGTAGTGTGTCCTACGCCGCAGTGATGAGCGACGAAGACAACGACGTAGATGGGGCTGTGTCAGCAGCCTGATAGAAATGCCTTTATCTTAAGGCCCGCTTGCCTTAAAATAAAAAGATGTTCCTGAAGACCCTTAACCCCACTCAGCTTGAGGCCGCAACCGCGCCGGACGGGCCGCTTCTTATTCTGGCCGGGGCCGGAAGCGGAAAGACAAAGGTGCTGACCTCAAGGGTGGCATATCTCGTCATGCACAGGGGCGTTCCGGCGCATAGCATCCTTGCCGTGACATTCACCAACAAGGCCGCGGGGGAGATGCGTATGCGCCTTGAATCCCTGATGGGGGACAAGGCGCGCGAGCTCTGGCTCGGCACCTTCCATTCCATAGGCCTGAGGATTCTAAGGACTGAAAGAAGAAGTTCAGGCGTCAACGCCGACCTGACGGTCTACAACGACGACGACCAGCTCTCTCTCGTGAAGCAGGTCATGGCCGAACTGCTCCTCAGCGAAAAGAGCTTTGCCCCTCGCGCCATGCTCTCGCAGATAAACCAGGCAAAGAACGAAAACATCACGCCTGAGAGCTTCCTTTCCATGAACGAGGGCGGCGGCTTTGCGGCGGAGCGGGCGGCGAAGGTCTATGCGCTCTACCAGAAAAAACTGCGGCAGATGAACTCCATGGACTTCGGCGACCTTATCTGCGAGCCGATAAAGCTCCTGAAACAAAACGCGAACATCCTTAAAAAATACCACGACCGCTTCCGGCACATCCTCGTTGACGAATATCAGGATACGAACCGGGCGCAATACCTTTTCACGCAGATGCTTGCCGAAGGGGCCGGCAACCTCCTTGCCGTGGGCGACCCTGACCAGTCCATCTACGCGTGGAGGGGCGCGTGCATATCCAACATCCTTGAGTTCGAAAAGGACTACCCTGCGGCGACAGTCCTGAGGCTTGAGCAAAACTACCGCTCCACGAAAAACATCCTCTCGGCGGCGAACTCGGTCATCGAAAAGAATAAAAAGCGGCTGAAAAAAGAGCTGTGGACGCAAAATTCGGACGGCCAGCCCGTGATGTTCGAAGAGGCCGGCGACGAATACGCCGAGGCCAGACTGATAATCAGGCGCATAAAGAGCCTCTTTGACGAGCACAGGCGTTACACATATAAAGACGCGGCCATATTCTACCGGACAAACGCGCAGTCCAGGGTGTTTGAAGAACAGCTGATAAGGGAAGGCATCCCCTACGCCATCATCGGCGGCACGCGCTTTTACGACCGGCTTGAAATAAAAGACGCCATTGCTTACCTGCGCGTGGCCGTAAACCCAGCCGACGCCCTGAGCTTCCAGAGGGCCATAAACAGGCCCGCAAGGCTCGTAGGCAAGGCCACGCTCGACAGGATTTTAGCTCTAAGCGCCGCCTCCGGTCTGACGCCTTACGATGCGCTCAAGGATATGCTTGCAGGCGGACAGCTCACAAAGACCCGCGCGCACGAATTCGTCCGGGCCATTGACGCCTTTAAAAAAGGCTGCGGCCTGAGCGATGCCCCCTTCCTTATATCCTCCCCCTTCACGGGGGTTGAACCCCCTGAGGGGGCTCAGCCCCTTCAAGGGGAGGGCGGGGTGGGGGGGCAGCGAGTCATAAATATCCACGGCCTGCCGCTGCTTGAAAATTCAGGCGGATCAACAAATGCGCATGAGGCACCGGACTGCGCGCCGCAGGATAACGCGGGCGGCGGGATGGAAAAAGAACAGCTTCACCGGCTGACCTTAAAACTCCTTGAAGAGTCCGGCTACATGCGCTCTTTGCAGGAGGAAGGCACGGAGGAGGCCGTTGAACGGCTTGAAAACCTCTTTGAACTTATCGCTGCGATAAAGGACTTCGAGCATATAAACCCGATGGCCGCGCTTTCCGACTTCCTCGACCACGTCTCGCTGATCAGCGACATTGACAGCTTTGAGGACGCGCCGGACAGGCTGACCCTCATGACGCTCCACTCGGCAAAGGGGCTTGAGTTCAGGGCCGTCTTCATCGCCGGCATGGAAGAGGGCCTCTTCCCGCACACGAGGAGCTCAGACGACGAAGGCGAGCTTGAGGAGGAGCGGCGCCTTTGCTACGTCGGCATGACGCGCGCAAAGGAGCGGCTCTATCTCTTCGCGGCAAGGTCGAGGACGGTCTACGGACAGACAAAGACGCAGATGCGCTCAAGGTTCATTGACGAGATAGACCCGGCCCGCATAACCATCGCCGAATCTTCCGAGCGGCAGGCAAAGCCCCGTTTTTCATCCAGCGAGGTCTACTACACGCGCGAAGACAGCCAGGTAAAAGGCGGCGTGACCGGAGAACTATCCTCCCCCCGGACACAGGACGGCGCACAGGACGGATGGCGCATCGGCATGAAGGTCAAGCACCCCATGTTCGGCATCGGCGTCATCAAGGAAAAAGCCGGAAGCGGCCAGGACGTAAAACTGACGATAAACTTCAAAGACGCCGGCACGAGAAAGCTCGCCTTGAAGTACGCCTCCCTTACGCCCATAGGGTGATATTTTCTTTGCCGCGGACATCTCTACTCCGGCGTGACATATTCAAAAAAGGTAAAAAGGAAATATTAAAGTTCTTCGGCGCCTGCGGCGGGCAAAACTAAAAGGTTGCATTGAGGCTTTAGCCGTGCGCAGAACCTTTCTTTCAAGAAAGGCAGGCCGCTTGACTTCCACCGGAAAACTTATTATCATTCATTATTATGAAGATCAAGAAGGCCGTGTTCCCTGCCGCCGGCTTCGGCACAAGATTTCTGCCTGCGACAAAGGCCATCCCGAAGGAGATGCTGCCTCTCGTAGACAAGCCCCTGATACAGTATTCAGTCGAGGAGGCAAAGGCCTCCGGGCTTGAAGAGATAATAATCGTCACAGGCATGGGAAAGACAGCCATCGAAGACCACTTCGACACGTCTTTTGAGCTTGAAATACTCTTAAAGGAACGCGGCAAGCACGAACTTTTAAAGATCATGGATGAAGTCTCGACGCTGGTGCATTTCGCCTATACGCGCCAGAAAAAGCCGCTTGGCCTCGGACATGCCATCCACATCACAAAAAACCTTATAAACAACGAGCCGTTCGCGGTATTCCTCTCCGACGACGTGATAGACTCGCGGATTCCGGTGATGAAACAGATGACCGGCGTATACAATAAATACAGATCCACCATCCTTGCCGTCGAGCGTGTGCCGGAAAAACAGGCCCACCTCTACGGCATCGTAAGCGGCAAACAGGTCGCCCCCGGCGTCTACAGGGTTACCGACCTCGTTGAAAAACCCAAAGGTGTGCCGCCTTCAAACCTTGCCATTATCGGCAGATACATCCTGTCACAGGGCATCTTCGGCGCGCTTGACATAACCAAACCCGGCAAGGGCGGCGAGATACAGCTCACGGACGCGCTCAGGATCCTCCTTAAAAAAGAGGCTGTCTACGCCTATGAATTCAAGGGGACGCGCTACGATGCAGGCGACAAGATGGGTTTTTTGAAGGCAAACGTCTCATTCGCCTTAAAACGCCATGACATGAAGAACGCATTCAAGCGGTTTTTAAAGGGGCTGGAGCTTTAAGGGCCGCTCAAAACATGTCCCCGCAGGCCTGCCCTCGCGTGTCTAAAGCGGGGGCTTTAAGCGGGGAAGTCCCCGGCCCATGCTCCGCATGGATACCCCGAAGGCGGCAAACAAGATGGCCAAGATATCAAAGAAACCGACATCGCCGTTTACATCTTTCGAGATAGGCGGCATCAAAGGACTCCTTGACGAAGGCATGGACGATACGCAGGGATTGACAGAGGCCAACCCCCTTGTCAACATCCCGAATGTTGACATGTTCTCCACATCCGGCAAACTCATAATAGAAGTCGAGATGCCCGGAGTAAGGAAGGAAGACGTCGAGATAGTCTTGGCCGGACGCACCCTCACCGTGAAGGCCCTGAAGTTCGAATGCTTCGAGGACAACAGAATCAACTACGTATGCATGGAACGGGTCTTCGGCAAGGTCTGCCGGGAGATAGACATCCCCTTCACCGTGGACGCATCGAAGATAAAGGCCGCTTACGAAAACGGCATCCTGACGATAACCGCGGCGCGCATAAAGGACAACCGCTCCGCCTCAATGCGCATCCCCATAGAATCTGAAGACTGCGAATAACAAAAACCCCCTAAGAGAGGCTGCTGATGGCTGAAGAAGATAAGAAAGAAGGCGAAAAGAAGGAAGAAGATCAGCTGATAATCCCGGACACGCTGCCGCTTCTGCCTGTTCGCGACGTCGTCATATTCCCGTTCATGATAGTTCCGCTCTTCGTCGGCAGAGAACGGTCGGTCAGCGCCGTGGACGCGGCCCTGACAAAAGACAGGCTCATCTTCGCCGTCACTCAGAAAGACGTCACAAAAGAAGACCCTGAGGCCGAAGACCTCTTTGAGTCCGGCACCGTGTGCATGATAATGCGCATGTTAAAACTCCCCGACGGCAGGGTCAAGGTGCTGGTGCAGGGACTTTCGAGGGCCAAAGCATCCAGCTTCGTTAAAACGCGCCCCTACTTCTCCGTCAACATAGCTAAGATAAAAGAGGCGTCCTCCATGGAGCTTACGCTCGAGACCGAGGCGCTGATGCGCACCGTGAAGGAACAGCTTGAGAAGCTCGCGACCCTCGGCAAGGCGGCGTTCCAGGAGGTCATGATGGTCATCGAAAACATCCCTGACCCCGGCCGCATAGCCGACCTCGTGGCCTCGAACCTCGGCCTCAAGATAGAAGACGCGCAGGCGGTGCTTGAAACACTTAACCCCGTCAAGCGCCTTGAGAAGGTGAATGATTTCATCGTAAAGGAATTGCAGGTCTCCCAGATGCAGGCCAAGATACAGTCGCAAGCCAAGGAGGAGATGGACAAATCCCAGCGGGAATACTACCTCAGGGAGCAGATACGGGCGATAAAGAACGAACTCGGCGACATGGAAGAGGCCACCGAAGAGATAGACGAGCTCAGGAAAAAAATAAAAAAATCCAAGATGCCCGCCGATGTCGAGAAGGAGGCGTTGAAGCAGGCCGACAGGCTCGAGATGATGCACCCTGACGCCGCCGAAGCCGGCCTCACGAGGACCTACCTCGAATGGCTCGTCGACCTCCCGTGGTCAAAGGGGACAAAAGACACGCTCAACCTCAAAAAGGCGAAGGACGTGCTGGACTCCGACCATTACGACCTTGAGAAGATAAAGGAGCGCATCCTTGAATATCTGGCCGTAAGAAAGCTCCAGAAAAAGACCAAGGGGCCCATACTGTGCTTCGTGGGGCCTCCCGGAGTGGGCAAGACCTCTCTGGGAAAATCCATAGCAAAGGCCATGGGCAGGCAGTTCGTGCGTATTTCCCTCGGCGGCATAAAAGACGAGGCGGAGATACGCGGCCACAGAAGGACATACGTCGGCGCGCTTCCGGGGCGCATCATACAGGGCATCAAGCAGGCAGGCACCGTAAATCCGGTCTTCATGATGGACGAGATAGACAAGATCGGTATGGACTTCCGGGGCGACCCTTCATCCGCGCTGCTTGAGGTGCTTGACCCGGAACAGAACTACGCCTTCAGCGACCACTACCTGAACGTGCCGTTCGACCTTTCAAAGGTCATGTTCATCACAACCGCGAACATGGCGGACCCCATCCCCGACCCGTTGAGGGACAGGATGGAGATAATCGAGCTGCCCGGCTATACTGAAGAAGAAAAGGTAGCCATAGCAAAGAAGTTCCTCGTCTCCCGCCAGCTTAAAGAGCACGGTCTGACGAAAAAGCTCCTGATGCTGCCGGATGAGGCCGTAAAGAGGATAATCTCCGAATACACGAGGGAGGCCGGCCTTAGAAACCTTGAACGCGAGATAGCCTCTCTTTGCAGGAAGGTGGCCCGCAAGGTGGCGGAGGGCAAAAAAGCCCTGACCACGATAAACGAGGACAGCCTGCATGAATACCTCGGCGTGCCCAAGTTCCTGCCGGAGGCGGAGCAGGAGGAGGACGAGATCGGCGTGGCCACCGGCCTTGCGTGGACGCCTGTCGGAGGGGAGATCCTCTACATAGAATCCACGATAATGAAGGGCAAGGGGCAGCTGACCCTTACCGGGCACCTCGGCGACGTGATGAAGGAGTCCGCGCAGGCCGCTCTCAGTTACGCGAGGTCGCGCTCAAAGGAGTTAAACATCGACGAGGAGTTCAAGGAGCGGGACATCCACATCCACGTGCCGTCCGGGGCAATCCCCAAGGACGGCCCGTCGGCAGGCATTACAATGGCGTCTTCCCTCATCTCAGCCCTCACCAAAAGGCCGATAAGAAAAGACCTTGCCATGACCGGGGAGATAACGCTCCGCGGCCGCGTCCTGCCGGTGGGCGGCGTAAAGGAAAAGTGCCTTGCGGCGCTCCGCGCCAAGATAAAAACCATAGTCATCCCGGACAGAAACAAAAAAGACCTTGAGGAAATACCGCCGGACATAAGGAAACAGCTTACCTTCATACCGGTTAAGCACATGGATGACGTGCTCGGCGTTATCTTCAGAAAAAAGACGCGCCCTCAGAGGACGGAGGCAAAGAGGCCTGCGGGGAAACTGCGCCGCGCAAAAGGAAGGCTCGCGCGGCCGTAGAAACTTTCAAGCTTCCTCGATTCGCCGCCGGGAGAACGCGTTAAATGAAACTAAAAGAAATCGGCGAAGACCGGATAATAAAGGAACTGTCCCGCGAATTTTCCAGGAGGCACCGGCGCCTTGTCAAAGGCATCGGCGACGACACGAGCGTAACCCTTCAGGCCGGCGGACGCCATCTGCTTGCCACCACCGACATACTCATAGAGGGCACCCACTTCAAAAGGGGCTGGACAACGCCTTATCTGCTCGGCAGAAAGGCCCTCTCGATATCGCTCTCCGACGTCGCGGCAATGGGAGGGGAACCGCTTTTCTACCTCGTGTCCGTCGCCCTGCCTCCGGATACGGAAAAGCAATTCCTCGACGAACTGTACCGGGGCCTCTCGGATTGCGGCAAAGAGCACGGGGCGGTCCTTGCCGGCGGGAATACCGCCAAAACAAAGGGCGCCGTGATGGTCGCGACCACCCTCTTCGGCGAAGCGCCCGCACAGGAGACGGTTTACAGAAGCGGGGCCGGGCCGGGAGACGTCATCTACGTTACCGGATGCATAGGCGACGCCGCCCTTGGGCTGAGGCTTCTAAAGAAACACGGCGGCGCGGCTTTAAAAAGAACTGCCTTCAGAAAGCCGGTGATGAGACAGCTTGACCCGTCGCCTCGCATGAGTGTCGGCAGGTCGCTTGCCCGAAAACGGCTGGCCACCGCGATGATAGACGTCAGCGACGGCCTTGTGCTCGACCTCAAACGCCTTTGCGAGGCCGGCGCCGTGGGCGCGGTCATTGACGCAAGGCGCGTCCCGCTTTCCGCGGAATTCAAAAGGCTTTTTCCCGCCGCCGGGACGACGGACGGCATCCGCCGCGCGCTTACGGGCGGAGAGGATTACGAACTCCTCTTCTCGGCTCCGGAAAAGGCGGCAAAAAAAATCTCGGCTTTAAGCTCAAGAGATGTTCCGGTCACGCCGATAGGTGTTATAACCCGGAGTAAAGACGTATGCGTCACCTTCACCGCCGGCAGGCCCTTGAAGATTTCCAGGGCCGGGTTTGAGCATTTTTAACGAGGCGCAGACTGTAAGGAGTTATCCCCCCTTTGGAAAAGGGGGAAGATAGTGCTTATGCAGTTAGAAGTTTTCTCCTGACTTCTTCAGCCCGTAGACGGTTGAGACGGCGTTTTTTTGAATTAAAGTTCTTTTGGCTTACCTTTCTTTCAAGAAAGGTAAGCAATTTTGACTTTGACTTTGCCGCTCCAACAATTCTATAATATGCGCGAACATACGCTGTAAAGGTAAGGGTTGGGCATGAGCACTGGTCTGAAAGTCCCCATAGGGTATAAGTTCATATTCGGCTTTATCGCGGTCGTTGCCGCGGCGGCCTTTGTCCCTGACATCATCGAAAAGACCGATATCCCCCAATGGCTTGAAAAACCCGTAAGTTTTCTCGCGGCCATGATTGTCGGCCTGATACTCGGCTCGCTCTTTACGAAAAACTTCACGAAGCACTTTTCACAGCTCTCCCGCCTGGCGCACAAGATAAGCGACGGCGACCTCAGGGATTCCCTTGACCTGGATATGCAAAAGACCTTTTTCAAGGATGAGACCCACGAACTCGAAGAATCAATAAACCAGATGTCCAGGAACCTGCGTGACCTCGTAGGGCACCTTCAGACCGTAGTGACGAACCTTACCGGAGCGCAGGAGGCGTTCGGCGCCATCGTCGCAAAGGGTCATGAGACCTCCAAGGAGGTCATCTCAGGCTCTTCACGCATTTTCGACGGGGCCATCGAGCAGGCCAGCCACATAGGCGACGCTTCTTCCATGGTGAAGTCCGTCGCCGAGCTTGCCGACGACATAGCCGACAAGGTCACCGAAGGGGCGAACGCGTCGCAGAAGGTCAACTCCATGGTGCAAAGGGGCGCCACCACCGCCACGTCGTCCATGGAGAAGATGGAAACCATGTTCAAGGGCATAGAGAACACGGAAAGCGCGGCGGTAAGGCTCAAGGAAAAACTGGGCGACATCCCCAAGATACTCGACGTCATCACGCACATCTCAAGGCAGACGGACCTCCTCGCGCTCAACGCCACTATCGAGGCCTCCAAGGCCGGCGAGCACGGCAAAGGTTTCGCCATGGTCGCCGAAGAGGTCAGGCGTTTCGCGGACTATACCAACAACAGCGTGCAGGACGTTTCTCTCATCGTCAAAGAGGTGCGCATGGAGGTGGAGCGGGTCGTTTCCACCGCCAGCGAAGGCGCGTCATACCTGAAGGGCAGCAGGGACGACCTCAGAAAGATCCGCGACATCCTCTCGGATATCACGCATTACACCTCCGATGTCGCCGAGAAGGCGACGCTCATCCTCGGGCTTACGCACAAACAAAAGGAAAAGGCCGCAAAAACCGTCGAGACCATAGACGAGGTCGCGCGCATCGCCAGGGAGAACGTCGGCTCCACCGAGCTGGTCGAGGCCGCCGTTGAAAGACACGGCACGGCCATAACCGAGACTATCTCCGCGGCGCAAAAACTTTCCGAGCTTTCAAGGGAACTTAAAACCGTAGTAGAGGGCTTTAAACTGAATTAAGCTGAGCGCCGCGGCCATGACCGCGGCGCGTTGTGAAAAAATATCCGGTCACGGTTCACGGTTACGGCAACTATGGGAGACAAGATAGCCTTCAAAATCGGCGAAAGGACCTTCGGGATAGACATAGAGGCCGTTCACAAGATACTCGAAGTCGACAGGGTCTTCTTCATCCCCGGCCAATCCGGCTTTGTAAACGGCATGGTAAGCCTCATGGGCGAGCCCGTCACGGTCATAGACTGCAGGAAGGCGCTCGGCGCCCCTGAAGACGCAAGCAGCGGCACGCCGCATAAAATAATCGTCATCCGGGACAGGAACAGGATGGTGGGCCTTGACATTGACGGCGGCGCCCTGTCCTTTATATGGAAAGAAAAGATAAAAAACGCTCATGCCTTCCTCGGCTCACCGGAAGATATGTCAGAAGGAACGCCCAGATTCACAAACGGTATGATAGATGTGGAACAATCCCGCCAGGGCGAACCCCCTGAGGGGGCTCAGCCCCTTCAAGGGGTGGAGCTTATTGACCTGGCGGCGGTCTTCGAAGAAACAAAAAAAATATTGTCGGAACAATAGGGGTGAAACCTCTCAGAGGTAACATGGCGGCCAGGCGAATCCTCATAGCGGACGACGTTGCATTTTTCAGACAAACCCTGAAGGACCTCCTCGCCGGCGAGGGCTTCGAGGTCGTAGCCGAAGCCTCCAACGGCGCCGAGGCCGTTGAGATGACAAAGGCGCATGCGCCGGACATAGTCCTCCTCGACGTCGTCATGCCGGAAAAAAACGGTCTTGAAGCCGCGCGGGAGATAATACGCCTGAAACTGCCGCTTAAGATCGTAATGTGCTCATCCCTCGGATACGAGCCTATCGTAAAAGAAGCGTTAAAGGCCGGGGCAAGCGCGTATATCCTTAAACCATTCGACAAGGTGTCCGTCCTGAAAGCGCTGAGCAGTCTGGAAAAGCCGGACGCCGGATAAACCCGCCCCTCGCCGGATACGCGAGGGGGGCTTGCAGACGCGGGGAAGCATGTTTGCGCAGGCTGCTCAAAAAGCTCCAGATACAAGGCGTCGAGGAGCGAGGAATGCGGCGTAGTGTGTCCTACGCCGCAGTGACGAGCGACAAAGACAACGCCGCAGATGGGGCTTTTTCAGCAGCCTGTTAATCCCCGAAGAATACTTCGCATCCGCATACTGGCCGGTCTGCCGCGGGGAGGTTCACTATGGACACATCCAAATACAAAGGACTTTACCTTCAAGAGACCCAGGAACACCTGTCAGGCATTGAACAAGGGCTGCTCGCGCTTGAAAAAGAGCCGTCAGACCAGGCAACGGTAGACAACCTCTTCAGGCATTACCATTCCATAAAAGGCATGTCCGCGTCCATGGGCTACGAGCCTATAAAAACGCTGGCCCACGCGCAGGAAGACCTCCTTGACCGCATCCGCTCCAAACGTTTGCATCCCACGGCAGAGCTGACGGGAACGCTTCTGCAGTGTCTGGATGAAATGAAGGAACTTGTAAAAAGGGTCGAGGCTGACGAGCCGCTTGACGCCGACATAGAGCCTTTTGTAAAGATGATAAAGATCCTTGTCGAAGCGCCGGAGGCTGCGTCCGCCGCGCCCCAGACGCAATTGACGCCTCCACCCGCGTCCCAGACGCCGGAGGCGCAGACGGCGGAGGTAAAGATATCGAACATCATGAAGGTCGACGGCAGGGTCTTTGACGACCTGCTGACCATAGTCGGCGACATCTTCATGGCGCTTTCTTCCTTCAAGTCCCTTTCTCATACGCTTAAATCCATCGCCTTCAAAGACGGCGTTCACCTCATGGGGAAGACCGTCAACAGGCTCCACGACAACATCCTCTCCGCGCGAATGCTGCCCATAGGAGACCTGACCATGGGCCTGCCGCGCGTGGTTCGCGACATGTCGCAAAGGACCGGCAAGCAGGTCGAACTCAAAACCGAAGGCATGGAGATAAGCCTCGACAAGGCGATACTTGAAAACCTGAGCTCCCCGCTTGTCCATATCATCAGGAACTGCATAGACCACGGCATTGAGACGCCCGGCGAAAGGGCAAAGGCCGGCAAGAGGCCTGCGGGAACAATAACCATCAAGGCATTTTCAAAGATGGACAGGGTCGTAATCTCCATAGCCGATGACGGCAACGGCATAGACGTCGAAAAGGTTACGGCCAGGGCCGTCTCCGCCGGCATCCCCAGGGAACGGATTAACGCGATGAACCCGACGGCCCGTTTGATGCTCATCTGCCTTCCCGGGGTAAGCGCCGCTGAAAAGGTCACGGAAACCTCAGGCAGGGGCGTTGGCATGGACATAGTGAAAAATTCGATAGAGGCGATAGGCGGCACTCTTGATATAAGCTCCACGCGCGGCACGGGCACGGAAATAAGCATAGAACTGCCGCGCACGACCGCCATAATCAAGACCCTGATAGTGAAGGCCGCGGACGAAATATTTCTCCTTCCGATCTCAAAGGTCAAAAAAGTCATTGAGACCGGACGTGACGACGTCGCAAACGGCTTTTTCAAGTTCAACGGCGCGTCCGTGCCGGTCATTGACCTTAAAACTGCGCTCGGCCTTGAGGGCGGCGAGGCGCTCTCGGATATCTGCACCATCATCCTTGCCGAGGGGCAGGCTGAAACCAACGAACGCCCGGCCGAAGGGCCGGAGAGCTGGCTTGTCGGAATCAAGGTGGACGACTTCGGCGATGAGATAGACGCTTACATCAAGCCCCTTCTGCCGCCGATGTCAAAGCTTAAGGGCGCTTCAGGCATTACGATAATGGGCGACGGCAGGCCCGTCTTTCTTCTTGATATTCCACGGATAGCCTCCAATATATTAAGCCGTCAATAAACGCTTCGCGCCATTGCCGGAACGCGCCGGAGCGCGGGACTTTTATAACCATGAACGTAAAATTGCTGGAAAAACTGCTTGAAGACGTAAAGGACGGGCGCGTCAAGACGAAAGACGCCCTCGCCAGGCTCAAATTCCTTCCGTTTGAGGAGCTTCCATTTGCCACGATCGACACGCACCGCTCGCTGAGGCAGGGTTTCCCGGAGGTCATCTTCGGCCAGGGAAAGACCCCTCTCCAGATAAAGGCTATCGCAAAGGCCCTTTTATCTAAAAAAGAAAACTGCCTCATAACAAGGCTAGACGCCGCCAAGGCCGCCTCTCTTAAAAAGGCCTTTCCCATGGGCGCGCACAACAAAACAGCAAAGACATTTTTCATAAAATCTCATCCCGTCAAGGAAACAGGCCGGGGCTATATCCTCGTCATAAGCGCGGGCACGTCGGACGTCCCCGTGGCCGAGGAGGCGGCTATCACCGCCGAGTGCATGGGCAGCCGCGTCGTTCGGCTGTATGACGTCGGGGTGGCGGGCCTGCACAGGCTCCTGCATAAGAAGACCGAGATAACGTCGGCAAACGTCCTCATCGTAGTCGCCGGCATGGAGGGCGCGCTCCCGAGCGTCGTCGCCGGCCTCGTCGCCCGCCCCGTCGTCGCCGTGCCGACAAGCATCGGCTACGGGGCTAACCTCGGAGGGCTTACGACGCTCATGGCCATGCTCAACTCCTGCGCCGCCGGGGTGAGCGTGGTGAACATAGACAACGGCTTCGGCGCGGCATACGTCGCGTCGCTTATCAACAGGGAATAAAAACAGAGAATAAGCGGGGGAGTAAACGGACTTGGGAAAAAAACATGTTGAACCCCCTGAGGGGGCTCAGCCCCTTCAAGGGGCGGAAGAACAGCACGAGTGGACGCTAAAAGACGATATGCTGGCCCTGTATCTTTACAAGGTCGAGCAGGAAAAGAAGATAAACCTTGCGCAAAAGGACATCAAGGAGCTTGCCGGGGCCTTCGGCATAAACGTTAAAAGCATGCAGGCGAGAATAGAAAACTACAAGCACCTTGACGGCAAGGGCGGTCTTGCAAACATGTCAGAACAGACCAAGCAGGTCTGGGACGCATACTGGGACCTAAGCGCCGAGACCCTCATGGAAAAATTAACCGGAAGAAAATAACCCCGCACCACTTTCCGCTGCCAAGAGTTCATGCGTAATACAAACGCCTGCCCTCGCGTGTCTGAAGCGGGGGTTGGCAGCGGAAAGTGGTGCGGGGCATGGCCAGATGAAGATACCGTTCAGTAAAATAATAAAAAGCATGAACGGCATCTCCACGCCGTACTTCGGCGTTCAATGGAACCCGCCCAAAGGCGACAGGGAAATAGCGGGAATGGTCGTCTCGTTCCTTGAGGACCAGAGATCGCTCTATACCCCGTATGACCCGGAGATGCCGGATTATGTAGACGGCTCTATAATGAAAATGCGCATGCATTTGACGGATATGCTGGACTCCGGCAGCGCGCCCCCTGAAGTGGCCGGGCATATCAGGGCCATGCGGGCGTCGTGCGCTAAATTTCTCGGCAGACTGAGGCCGTCCGGCGGTCTTCCCGGAAGACTCGATAACGCGGAATTCTTCGCGGCGTTGGGCGAGATGAGAGGCGTATTCGGCGTCCACATCGCGCAGCTTTCAATAAAATACGGCCTGGACATGGAGCAGGATCTGGCGGCGATATTGCCCGTGCCTGACACCGAAGAGGACTGAATGAAGATACTGTATTTAGACTGCCCGATGGGCATAAGCGGCGACATGTTCCTGGCCGCGCTTATAGACCTCGGAGCCGACTCAAGGGCCATACTGCGCGAGATAGAAAAGCTCGGCCTGGGCCCCGTTAAAGTGAAGATTGCCAAAGAGACGCGCCACTCCATCACGGCCACGTCCTTCAGGGCGGCGCATATGCACGAGCACCGCCACAGGACATTCAAGGACATAAAAAATATCATATCCGCGAGCGCCCTTTCGAAAGAGGTAAAGGATTTAAGCGTCGCCATATTCAAAAACATCGCCGCGGCAGAGGGCAGGATACACGGGATAAGCGCCCAAAAGGTGCACTTCCACGAGGTCGGCGCAATGGACTCCATCATAGACATAGTCGGCGCGGCCGTTGCCGTGACGTCGCTGAAGGCCGACAGGGTCATCTCTTCGCCGATCCCGCTCGGTTCCGGCTGGGCAAAGACCATGCACGGCACACTGCCCATCCCGGCGCCAGCCACAGTGGAACTTTTAAAAGGCGTGCCGGTATTGTCTTCAGACGCGCCCTTTGAACTTACGACGCCCACGGGCGCGGCAATTGTAAAGACCATTGCCTCAGGCTTCGGGCCGATACCGGACATGATTATCGAAGATACCGGCTACGGCGCGGGTAAGAAGGATTTTAAGGAGCGCGCCAACGTGCTGCGCGCGGTAACCGGGGTCATGCCGGACGGGTTGAAAGGGCTCGGCCCCCTCAGGGGGCTCAGCCCCCACGCCGATAACGGACAGGCGCGCGGCGCGGAAAAACTTTTCATGATAGAAACGAACATAGACGACATGAGCCCGCAGATAGCCGGATACCTGATGGAAACCCTCTTTGCCGCAGGAGCGCTTGACGTCTACTTCACGCCGGTGCAGATGAAAAAAACAAGGCCCGGCATACTTTTGAGCGCCCTTGCCGAAGGTGACAGGGTAAGCGGCATAGTTGACGCCATCTTCAGGGAATCAACCTCGATAGGCGTAAGGTCTTACGCCGTTGAAAGGCATTGCCTTGGGCGAAAGACCGTCAAGGTAAAAACACCTTACGGAACCGTCGGCTTCAAGGTATCCCTCAGGAACGGAAAACCTGTGAACATACAACCTGAATACGACGAATGCCGGGCGATAGCCGCCAAAAAAAAGGTCCCCCTCAAAGAGGTAATTGACGCCGCAAAGGCGGCATTCAGGAAAAAATGAAAGGAAGCGATTTCTGCTTCTTATTCCTGCCCTCGCGTGTCTGAAGCGGGGGTCTAAAGCGGGGGTTCGTATATAAAGACATTGTCATTCCCGCTTGCCCTCGTGTGCTTAAAAAGGTAAGCCTAAATATCCGTATTGACTAATAAAATTCGTCTGCTATAATACTTGACAGCTTAATGCGTTCAGACATTCGATTACAGGGTTTATGAAAGGCATTGCATGATAATAAAATGCTGGGGTTCCAGAGGATCCATATCCGTATCCGGCAAAGATTACACCAAATACGGCGGCGACACCGCGTGCGTTGAGGTGGTCAGCAACGCAGGGGATATCATCATTATTGACGCTGGCACGGGCATACGCGCGCTGGGCAACGAGCTTGTAAAGGAAAAAAGGCGGGCCATCAACCTCCTTATCACTCACGCGCACTGGGACCACCTCTCAGGTTTTCCTTTTTTCAAGCCCATCTACCAGAAGAACCGCAGGATAAAGATATACGGCCCGCAGACAACGCAGATATCCCTGAAGAAGATAATTTCAAAGGCCATGACCGCGCCGTACTTTCCCGTGGAACTTGACGACATCAACGCGAACATAACCTTTCTCGGCATGGGCAACAAGGACTACCGGATAGGCTCGGTGAAGATAACGACCATCCCCCTCAGCCACCCGAACGAAGGCGCCGGATACCGCTTTGAAGAGGACGGCAAGTCCTTCGTCTTTCTGACGGACAACGAACTTGAATACCAGCACCCGGGCGGGCGCACATACGCGGATTACGTCGCATTCGCCAAGGACGCCGACGTGCTTTTCCACGATTCGGAATACACGAGGAGCGAATACAAAAAGACCCAAAAGTGGGGCCACTCGGTCTACATCGACACCCTGCAGCTCGCCCTAGACGCGAACATCAAGCAGTTCGGCCTCTTCCACCACAACCAGGAAAGGACTGACAGGGAAATTGACGCGATAGTAAAGAATTGCAGGAAGATCATCGCCAAAAGAGGCTCGAAGATGAAGTGCTTCGGCGTGGCGACGGGGATGACGATTAAACTTTAGAAAGGATACCCTTACTCCCCCCTTATGTGCCTTGGCACGCCGTAGATGGTCGCCTTTCTCACAAGCTCGGAAAGCTCGTCCTTCATGGCCTGCGCCCTCTTTTCGTCTTCAGACAGTTCCTTAACATACTTATTATACCTGTCAATGTTATCAGCGCCGTATATCTGGCCGAACTGCGTGCCGCTGTCCACAAGGCCTATATACTGCTTCTTCGCCGCAACGGCATCCTGCAGCTGCCCAAGCTCCTGCCTCTTTTTATTGAAGGTCTCCTTCCACCACTCAAGCGTGTAGTCGCCGTAGAGCTCAACCTTTTCCTCATCCTTCACCGGTGCCGCAGTCTCTTCCTGCCCTGACTGCTCACTCTGCTTCACCTCTGGCCGGGGCGTTGACTTATAAACCTTCACCTTGCCCCTATACACATCAGGGACATTTTTAAGGCTGTCCACTATATGCATGACCCCGTCTTTGTCAACCCACTGAAAGAGATCAGCGTAGGACAAAGAGGCGTTGCAAATGACCAGCAGGGCGAACGCCGCCGCGAAATGGGATACCTTCATGAAGGCCTTCCTTTTTAATTTTTACCGGCAATAAGCGCTAATTATGACTGAAGTATATCCTAAGGGGGCATCTCAGTCAAATACGTGCTGACGCTGAGTACGGCCCCGTCCGTGCCCACTGTTACGGCGCCGTCCCTGTCAGTTCTATAAAACTTCGCATTAACGGCATCATATCTTTTTATGGTGTCCGGGTGCGGAAATCCGAATACATTACCCCTCCCCGCTGACGCCACCACGACCGCCGGACGCACGCGGCTTAAAAACTCCGCTGACGACGAATATCTGCTCCCGTGATGCGGGGCTTTGAGGACAGCGGCGCGGACATCCCGCCCCGCCAGATACTCTTCCGCCGGAAAGCCTATGTCGCCGGTAAAGAGAAAGCTCTTATCCCCGTACGTAAGCCTCAGAACAAGGCTTTTATTGTTCTGATCAAACGCCTGGCCGTCTGAAGGGCTGAGCGCCTCCACCCTCACGCCGCCGATATTCATCTCTCCTGTCCGGGCGCTTAAAACCTTTATTTCCGCGCCGGCCTTTTTAAACGTGTCTTTCAGCTCTCCAAGATCGCCGTCCCCGTTCCACCAGAATTCCTTTACATGGAAGTCGCCCGCTATGAAATTAAGCCCTGCCATGTGGTCTCTCTGCGCGTGGCTGAGCACCATGTAATCCACCGTGCCTATCTTCTCATGCCTCAGGAACGGCGCGACGAGCCTTTCACCCGTGTCAAAATCCGTGCCGTATATGCCGCCGCCGTCAATGAGCATGACCTTGCCGCCGGGCAGTTCCACCACTGCGGATTCCCCCTGTCCGACGCTGAGAAATGTGACCTTCAATTCCCTGCTCCGCTTGAAGGGGCTGAACCCCCTCGGCCGCAAGGCCCAGTAACCGGCATCGGCGATAATCGCGACAAGCACAAACGCGGTTAAAAACCTGTAAACGCGCGCCTTTTTAAAATTGACCGTGAAAATTATCAGCAGATAGGCAAGGATCATCTCGGTCAGCGCGGGAGTTGCCACACGGACTGAGGCGTAAGGCAGACCGGCGAATAATTTTATAACGGCAGCCATCAAATCAAAGAGTTTATCCGCAAGATAAACTCCGGCCCGCGCAAGGCCTTCCCAAAACGGCATTACAGCCATGGAGGACAGCAGCAGAGGGACGATCACACCCGCTATGGGAACGGCTATGACGTTGGCGGCCGCGCCGATAATCGAAACCATATTGAAATGATACGCGAGGATGGGGGCTGTGCCGAGCGTTGCCGCGAAGGTGACGCTGCAGGCGGGAATCAGCCACCTTCTGACCCTTGCAAGGAGCCAGACCTTCCAGCCCGAGCCGGCCTTGCGAGAGGCCTTGTCTTTTTCCGGAAATAATCCGCCAAGCCGCTCTGTCAAACGCGGCGCCAGGTATATGATAAAAAATACGGCGGCAAAGGACAGCTGAAAGGCGATGTCCCAGACAGCGCCCGGCTCCATGGCAAGGATTATTATCGCGGCGAGGGCAAGGGCGTTTATCATGTCCTTGCCCTTTTCAAGGAGCATTGTAAAGACAAACACGGCGGCCATTATGACGGCCCTCTGCGTCGGCAGGGGAAAGCCGGCAAGCAGGCCGTAGCCGACAACGGGCAAAAGCGTCAACGCCAGCGCCGCCCTCCTGACGTTTATCGCGAGCATAAGCCGCTCGGATCTTTTAAGGGTAAAGGTTATAAGCGAGTAGAAAAATACCGCCGCCATGCCCATGTGCAGTCCCGAAATAACGAGTATGTGCGCGGCGCCTGTCTTTGCGAAGGCATCCCTTATATCGCGCGGCAACCCTCCCTTTTCCGCTATTGTCAGGGCTTTGAGCGCCTCGTCGTTCCGTGCGCCCGTTGAATCCATAAAAGAGCGCACCCGGCTTCGCATCTTCGCAGGGATGGAAAATATGCCGGAATCGCCCTCCCCTGTTTTTACTATCATCCTTTCGCTTTTCACGAAAGCGGTCGCGTAGATGCCCCTTGAGTTCATCCGCCATTTATAGTCGTATTCGCCGGGGTTGCCGTAATTGGACGGCTCTTTGAGGCGCGCCAGAAACCGCACCGTATCCCCGGCGTCAAAACGCGCCTCATCCCCTGACATGGTCAAAAGAACCGCGCCCGTGACATTCCCCCATTGCCCCTTTCCGTTTACCCTCTTCGCGTCAACCAGATACCTGACATTGTCGCCTTCGACCACAGGCGAGCCCCTTATCACGCCCTCGATGTCTGTTATCTCCGCCTTTCTGAGGTTTGCGGGAACCGCCCGTTCCTTTGGAATGAAGTTCTTAATGTGGTTTTGCGGCAGATCAGGCTTTACATGCGGCAGGATGAAAAGAAGGCCGAGGAAGAAAAACGGCATGCAGGCAAGCGGACGGCTGAACCTTGAGCCGATGATACAGGCAAGCGCCGGAGCGCAGACGGAAAGCGCAAGGAGCATGTATGCGGCCTCATAAGAAGGCAGAAGCCTCCCTGAAACGATGATGCCCGCGATGAACGATGCCAGAACAGGGACAATGGGACGCATGGCTGCGCTTGAGGAAGTATTCCGCCCCCTGAGGGGGTTGAACCCCTTGAAGGGGTTCAACTAAAGACGTCCCTCATGCTCCTTTCGTTAGAAGATTTTCGTCCATCGTTCCCACGCCGGAGCGTGGGAACGATAAATAAAACGTATCTGTTTTTTTGAACGCCCTGCTAAGGGCAGGCTGCTCAAAAAGCCCCAGCTACCAGGCGACGAGGAGCGAAGAACGAGGCGTAGTGTGTCCTACGCCGCAGTGATGAGCGACGAAGGCAACGACGTAGATGGGGCTTTTTCAGCAGCCTGCGGCAGGCTACAAAGCGTCCGGCATGTCTTTAAGCTCTGAAAGTTTAAAGACCGGGCCTTCCTGACAGGCGTAAATGCCGCCAATCTGGCAGTGGCCGCATTTGCCGACTCCGCACTTCATGCGCCGCTCAAGCGAAAGGTAGATATCGTCGCGCGCGATATTCTTATCCCACAGGCTCTTGATGGCAAACCTGTACATCACGGGAGGGCCGATTATCACCGCAACTGTCTTTGAAGGGTTTATCTCCAGTCCCGGAATAACCGTGGTCACCACCCCGACATGACCTTTCCACCCCTTGAGGGGGCTAAGCCCCGGCGCGGGCTTATCAACGGTCAGCAGAGCCGCCATGCCGGAGGCCTTCCAATCTTCCATCTCGCCGGCAAAGAGTATTCCTTCCGGATCCTTAAAGCCGTAGACGAGCGTGAGGGCGCCGAAAGATTCCCTGTCGCCAAGAATGGTCTTTATGAGGCCGCGCATGGGAACTATGCCGATGCCTCCGGCAATGAAAAGGATGTCCCTGCCCTTCATCCCCCTGAGGGGGCTTGACCCGTTTACGTCAAAGCCCCTCCCGAACGGCCCTCTCACCCAGAGGGTGTCGCCTTTTTTAAGCCTGTGGATGGCGTTCGTGAGGTTGCCGACGGCCTTGATGCACAGCTCGAAGGAGCCGTCCGCCTCGGCCGCCTTCCCTGAGCCGGACGCTATTGAAAAAGGGGCCTCGCCGTAGCCCGGAAGGCCCGCCATGAAAAACTGGCCCGGATCGAAGGTGAACGCCCGGCCGTTGGCTGAGAGCTTGAAAAGCCTTTCTTTTTCAGTCAGCCTCGCCACGCGCTCGATGAGCAAGGGCACTGGCAGGTAGGAGGAACTACTGCCGCTTTTTGGCATTGTATTCCCGTATGAGTTCATTCGTCACTTCCGAGATATTAATCTGCACAAGGCAGGTCCTTGAACACCTGCCGCAGCCCACGCAGAAAAGAGCGCCGAATCTGCCGGTGAGGTAATTGAACTTCCTGTTAAAGCGGTGGCGAAGCCTGTCTGAACGCGTCCTCCTGAAGTTATGTCCGCCAGTCACCTTGGCAAAATCCTCAAGGGTGCATCCGTCCCAGACGCGGACGCGCTCGCCTTCGTTCAGGTTCGATTTCATCTCGTCCTTCACGTCAAAGCAATAACAGGTCGGGCAGACGTTGTTGCAGGAGCCGCAACCGTAGCAAATAGCGCCTATCCGCTCCCACACCGGGCTTTCATCGCTCTTTGAGTATATCTCCGGGAGTTGGCCGGCCGGGGCGTCTATATGCGCGGTAAAGGAATCCTCCCTCTTTTTCTCGAAGGCGGCAATCTCATCGAGCTGTTTTAACGAGGCTTTTTTAGCTTTGGCGTATTTTGAAAGTATCGTTTTGCCCCTGTCCGTGGCCGTCCTGACAAGGAAACCGTTCTGTGGGGGCCCAGCCCCCTGAGGGGGTTCAACCCCTTTCACCCTGTGAAGGAAGATGTCGAATCCGGCGTCCACGTTCATTGTATCCACGCTTTTGCAGAAGCAAAACCTGTCCGGCATGCAGTCCGTGCCGATGATGACGGTCTTTGCCCTGCGCGCGAGGTAATTTACGTCCGGCTTGCCGTATGCAAAGACCCTGTCCATCAGGCCGACGGCGTGGATGTCGCATGGGTGCAGGCCGATGATAACCTGATCCACCGCCTCCACCACGGCCGCGTGCGTCATTTTTTCTATGTCGAATTTCAAGAGGGTTTCACGCTGGGGAAACAGGAATTCCTTTGCGCTCAGATGTGTCGGCGTCAGGCCGAGGACGAGATCCTCGAAACAGGAGATGCGGCCATACGCCGGGAAGCCGTCCCCGGCCGCCGACAGGCGCGCGTCCTTTCGCACGGTTCCGTAAACTGTAAAGGAGCCTGTAAGCCCCTCGACAAGTTTGCGGAACTCTTTATTTGAAAGAAAGCTGAACTTCTCCATTGCGCGCCTGCGAGTTATCCGTTATCAAAGACGGTTATCGGTGAACGGTTATCAGTGACGGTTAACGGATAACCGATAACTGATAAACTTTTTTCAGCCGTGCGTAGGCGGTAAGACCGGCTTATTGCCCTTTTTGTTTATTAACAGCGGCGAACTTATCGCATGACACGCACATGGGGATAAGGGCCTTCAATTCCTTGATGCTGTCAAGCGCGTTTAACAGCTCCGCGACCATTTCCTTTCTTTCCCCGTCCACCTTCTGCTTGTAGAGGGCCATCTCTATGACGATTTGAAGCTCCCTGGCCTGCACCGGTTTCCGTATGTAGCCGAACGGCTCGCTCATCTTAACGCGGGAGAGCTTATCCATGTCAATGCTGTCGCCGGTGAGGTAGACGACCGGTATGTTGAAACGCGAATATATCTCGGCTGCGGCCTCTATGCCGTCCATCCTGCCTTTGAGGACTATGTCCATAAGCACGAGGCCGGGCCTGCGTTCCCCCGCCATCCTGACGGCGTCTTCGCCGTTATCCGTCACGGAGCAGATTTCGTATTCCTTAAGGCTGTCAAAATGGTCTCTTAACATCGCGACGTTAAACGCGTCGTCCTCGACGATAAGTATGCTTGCCTTTGCCGTCATGTATGCTCCCGTGGATTTTTTCAGCGCAAAGAAACGGTTTCAGGCCGCCCCCGGTAAAGCTCACAGATTAAAGAACTTCTTCGTGCATTCCGGGCACACGCTGTGCGTGAAATCAGCGTCCGTGTGCTCTTCAATATACTTTTCAATAGAGTTCCAATAGCCCTTGTCGTCGCGTATCTTCTTGCACGTGGCGCAGATGGGCAGCATCCCCTTAAGCGTCTTCACCTGTTCAAGGGCGGTCTTAAGCTCTTTTATGAGCTTTTTTTTCTCCGCGTCGGCCTTATGCCTGTAGAGGGCAAGCTCGATGGTCACGTAGAGATCCTGCTCCTTGAAGGGCTTCAAAAGAAAGCCCGAAGGCTCGGTTACCTCGGCGCGCTTTATCTTTTCTTCATCGTAATAACCGGTCAGGTAGACCACCGGTATGTCAAGCCGGCTTGAGATAATGGCCGCGGCCTCTATGCCGTCCATCTTGCCTTTGAGAATTATGTCCATGAGCACGATGTCCGGCTTGCCGGTCTCAGCCATTTTTACCGCATCTTCGCCCTTTGTCGCTATGGACGTTATTTCATATCCCCCCGCGTGCTCAAGGCAGGCGCTGATAAAAGTTGAAACCATCTCCTCGTCTTCGACAATCAATATGCGTTTTTTAGCAGACACAAAAACCCTCACCAAGAACAGGAATATCCCTTATAAACATCCACGAAACATTATATCAGAGGACGTATGGAGTGTCCATCATAAGGAAATTAATGGATTTTTTCGTTTGACAGGGTTATTTTAAAAGCGCCCTTCAAGGAGAATACTTGACAAATTTGATAAGGTATATTACATTGTTAATATTAGCTGAGCAAGAAGGTGGAAATTGAGGTTATCAACAAAAGGTCAATACGCGGTCAGGGCAATGGTGAGCCTGGCATGCCACGCGGACGATAAACCCGTGACGCTAAAAGACATATCCAATTGGGAAGGGATTTCCCTGTCCTATCTTGAACAGCTGTTCGTGAAGCTCAGAAAGGGCAGGATAGTCAGAAGCGTTCGCGGCCCCGGCGGCGGCTACGTGCTGGCCAAACCGGCCTCCGAGATACGGGTCGGAGAGGTGATATCCGTCGTGGAGGAGCCGCTAAACCCTGTGGCCTGCCTTGACGCCGACTCCGTTGTATGCGACAGGGCAAAAAACTGCATAACGCAGAGCGTCTGGAAAGGGCTGGCATTGAAGATAGCCGAATTCCTGAACTCCATTACCATAGAAGACCTGAGTAAAGACGTCAAGCCGATAGACCTTAAAACAACGGCGCCCGCTTCAAGGGAACGCAACCTCTGCACCGGGGCCTTGAAGTAGACCCCTTGACGAAACTTTTCAGGCCTGCCCTCGCGTGCCTGAAGCGGGGGAAGGACTTCTTTCCTGAAAACAGGCTTTGCAAACCTTGACATTTCTCATGGCAATAAAAGGCCGTAAGGTTAATATGCTTATTTCAATTAAGAGATTTTCAAGGAGGATTTTGTCTTGAAGAAGATATACTTTGACCATAACGCGACAACGCCCGTGCATGAGGACGTCGCCGAAGCCATGATGCCTTTTCTGAAGGATGATTGGGGCAACCCCTCGTCCATCCACTGGGCCGGAAGGGGGCCGAGGAAGGGCGTGGAGGATGCCAGAGAAAAGGTCGCCGCGCTTTTAAACTGCAATACTGCGGAGATAATCTTCACCGGCTCAGGCACGGAGAGCGACAACCACGCTATAAAGGGCATCGCCTGGGCCAACAAAAGCAAGGGCAACCACATCATCACGTCAAAGGTCGAACACCCGGCGGTCATAAATACCTGCAAACAGCTTGCAAAGGAAGGGTTCGAGACGACCTATCTCGGCGTTGACTCAAACGGCCTCGTAGACATTGACGAGCTTAAAAAGGCCGTCACGCCCAAGACCATCCTCATCACCGTCATGTACGCGAACAACGAGACGGGCGTGGTCTCTCCCATAAATGAGATAGGCGCCTTCGCAAAGGAAAGGGGCGTCACCTTCCACACGGACGCGGTTCAGGCCGTTGGCAAAGTGCCCATTGACCTTCAAAAGCTCAACGTAGACCTGCTTTCACTGTCCGGCCACAAGCTCTACGGCCCCAAGGGCATCGCGGCCCTTTTCGTAAAAAGGGGCGTTCGTCTCGTGCCGCTTGTAACGGGCGGGCATCAGGAAAGGAACAGGCGCGGCGGCACGGAGAACGTCCCCGGCATCGTGGGCCTCGGAAAGGCCGCGGAGATCGCCCTGAAAGACATGGAAAAAGAGACCGCGCATCTTACGGCCCTCAGGCAGAGGCTTGAAAGAGGCATGGCTGAAAAGGTCCCGCACATAACGATTAACGGCCATCCTGAGAAACGGCTTCCGAACACGGCCAACATCAGCTTTGAGTTCGTCGAGGGCGAGTCCCTCCTTTTAAACCTCGACATGAAGGGCATAGCGGCCTCAAGCGGCTCGGCCTGCACGTCGGGCAGCCTTGAGCCGTCGCACGTGCTCGTCGCCATGGGCATCCCCGTGGAGCTTACGCACGGGTCGGTGCGCTTCAGCCTAGGCAGGGCCAATACCGCCGACGACGTCGACTATCTCCTTGAAGTAATGCCGCCCATCGTGGAAAAGATGAGGAGCATGTCGCCTCTGTACGCCGGGGCGAAGTAACTTCATCAAAAACTTTTAACAATATGATATAATATTCTATAAGGGAGATTGCAATGTACAGTGAAAAGGTAATGGATCACTTCTCTAATCCGAGAAACGTCGGGGAGATAGACAACGCCAGCGGCGTGGGCACGGTCGGGAACCCGGCGTGCGGCGACATAATGAAGCTTTCGATAAAAATAGAAAACGACGTCATCACCGACGTCAAGTTCAAGACCTTCGGCTGCGGCGCCGCCATAGCGACAAGCTCCATGATTACCGAGCTTGTAAAAGGCAAAAACATCAACGACGCGGAGCAGATTTCAAACAGCACGGTGGCGGAAGCGCTTGACGGACTTCCGCCGGTGAAGATGCACTGCTCCAACCTCGCCGCCGACGCCCTGCACGCGGCCATCGAGGATTACAAAAGAAAAAAGACGGACAAAAAATAACCCCGCCCCCTGAGGGAGTTCAACCCCCTGAGGGAGTTCAACCCCTTCTCAATGCAAACGCTTACAAAACCCCCAAATTCCGTTTGGGGGTTTTTAGTTTATGATGTAAAATATTACAGGAGTTTTATGTCCGGCAATAAGGCGAAAAGAGTGGTCGTGGCAATGAGCGGAGGGGTGGACTCCTCGGTCGCGCTTGCCATGCTTCAGGAAAAGGGCTACGACTGCGTGGGCGTTTCCATGCAGCTCTGGGACTACTCCAAAAAAGATGACGCATCAGGCGCCGGGGAGGGTTCGTGCTGCACGCTTGACGACATCCACGACGCTAGGAACGTGGCCGACAGGCTCGGCGTGCCGTTTTACGTCGTGAACGTCGAGGAGATATTCTCAAAAGAGGTCGTTGACTACTTCATAAACAGCTACGTCGCCGGCGAGACCCCAAACCCCTGCGTAAAGTGCAACCAGATACTCAAGTTCGAAGCGCTCCTTAAAAAGGCCATCGGCCTTGACGCGGACTACCTTGCCACAGGCCACTACGCGAGGATAATCCCGGACCAGACACAGGGCTTTAAACTCCTGAAGGGCGTTGACGAAACAAAAGACCAGAGCTACTTTCTATTCACGATGACAAAGGACCAGCTTGGCAGGGTCCTTTTTCCGGTTGGCGGACTGACGAAGAAAGAGGTCCGCGCATACGCCGGAAGGCTTGGCTTAAAGACCTCCGATAAAAAGGAAAGCCAGGAGATATGCTTTGTCCAGGAGCCAAACTACGCCGAGTTCCTCTCCGCGCACGTCACAGCGCAACTAGGCGAGATAGTAGACGTGGAAGGCAGGGCGCTCGGCCGTCACAGAGGGCTTTTCCACTACACCGTGGGGCAGAGAAAGGGACTCGGCCTGTCAGGCGGGCCGTATTATGTAACCGGCCTTGACACCAAGGCAAACAGGCTGATGGTCGGCAGACAGGACGACCTTTTTTCCGGCGGCCTTGCGGCGTATGACGTCAACTGGATAAACAGCGGCGCAGGGGCGCGGGTCGAGGGCGGCCAGGCCATTGACGCGGTCGTGAAGATACGCTACCGGCACGACGGCGCCCATGCCCTCATAAAAAAATCCGGCCAGTTCCTTGAAATCAGCTTTAAAACGCCGCAAAAGGCGGTCACGCCCGGACAGGCCGTGGTCTTTTACAACGGCGACGAAGTATTGGGCGGCGGCTGGATAGAGCGGGCAATCGGATAAACATCTTTAGCGCGGGATAAAAACAAAAATGAAAAAAGAAGAAATAAATTTACAGGAATTCAACGTGACACTCCCCTCCCCTGTAACGGACGCGCGTCTTTTGAAAAACGTATTCGTCCATACGTCATACCTTAACGAGCCGGACGGGGCGGGCCTTGAGTCGAACGAGCGGCTTGAGTTCCTCGGAGACGCCGTGCTTTCGCTTATCATCAGCAAACTGCTTTTCGAGAAGTTCCCTTTGCTTGACGAAGGGGCGCTTACGCAGATGAGGGCGCGCCTTGTCAACAAACGCACCCTCGCCGGCATTGCGGCGGAGCTTGAGATGAGCAGATTTCTCCTCCTCGGAAGGGGCGAGGCAGGCTCCGGCGGAGAGGAAAACCCGACGATACTCGCCGGCACATTCGAGGCCCTCGTTGCCGCCGTCTACTTCGACGCGGGCATAGAGCAATGCGCCGCGTTCATAGACGGCATATTCTCCGCGCTCATCGAAGGCGCCGAAAGCGAGCCTGGACACTTCGACTACAAACCCGCCCTGCAGGAGCTTTCGCAAAAGACATTCAAATCCCCTCCGGTCTACCGCCAGACAATGGAAAGCGGCCCGCCCCACAAAAGGATATTCGAAGTGGAGGTCGCCATCAACGGACAGGTAATAGGAAAAGGCACAGCCTCAAGAAAAAAGGACGCCGAGCAGGAGGCCGCCAAAGAAGCGCTTGAAAAACTGAAAGCGATTGGGAAGCAGTAGAGCTGAATGGGCAGCCGGTAACGCAGGGTGGGCTACGCCCCCCCCTGCGCTTGGATTCCCGATAAAAACCTCGGGAATGACATATATGGAATTTTTTAGCAGCATGTTAGATGTCACTCTACGAACCGCAAAAACGACAACCACCATGTCCAAAAAAAAGCGCCTCATCATACCCATATTCATCCCGTTTGCCGGGTGTCCCAGCAGGTGCGTGTTTTGCGAT
The DNA here is from genome assembly GCA_016234935.1 of Deltaproteobacteria bacterium. Taxonomy (GTDB): domain Bacteria; phylum Desulfobacterota; class GWC2-55-46; order GWC2-55-46; family GWC2-55-46; genus JACRNL01. The sequence continues at coordinate 83,292 of JACRNL010000003.1, read as the reverse complement.
CAGGAGGGGATTACAGGCAAGGGACAGATGCCGTCTGCCGGCGACGTTACCCGCGTCATCGAAAGCCACCTTGCGTCGTGGAAAGGCTCTGGAGAAAAAGAGGCGGCCTTCTACGGCGGCACCTTCACCGCGCTGCCGGTTGAAACGCAAAGACGTTATCTCGAAGTTGCATTCGGGTATGTGCGCTCAGGCGGGCTTGATTCGCTGCGCGTCTCGACGCGGCCTGACTGCGTATCAAACGAAACTGTGGAACTACTCACGGCCTACGGCGTTAAGACGGTCGAGCTCGGCGTTCAGTCAATGGATGATGAAGTTTTAAAGTTGTCCGGCAGGGGGCACGGGGTCAATGACAGCATAGAGGCCGTGCGTCTGCTTAAAGAGCATGGGCTGACCGTCGGCCTGCAGTTCATGCCGGGGCTTCCCGGTGACACCGAGGCCGCGATAATAAAGACCGCGGAGGAGATGATCGCACTGAGGCCCGCATTTGCGCGGGTCTATCCCGCGCTTGTGCTGAAGGGCACCGCGCTCCACAGGATGTATCTCGACGGGCAGTATTCGCCGTGGCCTTTAGATGAGATGGTTAAAATCTGCGAAAGGATCTTAACGCTCTTCAATCAAGCAGGCATACCTATTGTCCGCATGGGCCTTCAGCCAACAACGGAGCTTCGGGAAAGCATCGTGGACGGCCCCTACCATCCTTCATTCAGACAGCTTGTTGACAACCTGCGGCAAACAAGGTTTTAAAAATTAAAGTTCTTTGGCCCCTGCGGCGGGCAAATCCCCGCTTAAAACCCCCGCTTTAGACACGCGAGGGCAGGCCTGCGGGGACATGGCTAAATGGTTGTATTCAGGCTTTAGCCGTGCGCAGCGCCTTTCTTTCAAGAAAGGCAGGTTTGGACTTGCAACTTTACGGATTGTAGGCTATTATTTAAGAAAATCGTGCTGATATCGCCATGAGGCGGCTCTCAGCCGGCCTTGAGAGCGGGTTACAAAAACAGTCTCGTGATGTCTCGCGCGGCGCGGCCGCTGAAAAGCGGACGGCGCCGGCACATAAAAATAAAAAAGGAGAAAAAATGAAAAAGACCTCGCTTCTCGCTGTCGTCTTTTTTCTCGCCATCTTCTTGACGACGTCTACGGCGGCCCTTGCGGCCGGGCAGATGAGCGAAGAGCCCACAGCCACCGCCATTGTCGCGGACGTTATCATAATCAGGCCCCTTGGCATCGTGTCAGTCGTAGTTGGAAGCGCGCTTTTCGTCGTGTCTCTTCCATTCACTATCCCGGCGCAGGGCGTGAAAATGACCGCCAGAAAACTTATCGTCGAGCCTTTCCATTTCACATTCACGAGGTCCATAGGAGAGACTCGCGAAGCCGGCATTTAACAGGCTGCTCAAATCTTCCCATTGCAATAATAAGGACGCAATGGGAACCCAGCCAGATGCGAGGCGTCGAGGAGCGACGAATGAAGCGCACTTTGTTGTGCGCCGCAATGAGGAGTGACGATGACAACGAAGCAGATGGACGTTTTTCAGCAGCCTGCTAAATACTGCCGTAAAGGCGCAAAAGAACCGGCGCGGACCTTATAAGGTCCGCGCCGGTTCTTTTGCGCTGCGTTTCAAACTAAACCAAGATACGAATAGACAGGCGGCGAAAACAACCTTACTGGATAGTATTTACAATCTTGATCATCGGGTTGTCCCTGACAGAGCTGAGCGACACATACCCTATCGCGCCTTTTTCCATCGAGACCTTTCTTATTATAAGCATTTGGCTCTTCAGCGTCAGCGGGGGGTTCTTTGCCTGGTTCGTTATCTTCAGATGCGCCCACTCTTCGGCTATCCTGTATGCCTCCTTGCCAAGCACCTTTTCCGAGAACTCCTCCCGCAGGTTGTCCTGAACGGAAAGGTCGTATATCGTAATCGCCGCTCCGTCGGCCCACTCCAGGATGCTATTGGTGTATATTTTCCTTATGTCTCCGGCGGACAGAACATCCACTGAATTATTTTTATTGACGATTACGACGATAGGGTCGGACGCCGGAGCGGAGCTGACGCCAATGGCGCCGAGACAGCCGCAAACCACGAGCACAAGGGCCGAAATATACTTCATTATCTTATGCCGCATAGTTTTAATGAGTTGAAGTTCTTTCGTTTTTAATCATTTCTCTTCAAAAAAGCCGCCCTTACAAATCTCCAATCGCTACGGCTATCGCAAGAATAAACTCGCTGTAATTTTTGACATTCGGGTCGGCGAATACGTTCCTGTTATACTCGGCCTTTGCGATGACGTTATGGGCAATGTGATAATTAAGCGCCCCTGTGTAGCGGTAGTGGCCGTTCCTGGCGGCCTTCTGGTTGTTGTCGAACCAATCGTACCTTCCGGCCACGGCCCATTTGCCGATATCATAGTTGGCGAGCGCGTAAAAGGCAGCGTCGTTGAAGTAGCCCGAATTCTCGGGGTGGTTGCGCCGTAAGAGATACTCGCTCTGGAGCTGAAACCGCGAGCGGGTATACTGTATATGCCCGCCGTAGACATTCTGCATTGTCCCGGAGTTGCCCTTTTCGCGGTAGAATGAAGCGCCAACCTCAAGCCCGCTCACCATGTCAGTGCCGTAATTGACCCTCGCTCCAACGCCCTTGTTCTCATTGCGGTCGGCGCCGCCGGGGTTGCCTGCGCCGTTGCCAACGTATAAAGTGGCGTCAAGCAGCGATTTCCTGATGGAAAATGACTTGCCTATCTGAACTCCGTCAGACACCTCAGGGAACATTATCTTAAAGAACATCGGGTTTGTCTGAGTGGGCACATACGGGGGATAGTGATAGATGGACCATATGCCAAAAGGCGTAAGGTAGCGCCCCAGCCGCACGTTCATGTCAACCGCAGGGCGGTACTGAACATACATCTGCTCGAGGAACACCGTGCCTTGAGATTTAGATACCGTGTCTGTCTGCTTGTTTGAGTCGATTAACGGGGCGTCTTCATACTCTATCTCGCTGAACAACTTCCATTCCTTCTGGACTTCCTTGCTGAAGAAAAGGCTCAGGTGCTTTACGCGGAAGTGGTTGTTCTCACCGGGCTGGTTCGTGATGTTATACTGCGCGTCGGCGTAGCCGCTGACGTCAACTAGTTTTGAGAGGTTGGAGTAGTTCTGCTTAGTGTCCTCCTGGTCGGCCTCTACTTCTTCAAGACGCTTTTTCAGCGCCTCGTTTTCCTGCTTTATTGACTTTACCTCGCCCTCAAGGCGGTCGAGCCTGTCATCGGCGGAAAAGGCCGGCACGGCCGCCGCAAGCATAAAAACGGAAATTAACGCCGGAAAAACCGCGAAACGCTTCATTTCACAAAACCTCTGCCAAGTTGAACTTACTGTGACCTTTTAGGGCAGGTTTAGAACCTGCCCCTAAGAGCCTGCGCCGTCGCTTGCCGGAAATCTCATCGTAAAACGCGCGCCGTCGCCGGGACTGCTTACAACGTCAATAGTTCCCCTGTGCTTCATAACGATGCGGTAAACCACATAAAGACCAAGGCCGGTGCCCATACCCACCGGCTTGGTTGTGAAAAACGGGTCGTATATCTGGCTCAGGTGCTCCGGTGGTATGCCGTGGCCGTTATCAGCCACTGTTGCGGTTACGAATGAGCCGTTTTTCCAGCATGTCAGCTTCAGCGTGCCCTTGCCGTCCATCGCATGCACGGCGTTTATCATCAAATTAACGAATACCTGCTGTATCTCTCCGTGGTTGGCGATTATAAAACATTCTTTTTTTAAATCCAGGTTGACTTCCATTGCCGCGAAAGAGGCCGAATGCTTTGCCATCTTCAGGGAATTCTCAATAACCATAGATAGGTCTATGGTCGAGTTCGCCTCGTTATGGGCGCTCCTTGAATAGGCCGACAGCTCCCTGACGATATTCCCCGCGTTCACGGAATACTGAATGATATCATTTGCATAGGATTTTATCAACTCCATTTCTTCTTCATCGCGTATGGCCTCGGCCATGCCGAGGATGCCCGCCAGAGGGTTGTTTATCTCGTGGGCTATGCCGGAGGCGAGCGTGCCGATACCGGCGAGTTTTTCGGACTGCATGAGCTTGAACTGGAGCATCTTCTGCTCCGAGATGTCTTTGCTGACGCCGACCGTTCCGATTATTTTGCCTGCTTCATCCACCATCGTGGAAAGCGTTATTATCACATGGATGAGCTTGCCGGACTTCGCCTTAAGGGCGACCTCGCGGTTCCTGACCTCCCATACGTCGCCTTCCATGGGTTTGCCCCTTTCTATGATCTCATTCCTCTGCTGGGGGACGTCATAAAGCGCCAGCACGTCCGTGCCGACGACCTCTTCCTTCTTATACTCTAAAAGCCTCTCGGCCTCCTTGTTGAACTCGACTACCCTGCCCATCGTGTTTGTGGTGATGATGATGGCCCTTGAGTTGTCAAGTATCAGCTGAAGGTAATACTTCGTCCCCTTAAGCTGCTCAAAGGTGCTTTGGAGCTCTTTGCTGCTGTCCTCGACCTGCCTGAAAAGCCTGTTTTTCTCCCTTATGATGGCCCCGGCCACAAGGAGCGCCCCTACGGGCAGAAAGACGATGAACCAGAGCGTCCAGACAAGCCTCTGCAGGTACCTGAGCAGTTCAAAATCGCTCGCGGTGGTCAGCCGTATCTTGAGCACGCCGAGAAGGGCATTTTCCTGCCTGTGGCAGGATACGCAGGCGCCCTCGGAGCGCAGCGGCACGTACTGCGAGTAGGTCATGCTGTCCCAGTTGAAAAAACCGGTGTTGTTCATGGTGGTCACGGCCTTTTTCAAACTTTCCTCTTCGTTCTTTTCTATCCTCCCCGGCGCGCGGCGCTCCACGCCGTCCGCATTCGAGCGGTATGCGCCGGCGCCGAAGACCTCCTCCCCGTCAGGCTTGTATATGCCGATGTCCTCTATGCCCAGGACGTTGCCGTAGGCGGCTATCATGGCGTTCTTGCGCTCGTCGTGGCCGGTGCTGATAATGTCGGAAACGGAACGGGTGACAAGCTCGCTGACAAGCTCGGTCTTCTGGACGAACTGGAATGTTATCTTGTTTTTAAGCTGGACGGAGAAGTAGATGAACATGGCCGTGAGCGCGATCATAAACAGCATTATCGCGATGACGAGAAAATTAAGCATGCCCTTAATCTTGATCATGACGGAAAAACGCTCCCTGAACCAACTCGACCCGACAGGTTGCTCTCAAATCGGGAATGACAGAAATCCGGACTTTGAAGCCGAACATGTCCCCGCGGGCCTGCCCTCGCGTGTCCCCCGATAGAAACATTCGAGGGCAGGCTAAAGCGGGGGCTTTAAGCGAAGAGCGGCAGATGGGACGCTTGAGGCAGCCTGCGAGGCAACACGCGGCTTGCAGACGTTTTTTTATTTCTATTCATGCGCCAAGAACGTCGGCGACCATGGATAAAAGGCATTCCTTTGAAAAAGGCTTCCTCAGATACTCAAGGGCGCCGGACTGTTTGACCCTTACTTCGTTCAAGTCGTCAAGATAGCCCGATATGACCACCAGCGGAGGCGCGGCTTTCGCGGCCTTTATGGCCTTTATAAGCTCAATGCCGTCCATGTCCGGCAGGCAGAAGTCGCATATGACCAGGTTGACATCACCCTCCGCGAGGCATCTCAAACCGGCGGCGCCGTCCTCGGCGCAGATGACGTCATAGCCTGCGGAGCTGAGATGTATTTCAAGCACCTGCAGTATGCATGGTTCATCGTCTATGACGAGTATCTTCTTCTTGCCCATTTTAAAGACCGTCCCGCCGTATGCGGACAATTAAACCTGAGGTTCCATGGTTGCGTTGTAAATCTTCTTTTCGATGAACAGCTCCACAATGGCGGGGTCAAGCTGCGTGCCTGCGACCTTTCTCATCTCCGCGGATATCACTTCAAGGGGCAGTCCCTTCCTGTACGGCCTGTCGCTTGCCATCGCGTCGTATATATCGGCGACGGCGATGATACGGGCGCTGAGGGGGATTGCTTCCCCTCTGAGGCCCCTGGGGTATCCGCTGCCGTCGTAGTTCTCGTGGTGCGCCACCATCACCTTTGCGACGTCTTCCATGAGGGGTATCCCCATGAGTATCTTCTCGCCGATCTCAGGATGCGCCTTCATGCGCCTGCTTTCCTCCTCGGTGAGAGGCCCTTCCTTATTGAGTATCTCCTCGTTCACCCCGACCTTGCCGAGGTCGTGCAGCAGGGAGGCGTACTCGATGGTTTCAATTTCCCTGTCGTTCATTCCCGCGGCCGTCCCGAGCTCCACGCAAAGGCGGCGCATGCGGTTGCAGTGGCCTCTCGTGTGGCGGTCCTTTGCCTCGATGAATTCGGCAAGGGCCGTGGCAAACTGGATGTTCATGGACTTTACCACGAGATACGCGTCCTCCAGCGCCCTTGTCTTCGTATCAAGCTCTTTCGTCCTCTCATGCACCTTTTCCTCGAGAAAGAGCTGATAGTCCCTGTTCTCCTTTTCAAGCTGGCGGTTTCTGATAAGAAGGCCGCGGTGCATCATGGCCTTTCTTATGGCGTTCAAAAGGTCTTCCTTCTTCACCGGCTTCATAATATAATCAAAGGCGCCCCTTCTCATCACGTCGACGGCCACGGCCACGTCCGTAAGCCCGGTAAGCATGATCACCGGCACGGTATCGAAGTTATCACGGATGAATTCGAGTATAAGGGTGCCTTCGATATCCGGCATCTTTATGTCGCAGATGACCATATCGAATGTGCCCGCCTTGAGAGAGTCGAAGATGCCTTTGCCGCCGGAAGACTGTATTACGTTGTAGCCTTCTTTGGTAAGGTGGGTGCTCAGAACCTTCCTTATCGGCTCTTCGTCGTCTATTATGAATATATTCGTTTTCAGGCTGTCCATTTTAACCGTGATGACCCCTTCCTTTTATCCTCCCCCTTCACGGGGGAGGGCAGGGTGGGGGATGCCGATGAGATATTTTACTTTAAAAATTCCATTTATTCAATAAATAATGCTAAAATACAATACGTTAATCTTGGCCGCGCCAGTAAAGACGGCGGACATAAACCATTTACACGGCTAAAGCCTGAACGCAGCCGTTCGGCTTTGCTCACCGCAGGTGCTGCATATATGCGCAACCTCCTTTCGCGTTTAAGCCTTAAGACAAAGCTTCTTTTCATGATGGTGTCGCTCTGTTTTCTGACCGTCGTGTTCCTGCTGAGCCTTTACAGCAACGCGGAGCAGGACATCCTGGACGAGGTGCGCAGCCACACGGAAGACCTTTCCACCGCCATTCAGATAAGCCTTGAGCAGATGTCCAAATCTAAGATCACTTCGGACATTTCCAACCTCAAGAACCTGACGACGCTGCGGAGAAAGGGCATCAAGGAGATATCCGTCATAAACAACGAACGTGAGATAGTTGCCAGCTCCAACGCAAAACTCATAGGCAAAAAACTCAGCCTCAAGGGAGAGACCTACAGGAATATCGGCGGTCTCACTGAATACACGACGGTAAAAGGCTCGACAAAGAGATACGACTTCCTTCTCCCCGTCGTGGTGGGCAATGACCGGCTCGGCTACATCCACATATCCACCGAGTTCGGCGACTTCGCGAAAATAGCCAGGCGCAACCACAGGAACCGGCTCCTGGCCACCATCGCAATGTTTTCCATCGGCATCATCGCGGCCATTTACCTCTCGGAGAAGTATACCAACCCCATCAAGTCCATAGCCGATGCGGCCAAGGAGGTTGCGCGGGGGAACCTCTCGGTAAAGCTCGAGCTTGACGAGATAGACAACGAGATAACCCAGCTTGCGCGGAATTTCAACGAAATGGTCCGAAGGCTCGGAGAAAACCGCGCCCTCGAGGAGCGGCTCAAAGAGGCCGAACACCTCTCGAAGATCGGCACGCTGGCCTCGGGCATCGCGCATGAAGTAAGAAACCCGCTTAATTTCATCAGCCTCAGCATTGACCACCTGCGGGCGGTAAACGCGCCGGAAGACCCGGAAAAGAAGGAAAAATTCCTCGCGACCGTCGGCGGCATAAAATTAGAGATACAACGCCTTGACGACATGATCTCAAACTTCCTGAACTTCGGACGTCCATTGAGGCTCACCTTTGCGGATATTTCCGTGGGACAGATAATAGACGAGACCGCCGCGCTCATGGCCGACGCCTGCGCGGAACAAAGCATCATGCTCTCCATAAGGCGCCAGGAGGGGATTAAAAACATCCCCGGCGACTGCAAGCACATAAAAACCTGCTTCGTGAACCTGTTTCTCAACGCCATGCAGGCCATGCCTGACGGCGGCAGGCTCATGGCGGAGACAAGCGTCAATGACGGCTTTGTCTCGGTGAGGATCGAAGACAGCGGATGCGGCATCATGCCGGAAAACCTCGGCAGGATATTCGAGCCTTACTTCACGACAAAAGAGGTCGGCATCGGCCTGGGTCTGGCGCTCACGAAGAGGATAATCGAAGAGCACGGGGGAAACATCAGCGTGTCGAGCGTCCTTGGCAAAGGCAGTTCAATAACCATAAACCTGCCCGCGGCAAGGTGACGATACCAACAAGTTTCGGAAAAACTCAAAATCTGGGCAGGCTGCTCAAAAAGCCACAGCTACTAGGCGACGAGGAGCGAAGAATGAGACGTGCTTTTGGGCACGTCGCAATGATGAGCGACGAAGGCAACGACGTAGATGGGGCTTTTTCAGCAGCCTGCTAAGGAAGGAAACGGCATGAAAGGCGCAATACTTGTAGTAGACGACGAAAAGGGACAAAGAGAGATACTGAGGACCATCCTCGAAACCGAGGGCTATGACGTGGCCACGGCGACAGGCGGCCTTGACGCGCTTCAGAAGGTGCAAAAATCAAGGTTTGACCTCGTGATAACGGATTTAAAAATGCCCGGCATGGACGGGGCGGCCCTGCTTGGGAATATCCGGAAGGAGAAACCAACGACAAGCGTCGTGATGATAACGGCGCACGGCTCCATAGACTCCGCGGTGGAGACCATCAGAAAAGGCGCGTTCGATTACCTCACCAAACCCGTTGACAGGGAAAAGCTCATCATGGTGGCAAGCAAGGCAGTGGAAAAGGCCGCGCTTTTGAGCGAAAACATCCAGTTGCGCGAGCAGTTGGAAGAGAGGTTCCGTCCTGAGGGCATTGTCGGCAACGACAGCAAGATGCGCGAGATATTCAGGATGATAAAGAAGGTCTCCGGCAGTTCGGCAACGGTGCTTATATACGGGGAGTCAGGCACGGGAAAGGAGCTTGTCGCAAAGGCCCTCCACTATTCATCCCCAAGGAGCGTTAACCGCTTCATGGCCATAAACTGCGCGGCCATCCCTGAAAACCTGCTTGAGACCGAGCTATTCGGGTATGAAAAAGGCGCGTTCACCGGCGCCTACGCCGCCTACGCCGGCCTTTTCGAGACCGCGCACAACGGCACTATTTTATTGGATGAAATCGGCGACATGTCCTTCGCGCTTCAGGCCAAGCTCTTAAGGGTCTTGCAGGAAAAGGAAATAAGGCGCGTCGGCGGCAATAAAAGCACGCCGGTGAACGTAAGGATAATCGCCGCCACCAACAAAGACCTCCAAAACGAAATCGCCCGGGGCCGCTTCAGGGAAGACCTCTTCTACAGGCTCAACGTCGTCACCTTCAAGCTCCCGCCGCTCAGGGACAGGAAGACCGACATCCCTGAGCTTGCTGGCTATTTCATCCAAAAGGCCGACAAATCCTTTGAAAAAAAGACGCGGGGATTGACCGAAGAGACCATAAACCTGCTCATGAACTACCCCTGGCCGGGGAACGTCCGCCAGCTTGAGTCCGTCATTGAACGGGCCGTGCTCCTCAGCGAAACGGACATGATCGGCGTGGAAAACCTGCCGATGGAAATAACCGCCCGGCCCGTAACGCTCGGGAGCATGGACTTTGAACTGCCTGAAGACGGCATTTCGTTTGAGGAATTCGAAAAAGATCTCATAGTAAAGGCCATGGCAAAATCAAGCGGCGTGCTCGGCAAGGCCGCAATCCTCCTTGGCATGAGCTACAGGACGCTCCAATACCGCCTCAACAAGTTCGGCATCTCCAAAGAATCCTTCACTGCACCAAAAGGGGTATCGCCTAAACCAAAAAGTTTACAGAAGGAATAAGGTCAACGCCGGCAATGCGTCAACTATTTGCTTTTAATAATATTTTTTATAACGTTCTTTTTGGCACGCCTGATGCATGATAAATTTATGTGGAACTGTCTCTTCCGGGGCCATCATCACACCGTGACCGGGTAATGCCGGGCCGGTTCATAAAAAGATTAAAAACCAAAAGGAGAATATCGCGATGAAAAAAAAACTTGGACTATTAGGCATAGGTTTAGCCGCCATGCTCATAGTATCAGGATGCGGCCAGGGCCTCAAGCAGGAGAACGAACAGCTGAAGGCGACGGTTTCCACGCTCACCGAGAAGAACACCGGGCTTGAAAACAAGGTTGCAACCCTGCAAAAGGACCTTGACGACGTCAAGTCAAAGCTCACGACCGTGACCGCTGAAAGGGACGCCCTGCAAAAGCAGTTGGAAACAATGAAAAAGCCGGCGGCAAAGGCCGTGAAAAAGGCAAAAAAGAAGAAAAAGTAACGGGCCAACGTATGCTTTATAAAAAACCCCCGTCTGTCAACAGACGGGGGTTTTTATGCTTTATCGTTCCCGCGCTCCGGCGTGGGAACGCAGCCCGAGCCTGCCCTCGCATGTTTGAAGCGGGGGACGCTCCAGCGTCCCGCAACGCCAAAGGCCTGAGATTGACAACTGCTTAAACTGCGTTATATTTTGCATACTGCTTGCATCCGGATTTTCCGCAGCCGCCTCTCTGCCCTTCTTGAAACCCAGCACGCCAAAAAACATGCTGCAAGCTCTAACCGCATTATGGATCAGAAGATAAATACAGATTTTCATAAGCCGCCCATCGTCATCACAGGCCTGGCCCTTGCCGTTCTCACCTGGGTTGGCGACTCTGTTTTTGACGCCGTCTTCCTGAATAGAAACGGCATAATCAACAACCTTCTTCCAAATGAGGCTGAAAAGATATGGACGCGCATCTTTACAATATCCATCATCACCGGTTTCGGTTTTTATCTCCACAAGCTTTTTTCAAGAATCAAGAAGTGCCATGCGAAGATGGAAAAGGCGACAAATGACTGGGCTGCCACCTTCGACGCCATCAACGACCCCGTCTTCATACATGACGCGCAGTTCAGGATAACGAGATGCAACCTGGCCTATCAGAAGGCCGCGGGGCTGCATTCCAAGGACATACTCGGCAGGCCTTACTTCAAGGTATATCCAAAAACAGAAGGGTGCCTGAAAAAATGCGCCAAAGCCGCCGAAACCTGGATGGCGCAAACCGATGAAATTACCATAGATGACAGGGTCTTCAGCATCAGGATCTATCCGGCAAGAAACTTGGATGAAAACGGCATAAGCACCATCCACATCATGAATGACATAACGGAGAATAAACGCACGGAAGCCACGGTAAAACATCAGCTTGAACTCCTCAAGGCGCTTCGAAAAATCGACATGTCCATAAACGCGAGCATGGATCTGCGTGCGACGCTGGAAGTCGTTCTTGACCAGATCACCTCGATCCTCGGCGTGGACGCCGCCGACATGCTGCTTTACAACAGGGTCAGCCAGCGCCTCGAATACGGCGCGGGAAGAGGGTTTCGCGGCAGGGACGCGGAAAAGGCCAGCCTGCACATCGCCGAAGGGTATGCAGGGAAGGTCGCGCTCGACGGCCGCACGTCATGCCTGCCGGCCTTAAAGGGCATTACCCCTGAATTCGTGCGCCAATCCCTTATCCGGAATGAAGAGTTCGTATCCTACTGCTGCGTCCCGATGATTTCAAAAGGCGACGTGCTCGGCGTAATCGACATCTTCCAGCGCTCCCCGCTTGACGCCACGCCGGAATTCCTCGACATCGCCGAGGCCATGGCCCTGCAGGCCGCCATCGCCATTGACAACGCCAGGCTGTTTAATAATCTCCACCGGTCAAACGTCGAACTTTCGCTTGCATATGAAACCACCATCGAGGGCTGGTCAAGCGCCCTGGATTTGAGAGACAAGGAGACCGAAGGCCACTCCAGGAGGGTAACGGAACTCACCATGAGGATAGCGCGCGAGATGGGGTTTGGCGACGAGGAGCTTCTGCATATGCGAAGGGGCGCGCTGCTTCATGACATCGGAAAGATGGGCGTGCCTGACGCCATCCTCCTTAAACCCGGGGCGCTTACGCAGGAGGAATGGGACGCCATGAAAAAACACCCTCGCAATGCCTATGAACTTCTATCTCACATAACCTATCTGCACCACGCAATCGACATACCATACTGCCATCATGAAAAGTGGGACGGCACAGGATATCCGCGCGGCTTGAAGGGCGAGGATATCCCCGTGGCGGCGCGCATCTTCGCGGTCGCTGACGTGTGGGACGCGCTCCGCTCAGACAGGCCCTACCGGAAGGCATGGCCCGTTGAACAGGTCCTTGAACACATAAAATCCCTGTCCGGAAATCATTTTGATCCGAAGATAGCTGAATTATTTCTGAAAATGCAGGCCCAAGACATGGACGGCGCGGCAAAGCCGCAAACCTCTGATTGACGCGCACGCGCGCCTCTTGGCTTTTTTTATCGCATGACTTCATTGCGCCGCCATTACCGCTGAATACGACCTTTCCCTGCCCTTTTTCTTCAGCCGTGCCTGAGGCGATTAAGTTAAAACCCTACATCTAAAGATAAAAAAGACGGATATTTTTGCGGATTTTGTGATAAGATACGGCATAATGATTGTTTTTGCGCGCGCATATAAATATAGACGAAAAAGGCTTCTCTGTGGGTGAATTAAAAGACGACATATCGGTGCTTGAGTTGAAAATCAGCCAGCTGAGGGTCCAGTATGATCAGTATTTCACAAAGCAGATCAAGCTCGAACCTCTGCGGCTCAAGGATGAGGTTGAAAAAATTATCTTATTTCACACCAACAAGCCCGTCAACAGCTTCACGCTGAAGTTCAGGTTCAGCAGCGCCGTGGCCAAGTACAGCTCCTACAAGCATTACTGGACCCGGACGGTGAGGTCCATGGAGGACGGCAAATACACGGGCGGCAGGAGCGAGACGGGCGCGTTCTCCGGCACTTTGCTAAACAAAATCTCTGCTGAAACGGCGCCATCGCCGGCTAATCGCACCGGCAATCGCGCATCAGGAGGCGTCGCCGCCGCGCCGCCTCCTGCGCCGCCGCCAACGCCAGCCGCGGCAGCCGCCAATAACGGTCTTCAGGACGTATTCAAAAATTACATCGAGACCAAGCGCAAATGCAACGAGCCTGTTGAGGGCATTTCCTACGATGCGTTCGCAAAGACGATACAGCAATCCACCCAGAAGGCAAAAGAAGCCTACAAGACCGATAATATTGATATTAAGGTAACGATAAAAGACGGAAAGGCAAAGATCACCCTCGTGCCCAAGGTTAAGCAGGACTGAACGGATAACGCGGCTGCCGGACATGATTCTTCAGCGCCCTGCCTTCAAAACCTTATTAAATTAAGTTTTTGCGTGATATTATTGCCGATCGTTATCAACCGGCCTCGCGCCCTGCTGATCTTCCCCTGAACTGCCACATCGTCAGCGCCGCATCTTCCAACACGGATACACTCATCCAAGGCCAGCAGATACTCTTTATAGAGCACAAAGAACTCATTGTTGCTGTTTACATTTTCGCAAGCGTCGGCGATTTTTTCGATTTTGGCCGTCAACTCCTCCAGAGCGGCAATCTTATTCATGATTGCGTTGTCCCCGATGTGATGTCAATTTGCCGGTCATCTTCATCCTTGCTTAAGATGATAATTTTTAGCTCTATTTATAAGTTACTATAGGCGCAAATATTAATGTAAAATCTAATAATTGTCAATACAAAAATAGATAAAATTATATTAGGAAACTTATAAGTAGTTCATATATCCTCTTTTTCGGGCTATTCTATGCTATAGCATCCGTGTAAGCCGTTATTACCACTCTTTATTATGAGGTGAACGGATGGGCCTTTTAATATCTCTTGGCAAACGTATCCAGTCCGTGAGGGAAAAAAGAGGGCTTACTCAAGAAGCGCTCGAGGAACTCACAGGCATCAACACGAAATACATCAGCGCCATAGAGTGTGGCCAGAAGAACGTAACGGTCAAGACCCTTGAGAAGATCGCCCGTGGTTTAAACATCGAGTGCTACGAACTGCTGATCCTCAACGTCGAACCCGGTTCTGAAACAGCCGTCAAAAAGACGATCGAATCCCTTTTGGAAGACGCTGACGCAAAGACCCTGAAGTTGTGCCTTGCGTTCCTTAAAAAAGGGTTGGAATGAGGCTTAACGGCGTTTTTACGCCAATCACAGGCATGGCATGACTGCAACTGCCCATGAATTGTAATCACTATCGTTGAAATATAAAAACCGGCTCAGGAAGCATCTTCCGTGAGCCGGTTATTTTTTTACGCAATTTTAAGGTTACTTCCCCTGCTTTTCCTTCACCGCGATACGCGCCTCGGCAAGCTCGAACGCCTCTTGCGCGGCCTTGTAATCCGGGGCGTCGGGGTCAAGCCCCCTCATCATATCCTCGGCCTTTTGAAGGGCGTCCCTTGCAGTCTGAATATCTATCTCCGTGTCTGCCTCGGCGTTGTCAACGAGGATGGTCGTCCTGGTGTGCGTGACCTCGGCGTAGCCCTTGCCAATGGCAATGCGGCCCGATTCAGCCCCTTTTTTGTATGCGAGCACGCCTGCGGTCAAAATGGTGACCAGCGGGGTATGCCCTGCCAGCACGCCGAACTCTCCAAGCGCGCCGGGGGCGCTCATCTCCTCAACCTCTTTTGAAAAGAGACGTCTGTAAGGAGTGACTATTTCAAGCAAAAAGGTCTCTGCCATCTGGTTATCCGTTATCTGTTATCGGTTCACGGTTATCGCTCAGCGGTTATCGGTAAAGGTAAAAAATGGTTATCCTTAAACTGATAACCGTCTTTAATAACCGATAACCTTTTATTACAGCGACGCCCTTATCTTCTCGGCCTTCTCAAGGGCCTCGCCGATGCCGCCCACCATGTAGAAGGCCTGCTCAGGGATGTCGTCGTGCTTGCCGTCCGCGATGCCCTTAAACCCTTTGATGGTATCCTTGATGCCGACGAATTTGCCCGGTGTTCCGGTGAACTGCTCGGCGACAAAAAAGGGCTGGGAGAGGAACCTCTGTATCTTCCTTGCGCGCGACACGACGAGCTTGTCGTCCTCGGACAGCTCGTCCATGCCAAGGATGGCGATAATGTCCTGAAGGTCTTTGTACTTCTGCAATATCTGCTGTATCTGACGCGCGCAGGCGTAATGTTCGTCGCCGACTATCTGCGGATCGAGTATGCGCGAGGTCGAATCCAGCGGATCAACCGCCGGATAGATGCCGAGTTCTGAAATCTGTCTTGAAAGAACCGTGGTCGCGTCAAGGTGCGCGAAGGTCGTTGCCGGGGCCGGGTCGGTAAGGTCGTCCGCAGGGACGTATATGGCCTGAACCGAGGTGATGGATCCCTTCGTCGTCGAGGTGATCCTCTCCTGAAGCTCGCCAACGTCGGTTGAAAGCGTCGGCTGATAACCGACCGCCGACGGGATACGGCCTAAAAGCGCGGAGACCTCGGAGTTCGCCTGAACAAACCTGAATATGTTGTCTATGAACAGGAGCACGTCCTGATTCTCTTCGTCCCTGAAGTATTCGGCGGCCGTCAGGGCCGTAAGCGCGACCCTCGCCCTTGCGCCCGGAGGCTCGTTCATCTGGCCGTAGACGAGCGCGGCCTTGTCTATGACGCCGCTTTCCTTCATTTCCATCCAGAGGTCGTTTCCTTCCCTCGTCCTCTCTCCGACGCCGCCGAACACGGAAAAGCCGCCGTGCTGCTTGGCGACGTTGTTGATAAGTTCCATAATCAAAACGGTCTTGCCGACGCCCGCGCCTCCGAAGAGGCCAATCTTGCCGCCCTTAAGGTACGGGGTAAGAAGGTCAATGACCTTGATGCCCGTCTCGAAGACCTCTATCTTTGTCGACTGCTGGGCAAAGGACGGCGCGGGGCGGTGTATTTCCCAGCGCTTGTCGATATTGACCGGCCCAAGCTCGTCCACCGGATCGCCGATGACGTTGATAATCCTTCCGAGCACCGCGCGTCCTACCGGAACGGTGATGCCGCGGCCTGTGTCCATGGCCTCGGCGCCCCTTACAAGCCCCTCTGTCGCGTCCATGGCAATGCATCTGACGGTGTTCTCGCCCATATGCTGCGCCACCTCGACGACAAGGTTCCACTTCTCGGAGCTGACCGTGGGGTTGGTCACCTTTACCGCGTTGTAGATGGCAGGGAGCTTGCCCGGAGGAAACTCTATATCAAGAACAGGGCCTATGACCTGCGTGATCCTTCCAATGTTATTTGCGCTCATGACGAAAAAACCTCCATAAATAAGTTGTCGGTTGCCGGTTATAGGTTGCAGGTTATCATTTATCCGTTACCGGTAACCGTTACCGTTTTTAAAACCGATAATTTCCTTATCACTTCAGCGCCTCGGCGCCGCCTATGATTTCCATAAGCTCCTTGGTGATGGCCGCCTGCCGGAGCCTGTTGTATTTGAGCGTAAGCGAGCCTATCATCTCGGAGGCGTTCTTCGAGGCCGAATCCATGGACGTCATCCTGGCCCCGTGCTCGCTCGCGGAAGACTCAAGCATCGCCCTGAAAAGCTGTATCTCGACATACTTCGGCAAAAGCCCGGAAAGCACGGCGTCCACCGAAGGCTCATATATAACCGGAATCTCCGGCTGAGCTGACAGGTCCTTTGCGGCTCCCTCGCCTTCGGCGGCCTTTTCCGGCGCCGGCGGGGTTATAGGAAGAAGTTTATGCACGACCGGCTTCTGGTTTATCACGGATTTAAATTCGCTGTAAATTACATATACCTCGTCAAGCTCGCCGCCGGTGAACAGCCGCATCATCTCCTCGGCCGAGGCCGCGGCTGCCGCGTAATCGGGCCTTCCGCTTCCTGCGGGCCGCGAGTTTATGACGGTTATTTCCCTTCTCTTGAAATATTCCATCCCGCGCTTGCCGATAAGACCGAGGCTGATTTTGGCTTCCCTGTGCTCGCGCAAAAAGGACTCTGCCGCCCTGAGCATCGCGGTATTAAAGCCGCCGCAAAGCCCCCTGTCCGAGGTTAGCAGCAAAACGCCGAGGTTCTTGACCTCCGCCCTTGAAGACATAAGCGGATGCGGCGTCCCGGTTGTCTTTGACGCAAGGGAGTTCACGAAGTCAAGCATCTTCTCCGCGTATGGCCGCGCCGCGTTGATGTCGTCCTGAGCCTTTTTAAGTTTGGCCGCGGAGACCATCTTCATGGCCTTGGTTATCTGACGCGTGTTCTTGACGCTTTTTATGCGGCGTTTTATATCTCTAAGTGACGGCATGGTTTCTGTTGTCTCAGCTCTTTAGCATTTACAAAACAAAACGGTTCACCGCCGATGCCGCGCCATTTTCGCTCTACTTGGCTTCGGCTGAGAATATCGCCTTGAACTCTTCAAGCGCCTTGTTCAGACGCGGCTTGAGGTCGTCGCCTATGGCCTTTTTCTCTTTTATCTCGGTAAGCACCGCGGACTGCCTTGACTCGAAAAAGCCGTAGAGTTCCGTTTCGTATCTCTTCAATGACGCCACCGGGTATGCGTCAATGTAGCCGTTCGTGGCGGCGTAGATTATGAGTATCTGCTTTTCAACGGGCAAAGGCTGATACTGCCCCTGCTTCAATATCTCGACGAGGCGGGCTCCCCTTGCGAGCTGTTTCTGCGTGGCAGGGTCAAGGTCGCTTCCAAACTGCGCGAAGGCCGCGAGCTCCCTGTACTGCGCAAGCTCAAGGCGCAGCGTTCCGGCAACCTGCTTCATGGCCTTGACCTGCGCGCTTCCGCCGACGCGGGAGACCGACAGACCGACGTTGATGGCCGGCCTGATGCCTGAATAGAAAAGGTCTGTTTCCAGATAAATCTGTCCGTCGGTGATGGATATTACGTTCGTCGGGACGTATGCGGAGACGTCTCCTGCCTGAGTCTCGATGATCGGCAATGCGGTCAAAGAGCCGCCGCCGAGTTCGTCGGAAAGTTTCGCGGCCCTTTCAAGAAGCCTTGAGTGCAGATAGAAGACGTCTCCTGGATAAGCCTCGCGGCCGGGGGGCCTTCTGAGGAGGAGCGAAAGCTGCCTGTACGCAACGGCGTGCTTTGAAAGGTCGTCGTAGATTATAAGCGCGTGCTTGCCGTTGTCGCGGAAGTACTCGCCCATCGTGCAGCCGGTGTATGGGGCGATGAACTGCAAAGGCGCGGGTGAGCTTGCCGTAGCGGCGACGACTACCGTATAGTCCATCGCGCCGAACTGGCGGAGCTTTTCGACTATCTGCGCGACCGTTGACTGCTTCTGTCCGATGGCGACGTAGATGCAAAAAACGTCAAGGCCCTTCTGGTTTATGATGGTGTCTATGGCGACGGCGGTCTTGCCTGTCTGGCGGTCGCCGATGATAAGCTCCCTCTGCCCTCTGCCGATGGGTATCATGCCGTCAATGGCCTTGATGCCCGTCTGAAGCGGCTCTTTAACGGACTTTCTTGCGACGATGCCCGGCGCCTTTATCTCCACGCGGCTCATCTTAACTGAAACGATAGGCCCCTTCTCGTCAATGGGCTGGCCAAGGGCGTTGACGACCCTTCCGGCAAGCCCCTCTCCGACCGGCACCTCGACGATCTTGCCCGTCCTCTTTACGATGTCGCCTTCTTTGATGGTGTAGTCCGCGCCGAAGATGGCCGCTCCGACGTTGTCCTCCTCGAGGTTCAAGACCATGCCATAGATTTCGCCGGGAAACTCAAGCAGCTCTCCGGCCATCGCCTTTTCCAGGCCGTATATGCGCGCTATGCCGTCTCCTACAGATATGACGGAGCCGACCTCCTGTATGTCAACCGCATTTTCAAACCCCTTTATCTGGGTCTTTATTAGAGCGCTAATTTCCTCTGCCTTGATCATGTCAAGCCACCCCTTCCGCGATTTTTTGCTTCATGCGTTGAAGCTGGGTCCTGATGCTGAAGTCCATCACCGTGTTGTCCATTTTTATCACAAGCCCGCCGATTATGGCAGGGTTCCTGCTGACCGCCACCAGCACGTCTTTGCCGACGGCGGCTTTCAGCTTCTTTTTAATCTCTTCGACAGCCTCAGGCGAAAGGTCGAATGGAGATTCGACCGTCGCCCTCACCCTTCCCGCCCTCTCGTCCTCAAGCCTGATATACGCCGCAAGGACGTCTTCAAGGAACCTGATGTTCCTCGTCTGCACGAGTATCCTTAAAAAAGCCCCCACGTGCCTTGAAACGTGAACCGCCGAGGCTATCTTGTCCATGAGCGCATTCCTCTCGGCGAGGGTGTACATGGGGTTTAAGAATAACTTATACAGCTCCGGATTACCGGCGAATACGGCGGCCATATCGCGCAGCTCGCGCGCGTACTGTTCGGCGGCATTATCCTCAATGGATATCTCGATGAGCGCCCTGGCAAACCTTTTGGAAGCCGTTGTTCTTTTCATCTGTCCTTTGAATATAACCGGGCTGAATTCAATGGAATCTATGCCTGACCGCCCCCTCACCCTTCCCTCTCCCCCATGGGGAGAGGAACAAAAGGAAGCGCTCTGTCAAACCCTGCCTGCGCCAATCCCCTTAAGCCGGGAAGGAACAAAAAAACTTAATTAAGCCTCAGATTCTCCAGATAGCCCCTTACGAGCTTATCCTGATCCTCCGGCCTTATTTCTTTTCTTAATATTTCTTCGGCCATCTTCACGGCAAGCTCGGCGACCTCGGCCTGTATCTCCAGGCGGGCCTTTTTAATCTCCTGCTCTATCGTTATCTGCGCCTGCGCCTTGAACTTCTGGACGGCCTTTTCAGCTTCCGCCAATATCCTGCGCTTTTCCGCCTCGCCCTCTTTCCTTAAATCCTCAGATATCTCTGAAATCCTTTTTTCGAGCGCTGCGAGCTTTACCTTGTATTCTTCAATCTTCCTGTCAGCCGCTTCCTTCGCGGCCCTGGCGTCGGCCATCGCCTTTTCTATGTCAACGGCCCTCTTGCCGAGCATCGGCCCGACAACCTTCTTCCAGACAAAATATACGCCGACAGCGACGATTATAAAGGTTACCAGCCGCCAGATCTCTCCTGAAGAACCGTGATGATCTTCCTCACGCTCCGCTGCAAAAGCGATAAGCGGCAAAAGCGGCAGGATAAACGCGATGAGCATCACCGCGACATTTCTGCCGAGTATCTTTCCTGCGATATTTTTAGAAAGCTCTCCGGTTTCCTTCTTGAGGTGAATCAGCGCAGAACCCTTGTTGGCAGACAGCCTGCCCCTGATTACCGTCAGCTCTTCAGCGGCCTCTTTCGCGGCCTTTTCAAGAAGGGCCCTTTCGTCTATCAATGCCTGCTGCATGAGGCGGTTTTTTCCCTCAAGTCCTTTGATGGTAGCGTCCTTTATCCGCTTTTCATAGGCGGCCATGCCGTCCAAAACCTCTTTTTCGATGATCTCCGCGCTCTTCAGAGAGCCGCCTATCTTCTCTTCCCTGTCCTTCAAAAGCTTTATAATAGGCTTATAAAGCAGCGGATGCAGAATGGCCAGCAGGATAAGATAGCCGGCAATCTGGTATACTACTGTAATATCAATATCCAGCATGGTTAGACCCTGATGCGAAAATGCCCTTTTAAATTATGGGGATTTTGAAATGTAAAACAGAGTATTGTTAGCATATGGCGGAAGGGAATGTCAAGGGAATTTCTGTTTTTCTCATTGAAGCAAGGCTGGCGAACAGACGGAAAAAGGGATTTCGAGGCATTAGGGGCGTTAAAGGGGCGGCTGGTGAGGGAGATACCGGTAAGCTGATGTTTCGGCATATCCACACGCCGAAACAACAAAGACCTAACTTTTCAGAAGACCGTTCAATTCCTCTTTTGATAATCCGCATTGTTTCAGGATGCCAAGAAGCGTACCCTTTGCGAGTTCATTATGAAGAGGAACGACGGTCTTGAAGTCTTCCTTTTGAAGACTGACGTGGCTTCCTTTTTGACGCACAGTTTGGAACCCTGCCTTATGTAAAACCCTGATAAGTTCTTGTCCGGACAGGACAGGAAGCCTTGACATCAGGCCACCTCAAGAGGATAAAGCAGCACTTCGCCTGTGCTTTCAGGCATGTCATCAGACCCAAAGCTATCCAGATAAAGCACCACTGCCTCTTTTAGATTAGTCTGCGCCTCTTCAATGGTCTTACCCTGGCTGACCACGCCAAGCTCGACGCAATGGGCCACATACCAGTTCTCTTCTTTCGTTATAACAGCGGTAAATTTTTTAGGCATAAAGGTCTCCTCTTATCGGTTGATTCTACCGGAGCTTGCTTGAAAGTTCAATACAAGTATAATTTTATTAAATCCCAAAATTAGATGCTTCGATGCCCCTCCGGATTCCCGATAAAAGTCATCGGGAATGACAACTATTTAAAGCCTCGGGAACGACAACTTATGATATATTCGTCCCTGTCGGAATATATTTAGCTGTCATCCCCGAATGTATCTATCAGGGATATGTTTTTCGATGTTTCGGCGTGTCCCCACGCCGAAACATCGAAAACCCAAAACCTACCCGCCCGCCTTTGCCAGCAGAAACCCCTCTATGAACTTGTCAAGCTCGCCGTCTAGCACCGCGTCCACGTTGCCGGTTTCCACGCCGGTTCTGTGGTCTTTCACCATGCGGTAGGGCTGGAGGACGTATGACCTTATCTGATGGCCCCAGGCTATGTCGCGCTTGTCCTTGGCGAACTCGTCCATCTTTTCCTCCTCCTCTTTGAGCTTCAGCTCATAGAGGCGGGCGCGCAGGATCTTAAGCGCCATGGCCTTGTTCTTGTGCTGGCTCCGTTCATTCTGGCACTGCACGACGATGCCGGTCGGCATGTGCGTTATGCGGATGGCCGAATCCGTCTTGTTGACGTGCTGACCGCCCGCGCCGCTTGCGCGGAAGGTGTCTATCTTCAAGTCAACGGCGTTTATCTCTATCTCGCCCGTGTCTTCCACCTCAGGGTAGACAAAGACCGACACGAAGGATGTGTGCCGCCTCTTGTTGGCGTCAAACGGGGAGATGCGAACGAGCCTGTGGATGCCAACCTCGGCCTTCAGGTATCCGTAGGCGAACTCGCCGCTGACCGTGAAGGTGGCGCTCTTTACCCCGGCCTCGTCGCCGGGCTGGCAGTCAACGACGTCCACTGCGTAAGACTTCTTCTCGGCCCAGCGCAAGTACATCCTTAGCAGCATGGACGCCCAGTCCTGCGCCTCGGTGCCTCCGGCGCCGGGGTGTATGGCGACGATGGCACTTGACCTGTCGTGCTCGCCGCCGAGCATCCTTTCCACGTCGGCGGCTGTCAAGGCCGAGACCGCCTCGCCTAACTTGCCCTCTGACTCCTTTGCCGCGGCGGCGTCTTTGGCCTCCTCGGCAAGCTCTAAAAGAAGCTCCGACTCCTCGATAGCCGAGCGTATCTTTTCTATGGCTGAAAGACGGCTGATTATCTGCGCCTTCTTTCTCATCACCTTCTGCGCCTCGTCCTGGTCTGACCACAACGCCGGGTCGGCGGAGCGCGCTTCTATCTCTCTAAGCTCTTTGTCCCGTGCCGCCTGGTCAAAGATAACTCCGCAAGCCTTCGAAACGAACCTTTGCGTCTTTGAGCTTTTCTTTTATCTCTTCAAACATTGCATGCCTCCGGAATGACGATTTTATCTTTCTGAAAACTTTCTATCTTCTTCTGCGCAAGAGTCTTGATAATACGAACAGGCCTGAGAGCGCAAGGCATCCGTACGCGAATATGTCGCCGTTTACGGTATAAAAGGTATAACCGCCCCTTCTCAGGCGCACCTCGGCGCCGAGGGTCTCCCTCTGGAAAAGACCGCTCTTTTTCACGACCCTTCCAACCGGGTCTATGAAGCCGCTTATGCCGGTGTTGGCGGACCTTACCGTATAAATCCTGTTCTCGACCGACCGCATGACGGTCATGTCAAAGTGCTGGTACGGCGCGCTCGACCTGCCGAACCAGGCGTCATTGGTAATATTGGCAAGAAGCGTCGCGCCGTTTTTCACCGCTCCCCTTGAAATCTCCGGGAATATCGCCTCATAGCAGATAAGTATGCCGATGCCCTCGCCGTTGAACTTTATGGGAACAGGCCCCGGCCCTTCGGAAAAATCCCCGACGCCGGCGGTGAGCTTTTTAACAAACGGCAAGAACCTCTTAAGCGGGACATACTCGCCGAAAGGCACGAGGTGCGTCTTGTCGTACCTTCCCTTAAACTCTCCTCCAGGCGTAATGAGCACGGCGCTGTTGAAGTATTCAAGCCCATGCCTTTCCATGCTGTAATCGGAGCGCAGGGTTCCGGCGAGGATGTATGAGTTCGTCTCCCGCGCAACGCCGCGGACAAATTCTGTCTGCGGCGAATCTTCGCCGAGGAAGAACGGGGCGGCTGTTTCGGGCCAGACAATGAGGCTGGCTCCAAGGGCCGACGCCTCTTTGGTTAATCCGCGGTATATCTCTGTCGTTTCCTTCTGGCGCGCCGGGTCCCACTTGACCGACTGGTCTATGTTGCCCTGCGCCGCGGCGACGTTGATCCCCCTCCATGAGAGCGCGTCCGCATCCACCTGTTTCATCCTCATGAGACCATAACTGAAGACCGAAATCAATATCCCGAGGGCAACAACGGCCTCCCTGACCGGCCTGTAAGGCTCCTTTGCCATGACTGACTTCACGTAGAGGAACACGGCGGCGTTGACGATGACAATTACAAATGAAATCCCGTATACGCCCGTGATGTCGGCTATCTGTATGACCGGCAGATACGGCGTCTGCGAATAGCCGAGCAGTATCCACGGAAAGCCGGTAAGGAGATGCGCCCGCAGATATTCAAGGGCCACCCACACGGCAGGGGAGAAGGCGAGCGCCGCGAAGCCGCCGACCCTGCCCGTCTGAGAAAAGAAGACGCAAAAGGCCCCGAAATAAAGGGCCATATACGCCGCCAGAAGGAGCATCACCGGCACGCTTATCCAGACCGGCACGCCTCCGTAAAAATACATGGAGTTGACGACCCAGTAGACAGTCCCGACGTAGAAGACAAAGCCCGCAAGAAGGCCCGTGAAGAAACCGTCCCTTGCCCTTTGGCCCGCCGCGGCGAACATGAGCGGCACAAGCGCGAACCACGCTAAAAAGCCGAGGCCAAAGGGCGGAAAGGAAAGGATAAGCAGTATCCCTGAGATTATCGAACAGAGTATCCGTTTTTTCATTTTGCCGTTATTGAAAATATCCAGAAGAGCAGAAGGGTCAACCCAAGGCCGAGAAGCGCGCCGAGGAAGACCTCCAGCCTCGTGTGTATGCGCCCAAGAAGCCTTGACTGACTCACCATGAGCGCAAGGGCAAACGACAGGATAGCCACAAGCGGGTTAAACGTCAACAGCGCAATGGACGCCGCGATGGAAAAGGCCGCCGCGGAATGGCCGCTCGGCATGCCGCCATGCAGGGGAGTCCCCTTGCCGACAGTCGCTTTAAGCACAACCACGGAAATCATCACAAGGAGGAGCGCGATGATTGCGATGTGCCCGGAAAACTCCTTTGCCCCGCGCAGCGCCCCGGTCATAGGCCCGTAAAGGTATTTGGACAGGATCATGTAGCCCGTTATAAATACGCCGATGGAGGAGATAAGCACCGCGCCGGCGGCGACGTCCTTTGCGTTCTTCGCTATCCTGTGGTGTTTTTCCTCCACAAGGTTCACAGCCTCTTCAAGCGCCGTGTTCATCATCTCCGCGAAAAGCAGGATAATGACCGTGACGCTGAAAAGCGCGAACTCCATCATGGGCAGCCGCAGAAAAAGGCTCAAAAAAAGCGCCGCCGCCGCGATGACGTAGTGTATCCTTATATGTCTTTGCGTCCTGAAGGCGTAAATAACGCCCTCGATGGCGCAGTTAAGGCTCTCTATCCAGCCCTTGGGCTTTATTATGCGGGGATGGGTCATAAAAGTAGTATATAGATTTATTTATCGTTCCCACGCTCCGGCGTGGGAACGATAAACCAGCCTTATAAAAGTTTTTAAACTCCTCTATGCTGAGCCCTGCGTCTTTTACGATGCCTGCCATTGTAAATGAATTGACAGGGTTAGCCCTCGGTATGGTAATGATGCGCTCTCCGTTTGTCATCGTTATATGCTTGCCCTGCCTTGCGATGCGAAACCCTGCCTTCTCAAAGGCCTTCACCGTGCTTTCGTGGTTTATACCTTGAAGTTCAGGCATGGCCCGTTACTTCCACGTAACGGGACTCTTTCCCTTTGCTTAACTCGTCAACCGTATCTAAATAGGCCTCTATCGCGTCTTTTATGTTTTCAAGGGCTTCGTCCTCGGTCTGTCCCTGCGACCAGCAACCCGGCAAACCCGGCACCCACGCGGCATAACCTTCTTCAGTCTTTTTAAGATTTACCTTGTATTTCATACAATCCTCCCTTGTCTTTAAATCCACCCCTTCCCCCTCACTCCCCGCAGCAGTTCCTCTTCCTTCATCGTTCCCACGCTCCGGCGTGGGAACGCATCAGGGGACGCTCCTGCGTCCCGTATATCACTGCCACTGGTTAATCTTCATGACAACCTGCTGTCAAAACTCAGTAGTGTTTTAGCCTTGCCTTGGCGTAATCAGGCAAAAGCTACAAAAAACAACAACGGGACGCTGGAGCGTCCAAGGCTTCGTTCCCACGCTGGAGCGTGGGAACGATAACGTCTTTAAATCCACCCCTTCCCCCTCACTCCCCGCAGCAGTTCCTCTTCCTTTGCCTTCATCTTTTTGGCCTG
This sequence comes from Deltaproteobacteria bacterium, assembly GCA_016234935.1. Classification (GTDB taxonomy): domain Bacteria; phylum Desulfobacterota; class GWC2-55-46; order GWC2-55-46; family GWC2-55-46; genus JACRNL01. Next base: position 57,356 of record JACRNL010000003.1, on the reverse strand, counting down.
AGTGCCGCCTTTTACGTGGTCGAAGCCGAGGAGGTGCAGGATGCCGTGGATGAAGAGCCTTGCTAATTCCTCATCCGCGCTGACATTGAATTCCTTTGACTGGCTTATCACCTTGTCCTTTGACATTACCACGTCGCCGAGCATGTCTGCGTCGTTCATGGGAAAGCTGAGGACGTCCGTGGGCCTGTCCATCCTGCGGAACTTTTTATTCAGCGATTGAATGCCGTCGTTTCCGGTAATGAGCACGCTGACCTCGGCGTTGTTTTTGCCAAGCTCACTCAGCGCATATGCCGCGATCTTCTTAATCAACGCGCTCTTTTTAAATCCGGCTTCGTCTATAATGGAAACTGGCAATGGCAGTTCCTTTAAGTAAATTATTTTCTTCTATTGCGGAAAAGAAACGTAGTGCGAGGCTTCAGCCTCGCTCGCCGCAATCTGACAGCGGCGCTTAAAAACAGCGAGGCTGAAGCCTCGCACTACGTCTTATCCCTGATAGAAGCGTCCGGAAATGACGGATACAAAACCTTGTTTATAAAAAACTACTCCTCAGCCGCCAGCGTGGCCTTCTTTTTCGCCTCCATCTTTTCAAAGGCGCGTATCACCTCAAGGACGAGCGGATGGCGCACGACGTCGGCCTCCGAGAACATGACGAACTCTATGCCCTCCACCCCTTCGAGTATCTTATGCGCCTCGACGAGGCCGGACGGCTTGGCAAGGGGCAGGTCTATCTGCGTGATGTCTCCTGTTATCACGGCCTTTGAGCCAAAGCCGAGGCGCGTCAGGAACATCTTCATCTGCTCAAGGGTCGTGTTTTGCGCCTCATCGAGGATGACAAAGGAGTCGTTAAGAGTTCGCCCCCTCATGAATGCCAGAGGGGCGACCTCTATGGCGCCGGTCTCGATGAACTTCTGCGCCCTTTCGTAATCAATCATATCGTGCAGGGCGTCGTAGAGCGGGCGGAGATACGGGTCTACCTTCGCGGCGAGATCGCCGGGCAGAAAGCCGAGCTTCTCGCCTGCCTCTACCGCCGGACGGGTGAGGATTATCCTGTCAACCTCTTTGTTCATAAGCGCGGACACGGCCATGGCCATGGCAAGGTAGGTCTTGCCCGTTCCAGCCGGGCCGATGCCGAAGACTATGTCGTATCTGCGTATCGCGTCTATGTATCTTTTCTGCGCGACGCTCTTTGGGGCGATTATCTTTTTCCTGAACGAAACAAACGCTGTGTCCATGAATACGTCCGCGAGGCGCGCGTCTTTATCGGCGGAGAGCATCCTTATAGCGTAGTCAATGTCCTGGGTGGAGAACTGATAGCCTTTTTTTAAAAGCTCGGCAAGCTCGGCTATAAGCCTTTCAGCAAGGGCTGCCTTAACCGGGTCGCCCTGTATGGTCACGAGGGCGCCCCTTGTGTCAAGCGTCACTCCGAGCTTTTTTTCAAACCTCTTGAAGTTCTGGCCGCCTTCGCCGAAAAGGCGGACGGCAATGTCGTTGTCAACAAGGTCTATCTGCTTTTTAGCCTTCTGCAAGGCGGCGCCCATGTTGGTATTTTTTTCCAAACTTCTCCTTTAATTCAAGGTTATTAGTATAAAATCTTAGCATATTCATGCCTGTTTTACAAACTTACCTTTCTTGAAAGAAAGGTAAGCCCAAAGAACTTTAATTTAAAAAACCGCTGAAATATGGGGCAATAAAAAAGGCCCCTTTTAAAAAAAGGGGCCTTTATCTGTCTTTTTTGACGGAAGTAAGTCAGGCAGACACCGGGACGGCCTTTTCAACGAAGTAGCGGTCTTTGGCTTCATGGCTCTCGCCGGCAAGCATGTCGCTGAGCGCCCAGCTTCCGGGCCTTCCAAGCAGCTCTTGAACTAATCTGTAATTGAGCGCGTGGCCTGAACGGCAGGCAACAAGGCAGCCTATGACCTGATAGCCGATAAGGGAGACGTCTCCGACCATGTCGAGCACCTTGTGGCGGACGAACTCATCGGGATAACGCAGACCGTCCGCGTTCAGTATCGAGTCTTCGCCTATGACGACGGCATTCTCAAGCGAGCCGCCCCTGGCAAGGCCGTTGGCCTTGAGCATCTCTATATCGCGCAAAAAACCGAAAGTCCTGGCGTTTGCGACCTCGTCCTTGAAGACGTCCTTTGAGAACAGACTTGAAAAACTCTGCTTTGAAAGAAACGAGTGCGCGAAGTCTATGCTGTAATCCACTATGAACTGCCGATCCTTGGAAGGCAGCAAAAATGCATATTTTTCACCGTCAAAAACCTTTATTGGTTTTTTTACCACAAGATATTTCTTAGAGGCCGGCTGCTGAGTCAAGCCGGTTTCTTCAAGCATTTCAATGAAATGAGCGGCGCTGCCGTCAAGAACAGGCACCTCGGAGCCGTCAAGCTCTACAACGGCATTGTCTACGCCAAACCCGTAGAAGGCCGCGAGAAGATGCTCGACGGTTGATACCTTTACGCCGTTGACGCCAAGAGAGGTCGCGTAATTAGTGGCGACCACGTTGACGGCATTGGCCTTTATCGGCGCGGCTCCGGCGACGTCGGTTCTAATGAAGGTAATGCCGGTGTCGGCCTTTGAAGGCCGTATCCTGACATTGACATTACAACCGGTGTGAAGCCCTATGCCTGAAAATGAAATGCTGTTTTTTATGGTATGCTGTCTCATGCTCTGTTATTAAAGCAAGAACTGTGCCTTGCAATATGACCTAATGATTTCAATAAGTTGAAAATTCCCTTGTTTGGAGTTATGTGTTATTGTTGCCACTAAAGCAAGCGCAGTCTCTTTTTTACCACATAAGCCTCAGCCGATTTCAGAATATATAAAGATATTAAAGTTCTTTGAACGCCTGCGGTGGGCAAATCCCCGCTTAAAACCTGCGGGGACGTGGCTAAAGGGTTGTATTTTGACTTTAGCCGTGCGCAGCGCCTGCGGTGGGCAAAGCTAAAGGGTTGCATCTTGGCTTCAGCCGTGCGCAGCACCCTTTCTTTCAAGAAAGGCAAGCGGCTTGGGCTTGACATTTATGCGCAACGCCTGCAATAATAGGCACAAATTCAAGACCCTGCTTTACAGCCGGTCTTTACGAGGAGAATAGACAAATGACAAGCGCATACAGGTTCAAGCGGAGCGTGCTCTGGACTCTGCCCGCCATCTTCATATGGATGCTCTGCACCGGCATGGGCAAAGGCCCGGGCACGGAAGTGCCGCTTCCGGAGACGGACATAAGGGCCGCCATCAAGGACGACCAGGACATTTCCACAAAGGTCAACCACGCCAGCTTCGAGGGCGACACCTTCTTCAGCGGCAGCCGCGGCAAGGGCACCGTGACCATCGCGTTTGAGAATGCCAAAAAGGCCGTCAACGCCGGCAAGAGCGCGGACAACAAGATAGACTTCCAGATAACGCTCAGAAGCGGCGAGGTGGTCGCCATAAGCATCAACGACGACGCGAAGTTCTCCGGCACAACGAGCTTCGGCACATACAGGATAGGCGTAAACAACATAAAGGAAATAACTTTCGAATAAAAAAAAGAGTCGCCGCTTAAAAAAGACGCCGCTTAGAATATACGCTCTGGCTCACCCCAGCCCCGCCAGTATATTCTTCAGATGTATGGCCGTAGCGGTGTCGCCGCTTACCTCCAGCCTGCGTGAAAAAAAGACCGTATCGGCGTCTATCTTTCCGAGAAAAACGTCAATGAGGAGTTTTACCTCGCCCTTCATGGTGACGTCGGGCTTTCTGGTCATGTGCGGGACTATCTTTATGTCCATGTCCTTTATGTGAAGGTAAAAACCCTTTCCGATGTCCATTGCCTCGAAGAAAAAAATCTTGTCGTCTATCTCGGCAAGCCTCTCCTTCAAGAGCGGGTGTTTCCCGATGGCCGAAGATATGAACGCCCCGGCGCCGATGGCGTCCATCCAGAGCGGCATGACCTTCAATGGGAGCAGGGCGCGTTTAAGAAGCGACTCTTTGACCTTTTTTATTTTTTCCCGTTCGTCAGACACAAGACCCCGCCGCGCAATAAAAATTTTCCGCTCATCGTCAGACCTTATAACCCACATGCACGGCGGCTACGCCGTTAAAGAGGTTCGAATACTTCACCCTGAAAAGTCCGGCGTCTTCCATTATCTTCTTAAGCTCATCCTGCTTCGGGAACTTCCTGATGGACTCAGGCAGATAGACATACGCGCTCCTGCTGCCTGTGACCGCCTCGCCTACCACGGGGATGACGTTGAATGAATAAAAGTCGTAGAGCGCGCCAAAGACCGGGTTTTGCGGGTGCGAAAACTCAAGGCATATGACCTTGCCGCCCGGCTTGACCACGCGCGCCATTTCCCTGAATGCGCGGTCAAGGTGCGTGACGTTCCTTATGCCGAAGCCTACGGCGGCGCAGTGGAAGGTGTTGTCGGCAAAGGCTATCTGCTCGGCGTTACCCTGCACGAAGCGGATGTTCTTCAAAAAACCTCTATCAAGCGCCTTGTCGCGTCCAAGCGTCAGCATCTCGGAGTTTATATCGAAAACCACGACACTGCCGGCGTCCCCGACCTTTCCGGCCATGAGAAGCGCGATGTCAGCCGTGCCTCCGGCAACGTCAAGGGCCGACTGGCCGGGCCTCAGGCCCGTCTCTTCGGCGACTATGCGCTTCCACAGGCGGTGCGTCCCGAGGCTCATGAGGTCGTTCATCAGGTCGTACTTTCCGGCGACGGTGTCGAAGACCTCTTTGACCCTTTTTTCCTTGTCCCCTTCCGGGATAACGGTCTTGCCGAAATATGTCGTCTTTTCTTCCATGTCCGTAACGGACTCCGTGCGTTTATCTTCTGTCGGCGCCGAAGACTTTTATGCCGATGACAACGGCGACAATAAAGCCGATTGCGCTTATCACCGGTATGCCTAAAAACCTCGCTCCGTCTTTGTCGGCCAGCACGGCCATGACGGATGCGCCAAGCACGACGGCGCTCACCACGAGGCCGCCGGCTATCCTCCTGCCGGCGCTGTTAAGCTCCTCGGTCACGGGTTCGAGCTTATGGTGGTCAAAACCTATGCGCAGATCCTGCTTAAAGGTCTTAAGCAGCAGGTTGTTCATGTGTATGGGCAACTCATAGGCCGCCTCCGCAAGCTCCTCAACGCGGCCTTTGCCCTTCTCAAAAACGGCCTTCGGGGACCACCTCTCCCGCACCATCCATTTGAAGATAAGGGGCTTTGCCACCTCCCACATGTTTATCTCCGGGCAGAGCTGTCTGCCCACGCCCTCGATTATGACCATGGACTTCTGGAGCAGAAGGAGGTTTGGCTGGAGCTTCATGTCAAACCTGCGCGCCGTCTGTATGAGCTTCATGAGCAGGGCGGAGATGCTTATCTGCTCGAGGGGCTTGCCGAAGATGGGCTCCGTTATCTCACGGAGCGCCTCCTCGAACTCATGCAAAGAGACCTCTTCGGATATAAGCCCCATTTCCCTGTGCACAAGGGCCATGCGGTAGTAATCCTCTTTCACGAGGTAATAAAGCATGTTGGCAAGGTATTTCCTCAGATCCCTGTCGAGCCTTCCGACGATGCCGAAGTCGAGGTAGATTATAACCCCGTCGTCGCGGACGAATATGTTGCCCGGGTGCAGGTCCGCGTGAAAAAGACCGAACTCGAATACCTGCTTGAAGAACAGCTCTATGCCGTCTTCCGCCGCCTTTGTGATGTCTATGCCGCGCTCTCTGAGCTTATCGGCCTCGTCAATGGGCGTTCCGCTGATGCGCTCCATCGTCAGGCATTCGCGGGTGGTCAGCTCCCAGTATACGCGGGGTATCTGCACCTTCGGGCTGCCCTTGAATAAATTGTAAAAGCGGTTGGCGTTGCCGCCTTCAAGGGTCAGGTCCTGCTCTTTTTCAATGACGCCCGCGAACTCGGCGACGACCTCGCGCGGGCGGTATCGCCTTGACGCGGGGACGTATCTTTCCAGAAGCCCGGCGACCGTTTCCATGACGGAAATGTCCGCCTCGATTACCGGCGCGATGCCTGGGCGCTTCACCTTCACGGCGACCTTGTCGCCGTTTGCAAGCTCCGCTAAATGCACCTGCGCTATCGAGGCCGAGGCGACAGGCTCCGGGCTGAACACGGGAAACTTCTCCTCAAGCGGGGCCTTCAGCGACGCTTCAACGACCCTTTTGACCTCCTCGAAAGGCACGGACGGGACCATGTCCTGAAGTCTTTTAAACTCCGCAATCCAATCCGGCGGAAGGAGGTCCGCCCTCGTGGAGGCAATCTGACCGAGCTTTATGAAGGTCGGGCCAAGCTCCTCAAGGACAAGACGTATCCTCTCCGGCGTGGTAAGCCCTTCGGCCGTCTTTTCAGATACGAATATCCGTTCAATGACCGCGAAAAACGGAAGTATGCGCATCTCAGAGGCGATATGGCCGAAGCCGTACCTGATGAGCGTTACGGCTATCTTATTCAGACGCCGGATGTTTTTAAGGGTCTGCATGTCTATCATTGATCTTGGGTATTGGACATTTATCGTTCCCACGCTCCGGCGTGGGAATGCATCAAAGGACGCTCCAGCATCCAGCGCAGCATTTTCTGTCATCCCCGAATGCTTCTATCGGGGATATAACTTTAGATTCCCGATTAAAACATCGGGAATGACAAAGAAACAGTTCTTTGTCCATTCATTATCGTTCCCACGCTCCGGCGTGGGAACGATAATCAAATCCTCCCTGCCCTCCCCCGCACCACTCGCCATCACAAATGCATCATTTAACGCAAATAGCCGTGTAGGCGAGTGGTGCGGGGGAGGAATAAAAAAATAGATTTCACTTCCCCCTTGGAAAAGGGGACTGAGGGGGATTTTGTAATCGAGCCTCTCACTACATGTTTTGCGGCCTATGCGCCCTTTCCGACCCTTGCCTCAAGCTCCTCGACCCTTTTTTCGAGCTTGTCAACCTTTTCCCTGGCAACGCGCGCCATCTCTTTTATTACCTCCACGTCCTCTTCCTTTGCCGCGTGCACCTTTCCAAGTATCTTGCCTGAAGACGCCGTAAGCTCCTCTTCCATCTTGTCCTTCACAGACTTTACAACGGCCAGAAAGTCCTTCAGTATCTTCGTGCCGTCCTCGGAGAGCCTGTTTTCAAGGCGCTGCTTTGCCGAAAGCCCGCCCCCGGCGGCGGCATCCGCGGCCGCGCTCTTTTCAAGCTCATCAAGGACTTCCCTCGCCTTCTTTTCAAGACCAAGCCCTACAAGAATAGCCTTATCCAAAAGATCGCTCATACTTTCCTCCGTTTATTGTTAATAATAGCCGCCCTCAACGAGGTGTGCCGAAGGCACACCGAAGTTGCCGTTCTTCCACAAGTGACCGCCTACGAGCAGGCTGCTCAAAAAGCCCCAGCTACTAGACGACGAGGAGCGAAGAATGAAGGCGTAATGGTAATTACGCCGTAATGATGAGCGACGAAGGCAACGACGTAGATGGGGCTTTTTCAGCAGCCTGCGATATAATCCTTGCCTGCCTTGCCTGTATACCACCCATTGCAAAAACCGCTCTGGCTCGTTGCGCCAAGCTCCCTGAGGGCATCTTCCGGTGAAATCTCGCCGTTAATCCTTTTTCTCCAGATGTCCGCAATCCGCGCCGTGCCTTTATACTGCGGGGATATCCTCAGCGCGGCCACGCCCTTTTCCCTCATGTCGTCCACATGCTCAATAAGAGTATATACCGCCGCGCTGAGCAGCGACGTGCCGTTTATGGTGAATACCGGCTCGCCTCCAACTGTCTTTATCTCAAGGCCGTCCGGGTACTTCACGCAGTCCCTTTGGCACTGGCCCTTTGTAAGGCCAAAGGCCCTTGACGTATAGCACCTCCACGAAAAGGCCAGCGGCGCTTTGCCGTGGGCAAATACCTCGCCGGCCATGCCCGTCTGTTTTATGTTGTATGCCATGGACTCGCCGGAAAGCTCCACTGGAAAGACAACCCTCCGGACGCCGAGGGATTTGAGAAAGTCTATAGTCGGCGCGTTATATGACGTGATATGCGGCCCGGCAAAAATTGTTTTGCCCTTGCCCTCGACGATATTAAAGACGGACATGTCGTTTGCCTCTGCGTCAAAGGGCAAATCGGCAAGCTCCCTTACGGCGCTGAGTTCCTCCTCATTTGAGACCACGGCAAGGCTTGAGAGCACGACCTTCTTGCCTGCCTGCCGAAGCATCCCGGCCACGCTCCCTATGTCGGCTGTTGTCAGGGCTTTTTTCTTCGAACAGACCACCTCGCCGACGTATACCCTGTCCACCGGCATACGCGCCGCTTCGTCATAAAATCTTAAAATTTCATCCCTCTTCCACTCAAAAAGCACCGGGCCAAGCGTCAGTTCCATATTGAAAGTATGCAATACCGTCCGCGGAAAAACAAGTTTTTTCCCTTCCGCGCACGGCGGCAGGACAAGCAAAAACTTAAAAACCTAATAATCAATCCTGACCAAAAAAAGGCCCTGCGCCGGGGCTGTCATGTCCGCGGCCGTGCGGTCTTTGGCCTCTATTATGCGCTTTATGCCGTCTGGCCTTAATCTGCCCGTGCCAACGGCCGCAAGCGTGCCGGCCATTATCCTGACCATGTGCCTTAAAAAGGCCGTGCCCTTTATCTCAAGTTCGATTATGTCGTCCCCCCTGTCGAATATCTCAATGGAAGTGACCTCCCTTATCGAATGGAGCGCGTCGGAGCCGGATGCCATGAACGACGAAAAGTCCTTCTCGCCGATATAATACCGGGCGGCCTCGCGCATGCGCTCGATGTCAAGGGGCTTGAAGACGAACCACGAATATCTGCTGAGCATGGCCGACCTGCATGTTCTGTTCAGTATCCTGTAAAGATATGTCTTGCCCTTTGAATCCCTTCTCGGATCAAAATGAAACGGCGCATCCGACGCCTCTTTTATCGAGATGTCAGGCGGCAGCCTGAAGTTAAGCCCGTGCATGATGCCCCTTGCGGGTATGTCCGACGCGGTCATGAAGTTAGCCGCCTGCCCCCACGCGTGCACCCCTGCGTCGGTGCGCGAGGCGCCGTTTACCTTGACGTTTTCCTCAAACGTCAGCCTGCGCACGGCCTCGATGAGGCTGCCCTGCACGGTCGGCAGCCCCTCCTGCTCCTGCCAGCCGCAGTAGTTCGTGCCCTCGTACTCTATGATAAGTTTAATGTTGCGCATGATTAAAAAACCCTCCCCTCCCTCTTGCGAGGAAGGGGAGGGTCATGGATTGACACGGATGCTTTGCCATAATACGAATTTTTTGAATCTTTTTTTCTCCTCTCCCGCAAGGGAGGAGGAAATAAAGACAAAAACTTTTGCAACAAGGAGTAACTTCAACTGCTACAGATAATCCTTTATCAATAATTCCGCTATCTGCACGGCGTTGAGCGCCGCGCCTTTTCTCAGGTTGTCGGAGACTATCCACATGTTTATGCCGTTTGGGACGCTTATGTCCTGCCGTATCCTTCCGACAAAGACCGCATCAAGGCCGACCGCGTCAATGGGCATGGGGTAGAGTCCCTTTTTCGGGTCGTCGGCGACGACGACGCCGGGGGCCTTTTTAAGGAGCGCCTTTACCTTTGCCGCGGTTACGGGCTTTTCCGTTTCGATGTTAACGGATTCGGAATGGCTGACAAAGACCGGCACCCTGACGGCCGTGGCCGTGACCTTTATGGAACTGTCGCCGAATATCTTCTGCGTTTCGTTTACCATCTTCATCTCTTCCTTGGTGTAGCCGTTTTCAAGGAATGAGTCTATCTGCGGCAGGCAGTTGAAGGCTATCCTGTGCGGAAGGACTTCAACCTCGGCCTCCATCATGTTAAAGAGGCTCTTCACCTGCATTGAAAGCTCTTCCATAGCCTCTTTGCCGGCGCCTGAGACCGACTGATAGGTTGAAACGACTATCCTCTTTATCCTGAACGCGTCATGTATCGGTTTTAACGCAACGACCATCTGTATGGTCGAGCAGTTGGGGTTGGCGATGATGCCCTTTTTTTTATACCCGGCTATCGCGCCTGGGTTTACCTCCGGCACCACGAGCGGCACGTCCGGGTCCATCCTGAACTGGCTCGTGTTGTCAACCACAACGCACCCGGCCTTCGCGGCCTTTGGCGCGTAGAGGGCCGACACGGGCGCGCCCGGCGAGAAAAGGCCGATGTCAACGCCTTCAAAGCTCTCCTCGGACAAAAGCCTTACAAGCTCTTCCTTGCCGCCAAATTCCATCTTCACCCCGGCGCTCCTCTCGGAGGCCAGCAGGCGCAATTCCTTAACCGGAAACTTGCGCTCCTGGAGAATCTTTAAAAACTCCTGCCCCACCACTCCGGTAGCCCCGGCTATGGCGACGGTATATGCCTTTTTCTTCACGGTAGTAATCCCTTGTCCGTCCGGCTTTTTTTAGATGTTTCAGCATGCTCCAACGCCGAAGCGCCGCTTCCCTTGCGTTGGGTTTCGTACCTCAACCCAACCTTGTCTTGCCTGTCATCCCCGAATATCTCTATGCGAGCGCGCCTACGGTCGGGAATCTGATTTTTAGATTCCCGATTAAATCCTCGGGAATGACAGCATATACCCCCGGAAAGAAGAGGAGAACAAACGCCGCTGCCCCGTCCTACTTCCCCGCCTGCCTGTGTCTTTCCATGTAATCCCTGGCCTGATGCACGAAGGCCTCCATGCGGGTCATGGAGTTGGTGTCTTCGATGCCTTCAAAGACCATGTTCAGGTACGGGATGTTGTTGTTTTCCTCGCGCAGACGCTTTAATATCGCGTTCACGACCGTTCCGGGCATGCAGGTGAAGGGCATCGCGTTCACTATGCCGTGCGCGCCGTGATTGATGTAGTCAAGGGCCTTGCCCACGCTGAGGATGGCCTCTCCCTCGAAGGAGTCGTGGATGTATCTTGAGCCTAATTTGATTATTTCCTCGACCCTCGGCTCGTGCCCGCCGCGCATGTCTCCGTTCATTATATTCTCAAGGCGCTTTTCATCCCTGTGCTGAAAAAAGTCGTAGGTGACGGTCCTGAAGTAATCGCCGTATTCGCTTCTCTCCCAGTTCTTCCTCTTGCCGGTGAAGTTCGTGTACATGATCCACTCGGATATCGTCGGCACCCTCACCTCCACGCCGAGGGCCTCAAGCTTGGTGACCATATTCTCATTGGTGAAGCGGTTTGACCTTACGTATATCTCGCCGACCACGCCTATGATGGGCCTGCCGCCCACAGGGTTAAGGGGTATCTTCCTGAAGGCCTCCTTTGCCTGATTCATCGCCTTATCCGGGAACTTCCTCTGCCTGATTTCGCCGCAAACATTGGTAACGGCCTCCCAGTAGACCTTTTCGCTGTCGCCGGGGTTTTTCTCATAGGGGCGCGTCTCGCGGAGCTTTTTCTCCAATATGTCGACGGCCACGATGCCCCACCAGCCGAGCCTCTGGAAGTTGCCGCCGACGGCGTCAAGCTCCTTGTAAAACGCCCCGTCCTGGTCAGGCGCGTAGACCGGCACGTCTTTGAAGCCAAGCTCGTCAAGGACGAGCCTCTGATACCTGTTGTACTGTCCGAACCTGCACGGGCCGCAGCCGGACGGCATGAAAAAGGCGGTCTTTTCGCGGTCAAAGTCCGGCTTCTTCGTCATCTTGACCATGTCGCCGGTGGTGGTTATGCACGGGTAGCATTCCCTGCCGGAGGTAAAGCGCCTGCCCCACTTGAGAGAATCCTCATCCGGCATGGCCATGACCTCGGCGTCTATGCCGCAGGCCTGGAAGGCCGCCGCCATCGCGTATACGCCGTCGCTCATATTCGGCAGATAGAGCTTCTTTTTGACGCCCGTCCTGTTAAGTATCGTCTTTTTAACGTCGCGCGGCTTTAACCTGCCCTTCGTGTTCCTGATGCTGTCAAGGAAGGCCTCGCATCTCGTTATAGCCCCCGCGTCCGCGGAATGTTCGTCTATCTCAAGCTGGAGATACGGCTTGCCGCCGCAGGCATCCCTGTAAAAATGGCTTATCATGGAGTCCGGGCCGCAGCCGAAGTTCGTTATGAAGACGGAAAACAGGCGGCTGTCGTTTCTTATGAGCTTTGCGACGGCTAATATCCTCTGCCCGCTCTTCCAGTACATGTCCGCCGCCAGGACGTCGTCCACCGCGTCGTCAAGCGGGAGCATGTCGCAGGGGATGGCGATGGTGCCCATGTCGCGCAGCTTCTGCGGCAGTTCGAGGTTTATGCCTGAATCCGTCGTATTGTACGACCTTCCTACTATGACAAGGGCGGTGTCGGATTCCTTCAGATTGTCTATCGTCTCCTTGCCCTTCGCCCTCAGCCTGTCTCCGAACACCTTCCACGCTTCAAAGGCGGCCTTGAGCGCGCTATCCACCGCGGCCCTGTCCTTGCCGAGCCTTTTTCCAAGGGCGTGGAACTCCTTCCTGAGCCCCGCTTCCTTCTGATTGAAGTGGAATACGGAGTCAATGACCTCGACGCCGAGCGCCGCGAAGTTGAACGCCGACCTCACGTGGTAGGGCAGCGACTGCACATAGGGGCAAAGCTGCGTGTGCTTATGGTGCGGTTTGGACGGCGTAAGGTTCACTATGCTCGGTATGAATATCTGCTTCACGCCTTTTTCGATAAGCTCGTTTATATGGCCGTAGGATATCTTTACAGGGAAGCAGGTCTCCGTGACTATCTTCTCTATGCCGTTCCTGATTATCTCCTTGTTCGTCGGCGAAGACATCTGTATGCGGTAGCCGATGTTGTCGAAAAAGGCCTTCCAGAAGGGATACATCTCATACATGAAAAGTATCCTGGGGATGCCGATGACCGGCGCGTCCTTGCCAGCGGCCTTGCCGGTGTAGGACGAAAAGAGTATCTTCTCCCGCTCCTTGAAGAGGTCTGGCAGATGGTTGTTCTTCGACGAATCCCTTTTAATGTCGTATTTTTCGCACCTGCCGCCGTAGTAAAGCGGCGTCTCGCCCTCGACGACGACCTTCCTTACCTCACAGATGTTCGAGCAGTCGCGGCACTCAAAAGACGTTACCTCGTACTTCTTCTTGCTGAGGTCAAAGCCCTTGAACCTGGTCCTGACGCCCGGCTCCATCTCCTTGGCGGCAAGTATGGCCGCGCCTATGGCGCCCGTGACGTCGTGGTTGTCGGGCACGGTTATCTTCTTTCCGGTGACCTTCTCAAAGGCCGCGACCACGCCGAGGTTGGCCGCCGTGCCCCCCTGGAAGAATATCCTGTTGCCTATCCTTCTGTCGCCGACGACCCTGTTGAGGTAGTTCTGGACTATCGAATACGAAAGCCCGGCCACGAGGCCGTCCTTTTCAACGCCCTTTTGCTGGAAGTGGACCATATCGGTCTCTATGAAGACCGTGCATCTCTCGCCCATAGGGGGCGGGGCCGCGCAGCCCAGCGCAAGTTCGCTGAACTCGCCCTTTATGTTTATGCCTATCCTGTCGGCCTGCTCCTCGAGGAAAGAGCCCGTGCCCGCGGCACAGACCTTGTTCATCTCAAAATCAACGACAACCGCGTCGTTTATGGCGATGTACTTTGAATCCTGCCCGCCTATCTCGAATATGGTATCCACCAGCGGGTCAATGGCGACGGCGGCGGTGGCCTGGGCAGTTATCTCGTTCCTGACGCAGTCCGCGCCTACGAGGTCGCCGGAGAGGTACCTGCCGGAGCCTGTCGTCCCCACGCCGATAACGTTTACGTATTCCTCGCACTCCTCGGCCACGGATAAAAGGCCGGCCTGTATGGCGTCCAGCGGCCTTCCCGCGGTGGCGAGGTAGCGCTTCGTGACGAGCTTTAAATCCTTGTCTATGAGTATGACGTTCGTGCTGGTCGAGCCGACGTCAATGCCAAGATAGCAGTCAACCTTCTTTCCCTTTTCAAGCGCATAGCCGGTCCTGGTCGCCCTTTGCGAAGGATGCCCCTCCGGACGGATGAGCTTCTCAAGCGACCTGTCGTTCTTAGCGCCCTTGCTTATAAAACTCCTTAAATCGTCAACGCCGTTAAACTTGCCGAGGCCCCTGCCCTTTTCCATTGAGTTGAAGACCGAACCGAGCGCGCCCATCGAGGCGTAGTGCGCCGGGACTATGTATTCGGAATCGGAAAGCTCCAGCACCTCTTTAAACGCCTTTCTCACGCCGAGGTTGGCGGCGACGCCGCCCTGGAAGGAGACGGGCCTCAGGAACTCCTTGCCGCGCCCGATGGTGGCCTTGAAGTTCCTCGCCACGGCGTAGCAAAGCCCGGCGACGATGTCGTAGTCCGGCGTGGCTATCTGCTGGAGGTGTATCATATCGCTCTTGGCGAAAACCGAGCACCTTCCCGCAACGCGCGGCGGATGCTGGCTCTTCAGGGCCAGGCTCCCGAACTCCTCGATGGTCAGGCCCAGCCTGTATGCCTGCTGGTCAAGGAACGACCCTGTCCCCGCGGCGCACACGGAGTTCATCTGAAAGTCCTCTATCCGTATCCTGCCGCCCTCCGGCTCCACGAAGATGAGCTTTGCGTCCTGTCCGCCCATTTCGATTATAGTCCTTACGTCCGGATGATATGCCTCGACGGCCTTTGCCTGCGCGATTACCTCGTTGGTAAAGGAAGCGCCTATGTACGGGGCGATGAGCTTTCCGCCCGAGCCGGTCGCGGCGACTAATTTTATCGCGTCCATCCCGTATTTAATTATTATCTCGGACAAGAGCGTCCAGGCAACTTCGATAGGCTCGCCCTTTGTCCTGGTGTAATGCTCCTCAAGGATATTTCTGTGTTCATCGAGCACAACGGTATTCGCGCTCACTGAACCGATGTCAATTCCCACATAGACCGTCTTTATCAACTCGCACCTCCGGCAAATAAAAATAGCGGCAATCCATGCCCGCGGCAACACTCGCAAAACATCATCGAATGAGGTAAAAATTGGTTATTATTATCGGCTAATTCAATGCTAAAGTCAACCTGCCTTTTTGTATCGGGATTAATTCGTTGGATTGAAAAAAGCAGCCCCCTCTATATCGCCTTTTCCGCCTTGTCTTCAAGGTCAAACTCAACGCGCGAAATAAAAAAAAGCCCGGCTGTTACGCCGGGCTTTTTCGTTTTGCTTTTTTAAGCGTTCTTACTTTTTTGCCGCAAGTTCCTTCAAAACGCCGATAACCGCCTTGACGTCGTCATCCGTAAGGGCCTTCTGCGCCGGCATTGCTATCGCGAAATTCTTGTACTTCTTGGCGGCGCCCGCACGGCCGTCCTTGATGGTGGCTGCGATGTCTGCTCCATCCTTGCTGCCGGTTATGAAGGCGTTGCCCTTGAATGCCGGGGCCATTGCCGTGCCCTGTCCCTCTGCGCCGTGGCAAGGGGAACACTTGCTCTTGAAGATTGCCGCGCCGTCTGATGCAAGGGCTGAACCGGCGACAGCCAATGAAAGTGCAACTACGCCAAGACCGATAAATTTCCTCATGATAAATCCTCCTTAGAAATTAAAAAAATAGTAAATGGAAAGATACAATCAACGCCGCGCGTTGTCAAGAACTTTCTGCGCTGCGCACGGCAAAGGCTGAGGGCGCCCCTTTGCCTTAAATATTCCCTCATGGCTGCCAGGGCCGCCGACGGCTTCGCCGGCCGCAAGTCCAAGCCCGTTCACAGAAAGGTTCCCCTGCCTATGATCATGTCAACGACGACCGCTCCGAAGAGCATTCCCAGATACAGCATGGACGCCTTAAAATTCTTCCAGGCCACCTCCTTTGTAGGTGTTTTTATGAGCCTTATGTTCCAGAAAAGAAAATACGCTCCGGCGGCGGCGGCGGTAACCGCATACGCGTAGCCGTGATAGCCGTAAAAAACCGGTATAAAAGAAGACGCCACCAACAGCGCGGTGTTGATGAGTATATACCACGCCGTCCTTGAGTCCCCCACGACCACGGGCAGCATCGGCACGCCCGCCCTCGCGTACTCCTCTTTGTGGTATATCGCAAAGCTCCAGAAGTGCGACGGCGTCCAGAAAAACATCACTACGGCGAGAAGCGCCGGCGACAGGCACAGATACGGCTCCACCGACGCCCCTCCGGCCAGCACCGCGAAGCTCCCGGCCAGGCCGCCTATGATAATGTTAAGCCAGCTCCTCCTTTTAAGCCACGCCGTGTATACGGCCGCGTAGACAAAGGCCCCAAGGGCCAGATGCAGCGCGACCATCTTATTGAGCGTGATGAATGACAGGACTATCGAAAGGATAAACATAAGCGCCGACAGTGCAAGGACGGCCCTGGAGCCGCTTATTGCACCGGAGGGGAGAGGCCGCTTCATCGTCCTTGCCATCACCGAGTCTATGTCCCTGTCGAAGTAATGATTAAAGGCGCTTGCCGCCGTTGACGCGAGCATGGTCGAGACTACGAGGAGCGCGGCCTTCTTAACCGAAAATCCGCCCGTCTGCGCGGCGATCAGCCCGACAACGGCGCTGAATGTGATGAGGGAGCAGACCCTCAGCTTGAAAAGCGGCAGATACCTCTTGATCTCCATTATGGAATCTCCCATTGCGCCCGCATGTCTGAAGCGGGGGATTGTTTCGTCAGTGTTAAGTATATCAGATAAGCGCGCTAACGCGCGTCAAACTCAAACGCGGGCGCGGCGGCATCTTCCTTTCTCATGAGCGTTAAAAGCGCGTTCCACACGAACGTAATGCCGCCCGCTATCGAAATCAGGCCGCCCAGGCCCATTACGGACATGCCTATGATGCGCGCCGCGCTGTTAAGGTTCTGCGCGCTCCCGTAGGTCTTCCTCGCCACGCCGTGCGTTCCGGCGATATAGAGTCCAAGGGCGAACATCAATATGCCCGCGAAGTACAGGTACGGCTGGACGGCGGCCATTTTTTTGCTGTAAATTGTCCTTTTAAACGCCGGAAGCAACTCATAAAAAAGCCCCATGAAAGCTATGGTCACGGCTCCGATGACCGAATGGTAATGCGCGGGTATAATGGTATTGACGCCGCGTATCATAAGCGCCAGCGTCCCGCCGGCGGCGAATATAACGACGGCGAGCACGAGAGATGAAAAGCCCGGCCTCTTAAAAGACATCCCTTTTTTTGAAAACACAAGGATCGCCGCCGCGAGCATGAATACGGCGGTGGACGGCCCAAGGCCCCAGCGCATCAAGGCCGTAAAGCTGTCCTTGTATGCCTGACTTGACGTGTCGTAGATGAAAAATATGAACGGCGCCGGAATGATGAACAGGAGATATATGCCGTATAAGACCTTTGACGCGCCGGATGAAAGGGCCTCCTTGCCGCAGATGAGATACGCAAGGAACATAAGGACCGTCACAAGGGAGATGGTGTTGGCGAACTGAAGTATGTGGCCGCCTCCCCAGAAAAGCCGCTCGAAGTCGAGGAATAACTTGCCGGTGGATATCTGGAACCAGGCGGAAAGGGCAAAACAGACAAAGGCCGTGAATATGGCAAACGCGGCAACCGCCATGCCGATGGTGAGGTTGGGAAGCCTTATGCCATTGACCCTTGCCCGCAGAACTCCGGCCATGCCGTTAATCAGGTTTAAAAGGACGCCCAAAGCGAAACAGCCCAGCCCGACGTAAAATACAGGCGTCAGAAGGACGGGCACATAGTTGGCCAGCTCCGCCTGTCCGAGGCCGAATAAGGCCGAGATGACGACCAGCGCCACGCCCGCGCCTGAGAAGGCCAGCGACGCCCAGCCCAATATGCCGCTCCAGACGCACTGCCCGATATGAACCGAGGCGGAATATATCCACAAAAAGCCCTCGAAGGCAAGAAACCAAATCACCACCGCAAGGACGACGTGGCCCACAAGGGCTACGAATATATAGTCGCGCCCAAGGGGCAGGAACGCTTCTATGACTGGCGTCCTCGCCAGCGCCAGCAAGAGCGCAAATACCCCGGCAAATACCAGGGAAAGCACCGATAGAAGGAGCCATCCGTAGACAATGACCCCTGCCGGCCGCGTCTTGTCATGCGCCTGACCAGGAGCGGGTATTGAACCTGAGTATGTTCCCATGACGGTAATCTACCCGCTATTGAAAAAATAAAACATGACGGAAATCATTTAGCCAATGTATATTTTGTGTCAGAATCTTGTAAAGACATTAAAGTTCTTTGGACTTGTCTTTCTTTCAAGAGCTGAGACGGCGTTTTTGAAGTAAAGTTCTTTGGGCTTACCTTTCTTTCAAGAAAGGTAAGTCATTTATTAAACCTTGCAGGAGTTTTATATTGTATTATATAATTGTAAGGATACACCAAATATCCTTACGGAGGCAAATATGCTGAGAGAAAAAGTTGAAGAGGCGCTTAACGGCATCAGGCCTGCCCTGCAGGCGGACGGCGGCGACGTCGAGCTTATAGATGTGACCGAAGACGGCGTGGTGAGGGTTGCCCTTCGCGGCGCGTGCGCCGGATGCCCCAGCTCACAGATCACCCTTGCCATGGGAATAGAACGGGCGATAAAGGAAAAGGTGCCGGAAATAAAGGAAGTCCTGTCGGTTTAAGCAGGCTGTCATCAACCGGTTAAAGGAGGCTCTTTAATGGCCTTTCATATATTGGATGAATGCGTCGCGTGCGGCGCGTGCCTCCCCGAATGCCCGGAAGGGGCTATCTCCGAGGGCGCGCCCTTCGTCATAAACCCGGCGCTATGCACCGAGTGCGGCGCGTGCGCCGAGGTCTGCCCGGTAGACGCCTGCCAGCCCGTGCCCGGCACGAAGTAGTGCGATTAAAATAAGATTCGGAGAGGGAATATAAATGAGCGGTATTACGGTTTGGTTCATCAGATGCGCGATGGTCTATTTTCTTCTGGCGCTGCTCCTGGGGATTCACATGAGCGTTGCGGGACCGGTTTACCCGATAATGCCCATTCACGTTCATTTCAACCTGCTTGGATGGATGTCCATGATGGTCTACGGCGTGGGCTACCACATATTGCCGCGCTTCAGCGGGAGGCCCCTTTTCAGCGAAGCCCTTTCTCTCTGGCAGCTGTGGCTTGCCAACATCGGCCTTTTAGGCATGGCCCTTGGCTGGTGGGTAAGAAGCGCTTACGGCTCTTCGACGACTCTATTGATATTCGCGCTTATTGAATCCGTCTCGGTGCTCTTTTTCGTCATCAATATGCTTAAAACCATAAAGGCGGCGCCGGCGCCGGCCAAACCCGCCGCGCCCGCGAAATAAAACCGGCTGAGCCGGTTCAACCGGTTGAACCGGCTCAGCCGGCTCAGGATAAACTTAGAGGCGCTCATGCCAGAGGACATAACGGAAGAACGGATCACGAAGGACATGCTCATCGCCGCGGTAATCGAGCAATACCCGGCTACTGAAAAGGTCTTCAAAAAATGGTTCGGCAAGGGCTGTTTCACCTGCCCTGGTTCGAAAAACGAAGACGTCCAGTTCGGCTCCATGATGCACAACGTTGACACGGACGTCGTTATAAAAGAGCTCAACAGGGCCGTCCAAAAGGCCAGATAACCTCACCCCTGACACCCCCACCCTGCCCTCCCCCGTGAAGGGGGAGGATATAAGGAAGTGGTCATCGGAGTGAAAAATAACAAATGGCGGAAAGTAAAATCATGAAAGTCACCAAGGACATGGTCGTAAACGACTGCATAAGGCTCTACCCGAAGACCATCGGCATATTCACGCAGTTTCACATAGACTCATGCTGCGGCGGGGCCGTAAGCATCGAGGACGCGGCAAAGCGCGACAACGCCCCTCTTGAAGCCCTTCTTAAAGCCCTGAACGAAGCCGCGTAAAAGGAGACATCCATTGTCAAAAACAGCCGCCATAACGGAACAAGACGTCCTTAATGCGTTAGGAAAGGTCATGGACCCGGAGCTGGGCAAAGACCTTGTCACCCTTAAGATGATAAAAAACATCCGCATTGACGGCACGCGGGTCACCTTCGCCCTTATGCTGACTACCGCCGCCTGCCCGCTCAAAAAAGAGCTTGAGGATAATTCCAGAAACGCGGTCATGTCCGTGCCGGGCGTGACCGAGGCCGTCGTCGAGACCGGCGCCGAGGTTCCGCGCGCGAAAAAAATCCCTGAAAAAGCCGCCATCCCCGGCGTAAAAAACACCATCGCCGTTGCCTCCGGGAAGGGCGGCGTGGGCAAATCCACCGTAGCCGTAAACCTCGCGCTCGCCCTTGCGAAGACAGGCGCGAAGGTCGGCCTTCTTGACGCGGACGTCTACGGGCCGAGCCTGCCGATGATGATGGGCATTCACGAAACGCCCCAGGCGACCCCTGAAGAAAAACTCATACCCATTGACAACTACGGACTTAAACTCATGTCCGTAGGCTTCATGCTCGACGAGGAAACGCCGCTTATCTGGAGAGGCCCGCTCGTAATGCAGCTCGTAAAGCAGTTCCTGACGGGCGTCGTCTGGGAAGAGCTTGATTACCTGATAATAGACCTCCCTCCCGGCACGGGCGACGTTCAGCTCACGCTCGTGCAGACCATACCGCTTACCGGCGCGGTCATCGTCACCACGCCGCAGGATATCGCCCTCATCGACGCGAGAAGGGCCATAAAGATGTTCGGCGAGGTGAAGGTGCCCGTCATCGGCATTATCGAGAACATGAGCTTCTTCGTCTGCCCGCACTGCAACGAAAAGACCGAGATTTTCTCAAAGGGCGGCGGAGAAAAGACGAGCGAGCGGTATTGCATACCGCTTCTCGGTAAGATACCGCTTGACGTCGAGATACGCGAAGGCGGCGACGCAGGCAAGCCTATCGCAGTGTCAAAGCCGGACTCCGCGAACGCAAAGGCCTTCTCGGAAATAGCCGGTATGGTAGCGGGCAAAATCAGCATCCTTGACTTGGCTGAATAATCCGCTATAATGTCCAAAGAGTAAAGAGAACTGTCTTGCCATAATGCTTAAGCGATCCTTTGAAGGGGCTGAGCCCCCTCAGGGGGTTTAACCCCCCAAACGGCTGATGTGCCCGATGGAGATTCGCTTAAAGGATGCATCCCTCAGCAGTCGTCACGATATTCCGCACGGAGTTTAGCTTGACGCAGGCTAAGGGGTCGAACCCCTTCAAGGGGCTGAGCCCCCTCAGGGGGTTCGGGATTATGAACAATGGCCTGCGGAAAGCGTTTTGATCTTTCGCAAACTTTTTAATTAAAAAACCGTGGCCATGCAAGGACGCAAATCCCTGCATGGCCTTTGATTTTTAAAAAGTTTAGTGAAAAACCCTTCCTGTTTCTTTACGCCGGCCATATAAGCGCCAATATCCGCACATCACACATTTAACGAAGGAGAAGTGAACATTGGAAAAGCAGGGAAAAACCGCAGTGACGTTCAAGGATTTTAATTTAAGCCCCGAGGTCTTGAGGGCGGTATCGCAGATGGGCTTTGAAGAGCCGACCCCCATACAGGAAAAGAGCATCCCCGTGCTCATGTCCGGCAAAGACCTCATAGGCCAGGCGCAGACAGGCACCGGAAAGACCGCGGCCTTCGGCATCCCGATAATCGAAAAGATAGACCAGCTCGCGCGCGGCGTGCAGGCCATAATCCTCGCGCCCACGAGGGAGCTCGCGGTGCAGGCCGCCGAGGAGATGAACAAGCTCGGCAAGTTGAAACGCATCCACTCCCTGCCCGTCTACGGCGGCACTTCGATAGAGAGGCAGATATCCGCCTTGAAAAAGGGCGTCCACATCGTAGTCGGCACGCCGGGAAGGGTGCTTGACCACATCGAGCGCGGCACGCTCGCGCTCAAAAACGTGAAGATAGTCGTCCTTGACGAGGCGGACGAGATGCTCGACATGGGCTTTGTAGACGACATCACGCGGATACTCAAGGAGACCCCGGCGGAGAGGCAGACGCTCCTCTTCTCGGCGACAATGCCGGAGGAAATCATACGCATATCAAAGCGCTACATGAAAGACCCGCACAAGGTCAAGATAACCGCCGACACCCTCACCGCCGCGAGCATCAACCAGATAGTCTACGAACTGCGCGAATCCGAGAAGATAGAGGCCCTTTCAAGGCTTATTGACTCCGACGACGGCGGACGCTTCCTCGTGTTCTGCCACACCAAGAAGCAGTGCGACGAGGTCGCTTCGAACCTGAAGCTCCGGGGCTATGACGCCGACGCCATGCACGGCGACTTTACTCAGGCACAGAGAGAGGCCGTGCTTAAAAAGTTCAAGGGCGGCAGGATAGACGTCCTCGTTGCCACGGACGTTGCCGCGCGCGGCCTTGACATCAGCGACATCACGCACGTCGTGAACTACGCCATCCCCCAAAACCCCGAATCCTACGTGCACAGGATAGGCAGGACGGGCCGCGCCGGAAAAGCGGGCGTTGCCATCACCTTCGTCACGCCGAGGGAAGACAGACAGCTGAGGCTGATAAAATCCGTGTCAAAGGCAAACATCCAAAGAGGCAGGCTCCCGACAAAGGAGCAGGTGCTTGAGGCGCGCTTCATGGGCCTTAAGGACAAGATAAGCGAGTTCATAGACGACCCGCGTTTTGACAGATACCTGACAATGGCCGAAAAGATTTCCGAGGAATTAAAGCCGGTCGAGGCGCTTGCGTCCCTTTTAAAGTTCCAGCTTGAGGGCATGGGCGCCGCTCAGAGCATACAGGAGAGCCGCGCGTCCGCCGAGGAATCAGGCGCGTCCGCCGGCATGGTGCGCCTTTTCATGTCCATCGGCAGGGAGCAGAATGTCAACGCAAAGGACATAGTCGCCGCCATCTCCAAAAAGGCCGACATCCCGCCGCAGGCCATTAAAAGCGTAAATATCTTCGACAAGTTCACGTTCGTGGACGTGCCGAGGGAATCCGCCGAAAAGGTCATCGAATTCATGCACCAGACCATCATCTCCGGCATAAACGTCGCCGTCAAGCACGCCAAACCCCGCGAGGGCGGCGGCAGCGGAGCAAGAAGGCACGCAAGGGCATACTGAACCAGCCCTGCAAAGTTATCAGGAGAAAGCCCCCTGCTCACGCATTGAATAAAAAAACCCGCGGTTTTGGGCACAGCCCGCACCGCGGTTTTTTTATTTGGATTACCTCATGGAGTGCGCATGGACAGGAAAATTGCGGCTGTCATGGGATCGGCTTTTCTAATTGCCTCTTTGCGGGTTCAAGTTTGCAACTTGAACCCGTGATTTCGTGCAAGGGATAGAAGAGATTCTGCAGGCATGGCTTTTTTGCGGTTACGAATAAAAAGGGTTCAGGTTGCAAACCTGAACCCGCAAAGGCCTTATTATTTTTTGGTTCCATAAAATCGCACGGACGAGCCGCGCCTGCCGCCAAGCGGTTACGGCAGCTTCGGCGGCTTGTTCTCGTTTAACTTCCTGTCCGTCAGGCTATTTAGGAATTCAATCAGGTCGGCCTTCTCCGCCTTTGTCAACTTCAGCGGGAATATCAACTGGTCCTGATTGGCAGCCTTGGGATTGCCGCCAACGTCGTAATGGTCGATGACCGCTTCCAGCGTTGAAAACGCGCCGTCATGCATAAAAAACGCGGCAGAGGCTGAATTGTAAAGTGTCGGCGTCTTGAATCTGCCCTTGTCATCTGGGTTCTTTGTCACCTCAAACCTGCCGTTATCCTCAGCAAGCGGCCCTGTCTGCGGAACGCCAATGTTGTGAAAGCCGTTGTCCGTCATGAGCGGCGGCGTATGACACGCGGCGCAGCCCGCCTTTGCGCGAAAGAGGTCAAAGCCGCGCTTTGCTGAAGAAGATATGGCCTTTTTATCTCCGTTCACATACAGCTGGAAGGGTGATTCATGCGCCACGAGCGTCCTTTCATATGCCGCTATTGCCATTGCGATATTTTCAGGCGTGGCGTCCGTGCTAAAGACCTTGTTGAACTGCATCTTATATCCGGGTATGCCATTGAGCTTTTTTGCCACTTCATTTATATCCGCGCCCATCTCGCCGGGGGCTGTTATCGGCCCCATGTGGCCCGGCAGCGCGCCGGTCTGCTCTTCCAGCGATGCCGCCCTGCCGTCCCAAAAAAAGGATGTCGCGTAGGCGGAATTAAACCACGAAGGCGCCCAGCGCCCCAATTCGCCGCCATGCCCGAACGCCCGCGGTGTAGGCCCTGCGCCGCCGACCATCGGAACATGGCAATTGGCGCAGCTGATGGAATCGTTCTTTGACAGGCGCACATCAAAGGCCAATTGATGGCCAAGGGCTATCTTGGCGGCTGATTGCGGGTTGTCCTTCGACACAGGCACAGACGGGAGCTTCCATTCAGAGAGGTTATCTCCGGCATAACCATTAGCCGCGAACACAACAGCCGCCGCAAGCAGAAAACAGGATAAACTAATTAACAAGTATTTTTTCATAAAAAGGCTCCTTTTGGCGAGGAAACATTAGATGTTAAAAACATCTCTTATGAGCGCACAAAGTATAGCAGTTTTTTTAGTCAGTCAATATGACAGCCGCAGTTCACACCTCTCACCCCTTTGTCTCTCCTCCGACCACTATCTCCGGTATCCGCAGCGTAGGCTGGGCGTCGGCGACCGGCACGCCCTGAGAGTCTTTGCCGCAGGTGCCTATGCCGAAGCCAGCGCCCGCCGCTAAAGACATGCGGGGGCAAGCTCTACCCTCCGACGGCTCTGTCTCGGAGCTCATCTACAACAAAACGCTCTACGGCAAGGCGCTTTGCCGGTAGGTTGATTTCGAGGCTCGTTCCTTAACCCAATCTACTTCGCTATCGTCGCAAATACGCCACCCGACCCTATAAGTCAATTTACCTTTTTGTCTGCATCTACGAATTTCATTTCCTTCGATTCAGGGGATCATACAGATTCCAATTTCAAGCCACCGGGTCCTGCTTCGAATGACTCCCCGCTTGTGATTCTATCTTTGACAGCATCCAAGATTCCGCCTAAACCTTTCCTATACCGGATGATGAGCATGGTATAGGGTCAAGGGTATTTTTGCATAGCCAGGCTCATTGCAAGGTAAGCCCCCTTGCGTCTTTAAAACCTTCTGATATGCTTGGCCATAAGGAAACCTGATGTTTCAATATGTCCTCACACTGAAACATCAGAAAAAACAAATCAAGGAGATAGTGTATGAAAATACGGACAATCGCACTCGCTTCAGTAATTTCCCTCACCTTTACATCAGCAGTAATCGCCGCGGAAGCGGAGATGATGAGCCCTCTCATGCCGGAGGCCAAGGTGGAAGCGATGAAAAAAATGATGATGGAGATGCAGCCCGACACCCTTGAGGCGTCGCTCAAAAGGGGAGAAAGGCTTTTCAATGATAATACCCTTGGCAAGAACTCCACGGGCACGAGCTGCGCCACCTGCCATCCAAAGGGCGGCAGTTTAGGCGGGGCAGCGGACATGGAATGGAAAGGACAGGCAATGAAGGCGGCCATCCCGACCCTCATCGGCGCGGCCGCAAGCTTCCCAAAGCCCATTGGCCCCATGAAGGCGATGAGCGCCGTGAGCGGGCAGAACAACATGTGCATCATGACCTTCCTTAAGGGGACTCCCCTCGATTTAAACAGCCAGGAGGCCACTGACCTCGAGGCCTATGTCTACTCTTTGAGCAAAGGGAAAAAGATAGACATGGGGGCTAAGAAAAAACTTCCCAAGCCTGTTCTTGGCGCCATGTAAGACGTGGGGGCGCCTCCACCCGCGTCTTTGTCAGACTTGCCCGGCCAAGGCTTGAAATATCCTGTTTTCGTAATCGGAAAAATGAAAGGCGCTCAGTCCATGGTCTTCAGGCTGCTTTTTATAGCCGTGCTTGCCTTTTGCGCAAACGCATATGGCGGCGGCCCTGGCGATGCCGAAAGGGGCAGGGAGATATTCAAACACAGAGGTTGCCCCATATGCCACTCCATAGACAGGGTGGGCGGAACAGTCGGGCCTGACCTCACGCAGGTTACCGTAAGAAGGACGGATGAGGGGCTTGTAAACTGGCTAAAAGACCCGCCCTCGCTTTTGAAGGATACGGATATGCCGAAAGTCCCGTGGAAGGAAGAGCAGGAGATATTCGACCTGATCGCATACTTCAAGACATTCAGGAGGGAGATAAACAGGGACTTTATGGGGAAGGTATCTAAAAAGGAGGCCGGGAAAAGGCTGATAAAAGAATATGACTGCCGGTCCTGCCACAGGATAATCGACCCTGAGTCCGGCAGGGACCGTTTCCCGGAGCTTACCCATGAGGGGCGTAAAAGGGACAGGGCGTGGCTTGACAGATGGCTTAAAGACCCGCAGGCCGTAAAGCCGGGCACGTTTATGCCTGCCTATCCTCTTTCAAACGAGGAAAGGGTTGCCATTGTGGAATATCTGACCACCCTTAAATGAACCTCACCCCTTTGTCTCCCCTCCGACCACTATCTCCGGTATTCTCAGCGTGGGCTGGGCGTCGGCAACTGGCACGCCCTGGGAATCCTTGCCGCAGGTGCCTATGCCGAAGCCAAGGTCAGACCCGACCATGTCTATCATCTTTAATACTTCGGGGCCGTTGCCTGTCAGGGTCGCGCCCCTTACAGGCTCGCCTATTTTCCCGTGTTCGATTAAATAGCCCTCGGTCACCTCGAACATGAAGTCGCCGTTTACGGTGTTCACCTGCCCGCCGCCCATCTTCTTTACGAAAAGGCCTTTATCAAGGGACTTTATTATCTCATCCGGCGTTGTCTTGCCGGAGGCTATCATGGTATTCCTCATGCGGGGGATGGGGCGGTGGTGGTAGGACTCTCTCCTGCCGTTGCCTGTTGACTTTGTATTTGCCTTCATTGCGCTCAGTCTGTCGTACATGTAGCTTTTAAGGACGCCGTTTTCAACAAGCACCGTCTTTTCCGTTGGCGTGCCCTCTTCGTCGAAAAAGGACGAGCCTCGCTTAAAAGGTATGGTGCCGTCGTCTATAACGGTAACAAGCCCGCTGGCGACCTTCTCGCCCATCTTGCCGGAATAGACGGACAGGTTCTGCATCGCGAGGTCAGCCTCAAGGCCGTGGCCCACGGCCTCGTGTATCATCGTGCCTCCGGCCTCGCTGGAGATGACCACGCCCATCTTCCCGCCCGGGGCGCGCCGGGCGCGAAGCATCATCAGCGCCCTCCTTGCGGCGGTCTCGGCAACCTGCTCCGGCGTGGTCTCGTCGAATATCTCAAGGCCGATTGCGCCGCCGAGCGGCTCGTAGCCTGTCTGTATGACGTCGCCTTCCTTTGACACGGCCGAGCAGAGGAAGATGAGGCTCGTCCTGTCCTCTTCTATCCAATCGCCGAGGGAATTGACAATAGCGAGCCTTCTAAATGCGTCGCCGAAGACGACCCGCGCCTGCCTTATGCGCTTGTCCATCTTCCATGCCGTGTCGTTGGCGCGAGTTACCAGGGCTATCTTCTCGGAAAGCCCGGCCTCATTCGGACGCTTTTTAATGGCAAAGCCCGGGGCAATCTTTTTCGATATTGCGCCGAAATAGCCCTTATCAACCCCTTCTCTAACGCCGCCCGCAACGACCGAGGCGATATCAAGGAGCGCGCCCTCGGTAACGTCGTTCGTATAGACATAGTAGGTCTTGAGGTTTGAAATGACCCGTATACCGACGCCCCTGTCTATGCCGCAGATGGCCTTTTCAATCTTGTGATCCTCGCATACAACGGACGTGTTGACGGTCTCCTCGACATAGATATCCGCAAAATCCCCGCCGTTTTTAAGCGCTGCCCTGAGGATTTTAAGCGGGTCGAAACCCTTGATGATGGACATTTTTTAAAAACCCCCGTGGAAGATTTTGGTTTTATAGGGGGCGTTATGCATCAAAAGACCGCCCTTTCACCCCTCTAAGATAATTAAGTTGCCTTTGCTTCCTCCCCCTTGACGGGGGAGGGTAGGGTGAGGGTGAAAAATGCCCCCTCACCCTGCCCTCTCCCGCGAGGGGAGAGGAGAAAAACTGTCATCCCCGAATGTATCTATCGGGGATATGATTTTGATTTAACGGCATGGCGGTGGCACACACCTATTGACAAGTCCTCGAATTCATAGCCTCGTTCTGAGCGTCTTTTTCTACTATCTCATCAGACCGTTGGAGCATCTGCTCTGCTCTTAAAACAGACTCAATCAACTTTTCCCATGTTGTGCCAGATACAATATCTTCTTGAGAATGTGCTAACTTGTCTCTTATCTTTTCAATACTTTTGAGTACCCTCTGTGCTTCACCTTTGGTCTCAAGACCCAGATGATCTCGCATTTCTTTCGATGCAAGAACAAGATCACGTTTATCAGCAAGTTGCAGACAATCTGTTAAATCAATTTCCTCGTTTCGTTCTTTTCGCATTTCATGAAGCGCTTCAGCGGCCTCAATTCTTGTTTGCTTTAATATCTTTCGCCACTTTTCATTGGGGAAATACTCTCCTGCAAGACTGGTAAGACGCATCTCTAAAAGCGAAATTATGCCGAAAATAAGTATTCTAACCGGAGATTTCTGGAGGTCTGATTTTGTTATAATTTCAGAAATTTGTCTGCCATTAAGAATGAAAAAATAAGTTCGATCCTTATCCTTAAAACCACTTAATACATCAATTAAGGCAGTAGATTCAGCAATCACGTCATTTACTCTAATTGGTTCGGCTGCTTCTTTACAATTTCCATTGTTGAGAGATGCAGTGCGGATAAATTCTCGAATTGGTTGATCCTCTGAAGCTTTGATACCTGCAATATCATAGCGTAACCTCTTTAGCTCATTCTGTACTGTGATAGCTGAGTCTGTATAAAGATAACATTTGATCTTCCCCCGAAATTTCGGACACACAGTTAAGCTACATTTGCCTGCTCGAACGCATGAGGCGAGCGGTATCCAAGCGATGAGTGCCGCCTGATGCGGTTATAAAACGCCTCGATGTACTCAAAAATCCCCCTCTTAGCCTCTGCCCTTGTGGTGAACTTCTCGAAGTAAACAAGCTCCGTTTTCAGGGTATGGAAAAAGGTCTCCGTAACGGCGTTGTCGTAGCAGTCGCCCTTGTTGCTCATGCTCTGGACTGCGCCACAAAGCCTCAGGGCCTCCCTGAACTCAGCGCTCGCGTACTGGCTGCCACGGTCAGAGTGAAAGATAAGCCCAGGGGCGGGCCTGCGTCTCATTACGGCCTGGTTGAAGGCCCTGAGGACAAGATCGGTGTCTATCCTGTCTCCCATTGCCCAACCCACTATCTGGCGCGAAAACAGGTCAAGAACAACCGTCAGGTATAGCCAGCCCTCATCAGTCCACACATAAGTGATATCAGAGGTCCAGACCTTGTTGGGCCCGTCTGCCGTAAAATACCTGTTAAGCAGGTTCGGAGACACCGGAAGGCGATGCCTTGAGTTGGTCGTAGCCTTGAACCTCCTCTTGGTCTTCGCCATTATCCCGTTCATGCGCATGAGCCTGGCTATGCGGTTCTCACCGCAGAGGTGCCCCATCTCCCGGAGGTCCTCCCGTTATACGCGGACTCCCGTAGCTGTGCCACGGCTGACCTTATAAGACCGCCTGATCGCCTCCAGAAGGGCTTCGTTCTCCTTCAGCCGCCTTCCTGTGCTTCTTTCTCTCAGCCATGCGTAATAGCCGCTCCTTGATACACCCAAAAGCCGGCACATCCTCTCCACCGCGAAGCTGGAGCGTTCTCTTTCCATGAACTCGTGCTTCATGCGCGGTGTTTTGAGAAGATGGCCAACGCCTTTTTTAAAATCTCCCGGTCCTCCTTGAGAGATGCATTCTCCCTCTGGAGCCGCCTCAACTCCTCCTCTTGAGGCCTAAGATGCCCCTTCCCAGGGAAGGCCCCTTCAGAATCCTCCCGAAGCTGTCTCTTCCACTTGTGCAAAAGCATCTCATGAATACCAAGGCTCCTTGCAACCTCAGCCACCGGACGCCCTCCCTCTACTATCTGTCTTACAGCCTCCCTCTTGAACTCGCTGTCGAACTTCCTCCTCCCGCTTCCGTCCATCTTTCACACCTCCAGGATTAGACTCCTATAACACTAACCTTTCAGTGTGTCCACTAAATCGGGGGAAGGGCACTGTCATCCCCGAATGTATCTATCGGGGATCTGATTTTGATTTAGATTCCCGATTAAAACCTCGGGAATGACAGATATGGGTGCACTGCAGCGATTATTGTAATTTTAACCGCCCGCGTAATCCGGTGTTTCTATCTTTTATGCAGCCCCCTCACTCAATCCTGTATTTCAGCAGCTCATACAACTCCGCTTCGATTGCGGAGTTTGAAGCATGGTTCTCCCCTCACTCAATCCTGTATTTCAGCAGCTCATACAACTCCGCCCTTGTCTGCATCTTCGGTAAAAGCAACCGCTGTGTGCCGTTGGTTTTAATTACGCCTAATGCGTCCTCCATGGACTTCATGGCTACCCTGAACGCGGTCATGGGGAAGATGACGATTCCATAGCCCATTTTTTTAAAGTCATTTACCGTAAGATACGGTGTCTTGCCGAATTCGGTCATGTTCGCCATCAAGGGAACGCCCTTCAAGCTCTTCGAAAAAAACAAGAATTCCTCCCGCGTTTCAAGCGCCTCAGGGAAGATGACGTCCGCCCCGGCCTTAGCGTAGAGTTTCGCCCTGAATATGGCGTCGTCCATTCCGGTAACGGCCCTCGCGTCCGTCCTTGCGATTATCAGAAACTCGCGGTCTTTACGCGCTGATACTGCGGCCCTTATTTTATCGGCGAATTCGTGCGCAGGGATTACCCTTTTGCCGGGGAGGTGGCCGCATCTTTTTTGCGTGACTTGGTCTTCTATCTGGATGGCCGAAGCGCCGATTGCCTCAAAGGCCTTTACGGTCTTTTTCACCTCGGCCGGGCCGCCGAAACCCGTGTCAACGTCAACGATGGCCGGGATGTTTACGGATTTTATGATGTATGCGGACTGCCTTTTGACATCAGCCCTCGTCAAAAGCCCGGCATCGGCAAGGCCGTTTGAATTGGACAGCCCTGCCCCGCTTATATAGACGGCCTTGAAGCCCGCCTTTTCAATGAGCATGGCGCTAACGGCGTTAAAAGCTCCGGGCACGGCGACGGTGCCGTCCCCCGCTTCAAGCACACGGAGGCAAGTTTTAATCAGCGTTTTTAAGTTTTTTGGCCTTGCCATTGTTGCGCTTTACCTTTCCGAAGAGGCCCGGAAGTTCCCTTACGTCCTTTATCTTCTCAAGCCCCCATAGTTTTTCAAGCGTCCTTTTTATCTCCGTGTCGGTGAGATACCATGATGCCAGCCTTGCGAACTTTTCCTCCACCTCGATATCGCTCAAAGGATTTTTCGGGTGTCCCTGCGGGTAGATAATCTCCCTTGAAAGGGTCTGGCCGGATTTAAGCCTTACCTCCACGTTTGCCGGCATGGCCTCCGGGTAAAGCGGGTCAAGTTCCGCGTCCACGCTTATTTTAATTTTATCCATCAGCCTTATTATGCGCTCGTCTTCGAGCCTTTCTCCGGAAAAGCTCTCAACCGTGACAGTAGCGTCAAGCAGGGCCGACGCCGCGCAAAAGGGCAGGCTGTGGTCTGCCGTTTCCCTTGTCATGGGGCGCCATTTTTCAGGGCCGCTGCCGATTATCTCATACGCCGCGCGGAACGTCCGCACATGAACTGCCTCTATCTCTTCGATATCTTCCATCTCTTTGGATAACTCTATCGCCGCGGCTATCGCGCTCTGGGCATGGTATTCGGCCGGGTAATATTTCATGCAGGTGTCCAGTATCTTGAACCGGCGGACATCGGGCTTTAACGCAAGCTCCGGCAGGGTAAACTCGCCGGAGACAAGCTTGAAGAAGCCGAACTCGCCTTCAAATACCGGGGCAGGCCCCGTCATGCCGTTTTTCGCAAGGAGCGCGGCGAAAACGGCGTTGCGCGCCGTGTTGGCAAAGGCGCATCCCTTCCACATTGAAAGCGTCCCCGCCCTGGTCTGGCGAAGGGCGGACGCGTTCGTCCCGGCGATGTTTACGGCGTGAACCGCCGCCTCCCTTGAAAGGCCGAGGAGCATCGCCGAGGCAAGCGTGGCGGAGAACGCCCCGTAGGTGACGTGGTCCCACCCGCGCGCGCGCAGGGACGCCGCGTCGCACAGGCGGCACTGCGCCTCGTACGCGGCGATCACAGCCGTTATGAACTCCTCCCCGTTTCTCTTTCCAGCCTCTCCGGCGGCCAGCGCGGCGGCTATGTTGTCGGAGGGGTGCGCGGGCTCCTTTGAAAGGTATGTGTCGTTGAAATCAAGAAAACGTATCATCGTGCCGTTCACAAAGGCCGCCCACTCCGGCGACGTGACGGCGCTTCGGCCGATAACGCCCGCAACGATAGCGCCCGCGCCGGCCTTTACAATCGGCATGACCGCCGCCGCGATACTGACCGGCGCGCTCTCCTGGGCGCCCAGCGCGCAGGCAAAGGAGTCTATGACGCGGCGCTTGGCCTCGTGAACCGCCTCGGCCGGAATATCCATGAACCTCAGCCCAAGGCCGAACTCCGCAAGCTGCCCGGCGAGCGTATCCGGCGTAACTAACGATTTTTTCACGGTTGCCATATCCCCTTTTTAATGAAGAAGCGCCTGCGGTGGATTTTTTTCTGTCATCCCCGAATAGCCTGCCCTCGAATGTTTCTATCGGGGGTCTCTATCGGGGATCTATTTTTAGATTCCTGATTAAAACATCGGGAATGACAATAATTCAGGCTTTAGCCGCGCACGGCACGTTCAGAATATAGCTTAGAAGTTCCATCAAGGCAAGCCCGCCTTTTTTTGAAAAAACAACGCCGCGCACGGCAAAGAGATTTGACAAAATCAGATTTGAATGTAAAATCAACTGCAGGATGATAAAAACACCTAAACAGTATGCGGACAGAGTGGAAGCGGGCAGGATGCTGGCGCAGCACCTGCGGACATACGCCGAAGACCGCCCTGTCGTCGTCGGCCTTCCGCGCGGCGGGGTGGTCGTGGCCGCCGAGGCGGCCAGAGAGCTTGGCTGCGAGCTTGACGTTATCGTCGCGGGCAAACTGCGCGCCCCGGGCAACCCGGAGCTTGCGATAGGCGCCGTGACCGAGGACGGACTTGTCTTTTTGAACTACTCGCTCATCAGGTCGCTGCACATAAGGAACGACTACATCGAGGAGGAAAAGAGGCAGCGGCTGGAGGCCGTAAGGGTGCGCCTTGCATCCTACCGCGCGATTAAAAAAAAGGCTCCATTGAACGGCCGCACGGTTATCCTCGCCGACGACGGCCTTGCCACCGGGGCCACCATGATGTCCGCCATACAGGCCGTAAAGGCCGAGAACGCGGCTAAAATATGCGTCGCCGTCCCCGGAGGGCCGGCTGATACGGTCAATACGATAATGGAAATGGGCGGAATAACCGAGGTAATCTGCCCTATAATACCTGCCGTCTTCTACGCCGTAAGCCAGCTCTACATGGACTTCAATCAGGTGGAAGACGCCGAGGTTGTGGCGATATTAAAGGAATTCGCGGCAAAAGAAAGGATTTGAAGGCAGCGGCACCGCTAAAGGCATGGGGGAACTTTCGGGCTGTCATCCCCGAATGTTTCTATCGGGGATATAAGCATTTCGGGACGAATGCGGGAGACATGTTTTCAAAAAAGTTTCTCTCAAGCCTTTAACAATGCCCCGGCCTTCAAACGTCTTTCTACTTTCCCCCGTCGTTTAATGAGATCTTGTTCATCTTTACCGCGGCTATGACCGTGTGGTGCTGTTTTTTCGCGTAGTCGCGGATGGTGACGTGCATATCGCCCTCCCTCACCACCTGTGCCCACTGCGTTTTCTTTGAAAAGAATATCCTTCCGCTGTGGTAGACGACCGTGTCTATTATCGGCGCGTTTCTGGCGCCATTCACCTCGGTCTGGACGTGAAAAACGGTATCCTTATAGGCCACGTTGTCGTTAAAGCCGAACGTCTCGCCCCCCGCTTCAGACACGCGGGGGCAGGCTTCGTTCAGGGGCAGGGGAGGATTGAAAGGCCCCTTGACCGGGATGTGCCTTTCAAAGGTCTGCGGATGGCCGCGCCCTATCATGGACGTCTCACCCGCGTCGCCGCGCATGGACTCGCCGTCCTCCGCGTGACCGGACATAAGCACGGAGATTATCTCCTCAAATTCTTTTTTCGCGCCGGGGGCCGCGCCCCCAAGCAGGAAAGGCCGCTTGCCGATATGGGCGTCTTCTATTTCCTTTGCGCGCCGCAGCATTCCCACGTAGTCGACGTTGTGGCCTAAAAACTGGCCGACGGCCTTCTTGAAGGCGTCGGCGGCCAGAACGTCTTCGTCCGTTTCAGCCATATTAATGATGAGCCTGGGACGGAAACTCTCTATCTCCATGAAGGCCCGTCCCGCGGCATCGGGGAAATCAACGGCGATATCCGAGCACATATCCGAAAACCGCCTTGCGTTCCCGAAGTTCCTTGAGTCGGTGTCCTGCTTGATTAGGTCCATGATGAATTCATTGTCCGAAAAAAGTACCGTGATTCTCCTGAAAACAAATGCCTTGAGGAGCGCGTATGCGCTGTGGACGGCCTCATTCGACGGGGTTGTCACAATGACGCTTGCATCCGACGCGGCCATGAAATCAAGGGCCTCCGGCGATTCGGGAAAGCCTATGTCCACCACCACGAAGTGGCCTTTGGCGAATGCGCCGATGAGTCCATCCCTGCCATCCTTAAGAAGCTCCGGCGCTCCGTTCACAAGCGTAAGGCCGCCGCCCCCCGCTTCAAGCACGCGGGGGCCGGCGGAAACCGGCACATGCACCTCCTCAAGGGCTTCGGGCGGGCGCTCCATGCCGAAGTAGGAATAAAGGCCAAGCCCTTTATCCTGAGCGTCAAAAAGCGCGACCTGCAAACCCATTTCGGCCATGGCATAAGCCATATTGGCCGCGACCGTAGACTTGCCGGTCTTGCCGCTTGCCCCGGCAACAGACCATATCATATTCGTTTTAGGCGTCATCTATAACCCCCACCCTGCCCTCCCCCACAAGGGGGGAGGAAATATGGAAGTGACCATCGACCCACCCTGCCCTCCCCCGTGAAGGGGGAGGAGGAATGGAAGAGGTCATTAATACGCGGGCGCTCATGCCCCTAGCCATTGCAAATAACATGTGCCGCAAGCATCCAACGCCTGCGTTTCTTTTCATAATCAACATGAAATTAACTTTTTATATCAAAAATGTCAATCCCCCGCTTCAGGCATGCGGGGGCAGGCGTATTAAAGCCGATGGCGCGCTTCCCGTACGGCATTGTCAGCATCCAACAACAAAAAAAGAACACTTTATTTTCCCTGCCGGCTGTGCTAAAATATAAAAACTATAACCCGGTTGCGCATCATCGCATTTTTCAACAATGAAACGGTAAATACGTTGCGCACATTTTTTAAAAAAACCACCATGAGATTCTTCCTGTCCATCGTTGCGGCCATTGCCATGATGACAGGATGCGGCTTGACCGACGATCTCAGTTATCTTGCCGACCCTGCGGCGGAAGCCAAAAGAAAGGGTTTAGAGAACCCAAGCGACTTCTACGACAAGTACTTCGTGGAGGTCACCAACAGGGTCAGCCAAAGTAAAGGCACGCGGGACATAATGGCGCTCAATGCCATGCCCCATGACCCGTATGGCGGCGTAAACTGGACGGCCGCAGTTGTAAAGGGAATAATAAACCCCAGGCCTTCCCTTGACCCTAACGTAGTTGACGACCCGCCCTTAAAGCTCAATATATTCATCGAGGCGAAGGTGCCGCTCATGAACAACGTCATCTTCCCTCACTCGATACACACATACTGGCTTGATTGCAAAAACTGCCACCCGAAGATATTCCTGCCCGAGGCTGGCGCCAACCCCATTAGCATGGATGAGATATTCAAGGGACAATGGTGCGGCAGGTGCCACGGCAAGGTGGCCTTCGGCTTCTGGCCCAGGGAAAACTGCCTGCGCTGTCATATAATCTACAAAGGGGAGTCGCTGCAAAAGGAACATTGGCGGTAGGACGGACAGATTGAAGGGGCCGCGCTTTTTTTTACAGGCCGCTTGACTTTTATTTACGCCGCATAGTAATATTTTTCATGATATCAAAATCTTTATCCAGAGTCATTCCCGATCTTTTAATCGGGAATCCGGCAGGGGCATCAAAGCATCTAATTTTGATCAAGCCTGTTATATCCCCGATAGATACATTCGAGGATGACAAAAAAACCGATCAGGGGAAAAAATGAGTATGAGTTTAAAAAAAATACTGCTTGCGCTTTTCATACCTCTTCTTGTTTACGGGTGCGCCGCGAAACCGCTGCCCGATCTCGTATGGCCGCAGGACCCCAAGGAAATTCCGCGCATAAAATACGTCAAGGCCTACTACGGCGGAAACGCCTTTAAAGAGGCTAACCTGGCGGCTGAACTGATCCTGGGCGGCGAGGGCAGCTTCCTGATGAAAAAGCCGATGGGGGCGTACGTCGACCACGAAGGGACGCTTTACGTCACCGACACCGCCGTTCAGGACGTATTTGTTTTCAACCAATCCAAAAAAACCACCACAAGCCTGCGGCAGATGGGCGTAAGGGAGATTAACAAACCCATCGCAATCGCCAGCGACGAAAAGACCGGCAGGATATTTTTCACGGATTCGTTCGCGAACTGGGTCACGGTGTTGAATAAAGACGGCTCGGTCGTCACCATTGACGCCGCCGACGCCCCTGAAAAATTCAAACAGCCCACAGGCGTGGCCGTTGACCCCGTTAAAAGAAGGCTCTACGTCACCGACACCCAGCACCACAACATAAAGGTCTTTGACGCGGATACCCTCAAGTATGTCTCCACCATCGGCACGCGCGGCAAGGAAGGAGGCCAGTTCAACTTCCCCTCGCACATAACGACCGACAAAAACGGCAGGCTCTACGTCACCGACACACAGAACGGCAGGGTGGAGGTCTTCAATAACGAGGGCAAGTTCATCATGGCCTTCGGACAGTTAGGCGACCTGCCGGGCATGTTCGGGAGGCCCAAAGGCATCGGGGTTGACAGCGAAGGACACATATACATTGCTGACGCCGCCTTCAACAACATACAGATATTCGACGAGGAGGGCAGGATACTCCTGAGCTTCGGGGGCTTCGGCGAGGGCCGTGGAGAGATGATACTGCCCGCAGGCCTTGCCGTTGACAGGGACGACTACATATACGTCGTCGACTCATGGGGCCGCAGGGTAAACATCTACGAATACCTGGGCGAGAAACACAAAGAGCGGGAGGCCAGGGCGGCATCTCAGCCGCCCGTGCCCAAGAAACCGTAGAGGCGGGTTCTAAACCCGCCTCTATTATAAAAATCTCCATACTGTCATTCCCAAGTCTTTCCATAATTGTCATTCCCGATGTTTTAATCGGGCATCCGGTAGGGGCATCAAAGCATATGGTTTTAAAACAACTTCCATATCCCCGATAGAGACACTCGGGGATGACAAAATACAGACATCCGGTGCCTGCCCTCGCATGTTTCTATCGGGAGACGGTGCGTATTAGCTATGACGAAATAATAAGGTTCAGGTTGCAAACCTGAACCCGCCAGACGAATTACTTATATCACCGAATAGAGACCCCCGATAGAAACATTCGAGGGCAGGCTATTCGGGGATGACAGAAAAAAGATTCCATTGCATTCCCCCTTCATTAAATTCCGATTAATTTTTCCCTTGACAATGGTTAATTTTCAGGTATAATTAAATCAATTAAAGAAGGTTTAAAGGCTCATGAAGGGCCGTTTATAACCTTAGCAGGCGATGGAGCCTCTGTACTGCCGATGACCGGCCGAAGACCGCGATAGGGCGGTAAAGCGGGCTTTTTTTATTTTCAGGATAAAAGTCGCTTCCCTATTAGGATGAGCAAGCAGCAGCGCCACAAACACAAAACGTCCAACAATATCGAAAGGAGAAGCACAATGAAAAGATTTTTAGCCATCGCATTAGCGGCAACAGTCGGCCTTGCATTCGCAGGCGCCGCGCAGGCAGCAGAGGACGCAGCTCGTAACGTTGGCACATACGAGGTAGGAATAGGTTCCGTGGCAAATTACACCCTGGGCATGGCGGCAAACGGCATCAAGGCATCCAGGCATAACCTT
Source organism: Deltaproteobacteria bacterium (assembly GCA_016234935.1). GTDB lineage: Bacteria > Desulfobacterota > GWC2-55-46 > GWC2-55-46 > GWC2-55-46 > JACRNL01. The sequence goes on along the minus strand of JACRNL010000003.1, from coordinate 19,367 downwards.
GGATCCATGGGCAGCTTCATTACCACAAGCCCGGATACCGGCGGGTTAAGCACCTCTGAAATTTGCGTATTCTGCCATACGCCTCACCATGCCGTAGCAGCCACCAACGATACCGCGACAGGTTCAACTCACGACTACAGCCCTGCTCCTCTGTGGAACAGAAGATCAACGGCAACCAACTTCATAGCCTACGGCTCGACCGGTAACCCCAACGGCGGCACCATTGCCGGCACAGTTGCCGGGCCAATCGGCGGCGTTTCACTTGCTTGCTTGAGCTGTCATGACGGCACAACCACCTTTGACAACCTTGTCAATGCGCCGGGCGAAAACGGACTCCAGGCCACATACGGCAATGCAGGCAGAACTGATGCCAAACTCAGAACCACCCAATGGAGATTTATGGACGAGGGTTCTGAGGGCGGTATAGACGGCGCCTATGAGGACTTCATCAACATCGGTAATGGCGGCACAGCAGGCGGCGGCGCCTTCGCCGGCACAAACGCAGACCTCTCAAACGACCATCCGATGTCTATCACCTACATGGAAGGCACCGCGGCGTCTCTCAGAATGAAGGACACCCGTATTGGCTCCATCAATCTAAGGGCAGGCCTCATCACCACGGTTCAGCAACTTTCCGACAACCTTTCACAGAACAGATGGGCGGTCAAAGGATTTATATCCACCTCGGCCACCATTCAGGACCTCCTGAGAGACAACAAGGTTGAGTGCTCATCCTGCCACGATCCGCACTTCAAGAACATGAGCAACGTTGACCTTAACATGACCGCGCTTATCTACGGTACCGGTGAGCCTCGTGCCGACGGCGTCGGCGGCTACGTAGTCGGTGGCGGCAACATCACAAAGACTGACGGCCTCTTCCTCAGAAGGGTCGGCGGTAACGCAGGATCAGGCGTTTGCAGAACCTGCCACAACAAGTAACACACGCAACAGACGGGGAAGCGGCTTTTTTGAACAGTCAATCAGAGCGCGCCTCGTGATGAAAAAAAGGCGGGCAGAGAAATCTGCCCGCCTTTTATATTATTTACATACTGTCCAAACATGGATAGCAATCATTCCCGAGCTTCTATTATACTGTCATTCCCGAGGTTTTAATCGGGAATCTAATTCAGTGTTCTGTGATTTGACAAAATAAAACCAAAACCATATCCCCGATAGAAGTCCTCGGGGATGACAGAAAATAAGTATGGCTGACAAACAATATTATGTCTATATCCTAGCCAGCAAACGAAACGGAATACTTTATGTATGTCGGTGTTACGTCTGATCTGACAGGAAGGATTTACATCCACAAAAATGATTTGGCAGACGGTTTTACAAATAAATACCACATCCATAACCTTGTTTATTTCGAAGTTACGGAGGATGTAACCAGCGCCATCACACGGGAAAAACAGCTTAAGAAATGGAACAGGGCATGGAAGGTTGCTTTGATTGAAAAGAATAATCCCGAATGGCGTGATTTATATTGTGATTTAATAAATTAAGACTCTGAATTGTCATTCCCGCCTGCCCTCGCATGTATTAAGCGGGGGAGGACTTTTATCGGGAATCCGGAGGGGCATCAAAGCATCCGGAGAGGCATCAAAGCATCTAATTTCGACCAACCCAATATCCGTTTCAAAATGCTTAGATCCCCGATAGAAACACTCGGGGATGACAGAAAAAAAGGCGCTCGGCGCCTGCCCCCGCAGGTCTAAAACGGGGAATGACGGCTGAATACATACGGTGGCGCACGATTAAAAATTTTTAATCCGTTGCTAACCCGTATTTCAGGCAAGGATTGTAAACTATTGAGGCGTAGTTGCGGGTTTCGCGTCAATAAAAGAAATAATAGAGCGGAGGGTTCCCTTAAATGAAAAAATCTTACGGAAGTTTCTTTACAGCGCTTTTGGTATCCTGCGCGATTGCCCTTACGGCTGGTCATGCCATTGCCGCCGAGCCGGCACAAAAGGCTGATAAAAACGGCGCAGTGGCCGACGCCTCAAAAGAGGTGGTTATTCGCGTTGACAAAACGGAAATCACAAGGGAAAACTACGATATCGCCGTCTCCAACGTCATGCCGCAGCTGAGCATGCACGGCTCCATGTCCCACGAGAAGCTCGACAAAATCAAGAGAACCGCCATCGAAGGAGTCGTCAACTCTGCGCTCTTTCAAAAGGCCGCTGAAAAAGAAAAAATCGAGGCGTCCAAAAAGGAGATAGACGACGCGATAGCGGAACTCAAAAACCGCTTACCCGAAGGGCAGACCCTTGACGATGTCCTTAAAAACAGCCGGATGACAATGAGCGAGTTGCGGGGACATTACAAGAAAAGGCAGATGGGCATACAGCTGCAGAAGAAAAAGCGCGCGGAGTTCGCAGAGACCGCGGCCGCGCTCGTGAACGAAAAATACCTGAAGGACTACTATACTAAAAACATTGAAAAGTTCAAGCTGCCCGAACAGATACACCTGAGGTCCATCCTCATCAAGGCCGATCCAAGCGGCGGACCCGCAGCGTGGAGCGCATCCCTTAAAAAAGCGCAGGAAATCGTAAAGATGGCGCGCGGCGACAAGAAGACACGGCCAAAGAACTTCGCCGAGCTTGCAAAAAAGTACTCCGAAGACCCCAACGCCAAGGCCGGCGGGGACATGGGCTGGGCGCACAGAGGCGAGTTCTATGAGGAGATAGACCTTGCCGCGGCAACGATGAAGATCGGCGACGTCAGCGAACCGGTGTCTACCCTCTACGGCTACCACATACTGAAACTTGACGGCATAAAGCCGGCGGTTCAGAAGAAATTCAGCGAGATCAACAAGGCGAAACTCAAGGGCGAACTTAAGGAAAAAGAGCAAAAGAAACTGCGCGAAGAGTGGCTTAAGGGCCTCAGGGACGCCGCAAAAATAGAGTACGTCGCAAAGGACGTTATGGAACTCATGAGCGACGCAAACAAAGACGCACAGCCTGAAAAAGACAACAAAACAGCGCCCATGAAAACGCCGGTTACGGGAAAAGACGCGCAGCCTGGCAAAAGCGGCGAAACATCGCCAAAGACAGCGCCAGACGCAGGGAAAGACGCAACAGGCAAGGGCAAATAATAAGCTAAGGGGTGGGGCGCAAACCCCTGCCCTCGCGCTATCGTTCCCACGCTCCGGCTGGGTTATATACTGTCATTCACGATGTTTTAATCCCCGAATTGTCATTCCCGAGGACTTTTATCGGGAATCCGGAAGGGGCATCAAAGCATCTGTTTTTATGTTTTGATAAATTCAAACCATATCCCTCCCCGAATGTCTCTATCGGGGATACAAGCATTCGGGGATGACAGAAATAAGCGTGAAACAATGAAAAGAAAAAACCATATATCCATAATCCTGCGTGAGGCGCTTAATCAAACAGCGGCCTTCCCTGTGATGCTCCTTATTGCCGTTGCCATCTGGGGATGTACTGGCAAGCAGGAAACCGAAGCCCCCAAGGCCGAGGTTCCTGCCCCCATGACCGCGGAAAATGCCCCGGCAATCAAAAAACAGCAAGGCGATCCGACGGCCGGCAAGCTCATATACGTCAAATACTGCCACTTCTGCCACGGACAAAAGGGCCTTGGCGACGGCCCCGTGGGACTGGCCATATCCCCCCACCCGGCTGATTTCGTCAACGACACCAAAAGGATGTCCAAAACCGACGAGGAACTTTTCAAATCCATCTCTGACGGGATAAAAAGGGAAATAGGCGGAGATGCCATGTTCATGCCGAGCTGGAAGGAGATACTCTCCGAAAAAGAGCGCTGGGACGTGCTTTTCTACGTAAGACAGCTTGAGCGTGAAGGCAAGGCCGCCCGCAGGTAGTAATATTATACTGTCATTCCCGCCTGCCCTCGCATGTTTTAAGCGAGGGAGGTTTTAATCCCCGATTAAAACATTCGGGGAGGAATCTAATTTTGAAGCAACATATATCCCCGATAAAGACATTCGGGGCCTGCCCTCGCGAGTTTGAGGCGGGGGATGACAGAAAAGGAGAGTTCAAAAAATCATGAAAAAATCTTTTTCCGCCGCCCTGGCCATGCTGATGCCTGTTGCGGCCTTTATGCTCGTTCTTTCGCCGGCAAGGGCACAGGCCCGTCAAAGCGACTACGACCCTGTCACGGGCGAGCCTGAATGCGCCGAGTGCCACACGCCTGACAAGAGATATTCCATAGACTACACGCGCGACGAAACCTGCGCCGGATGCCACGGACCGGGCCTGAGCGATAAATACGTCGAGATGAACGGCCGCTATGAAAGCGGCGGCGTAAATGCCGCGCATCTGCTGGCAAAAAACAGCTCCGCCGACGAGGCGCGGGAGCTGAAACACGTCCGGGGTTTTAAAAAGGCCGCGCGGAAAAAAAGCGTGGCTGAACTTAAAGAGATGGTCGCCGTGCCGGCTGGAGAATTTACCATGGGATCGAACGACTGGTGGCCGAAGAGCCAGCCTGAACACAAAAGGACGACGAAGACGTTCCACATTGACAAATACGAGGTCGCCAACATACGTTACAAGGCATTCGTGGAGGCTACCGGCCGCCGTGCCCCCGACCACTGGATCGGCGGGAATATCCCGCCGGGAATGGAAGAACACCCTGTGGTATTCGTGACATGGTCTGACGCCGACGCCTTCTGCAAATGGGAGGGCAGGCGCCTTCCCACCGAGGCAGAGTGGGAAAAGACCGCGCGCTCCGCGGATAAAAGGACGTTCCCGTGGGGCAACAAGTTCGACAAATACAAAGGGAACACGCCCCAGCTCGGCCTTGAGCACACCATGCCGGTAGGAAGTTTCGAGGGAGGAAAAAGCCCCTACGGCGCTTACGACATGGCCGGAAACGCATGGGAATGGGTCGCAGACTGGTTCCAGCCCTATCCCGGCAACACGCACCCTGACGAGAACTACGGCGAAAAATACAAGGTCGTGCGCGGCGGTTCATGGTACGACTGCACATACTATAAATGCGGCATAAGCGCGCCCGTATACAACAAGATATTCTTCAACGCGCAGACTAAAAACAACAACTTCGGCTTCAGGTGCGCGAAGGACAATTAAGCACACCGATAGGCTTCATACGCAGAAACTCATATGGAGGTAACACCTTATGCTTTTAAGCGCCGGAAGATTAAAAATATACGCGGGGAAGGGATTTATATTTTACATAGCCCTTATCCTGCTTGCCGGATGCGGCTCGCCTCCGCCTGATATGGCGCTGGTCAGCGCCGGAGAATTCCTCATGGGCAGCAACGACGTGGACAGGGAAGCTCTGGCCGTGCAGTATGGCTCCAGGAAGCCGTGGTTCGCAAACGAACGGCCGCAGAGGAAGGTCACCCTGCCGGAATTTTACATTGACAGGACAGAGGTCACTAACAGACAATACAAGGAATTTGTAGACGCCACGGGACACAAGCCCCCGACCCACTGGTCTGGCACGTCATATCCGGCGCAGCTGGCCGACCACCCTGTGACATTCGTCAACTGGCATGATGCGGACGCTTACTGCAAATGGAAGAAAAAACGCCTGCCCACGGAGGCCGAATGGGAAAAGGCCGCGCGCGGCACGGACGGACGGCAGTTCCCCTGGGGCAATGAATTCGATCTCAAAAAAGTCAACACAATAGGCGAGTTCAGCGGCGCCACACCGGTGGGCTTTCTGCCGGATGGAAAAAGCCCTTACGGGGCGGTTGACATGGCCGGAAACGTCCAGGAGTGGGTCGAGGACTGGTACAAACAATACCCGGGCAACGACTACAACGACACTGACTACGGAGAAAAGCTCAAGGTCGTGCGAGGCGGCGGATGGGGCGGCATGGGCCATTACACCCTGCAGGTCTACGTAAGGACCTCTTTCAGAAATGCCGCGCCGCCCGAGGGTTTTTACAACGACGTGGGTTTGCGCTGCGCATGGTCGAAGTGAGCGATACGCTTAAAGACGGCGCGTTTAAAGGCAGGGATATTTAGATATTGGCGTCGCCTTGACGTTAAACGCCCTGATAGCATGAGGCGTCAATGCAAATCAGAGTGCGTGGCCTCAGCCTCGCCAAATCGCCAATCAATGCGCAGCTGAAGATTCGCACAACGGTCAAAGACGCAACCTGTCAATTTACGGCAGGGTACCTCGGCGCTTGCCGCCGGGCTATGCGAACAGGGTAAAGTGAAAATTCATCCGTGGTTCCATACCGCCGCATATGCCATGCGCTCAGCGCCCCGCCGTCTGACAGGCGCGCTTTGGCGCCTGTGCCAAAACCATGGCTTAACGTGTTCGGCCTTGCCCAAAGCTTATGCGGTTCATCCGTAATCACACCCGGACGCTATAGGAAGGCGCTTGGCCATTATGTCTCCATATAAGAAGTTTTGGTTGATGGCTGCGCTTCTTGCTGCTGCATGGCTTATGCCGAATGAAGCCCTGAGCTATGAAAAAGACGAGTACCTGCGCAAATCCATCCGGGGCAGGGTCTTCCTCGCTTATGAAACCTACGATACCACATACGGCAGCCAGAAGAACGCATCCACCAAATTTCAGCAGACCTACTCGCTCGACATGAAAGGCAACCTGCTGTCCAGAAACATCATCATATACGACGCCGGCGCAACGTGGAACCTCGACGACTACAACACCAACTCTTCGACGACCAATTCGAAGGCCACGAGATACTACGCGCGCACCACCATTCTGCCCCGCTCGGCGATACCGTTAACGCTTCACTGGAGCACGGACACGAGCTTCTCCAGCATGTCGAAGAATCAGAGTGCCAGCAAAGTCTACGGCCTGGACTGGTCCGCAAGATTCCGTACCCTTCCAACCACAAGGATAAGCGCCGAGACTGCGGAAAATAATTCTGTCACCATCCTGAACAAGACCAATAGATACTCCCTGGACATGGAGAAGGAGCTGGGGCCGACAAAAAACTATTTAAACTTCAAAGAACAGGATACGCACTCCACCCCATCCGGGGATTCGACAAATCAATACACACTGAACATCAACAACAAAACCAAGATCGGCCGGGGCACGGACCTGACCGCCGGCATTACTAAAAGTGAAGCAAGGGGCACGGCAACCAGCACAAATTCAACCGTGCAGAATTCAACCTTGCAAGGCATAAGCCTCTTGCTAAATTCCAAGCCGAGCGATGAATTCGCGCAAACGCACCAATACAACTTCTTCAGCAACAAAAACGGCGGCAACACAAATGAAGGCAATACCTACACCGGTTCCCTCATCTATAACATCGGCAGGGCGTTCAGCTCAAACATAAGCCTGAATGTGGACAATTCGAGGGCGGATAGTCAGACATCAAGAACAAAAAACAACAATCTTGCGTCGAAAGCCGATGTGCGTCTCGCCCTCACCACCCATTGGTTTTTAAGCCAACATATCACAATCGACAACAGAACTACGAACTCTAACACACCAGCGGTCAATCTTGACAACCATTCCATCTTCAAGAGCTTGACCGCCTTAAACTACAGCAGGCCCTTGAGGTGGGTCAAGCTGTCAGGCCATTACGGCGCGGGTTACACGAAAGAAAGCTACACCCTGCCGCCCTCATCAGGGAAAGGATTGACACAGGACGCAGGCGTTGCGATGAACAACATAGATGTCACAAAATACGCCGGCTTTGACACATCGGCCAAATTCAGGCGCGTGGAAAACAGCGCCGACCATAAAAACAGCAGCTCGAAAAGCTACAACTTAAGCGGTTTCAACAAGGCTGGCAGAAAATACGCGGCGGTGTCGTCCAGCTACACAAAGGCTTTCAACAAATCATGGAACAGGCTGTACGACACCAGCACCAAAAGTTACAATCTAACCGCAAACTCCAATTACTTCAGATACACCAGTTTAGGCTACACCATGGCAAATTCAAGCAAATTCGACTCAATCAACGGCATATCGAAAAAATCATCGAAAAACTTTTCATTAGGATATAAACGCCCCCTTTTAAGCGGGAGCTTCACATCCGCACTCACCTACGGTGTCAGCAATTCCACCACCCGCGGCATCGTTATCGCCACTAACGCAAAGAGCGCCGCAGTTGGATACGGACGCAAGGTCTTCGATGGAACTCTTTCCACTTCTTTCGATTATTCCTCTTCGCACAGCGTCGAAAACGCCACATACACTGCTGATGAATTCAATCGAGTAGTCAGCCTGAACTTTAGCGGCAACGTTATTGACATTAACAAAAAACACGCTACGATTGCATACGGACGCACTATTTTCAGAGGGACATTCTCCTCTACTTTCGATTATTCCTCTAAACACGAGACCTATCGGTTCACATTCCGTGATGAAAGCAATCAAAAGGTCGGCCTGCGCTATGCACGCAAGGTCTTTAGCGGCAACCTCTTGGTTTTATACAACACATCAACGCAAAACGTCGCCACCTTACGTCAAGAATATCTCATCAAGGACACCGATTACAGCGCCCAATATTCGGCGATGCTGTTTCGCAGGCTCTCATGGAGGGCGTACTACAAGAAAGAGATGAGGGACACGGACATTAACAGCAACTTCCGTCATGTCACCTACTACAGCAATAATTTTGCATATCAGCTGAGGAACTGGTCGCTTACCGCCGAGCAAAGCTACCGGCTGACGCAGAGCCAGGAGGGGAGAGATAGCACGGAGGCCAAAATGCTGTTTACGGCTGAAAGGACATTTTTCAGGGTCTTCTAACGACCGTATGATGGTATCCGGCAAACATTAAAACGCATTTAAAACAGCGGACTAAAAACGCAATGTCAAAAAATCTGTCAACTTTTACATTCCCGGCTATCATATTAACGGCGCTTGCCGCTCTTTACGGCGCGGCTGCCTATAACAGGAACGCCGTATGGAGAGACCCTGTCTCCCTGTGGCGCGATACCGTAAACAAATCGCCCGCAAAAGCGAGGCCGCATTACAACTACGCCGCGTCGCTCATAGACGCAGGAAGGCTCGAAGACGCATTACGGGAGAACCTGACCGCTCTGCGCATTGTGCCGGACTCCGGCAGGATACACTTCAACATCGGCGCCATCTACCATGCCTGGGGCCGGGTTGACGACGCGATAACTGAATACCGCATTGCCATTGCCCTTAAAAACAACCTCGCCGAGGCGCATAACAACCTTGCATATGCTTATTATACAAAAGGGTATCTTGACGCCGCCCTTGCCGAGTACAACGAGGCATTGAAGCATGATCCCTCTCACATCAAGGCTTACGTCAACAGGGGGCACGTTTATCAGGCAATGGGCAGGCTTCAGGATGCGGCTGAGGACTACAAAAAAGCCCTCATGCGCAACCCTGCATACGCGGAGGCCTACTGGGGGTTAGGGCAGGTTTTTGAAAGGACCGGCCGCCGCCAGGAAGCGGCCGCCGAATACCGAAACGCCTTGACGGCGGACCCGTCTTTTGAAAAAGCAGAGGAAAGCCTGCTCGGCCTGTATGAAAAACGGTAAGACGCGTGCAGCAGAGATGAATTAGTGATTTTTGATCATCATCAATGCCTTGCTTACCGCGGCCCTCACCTGTTCCTGAGGATAATCGGAAAAAACGCTCAGATACTGTTCGTAATTTTTCGCGCGTCCTTTGAAGGCCGCGGCAGCCTTTAAAAGCTGAACAATGCCGAGCGTGTCCTTCCTGTCGCCGGCGCTCATAAGCGCTTCTATTATTTTCGGAATTACATCGTCTCCAAGCTTCTTGGCGGCATGCTCGATGGTTTCAGCCGCGGTTTGAACGGCGTTGGAATTTTCAGAATTCAACAGATCAACGACCGTGTCTGCCCCCTTTTTGCCCCCTGCGAGAAGTCCGTGCGCGGATGTGGTGCGGTAAAAAGGCTCCTTGCTGGCAAGGATGTGCTTTTTTAAAACATCCACGCCATCCGCTCCGAAACCCTTTGCAAGCGCAATTGCCGACGCCTTCCTCACGTGGTAGACCTCGCTGGAAAGGTGCTCGATGAGCACGTTCCTTGCTTCCGAACCCCTCAACTTCGCAAGCTCCTCTGCGGCAAGGATGGAGACATCCTCATATTTGTGATCAAGGGACTTTACCATGAGATTGAAAAAGACCTTGTTCCTGGTAAGGGCCATTGTGTGAAAGATGGTCTTGGGGAAGACGTTTTGAGGGGGATTGTCTATCAGGTACGCAAGCTCCTCAACCGTCGCCTGCGGCTTCTCCTTGACGAGATGGTTTATAAGCATGGTGCCTTCTTCCCTGCTTACGGTTCCAGCCATGATCTTTTTGAACATATTCGCAAGTTGCTCTCTGAGCGCTGACATAAAGCCTCGTCATCCTTTTCGCCAACCGGCTTATTTAAAAGGGGAAACCGGGCCGACGCATGCAATATACGTCATAATATTCATATTCCCCGAAAAAATCAACGTATTTAAACGCTCGTGAAGACATTTTACGAAAAAAAGCAGGGGATCCCGCCGAAGGCGGATGTTGATATGCGGCGCTCTTCTGTTATACTCTGAATGTATGGCAAAAGAAAACTCAGATTCAATGTCCGATGAAGACATCTCCATTCTAATAGGGGCTTACCCGGCTTCCCGCGTAAAGCTTTTCGACCGACTGCTCAAAAAACATCCCGGCATGGTCAGCGGGCGGTTCTGGGAGATAAAGCCCTCCGAGCTTCGTTTCAAGCACGGCGAGACGCTGGCTGAGCTCAAAGTCCCCTACCACATGGGGAGCGATGACGAGGCGGTCGTTGAAAACGCAATACTCTCCCTTCTCACACTTATCAAAAAACGGTACGAACCGCCCGAGCCTTCCTCCCGCAAAGAGACCGCGAAGGCCGAATCGCTTATAAGCGTCGGATTCTTGAAGGACAAGACGTTCAGGATGGACATATTCCGCGGCGGCTCGCTTGAAAAAAAGCTGGCGCAGGATATCCTTGTCTATACGCCGTCTATTGACAGCGCCATGCTCTCAGCCTGGCTCGCCCCGGAAGGGCATGGGAAAAAATTTATCCAATGGCTCAGAGACCTCTTCGAGAAGATCCTGAAGGAAGACGTCCATCACGGGCTGGAGGAAAGGAGCTCATATCTTTGCCTCCTTGCCGTCATCAACACCATCCGTAAAAAAAATGAACGCACGAAGGAAGTGCGCGTCAAGGGACTGACCTATGAAAGGCTTGACCTCGCCGTAGGCCTGCCTCTTTTCTTCTGTCTCAGAAACGTCCTCGGCGATATCTTTAACTCCTTATTAACCTCCGGCGCCGGCATGTACAACGCCGACACCGAGGCCCTCCTCATGTCCGCCGTCACGCCAAAGGCATTTCTCGCAATACCGAAAAACATACTGTCGGCGGGAATTAACCCATACGGTATAAATCAGGAGACATTCGACGCCATCTCAAGGTTCACACCCGATATTGCCCAAGACGCGCAAAGCATCACCGCCGCGGCGTCGGCCGCGCTTAAGCAGATTCAAAACGACCCTGTCGCCCTGGAGTCCTTAAGGCAGTCCAATGCCATCTCCGGGTTCAGACGGGCGGCCCTCGGATACATGAGCGAGTTTGACGTTCCCGGCTCAAAGGCGCAGCAGATGCTTTTTGAGGCATACGGGGAAGACCGTCTGATAAGAAATCTCCTTAATGACCGCAGGATGTGCGGTGAACTGTCCGATGCCATGGAAGAGGTGCAGAATAAATACGCTAAAGGAACTCAAAAGACCGGCACAGCCGCAGTGCTTCAGGATTTCTTAATCTCTCAAAGTAAAAAAACAGGCGGCTTCTGGGGCAAAGCAAAAAAGGACACCACCGCAGCGGCCATGTCCGTGGTCGAAGGCGTCTACGCGCTCAAAGCCGACGACATCGCCGAAACAAGCGTTGCGCGCATGAGGGCCTTTATCGTTGACAGGAGGGCGGAGTTCTCCCAGAACCTGCTCGTCCAGGAATACAACGCAGGAAGGCTCTACCGCTTCTCGACGGACGAGCGGCCCGTAATTAACATCCTGAAGGTCGCCACGGAGGGCCAGCTCTTCGTGGACATGAAGGACTTCACCAGGAAGACCCTGAAGGTAAAAGAGATCGCCATGGCGGAGTTCATGAAGGATTACTTCTACAGACCCATCCTTAACTCCGCCAAACGCTACGGCGTCGGAAGAGGCGTCATGCACAATGAGCGCGGCGTCTGGCTGACGAACCTGCTTGGCGACGCCGCCATCTTCACCGGCGGCGTCGGATATCTCGTAAGGCTCGCAACCGACATACAGAAGATAATCGGCGGTTACCGCGTGGAGCTGCTGAAAAGGCTCCCGCCCGGCAAGGGCGAGGAACTTCTGGCGGAGGCCCACAAACTCTACGAGACGCGCAAAGACGAACTCCGGCAAAAACGCGCCTTGCTTGAAAAGGATCTCGATATTAAAAAAAAGGCGGATGCCAACAGATTGTTAAGCCTTGCGGATGAGGAGCACCGGCTCGAAAACTCTTACCGCGGCGACATAGAAGAAGCCGTCCGCAGCGAACTGTCCGCCGGACTTTTCATCTCTTACGGCGCCAAGGCGGAGGTTGTCATCGTCGAGGCGGTCGCCGAATTTGCCGGACCGATGAAGGTCGCTATCGGCGAAAAGATCAATGAGGCCGCGCGCGGCACCGGCAGGAACGCGATGGTGCGGGCAAAGATCGAGATGCTTCTTGAAAACGAGCGTGTAAAAAGGAAGAACATGCTCCTTCATTACCCGTTCGACGTATACATAGACAGGATATATTCGCTGCGTATGCCTCCGGAGCTTGAAAACGCCCTTGAAAAATTAACGGTCACGAAGACGCCCGCCGGAGCGCAGGCGCTTACGAGGCTCATGGCCGAGGAGTACTACAACGACCTGAAAAAGATAGTGGCCGGCGAGCCGCTCTCGAAGCTGAAGCTGATATCCGCCTCTACGGACATATACAACAGGGGACAGGCCCTCAGCAAAGAGGCCCTTGACGCATACATAAAAGAATCCAAGGGGGAGCGGCGTTTTTTCAAAAAGGAATGGGCTGTAAAAGGACTTGCCATGCCGATTCAGGAAGAATTTTTCTTCCCTTTTCCAATCCTTGAATTGTGGTTTGGCGTAGCCGCCGTTAAAGACGCCGTGCAGGTAGAGGCGTTTTGCAGGATTGGCGAGGCCGTGTTCAAGGGGTTTGAGTCCAATGTCCCGACGATAGTCTATGAACTTCTAAACCCCGACGGCCATTTCTTCAAGGCCCTTATGGCCCACCACTTCGACAATTGGTTTGATGAGGAAAAAAATAAGGACCTGGAGGGAATTTAGCAGGATGCTGAAAAACTACCTGTCAAACACAGTCCACCCTTGCCTTTTCCACCTGAAGTAATCCCTGAGTATCAGAGCGTGGTCGAAGGCAATATTTGCGGGCAGGCTTTCTTCGGTGAAAATGGCGGCGTTTCCGGCGTCGTCTCCCGCCTCAGGCTCTCCCTGGGCCATTGCAACAAAAACCACGGAGATAGTATGGTGGCGCGGGTCTCTTCCCGGGTCTGAGTAGGCGTGCAACTGGCATTTGAGGCGGACTTTTAAAGACGTCTCCTCAATGGCCTCCCTGACGGCGGCCTCTTCGAGGGTCTCTCCGGCATCAACGAAGCCTCCGGGTATCGCCCAGCCAAATGGCGGGTTCTTCCTTTCTATGAGGACAATGCCCCTGCCCTCAAGCTCGATGATGATATCTACGGCCGGGAGGGGGTTTTTATAGACTTTATCCATGTCTACCCTTTTTATGTCATCCCCGAATGTATCTATCGGGGATATAACAGGTTAATCACAAAACCATATTCCCGATAAAAACATCGGGAATGACAATTATATGCTGTCATTCCCGAATAGCCTGCCCCTAAAGCCCGCCCTCGAATGTTTCTATCGGGGGTCTCTATCCGCCCCCGAATGCTTGTATCGGGGATAGATGCGTTAGGGGACGGGTCTCTGTCGGGGATATAGGCGGGAATGACGACAAAGGAAGTGTAAAGAGTTCGCCGTATAAACAGCGCCCTCATATCTTTATAGCCTTTAAAAACGGGGCTGTCTCCTCAGGCACGCCGGTGTTGTAGTAGATGCCGCTTCCAAGCTCGAAGCCGGCTGTGGTCGAGACGCGCGCAATCACGCTCACATACCAATGGGAAAATGGGTTGCCGATGTCGGCCGGCCTTGACGACCTTATGACGAAGTTATAATCAGGGTCTTCGAGGCCGGCGTGGTACTTCAGCAAAAGAGCCTTGAGATGGCGCGCAAGTCCTCGTATCTCATCTTCCGTGATGCCGGAAAAAGAGGCCGAGTGCCTTTTGGGGATTATCCAGATATGAAACGGCGAAATGGCCGCATAGGGCACAAAGGTCAGAAAATCGCCGGTGTCGATGACGACCCTCCTGCCGTCATTTATCTCCATCTTTATGATGTCGCAGATAAGGCACTCGCCGGTATCGTCGAAGTAATGCATGGCGGCCAGCACCCTGTCCCTGAACTTCATCGGCACGACCGGGATGGCGATAAGCTGTGAATGCGGGTGGTCTATGGATGTGCCGGAACTTTCGCCGTGGTTCTTGAAGATTATGACGTGGTCTACCCGCGGGTCTTTATACGCCAGGACGAACCTGTCGCGGTAGCACCTGACCAGGTCCTCGACATATTTCAGGTCAAGAAACGCGGGGCTTGCGTCATGCAGGGGACTTTCGATTATAACCTCATGATGACCTACGCCGCTTACCATGCGCTTAGTCCCCTCCGTCAACCTTTGCCTGTCGCCCGCATCTGACACGGCCGGATATTTATTCTGGACTACCCGTATTTTCCACGCACCGTCATCCGCCTGGCGAAAGAGTTCCTCCGGGGACCTATGCTCATTACCGGCGCAAAAAGGGCAGGTCTCCACATACGGCGGGCAAAAAGCCCTGTCTTCGGCCCTTCGGAAGTCCGCAGGGCGCTTGGCCCTTTCCGTGGCTATCACAACCCAGTCCCTCGTCACGAGGTTCAGTCTCATCTCAGTCATGCACAGATAATAGCACGAACCCGCTTGAATTCAAATACAGTTTTGCCCTGCAAGGCCGCCCGGCGGCGCGAGCGGCAGTATGTAAAGCATTAAAGTTTTTATGGTCTTCCTTCTTCTTTTGTTCTTTGTCTCAGGTTCACTTCCTTTCAGTTCAAGAAATTTAAGGGCCGAATGAAGAAATGACGGGATCTCCCTCATAGCTTTTTCCCATCGATAAACTGTTATCGTGGTAACGCCAAGGGTCTTGCCTGATTTGATTTGAGACAGTCCTTGCTTTTTTCTCCATTTCAGAAGTTCTTCAGGTGTCAGATTGTTTTTTTCTTTCATACTTAACCATATACCAGCGGCATATATTAATCTGTAGGTATTTTAAGGTTATGGTAAAAACTTTCCATGTTTTTCCTGTTTATAAAAAGAGCTTAAAAGGTATATGTGGTTTTGTGACGTAAACTTCCCCGTCAGGCAGACAGTTTTAAAGTAGAGTTTCCGGCGTTGTTTTGGCGATACTCATACGGCGTCAGATCCCCCAAGGCGTCATGAGGACGGCGCTCATTGTAACCGATCCTCCAGTCATGGGTGCCTTCGCGCACCTCGTTAAGGTTACGAAACAAGTACAGACTAAGGAACTCTTCACGGTACGTGCGGTTGAACCTTTCGACATAGGCGTTCTGGTTGGGCCGGCCAGGCTCGATGTACCGTATAGTCATCCCGGCCTGCTCTGCCCATGCCACGAAGTCGCCGCTTAGGAACTCTGGGCCGTTGTCGACCCGCAAAGTCTCCGGCAGGCCGCATTCCGACTTAAGCCGCTCAAATACCCGGATGAGCCTACGGCCTGTAATCGAAGTATCTATCTCGACTGCAAGGCATTCACGGTTAAAGTCATCAATCACGTTGAACGTACGAGACCTTGTTCGGCTGTTGTGGCACAAGCAAGGGTTGCTTAATGCGCTCAGGCAGCCTTCTTTTGGCCCTGCGCTTCTGGTTCAGCCTGAGAGCGCGGTAGACGCGGTATACGCGCTTGTGGTTCCACGGATGGCCAAGACGACGCAACGCCTTGCGGCACTTCCAGAAACCCCAACGCGGATGCCGCTCGATTAGGGCGTTTAAAGCGTGATGACGTCGGCGTCGCGCTCAGATGCGATAACCGGTGTCCGGTAATAGGCCGCCCGATACAGGCCGGTGCAATGGCAACTACGCTGCACCGACAAACTGTGCTCGGCAATCATATCCGTAACAGCTTCGCGTTTCTCAGGCGGCCTTAAAGTTTTTTTTTCGATCAGGTCCTTCAAGGCCCGGTTCTCAAGGGCCATGTCGGCATACATGCGCTTGAGCTTATGGTTCTCCTGTTCCAGCTCTTTCATGCGCCGAAGGTCGGAGACTTCCTTGCCGCCGTACTTCGACTTCCAGTTGTAATACGTGGCGTCCGAGATGCCGTGCTTGCGGCAGACCTCCTTGACGGGAACGCCTGACTCCGCCTCCTTGAGCACGGCAACGATCTGCGACTCGGTAAAGCGGGACTTCTTCATGTGAACCTCCTAGCTTTATTTTGCCAGAAAGCTCTACTTTTTACATGTTACTTTTAGGAGAAGCTTACGGCTACGCCGTCCTTCCCATGAATGAAGCCCTTATCAAACCAGCGTATACTTGCCCGTCTTATGCCCGCCTACCCTTTTTATCAGGCCGTTCTCCAAGAAAGGCTTAAGAAGGAAGTGCGCCCCTTGCTTCGTTACATCTAATTGTTCCTGTATCTCCCTAATGCCGAGCGGCCCGGTCTGAAGAAAATTGAGAAGCCGTTCCTGCTTCAGGGATAAAGTTATAGCCACCTTCTTTTGTGAAATCCTTACAGCCCCTATTCTCGACAATACCCTTTCAAGGGTAAGCTCGACAGCTTCGGCCGAGAATTCAAGCCAACTTGTAAGGTCTTCGTTCTCTTTTCTTACAATATCGAGCGCGTTGTAGTATCTTTGCCGGTTTTCAAGAAAAACCTCGTCGACCGAAAAGATGTGGTGCGTGTCGAACTTCCTTCTGTAAAGCTCCCACATGGCCAGAAGCCTGCCGGTCCTGCCGTTGCCGTCGCCGAATGGATGGATGTTCTCGAACTGGTAGTGAAGGATGGCCGAGGAAAAGACCGCCGGTAACGCCTGCCCCCTTTTATTCAACCATTCGAAGAGGTCTTCCATAAGGCGCTCCACGTCCTTTGCCTTCGAGGGAATGTGGCTTCCCACATACACCTGATAATCCCTGTATGCGCCGAGAGGGCCTCTATCCAGCACGTCTTTGCCTATTATGGAATGTATTTTGAGGACGTCCTCCGCTGTAATGCTCCTCTTATTTCCGTGCTCTGAGATGAACTTGAGCGCGGCAAAATAATTCGTCACCTCTTCTATATGCTTGGGCTTTGCATGCGGAAGGCCGGCGCCTTCGGCGAGCATCCGGACTTCCTTCAGGGAGAGCGGGTTTCCCTCGATGGCCGTTGAGGAATGCGCCGTGCGGGCAAAGGCCTCTTTTGCGAGGGTCGGCACCCATGCAACCGACACGGTCGACAGTTCGATTTTCGTCTTCAATGAGGCAATGCTTTCAAGGAGCCTCAAGAGGTGGGCGGTTACCGAATACTTAGGGCCATTTCCAGTGGATTTATGCATTCCATAAGTATAGTATAAGTCAAGTAAAAGGTAAAGCAAAAAATTAGTGTAAGATTTAGGTAACCCCTGACACGGTCCTCTTTCAGCTCGAGGTAGATTCCCTCACCAAAAACCTCGACCGCGGGCAGCCAGCGGTCTTGGGGTTGGGCGGGTGGGTTGCGGAACAACTGCCGCATCGCAGCTTCAGGCATGCCAGTGAGAGGATTGGTATTCTGTTCCAAACGGTCGAAGCCATAGAAGACTCTGGTTTCGCGCAAGCGCTCCACTAGGTTCACCTTTGTAAACCACAGGGTAAGATCTCGAGGAACAGCAGTCGGAATCACACGCAGATTGGGAATGCGCTCCGAATCGTTGACCTCATTACGAATAATATTGAATTCGGCCCGACGGAAGGCGAGGAGATCTGGCTCGGGGGAGGCAGGCTGGGCAGCGCCCACCATGAGTGTGGCAGTAGAAGCGAAAAGACTCTCCAAAGCTTTTTCCACTTTGCTCGACTCACGAACAATGCCCCGCCCGGCAAGCCCTGCCTGTATCAACGCGACAGCACCCGGCCGATTATTCATGTTCCAGAGCGTCCTCGCAATGCCACAGCTTCCAGCATCCTGCTCAATCTCTTTTCTGGTCTGCGCTACCATATCATCCTGCTGTTGCAAGTTCAATCCACGCTCCCGCGCGGGGAGCGACCAGAATCGAGCTGATGCCGCTGTACCGCGCAAAAAGTTTCAATCCACGCTCCCGCGCGGGGAGCGACAGTACGTGTCTTGAAACATACCCATGATAGCGCCAGTTTCAATCCACGCTCCCGCGCGGGGAGCGACTATAGGCCGTTGCGCAACAACGTCAATTAGCAACCCGTTTCAATCCACGCTCCCGCGCGGGGAGCGACAGCTCCGAGTCCAGACGGATTTCCACATCATAGTGTTTCAATCCACGCTCCCGCGCGGGGAGCGACCGCAGTTGAAACTCACCACGGCGCGTAGCAGGGGTTTCAATCCACGCTCCCGCGCGGGGAGCGACCCCGTTGAGTCACATACTGCTCACGTTTAAGGCATTGTTTCAATCCACGCTCCCGCGCGGGGAGCGACGCTGGAGACTGACCGGCGCAGGGTCCATGAGGTGGTTTCAATCCACGCTCCCGCGCGGGGAGCGACAATCTCTGCCTTAGGAGCGACGCGTCTCCGAGAATCACATTCTTAGTACAATCGCGTTTCAATCCACGCTCCCGCGCGGGGAGCGACCACGCAATGGAACACTCATTTTATAACTTGCTAGTTTCAATTCACGCTCCCGCGCGGGGAGCGACCGTCTACGTCGTACAACGCTTCCGTCGGTGCTGTGTTTCAATCCACGCTCCCGCGCGGGGAGCGACCAGAGTGCCACAACGAAAACTGCTGGTGCTAATAGTTTCAATCCACGCTCCCGCGCGGGGAGCGACCCGTCAGGGCGCTCGCCGTGTCCGGCGTCAGACAGTTTCAATCCACGCTCCCGCGCGGGGAGCGACCTATTAGCACCAGCAGCTTTCGCTGTGGCACTCGTTTCAATCCACGCTCCCGCGCGGGGAGCGACTACTCCCTTAAGGCGTATTCGTCAGCTGGTCTTTCGTTTCAATCCACGCTCCCGCGCGGGGAGCGACGCGCCGGGCGCCGCCACGTGCCATTGATTTTTACAGTTTCAATCCACGCTCCCGCGCGGGGAGCGACCCCGTTGAGTCATATACTGCTCACATTTAAAGCACTGTT
>JACRNL010000012.1 GCA_016234935.1 Deltaproteobacteria bacterium | reverse complement strand
TTTGCCGATGCCGTCGTGACCGCTGAAGAGATAGGCGTGCGCCACCCTTTTTGCCGCAATGGCGGCCTTGAGTCTGCCGATATCTCTTTCGTGGCCGCATATGTCATTGAACGCAGGCATGTTCAGCTCAGCACCTTCTTCGTTATGATATCACAGATAGCCCTGTGAATCGAAGCAATTTCAACGGTTGCGTCTATCACCTGCACGCGTTCAGGCTCTTTTTTGGCTATCTCTATATAGCCCGCGCGCACACGGTTATGGAAAAGAAGGCTCTCCTTTTCGAAGCGGTCTTCCCTGTTTTCGTCTGTTGCCGCCTCTATCCTTGCCCACGCCCTTTTTAGCCCGGTTTCAACCGCGCAGTCGAGTATGAGCGTAAGGTCAGGCCTTAGCCCGTTGGTTGCCAGCTCGTTGGCCGCGTAAACGGCCTTCACGTCAAGACCCCTGCCGTAGCCCTGATAGGCAACCGTGGAATCAATAAAACGGTCGCACAGCACGGTCTTGCCGCTTGCCAGAGCCGGTTTTATTACAAGATTTACGAGCTGCGCCCTGCACGCCTCATATAGAAAAAGCTCGGCAAGGGGGCCGGGCTCCTCATCCCCTGCATTGAGGAGCAGCTCCCGCACCCTTTCGCCGAGGATAGTCCCGCCAGGCTCTCTTACGCATAGCACCTCGGCCCCGCCCTGCTCAAGATACGCCTTTAACATTTCCATCTGCGTGGTTTTGCCGCAGCCTTCTATGCCTTCGAATGTAATGAAAAAAGCCAAACCGCCCTCCATTCGGCGCAAAGGCGCCTTGTAAATCTTACAGTAAAAAAAAAGCCGTGGCAAGCCCTACCTTTTTTGAAAAAAAGGCGCTGCGTCTGGCAATGGGATGGGGGCGGCGGATAGGTATAAAAGTTTGCTTGCGGCACGCCGCAGTTGTCGTTCTTTTTAAAGTGACCGTCAAAAGGCAGGCTGCTCAAAAAGCCCCAGCTACTATGCGACGAGGAGCGAAGAATGTAGGCGTACCGGTAACTACGCCGTAATGATGAGCAACGAAGGCAACGACGTAGATGGGGCTTTTTGAGCAGCCTGTTAGTGGCCGCCGCAACTGCCGCAACTGTCGTCGGAGCAGCCGCCGCCGCCACCGCCGCCTGAGAGGTTCAGGCCGCAGTCGGGGCATTCCACGGGGTTGCTGCTTATGTCCGCGCCGCACGCGGGGCACTGGCCGTTTAAAAACCTCTCCTCTGCCTGACGCAGTTCAGGGTATATCCGTATCTTGAAGTCTTCGATGGCCTGAAGCGATATGTTCGCGAGCGAGGCCGGCACAAACAGGCCGTAGCCTTCATTCGCGGCGCACGAAGCGCCGCCGGTATTTAAAACCTTGTTTTCAATTCCTATGAAGTCCAGTTCAGTTGAAAGCTCTCTCAGTCTGTCGCAGGGGCCGGTCATTATGGCGACGAACTCGCCTTCGCCTTGGGGAATTATCTTTTTAGGCGGCTCCTGGCCGGGCAGTATCAGGGCAACTTCGCATTTATTGCAATTCGTCGCGTGCGCGAAAAACTCGGCCCCGCATTCGGGGCATATCTTGACGTCGTCGGACATTAGAGAACCTCTTGAAAAAATATTTGACAGCGCCCTTGATTATACCATAAAGCCATGATACAAATATAGGGCTAAATCCGTACGCAGGGCGTGGAGAGGTGGCCGAGTGGCCGAAGGCAGCTGCCTGCTAAGCAGTTGTAGGGGTAACACTCTACCGAGGGTTCGAATCCCTCCCTCTCCGCCATTTTTCAAGAACATCCCGCTTTATAATTTTCCCCCGATGCGCCCGTAGCTCAACTGGATAGAGCATTTGACTACGAATCAAAAGGCTGGGGGTTCGACTCCCTCCGGGCGCACCAATGGAATTACCGGGTTTGCCGAAAGGCAGGCCTTTTTTAGCCGGCGCGGCTGAATCGCGGCCGTCGTCAAGGACAGCGGCCGGCGTGACAGCTTCTTCCTTTCAGCTTGACACCTTGCCTTAATCATGTAAATCTATGACCTAAACTGATGTATCCGGGTGTTCCCTCTTTACGGGGGAATCGGGAATCCCGTGATCACCCGCACCACTTTCCGCTGCCAATGTTTGTATTACGCATGAACTCTTGGCGATGCAAAGTGGTGCTGGGGAGAATCGGGAACGGACACGCCACTGTAAGCGGGACGAAATCTCTGTTTAAGGCCACTGGCAAAATGCCGGGAAGGTCTGAGAGAGTAGGATGAACCGCAAGTCAGGAGACCGGCCCGGATATGCCTCACGCACTCTTCGATTGTAAAGAAGGTGAGGGTCTTTTGATGACATTTCCGCCATCAACTCAAGATACCCTCCCTTTGGAAACAAAGAGGAGGGTATTTTTTTGGGCGCTCTTTTTTCCCCTTAATCAAATTAATCAAAGGAAGCCGAATGACAAATCATGCGGATTGCGCTAAAAACGGTAAAAAGGCCGTTCTTCTGCTCGGCCACGGCTCAAAGCTCCAAGGCGCCAACGATACGCTGAGGACTGTCGCCCGAGCCGTGCAGGAAAAGACCGGCCTTGCGCTTGTCATGCCAGCTTTTTTGCAGATAGAAAAGCCCGGCATATCGGAGGCCATTGACATCATCGCCGCAAAGGGGTTTGACGAGATAACGGTCATGCCGTATTTTCTCTACTCCGGCGCGCACGTGACGTCGGACATACCCGGGGAGTTGAACGCCGCAAAGGAAAGGCATCCCGGATTAAAGGTCGGCATCACGCCGAATCTCGGTTTTCATGATAAACTTATCGAAATAGTCCTTGAGAGGCTCGGCTGTGAGGTTGAACCCCCTCAGGGGGCCACTGCGAAAACAGTTCAAAAAAGGCCGGAGCAGCATCCGATAGAAAAAGAAAGCCTGCGCATCATCGGCCGGGAGCTTGGGCCGACCGCCTTTTCAGAGGGCGAGCTCAGCGTGGTCAAGCGCGTTATTCACACAACGGCGGATTTTGACTACAAAGACATCCTCCGCTTCAGCCCGCGCGCCATCGAGGCCGGGGTCAGGGCCTTAGAGGGCGGGGCGCGGATAATAACCGACGTCAGGATGGCCGAGGCCGGCATAACAGGGGCGCGTCTTGAGGGTCTTGGCGTGAAGGTGGTCTGTTATTCAGCGGACGCGGACGTTGCCGCCGCGGCGATTGAGAAGAACATGACAAAGACGGCGGCGTCCATGCAAAAGGCCGCACCCTTCATGGACAAAGCGGTTGTCGTCATCGGCAACGCGCCGACGGCGCTTGTGGAATTATTGAAGTTGACGCGCGGCGGAGCGCCGCGCCCCGCCCTTGTCATAGGCGTGCCGGTGGGCTTTGTCGGCGCGGCGGAGTCAAAAGAGGAATTGATGAACTCCGGCCTTGAGTTCATTGCCTCAACAGGAAGAAAGGGCGGCTCGACCGTCGCGGCCGCCATAGCCAACGCCCTTGCGATACTTGCCAATGAAAGGAAGTATAAACCGGCATAGAAGGCAGGACGTAATTGCATATACCCGATGGATACCTAAGCCCCGCGACATGCGCTCTTTTCTACGCCGGGATGGCTCCGGTCTGGTTCGTTTCCGCGAGGAAGGCCGAGCGGGCGCTTAAATTAAAACAGCTTCCGCTCCTGTCCTTTGGCGCGGCGTTTGCCTTCGTTATAATGATGTTCAACATACCGGTGCCGGGCGGCACCTCCGGCCACATGGCGGCAACCACGCTAATGGCCATAATACTCGGGCCGTGGGCAGCGGTCATAGCGCTGACTCTCGCGCTTTCGCTTCAGGCATTTTTCTTCGGCGACGGCGGGATAACGACCCTTGCCGCCAACTGTTTTAACATGGCGGCGCTGATGTCATTCGGCGGCTACTATACATACCGTCTTATCTCGGCAGGGGCCAAACCCCTTCAAGGGGCTGAGCCCCCTCGGGGGGATGCCGGGAGGCTTAGAAGGGTCATCGCCTCGGCAATAGGGGCCTATGTCGCGGTGAATATCGCGGCCTTCGCGGCGGCCATGGAGCTGGGCATTCAGCCGCTCGTGGCGGCCGACGCCCTCGGAAGGCCTCTTTACGCGCCTTATCCGCTTTCCATAGCATTGCCCGCCATGATGATACCGCATCTTTTGATATTCGGGCCTGTCGAGGCCTTTGGAACGGCGCTGGCTGTGTCGTTCATCCACAGGACGGACAGCGCCATGCTCCATGCGGCCGGCGGCGCGGGCGGCAGCCTAAAACCCCTTTGGATTTTACTCGCGATTATGATAATATTAACGCCGCTGGGTCTCGTCGCCACCGGCACGCCGTGGGGCGAATGGGGTAAGGGCGAACTCGCCGGCCTCGTCGGCTACGTTCCAGCGGGTATGCACAGGCTTGGCGAAATGTGGACAGGCGTCATGCCTTCTTACGGCATAAAAGGCCTTAATGCCGTCTTTGGCGAGCGGCTCGGCTCCGTAGCGGGCTATGTCATCGCGGCAACGGCGGGCAGCGCCGGGGTTATCCTTGCCGTTTACCTGTGGGGCAGGATATGGCGCAAATAACAGGCATCCCGCCGTGGTTTAAAGAAGCGCGGGACAAGCCCTGCTCAACAAGGGATGCGCGGGGTAAAGGAGATGGAACAGAGCCTTTTCTGGCAAAGACACTTTCCAATATTGCCTCGGCAGCGGCAAGGCTCCTTGACTCCGAGGAATGCGCCGGAAGGCCCGGCCTTTTGCAAGGGCTCAACCCGGCCTCACGCATAGCCGGGATATGTTCCGTGATAATGGGCGCGGCGATAACGAAAAATCCGGCAATGCTCGGCGGCATCATACTGCTGACGGCTGTTCTGGCTTTTGCGTCGCGCGTGCCTCCGGCGGTGCTTGTTAAAAGGGTCATGCCGGCCTTTGCGTTCACCGCCGTGATAATCGCGCCGGTCTTTTTCATGGCCAACGCGGGCTTTAAGGCAGGGGTCTTTATCATAGCGCGGGTCACGGCAATGACGGCCTTGACGGCGCTTCTCGCGCTTACCACGAGGCAGACGGACCTTTTCAGGGGCCTCAGGCGTCTGCCTGTGCCGCAGTTTTTCGTGACAGCGCTTTTTATGACCTTCCGTTACATCTTCATACTGCTGAAGATGGCCGAGGACGCGGCGTTTGCGAAGAAGTCAAGGCTCATAAGCAGGGCCGGCCTCAGGCAGTCCCAGAGCCAGAACCAGAGGTGGTTCGCTTCAAGGGTGGCGCTTTTTTTAAAGAAGTCGCTCGACATGGCAGAAGACGTCATGGGGGCCATGGCGTCAAGGGGCTTTACAGGGCAGGTCAAGACGTTCGACGGCGAGGGGCTGCGGCAACGCGACTACATATGGCTTTTTGCCGCCTTTTTCGTGTTTTTTTTAAGCGTCGGTTTTTAACAGGTTGCGGAAAAACTTAAAATCTGGTCAGCCTGCTAAGGAGCCAATGGCCGGACAGGTCTATAAACTCGAAGGCGTCGGTTATTCATACGGGACTTATTCCGCGCTAAAAAACATCAGTTTTACTGTAAATGCCGGGGAGAGCCTCGCCATACTCGGGGCTAACGGGAGCGGCAAGTCGTCGCTTTTAAAGATATTAGACGGCCTGCAGTTCGCATCCGTTGGCCGCGTTGAGTTCTTCGGCGAGCGCATTACGGAAGAGACGCTGAAGCACGGCTTATTAAGATGTTTCCGCGAGAGGGTCGGCTTCGTCTTCCCGGAGCCGGACGTGCAGCTTTTTTGCCCCACGGTTTTTGAAGAGGTCGCCTTCGGCCCCCTTCAGTTGGACATACCGGCGGCAGAGGCGCGAAAAAG
Organism: Deltaproteobacteria bacterium; assembly: GCA_016234935.1. Classification (GTDB taxonomy): domain Bacteria; phylum Desulfobacterota; class GWC2-55-46; order GWC2-55-46; family GWC2-55-46; genus JACRNL01. The sequence goes on along the minus strand of JACRNL010000012.1, from coordinate 46,378 downwards.
GGTTGCAGACCTGCTCGAGATGCTCGGCATATCGGCTTTGAAGGAACGCGCGCCGCACACGCTCTCAAGCGGCGAGAAAAAGAAGGTCGCCATAGCGTCGGTGCTCGCGGTAAATCCGGACGTGCTTTTGCTTGATGAACCGACGAACGGGCTTGACCCGAGGACGCAGGTGTGGCTGTTTGAGCTTTTGGGGAGCCTTAAAGCCCTTAAAAAGACCGTCATAATGGCAACGCACGATCTGAGCCTCGTCCAGGACTTCGCCGACAGGGCGATAGTCCTTGACGAATCCCATACTGCTGCGGCGGACGGTTCGTGCGCCGCGATACTCAGGGATAAAGACCTGCTGCTGCGGGCGAACATCATCCACGAGCACACGCACAGGCATGGCGATGTTATCCACATACACAGCCACGGCCCGTTCGCGACACACGACGAGCATGAATAGACGAATTCATCATTAAAAGGAGGCCAAATGAAAAAGGTTTTACTTGTTTTCCTGATATTCCTTGTCTTCGGCTGCGCAAGCGCGATGGAGAAGGGCCTTGACCGCAACATGGGCAAACTGACCTACGACGGCGCGCTGAAGCAGTGGGGCGCGCCGGATTCCATGCTTGAGGGTAATGATGTCTTTATAGCCACATGGAACGGCAAAACCGCGACCAGCATACGGGAAAACGCCATAGACAACGTTCTGCAGCTGACCTTTGACAAAAAGACCAAAATAATGAAGGCATGGAAGTTCAACGAATATTAAACCGTCCGCCGCAAACAACTTCAAACACTGAGAGGTGTCGAATGAAAAGATTTTTTCTTCTCGCGGCAGCGGCATTGATGCTCGCAAGCGCGCCGGCGCTGGCCGATGAAAGGCCGGATGCGGATAAGGCGTCCTCGTCCGGCGAGTTGCGCCAGCTCCGTGAACGCATTGAAAAGCTTGAGCAGCAGATGAGCGAAAAAGAGGTGCTCAACGAACTTGGGCACAAGCTCCATCCGATACACAGCATCTACGGCCTCAGGATAAGCGGCGGCCTTACAACGACGGCACAGGGGAGCACGCACGCCAAGACCGGTCCGCAGAGGGGCGCGGCGGCCTTGTCCGCAGACCTTGCCTTTGAGTCGCATGTGGGCGAAAACGGCAGGGCGGCCGCCGTATTCGACGTGCAGATGGGCGCGGGCATGCGCAACCTCCCGCCCTTTGCAACCCAGCCCAACGCCAACCCCACCGGGCCGAATAACGACCTTGAGTCCTTTAACAATGACAACGTTCACCTCGCGCAGATATATTACGAGCACAACGTGAATAAAAAACTGACCTTCACGGTGGGCAAGCTCGACCCTACGGCATACTTCGACACGAATGCGTATGCCAACACAGAGAGGTCGCAGTTCCTTGCGAACCTTTTCGTCAATAATCCCGCCATAGAGTTCGGCGGCACGGCCGATTTCTACGGCCCGGGCATAAGGGCCACGTGCAAGCCGAACGACAGCCTTGGTATTACCGTTGGCGCTTTTGAAGGAAAGGGCAATTTTAACGATACCTTCAACAGCCCCTTTTTCATGGCCGAGGTTGATCTGAAATTAAATCCGGCCGGAAAGGAAGGCAAATACCGTTTTTACTACTGGAACCGGCAGGGCAGGCCTGATGAACTCAGCGCCGCGAATCCGGCGGACGCCCGGCTTTCACGGGCCGCCAACCAGGGCGCGGGCATAAGCTTTGACCAGTCGATCTCAAGCCTTCTGGGCGTATGGCTCAGGGCAGGCACGCAGCGGGAAAAGGTCGCTCAGTTCGGCAGGTTTTTTGGCGGCGGACTGAACTTCAGCGGCCCCTTCGCCTCTCGCCCGAATGACAACGCCGGTTTCGGCTACGGCGCGGATTTTATCGGCAAGGACTATAAGGAGTTTAAAGCCGGCAGCAGCGCCGACTTCAAGCCGGCGGCTGAGCATTACCTCGAGGCATACTACAACATAGCCATTGACGGCGCAAAGGACAACACCGGCTTTTACGTGACCCCGGACGTCCAGTACGTTATCAACCCCGGCGGAGACAGGGAACAGAATAAACTCTTTATCTACGGCATGAGACTGCAGGCGTACTTTTAAAAAATGACGTTAAAAAAGGAGGTTTTACTGAAATGGAACGAATCCTGGAGAGGGAATTTTTGTTAAAGACCGTGCTTCCGGCGCTAATAATCGCGGGGCTTGCCTTTACGATGGTGACCATGACTTACGGCTGGGACTCCGTCGCAAGAGGCGCGCATGACACCTTTCATGATTTCCGCCATACCATCGGAATGCCGTGTCATTAACAAGGAGGACGCATTGATTAAAAAATTCGTTCTAAGTATTGCCGGCGGCGTCATATGGGGCTGGATGGCAATGTTTGTGAACAGCGTTAGCGGAGCCTTCATGTTCGAAGGCAGTTTTCCGCACAATCTGGTTACCTTTGCCGTTGCGGGCGCGGTCTTTGGCGCGGTCGCAGGCGGGCTGCTTTGCGCGGTGGAGGCGAGGCTGCCGTTTAAAAGCCTTGCGTTAAAGGCCGTCATGGTCACAACGGCTGTATGGGTAGTCCTGCGCCTTGGCGGGGCGATGCTTTCCAAGATGGAGCCAGCTCGCTACAATATCGTGACGCCGCAGACTGTGCAGGGTTTTTTCCTTGCCGTAATCCTCGGGATAATTTTGGGGCTTCTTCTAAAAAACAGGCCATTGCCAATTCAGGAGTCTTAAATCAGCCAGCCTTTGCGTGATACCGGGAAAACGCTTAAAAAGGGTTTTACGACCGGCACATGCGCGGCGGCAGGGGCAAAGGCCGCGGCGATGGCCGTCTTCGCCCTGCCCGGAAGGCTGATTGTCAAAACAGTGCTGGTAACGCTCCCGTCAGGAAATGTCCTTAATATTAAAATAAAGACCGTGCGGGTCTTTGAAAACAGGGCTGTGGCAACTGTCGTAAAAGACGCAGGCGACGATCCGGACGTGACGAACGGCGCCGAGATAGTCACCGAAGTTGAGCTTGTGCCTGAAAGCCGCAAAACGCCGCCTGCCCTCGCGTGCCCCCCGCTTAAAGCATGCGAGGGCAGGCTGAAGCGGGGAAAGGTCGTCATAAAGGGCGGCGAAGGGGTGGGCATGGTGACAAGGCCGGGGCTGAAGATACGGCCCGGCAGGCCCGCCATAAACCCTGTGCCGCTTGCCATGATAAAGCGCGCCGTTCTCGAAGCGGCCAGGGAAGCGGGCGTTAAAACCACCTCGGCCGTCGTTACGGTCTCGGTGCCTGAGGGTAAAAGGCTCGCGCTTAAGACGATGAACCCACGCCTTGGCATTACCGGCGGCATTTCCATACTTGGAACGAGCGGCATCGTAGAGCCGATGTCGCTAAGCGCCTACCGTCACTCGATAAGCCTCGGCGTTGACGTGGCCCTTGCCAACGGCTGTTCGGTATTAGTCTATTCCACCGGCAGAAGCACTGAAAAGGCCGTTCAAAAGGCCATGAATGACCTGCCGGAGACGGCCTTCATACTTACCGGCGACCACATGGGCCATGCGCTTAAAGACGCATTGGGCAGACCCTTGCTCAGGAAGGCCGTGATTGCCGGACAGTTCGCGAAGTTTTCAAAACTCGCCGCCGGACATTTTGAGACGCACTGCTCTGACGCGAGTGTAGAGCTTGCCTTTCTTGCCGGTCTTTGCAGAGAGCTCGCCGCGCCGCCGGCCATAATTAAAAAGGTCGAAAACGCCAACACCGCGCGGGAGGTCTTTTTTATCTTAAAGGCATCCGGTTGCGGCGCGGTATTAAAGGCCGTCTGCGCGCTGGTCAAAAAAAATGCCGCGCGGATAACCGGCAAGGGCTTTGCCCTCCAGTGCGTGCTCGCGGGATACAGCAACGACATAGTCTGCGTTTGCTGAGTAAATAAATGATCTACGTAATCGGCATAGGGACGGACGGCAAAGACAGCCTGTCCGACAAGACGGTCCGGCTTATACGCGGGGCCGGTCTTATCGCGGGCGGGGCAAGGCACCTTGCCGAGTTCGCCGAGGTTAAGGCCAAAAAGCTGCCCATAACCAGCGGTCTTGACTCGCTTGCCGCCGCCATCCGCGCGCACGTAAAGGGCGGGGGGAACAAAAACGCCGTGGTCATCGCGACGGGCGACCCGCTCCTCTTCGGCATAGGCGGCTTTATCGTAAAGACCTTCGGAAAAAGGGCGGTGCGCGTCATCCCGAACATAAGCACGGTTCAGGAGGCCTTTGCGCGCATTAAAGAAAGCTCAAACAACGTCAGGGTGCTCAGCGCGCACGGGAGGAATGCGTCCGTTGAGGCGCTCGCAGGCGAGATATCCAAATGCGAAAAGGCCGCAATCTTCACCGACCCGGCAAACAGCCCCGCGGTGATAGCCCGCGCCCTCCTCAGGGGCCGGCACGGCAAACGCGCCGCCGCGGATTATGCGGCATATGTCTGCGAGGCCCTCGGAACAAAGGACGAAAAGATATCAACGCCAAGCCTTGCCGCCCTTAGCCGCAGGAAAAAGTTCGCGCCGCTCAATATCCTCATCCTTATCAAAAAAGAGGCGGCTGTCCCTCCCTCATCCCAGCCTTCTCCCCGAAGGGGAGAAGGGGTTGCCTTCGGCATACCTGACGCGGCGTTTGCCCATTCAAAAGGCATGATAACGAAGGAGGAGATCCGCGTGGTGAGCCTGGCCAAGCTCCGCCTTGGCGAAAAGAGCGTCGTATGGGACATAGGCGCCGGGTCAGGTTCCGTAGCGATTGAAGCCGCGCGCCTCGCGGTCAGCGGCAGGGTCTATGCGATAGAAAAAAAACCGGCAAGGGTCAGGCAGATAGAACGCAACAGGCGGCGTTTCAACGCGCATAATATTGAAGTCATAAGCGGCAAGGCCCCCGGGTGTCTTGCGCGCGGCGTCCTGCCCGCGCCGGACGCGGCCTTCATAGGCGGCGGCGGCGCGGATATCATTGGAATTCTGGCATTCGTCCTTAAAAAAATAAAAAAAGGCGGACGCATCGTCGTGAACGCCGTCACGATTGAAACCGCATCCCGCGCCTTTGATTTTTTCAAGAAAGGCGGCATCGAAAAAGAGATGCTGATGATAAATATTTCGCGGACGCGCGGCGTTGACATTCGCGGCGGATTGAACCTTTTCAGCGCGAATAATCCGGTCTTTATAATAACAGGGACGAAACCATGACGGAATCCGTTAAAAACGGCGCGCTTTACGGCGTGGGCGTAGGCCCCGGCGATCCGGAGCTTATGACGCTGAAAGCCGTGCGCGTCCTTGAAGGCTCCGCCGTCATCGCCGTGCCAAAGTCCGCAGGCGCCGCGCCGGACGCGGCAAGCCGCGCCCTTTCCATAGCGTCAAAGGGCGCGGAGCTGAAGGGAAAGGAGATACTGAGGCTCCTCCTGCCCATGACAAAGGACGCGGCGCGCCTTAAAGAGGCGCGGCAAACCGCGGCCTCCGCCATTGCCGGGCGGCTTGAAAAGGGGCTTGACGTTTCCTTCATAACCCTCGGAGACCCGATGCTCTATTCCACATTCAGCTACCTCGTGCCATTTGTCAGGAAACTGCTGCCTGATGCGCCGGTAAGGGTAATACCCGGCGTTACGTCCTTCTCGGCGGCGGCGGCCTCGGCAATTATCCCGCTCGCGGAATCAGGCGGGAAGGTGGCCATTATTCCGGCGGCCTATGACATCGAAGACCTGCGTGAGCGCATCGCCGCCAATGATACGGTCGTCCTCATGAAGGTGAACAGGGCCATGGACGCGCTCATCGGCCTGCTCTGCTCGATGGGGCTTGAAAAAAACGCCGTCTTCGTCTCCCGCGCAAGCTGGCCGGATGAAGAGGTCGTAACGGACATTAAAAGCCTCAAGGGAGCAAGCCCGGACTATTTTTCAACGGTGATAATCAAAAAATGAAAAACATACGCGCAAGAAAACCTTTCCCGGTCATATTCGCCGGAGCCGGCCCCGGAGACCCGGAGCTTATAACCGTAAAAGGCATGAACGCCCTTAAAAAGGCGGATATCGTCATCTATGCGGGCTCTCTCGTTTCAAAAAAGATGCTCGCATACTGCCGCAAGGCTGCGCGTATCCACGACAGCGCGCCTATGACCCTTCCTGAGATAACCTCCCTCATGGTCAGCGGCGCGCGCTCAGGCAAGCGCGTCGTCAGGCTCCATACCGGAGACCCGGCGCTTTACGGGGCGCTCCGCGAGCAGGCCTGCGTTCTTGAGGCCCAAGACGTCCCCTACGAGATAATCCCCGGCGTCTCATCGGCCTTTGCCTCGGCGGCGGCCCTTAAAAGGGAGCTTACCGTGCCCGGCGTCAGCCAGACGGTTATCTTCACGAGACTGCCGGGAAAGACGCCGGCGCCAGCCAATGAGAAGCTCTCTCTCCTTTCCAGGCATCAGGCGACCATCTGCGTATTCCTGAGCGCCGGAATGATTGACAAGACCGTGCGTGAGCTTAAAAAAGGCTATCCCCCGGACACGCCCGCCGCGGCCGTATACAGGGCGAGCTGGAAGGACGAGGTCGTGATAACCGGCCACTTGAAAAACATCGCGGCCAGGGTAAAGGCCGCAGGCATCTCAAGGCAGGCCATGATAATCGTCGGCAGGGCGCTTGACGGCGCCGTGGGCGAATGCTCAAAGCTCTACGCCCCCGGCTTTGGCCACGGCTTCAGGAAGAAATGAACCGGAAGGGCCTGCTGCGGGCGGTTGAGGCATACATGGCCTTGATATTCCACAAAATGAAGACCATCGCCGTGTCTTACGGGACAGCCGGGCGGTATTAAAAGGTCAAGTGACAACATGGTGAAAAAGGGCGGACAAGATTATAACCATGCCAATCGGTCGAAGGGGGTCACCCCCCCTCTGGCCGCGTTCGCCGTAACGCATGCCGGATACGCCCTTGCCCTGCGCCTGAAAAAGCGGTTTACAGGTCTGAAGGTGTTTTCCCCTGCCCGGCTTAAAAATGGCGGCATAGTGAATACGGTCAACGCGGCCTTCGGGGATTACAGCGGGCTTATCTTCATCTGCGCCTCAGGGATAGCCGTCCGGGCCGTCGCGCCGAACTTAAAGGGCAAGCACCTCGACCCGGCGGTGGTCGTGGTTGACGATCAGGGCAAATTCGCGATAAGTCTTTTATCTGGCCATCTCGGCGGGGCAAATGAACTGGCAAGGGAGACGGCCTCTGCCCTTGATGCGGCGCCCGTGATAACCACGGCGACGGACGGCGCCGGGCTTCCGTGCGTTGAGGATATCGCCAAAAAGTTCTCTCTGGCCTTTGGCGACGTAAAAAAGATAAAATGCGTCAATGCCGCCATATTAAACGGCGGCCCTGTTTCCATATTTGACGCTGACGCTAAAAGGCTCAGCGCCATGCGGCGGGCGTATGCGGGAGCGGGCGTTTTCGCGTTTAAATCAAAGCCGGCATCCGGAAAAGAGATAAGGGATATAAAAGACGCATCGGCGTTTGTCATCGTCTCAAACAGCGCGCATACCGCCCTGCCAAACGGGGCGGAGCATAGGACTCTTATACTGAGGCCGCGCGAGTTCGCCGTCGGCATCGGCTGCAGGCGCTTTGCGAGCGCGGCGCAGATCAGGCGCGTTGTAAAAAATGCCTTTGACTCGGCGGGGCTTTCAATGCTCTGCATCAGGAACATCGCGACCATTGACATAAAGGCTGACGAAAAGGGGCTTTTAAACTTCGCGCGTAGTTTAAATGTCCCGATAGAATATTTTACAAGCTCAACTCTAAAAACCAAAAAACCGCCGTCAGGGCCTTCGGCGTTCGTTGCCAAGGCCGCAGGCTGTCCGGCTGTGGCGGAACCCGCGGCGCTTTTATCGGCGAAGGCAAAAAAATTATGGATAAAAAAACAGAAATCAGACAAGGTCACGGTAGCGGCGGCAAGGGTAAGCTCACGGTGGTAGGCATCGGCCCCGGGGGGCTGGAGCACCTTACCCCCAGGGCAAAAGAGGCCATCAGCGAGGCCGACGTCATCGTAGGCTACACGCGCTACGTGAATCTTATCGCCGCGCTTATCAAGGATAAGGATACGCGCACATCCGGCATGACCGAGGAGGTAGACCGGTGCTCGCTCGCCATAGACCTTGCCGGCGCGGGCAAGACAGTCGCCGTCGTCTCCTCCGGGGATTCCGGCATCTACGGCATGGCCGGGCTGGTTCTGCAGCTTGCGGGCCGCAGAGGGGGCTCGGCGGAGGCCTTCACCATAGAGGTCGTTCCTGGCATACCGGCATTCGTAAGCGCCGCGGCCATCCTCGGCGCGCCCCTGATGCATGACTTTGCGTCCATATCTCTCTCCGACCTTCTCACCCCCTGGGAGACCATAGAGGAGCGGATAAACGCGGCGGCAAAGGCCGGCTTCGTCATGATATTTTACAACCCGAAAAGCTCGAAAAGGACCGAGGGGCTTAAAAAGGCGATTGCCGTTGTGCGCGCATACAGAGGCCCCGACACCCCCGTAGGCATAGTGAGAAACGCCGCGCGCGCCGGCCAGTGGGCCGTGGCGGTGCCCCTTAAGGCATTCGACGCGCATTACGACGACATAGACATGCTGACCATCGTCATTATAGGCAGCTCCGCTACAAGTTTAACGGAGCTTGGCATGATAACGCCGAGGGGATACAGGGACGTATAAATTTAATATACCGCCAAGGCCATATAGCATATGAAATATATTATCGCCGACAGGCGATTACCGGTTACGACTATTCATCTATTGTCAGGAAATATCTTAAAATGATACTGCGGTTAAAAAAGCTGTTTGCTTTAATGAAAAGATATGCTATAACACATATATATGAGCAGTAACGCATCATTGTCAATTTTTAAGATGGGTCATGATACGTTGAGGCGCTTTAAGAGTGTGCTAACGTAAACAACCCTTCAAATTGTCATGACCCTTTAAAATTACCAAACCGCCATTATTGCGGTCGCGGTACGAAATTAAACTTTATCAGGGGGAGCCATATCGTATGAGCCCGGAAGAGATCAAACGCCTGAGAACGTTCCTCGGTTGGTCGCAGGAACGCATGGCTAGGGAGCTTGGCGTTAGTTTTTGCACGGTAAACAGGTGGGAACGGGGCAAGACCACGCCGAGCCCGATGGCCATGAAATCAATATCCACGCTTAAGGGAACTACCGGCAAACGCAACCTCCGCAAGTCTCCGCGCATTGATTTGCGCTACCCGATTACGGTTCACAAGCAGCATGAACATGCTCCGATAGTATTTACCGCGTATACGGACAACATATCCACCGGCGGCATCATGTTCACTGCGCCGCATGACATAAAGACCGGAGAAATCGTCCGCATAGAGCTGCACCTTGGGGATCATGCTGAAAAATCCCGCATAGAGGCCCTCTCAGAGGTTGTCTGGGCACAGCCCAAAGACGCCGGCAAACAGATAGGCGTGCGTTTCAAGGAGATGATGACCGAGGACGGGCACTCCGCTTTGCACTCACTTCTCATGAACTGAACGGCAGCCATCCGTGCGCCGGAAATGCGCCGCTTATTTAAGAACCCCTCTCCGTTTAAAGACAAAAACCCATGCCATCAGCCTCACCCTCCCCTCTTCCCAAAGGGGAGAGGGGAGGAAAAGAAATTAAAGTTTTTTGGCCACATATGGCGAGGTAATGCAACTGGATGCTGGAGCGTGGGAACGATAAAAGGGTTGTATTTTGACTTTAGCCGTGCGCAGCACCTTTTTTTCAAAAAAGGCAAGTCAAAAGGGAGTTTAACAAGGCGGCATGGTTGAACGTGAAGGAAGTCTGAGTTTAAGCGTTGACGGCCGCATACTGCGCCTCGGCCCTGCCTTTGAAGCCCTTCTGGGCTGCTCGGACCAGGAGGCGCGCGGGAGGGATTTTACATTCCTCTTTCCCGCCGGCTCTGAAGAGGAGCACCGGGGGCTTTTAAAGACCGCGCGCGCCTCCGGCACGGTCAGCGCCTTTAAAACGCGCATGATCAAAAGCGACGGCGCGCCGCTTGACGTTTATATTTCCATCTATTCGTTGAAAGACCGCCTTGGCGATATAAACTCGTTCATGCTTACCGTAAGCCTGGATAAGTCCGCCGGGGTGCCCGCCATCCTGACCGATGAGTTCCAGCGCATTTTCAGATTCTCAAACGACGGCGTTGCTGTAACCGACAAATGGGGCTTTATAATAGACGTCAACCAGGCATGGCTCGACACATACGGCTACAAAAAAGACGAATGCCTCGGCAAAAACCCCCGGATACTGAAGTCGCCGCACTCCAAAAAAGAGCTTTACGAAAAGATGTGGGCCGATATACTTGACCCGGCAAAGGGTTTTTGGCGCGGGGAGATAATAAACCTCAATAAGGACGGCGTAGAGGTGCCGGTGCTGCTTTCCATAAACGCCGTCAAAGACGAAAGCGGCGAGATAAGGAACTTCCTCGGAATCGCCTTCAACATGACGCGCCAGAAGGAGCTGGACAGCATCAACAAGATGTACATTGACTACATCATTCACGACATACGCGGCCCTCTGACCGCGATAATGGCCAATACGGAACTGCTGGAGATGCAGCTCGAAGGCGCCGTCACCGAGCCTGTCAAGAAGAAGATCGACACCATCTTTTCCGCCGCGCAGAAGATAAGCGGCATGACCTCGGACATGCTCGACTTCAGCCGCGCAAAGAGCGGCTGTCTTACGATTAAAAAGGAAAATATCCAGTTCGCCTCGGCGTTGAAAGAGGCCGTCAGGCCCTTTGAGAGCGCTGAAAAGAAACTTTTCGTCAATGGGATCCCGTATGACGAAAACGCCATCGGTCGGGCGATGATAAAGGCCGATCCCGACAAGCTCCAGCGGATCATATACAACCTTTTATCCAACGCCTTCAAGCACGCGGCGTCGTCCGTGCACGCGCGCTGGGAGATAAACGCGGACAGCCTGAAGTTCAGCGTGTCCGACGACGGCAGCGGCATCTCCCCTGAGAATGCGGAGAGGATCTTCGACGCCTTCTACCAGACAAGGGAGGGCGTAAAGACCGGAGGGGCAGGGCTTGGGCTGTCCATAGTGAAAAATTTCGTTCAGGTGCACGGCGGAAAGGTTTGGGTGGAGCACGAAAAAGAAGCCGGCGCGACGATAGCATTCACCATCCCGGTGTAAGGAATCCCGAAGGGGGCATTAAAGTTTTTGGTCTCACTTTTTTTCAAAAGAAGGAAATTTGTTTTGCATCGTGTATAGCGTTTGCACCCGTGCACGAGCCTGCGTCAGCAGGAATTAAAGTTTTTTGGCTACATACGCGGGAGCAAAGCTAAATGGTTGTATTTGGGCTTTAGCCGTGCGCAGCGCCTTTTTTTCAAAAAAAGGCAGGTTGACCGCGGCGCGTGTTCGTGGTATAAAATTTATAGAAAACCAAATATAGCAAATTCTCCGAGCCAATCTCCCTGAGGGCGCTCATGCGCTACGGGATGTTGGACGAAAGGGTGCGGCTGGAAACGGCCGTGCCTCCCGCGCTTGGAAAGGAGAGTTGGAAGATACATTTGCCAACCTTTTCAGGTTGGTTTTTTTTTGATTGGAAAAACAGCCGCCGCAAAGCGGCGCCGCTTTAACTTTAAAGTCTTTCGGCCGCCTGCGGCGGAGCAAAGCTGAATGGTTGTATTCAGGCTTTAGCCGTGCGCAGCACCTGCGGTGAGCAAAGCTTAAGGTGTATCATTATTAGATTTTAGCGTGCGCAGCACCTTTTTTTCAAAAAAGGCAAGTTGAATCGATAAGATATGGAACTTTCCCCCTTATATCTTACAATCAAGGTCTCGATAACGGCTACGTTTTTCACGGCTGCAATCGGCCTTGTGGTCGCGCTTTTGATGGCGCGAAAGGACTTTCCCGGCAAGACCCTGCTTGACATCGTCATCATGCAGCCGCTCGTCATTCCGCCGACGGTCCTGGGCTACTATATCCTGACGGTCTTTGGAAAGTCGGGCCCCCTGGGCAGGTTCATTGAGGATACGCTCGGCCTGGATATCGTCTTCACCTGGAAAGGGGCTGTTGTGGCGGCGTTTATTTCCTCTTTTCCGCTTTTCGTGAAGCCCGCGCGCGCCTCCATCGAGTCCGTCGGCAAAGACCTTGAAAATGCCGCGCGTCTCCTCGGCAAGACGGAGCTTGAGGTCTTGAATACCATTACTTTGCCCCTTGCGTGGAGGGGCATCGCCGCAGGCACGGTCATGGCCTTTGCGCGCGCCACAGGCGAGTTCGGCGCGACGCTGATGGTGGCGGGCAATATTCCGGGACTCACGCAGACGCTGCCGATAGCCATCTACGACGCGGTCTCCGCCGGAGACAATCACACGGCCAATGTCCTCGTTGCCATTATCACCGTATTTTCACTCGCCGTGCTTCTTGTCGCCGCCCGGTTTTTAAAGGGCAAATTGTAACGCCTTGCGGATTCGGAAAAATACCGGCCTCTTTCGGCCTCTCCGTTCATTCAGCAGTTTTTTTAAAGGGCAAATTGCAACGCCTTGCGGAGTTTGAAAACATACGGGTGAAGGCCACAGCCATTGCCCTGCGTCTCACATTGAGCATGAACCTGCGTAAGCAGGAATTAAAGTTTTTGGGTCTTACCTTTTTTTAAAAAAGGTAAGCGGGCATTATCCATGAGCCTCAGCTTCAACTTAAAAAAATCGTTCAACGGTTTCACCGCGGATGCTTCCCTGTCCTTTGCGGATGAGCTTTTCGTGCTTTTCGGGCCTTCGGGCGCGGGCAAGAGCCTCATACTCAAGATGATATCCGGGCTCATAACCCCTGATGAAGGCACGGTCAGCATATCCGGAGAGACCGTCTTTGACTCAAGGGGCCGCGTAAACGTCCCGATAAGGGAAAGGCGCGCCGGATATCTCTTTCAGGACTACGCCCTCTTTCCTCATATGACGGTCGCGGGCAACATCTCCTACGGCATGTCGCATCTCGAGCGCGCGGAGGTTGGAAAAAGGGTAAAGGAGCTGTTGGCCCTTATGAGGCTCGGCGGCCTTGAGGAGCGTTATCCCCATGAACTGTCGGGCGGACAGCGCCAAAGGACGGCCCTTGCAAGGACGCTCGCGGCCGGGCCGAGGGCGCTGCTCCTTGACGAGCCTTTTTCAGCCCTTGATTATCAGGTCAGGGAAAAATTGAGGGCTGATCTTTGCGCCATTCACAGGCACTATCCCATCACCACGGTGATGGTCACTCATGACCTTGAGGAGGCATTCATGCTGGCCGAGCGGATAGGCGTCATCAACAACGGCGCCATCGAACAGGTCGGGACGCGCGAGGAGGTCTTCTATATGCCGGCTACAAGGAACGTCGCGCGCTTTGTCGGCGTGAAGAACATTTTCGACGGCGTCGTCACGGCCAGAAGTTCTCAGGGCATTACCATCCATTGTCCGGAACTCGGCGCCATCCACGCGCCCATGCAGCCCCTTCAAGGGGCGCGGCCTAAGACGCAATTTGACGTCGGCTCTGACGTAACGTTCTGCATAAGGCCCGAAGAGGTCCTCATCATCCGGCCGGACAGGCCCATAAGCGGCAAGGCCGAGGAGAATATCATCGAGGCCGTAATAACCTCCGCCGCCGCGCGCGGCGCCACCCAGACGCTGTTTCTCGATATAGGCCGGGGCAGGGCCTCTTTGAAAGTGGAGCTTCCGAACTTCGTGGTGCGCAAGCTCGGCCTTGCCGCAGGCAGGCGCATCAGGGTTTCGCTGAAAAAAGAAAGTCTCTGGGTCATTCCCCACCCTGCCCCCAGCACCACTTTCCATTACTAAGAGTTCGCGCATAACGCAAACGTCGGCGGAAGAAAGTGGTGCTGGGGAGAAAAGGAAGGGGTCATCTCTGAAAAACCGCGCGTTTTATGATATTTTCGGTATAATATATATATATGATGGAACATGCGGACAGACATACTGATGCGCCGCACGCGGCAGGGCGCGGCGCAGACGCCTTGCTTAAAAGAAGGCTCCTTGTTTCCACCGGGCTTACGTGCGTCGTCCTGGCCGCGGAGCTTGCAGGCGGCTATTTTTTCAACAGCCTTGCCCTTATGTCCGACGCCGCGCACGTGTTCATGGACGCCCTTACCCTCTTTTTGAGCTGGTTCGCGCTGCACATATCCGAGATGCCGCCCACGGAAAAGAGGACATTCGGCCTGCACAGGGTCGAGGTATTCGTATCGTTCATCAACAGCCTCTCGCTCATTCTCATCACCATCTTCATATTCTACATGGCATACGGAAGGCTGTCTCTGCCGGAGCCGGTTGACAGCGTCGGCACGTTTATAGTGGCCGCCGTCGGCCTCACGGCAAACCTTGTCGTCGCGATGTGGCTGATGCGTTATACCGCGAGCGATCTTAACGTCAAAAGCGCCTTTCTGCACGTAATCGGCGACGCGGCGGCCTCCGTGGGCGTCATAATCGCCGCGGTCATAATCTATTACACAGGGTGGTATCTCGCGGACCCTCTCATCAGCGTGCTTATCGGCCTGATAATCGTCTTCGGCGCGTACGGCATAATGAGGGACTCCTCGCATATCCTGCTTGAGGGCGTGCCAAAGGGAATAGAGCTCAGCCGCGTGGCCGCCGACATAAAGGCCGTCGAAGGCGTGATGGGCATGCACAGCATTCACATCTGGTCCATTTGCCACAACGTCTACGCGCTGAGCGCGCACATAGACATCGAGCCGATGCAGAGACGGCGCATGGCCGAGATATTCGAGGCTGTCAATGAGAGGCTTGCCCAATCGCACCATATCTTCTATACTACATTACAGGCGGAGTGCAGCGGCTGCGATAACGGCGACATGCTCCGGCGGCTGACGCACAGGGAAAGAGGTCATTTGCACTGATACGTTCTAACAGGCTGCTGAAAAACGCCCATCTGCTTCGTTGTCGTCGTCACTCCTCACTGCGGCGCACAACAAAGTGCGCCTCATTCGTCGCTCCTCGACGCCTCGCATTTGGACGTTTTTGAGCAGCCTGAATAAATTTTGAGTTTTTCAGCAACCTGCTAATCGAAAACAGGCGCGTGTGAAAACGGCTTTTTCATTGGAATTTATATCTTAATTTCCGGGAGGGTGCTATGGCAAAGGTAATACCGCTGGCTCCAGAGGAGGCCTCGTGGAAGTGCGACCCGAATGTCTTTCAGTTCAAGACCACGGAAGAGGTCCCGACGCTGCAGGAGATAATAGGACAGGACAGGGCGCTCAAATCCATAGAGTTCGGCCTTGGCATCACGAACCACAACTACAACATCTACGTGCTCGGCGAGAGCGGCACGGGAAAAAGCACGACCGTAAAGGGCATCATTGACAAAAAGGCGAAGGGAGAGCCGGTGCCGGACGACTGGTGCTACGTTTACAACTTCGCCGAGCCGGATTCGCCGATGGCGATAACCCTGCCGCCGGGCAAGGGTTTTTTGCTCGTCGGGGAGATGGACGAGCTTCTGGATATACTCAAACGCGACATACCGAAGGTGTTCGAGAGCAAGGACTACGAGAAGCACCGCGACGAGATCTTCGAGGCCCAGCAGGAAAGGACGCGCTCGATATTCATGAGACTTGAGCAGAGGGCGGCGGAAAAGGGCTTTGTCCTCAAAAAATCCGTAAGCGGGCTCGCGCTGGCCCCGGCAAAGGACGGCAAAGCCCTGTCGCAGGAGGAGTTCAACAAGCTGCCGCCGGAAAAAAAGAAGGCCGCGGAAGAAGACATGCGGATACTCCAGGAAAAGCTTTCCGACGCCATCCGGGAGGCCCGCGTAGTCGAAAAGGAGACCAAGGGCCGCATAGTCTCCCTTGACAGAGAGGTCGTTCAGTATGTCGTAAACCCCCTCATAAACGAGATACTCGACAAATTCAAGAAGTTCCCGACGGTCGTTGACTACGTCAAGTCCGTGCAGGAAGACATCCTCGTCAACATAGACGACTTCAGGCCCAAGGAGGAGATGCCGCTTGCGCTTGGGCCGTTAAGGCTCCAGCAGCGCGAGCCGACCTTCGAGCGTTACCGCGTCAACCTCATCGTGAACAACAAAGACACCGGAGGGGCGCCGGTCATATTCGAGACAAACCCGACCTACTATAACCTCTTCGGACGCATCGAGTACCGCGTGCAGTTCGGCGTGGCTACCACCGACTTCACCATGATAAAGGCCGGCTCCGTGCACAAGGCGAACGGGGGCTACCTCATAATCAACGCCCTCGACATGATGCGCAACATCTTCGTCTACGACTCCATAAAGAGGATGATAAAAAACCGCGAGGTGCGCATAGAGGACGTATGGGAGCAGTACCGTCTGCTTTCGACGTCCACCCTGAAGCCCTCTCCCATTCCGATCAACCTGAAGCTCGTCATCATCGGCGAGCCGTTCATCTACTACCTGCTTTACAACCTCGATACCGAGTACAGAAAACTTTTCAAGGTTAAATCCGACTTTGACGCCGTGATGCCGCGCAGCGTTGACAATATGCAGAAGTATGCCTATTTCATCTCCACGCGCTGCAAGGAAGAAGACCTCATGTGCTTTGAGAAGAGCGGCGTGACGCGGGTCGTCGAATACGGGGCGCGCCTTGCCGGGGACAGGGAAAAGCTGTCCGCGCGATTTAACGACATAGAGAACCTCATAGTGGAGGCCGGCTACTGGGCAAAGGTCGAGGGCGCATTCCTGGTTTCAGCCGTTCACGTGGAGAAGGCCATTAACGAAAAGATCTTCCGGAACTCCAAGATCGAAGACAAGCTGCGCGACTACATAACGGAGGATACCATCATGGTGGACACCGACGGCGCGGTCGTGGGGCAGGTAAACGGCATCGCCGTCCTTGACCCCGGCGATTACGCCTTCGGAAAGCCTTCGAGGGTGACGGCGCGCTCCTATATGGGGGACTTCGGCATCGCGAATATCGAGCGCGAGGTGAAGATGAGCGGCAAGATTCACAACAAGGGCCTCATGATACTCACCAGTTTTTTGGGCGAGAGGTTCGCGCAGAGCTTCCCGCTCACCCTTTCAGCCACCGTCTGTTTTGAACAGCTCTACGACGAGATCGAAGGCGACAGCGCGACCTGCACCGAGGTCTACGCCCTTTTATCAAGCCTGTCCGGAGCGCCCATCGATCAGGGACTGGCCGTCACAGGCTCCATGAATCAGAAGGGAGAGGTGCAGCCCATCGGCGGCGTCAACGAGAAGATAGAAGGCTTTTTCGGCGTGTGCAAGGCAAAGGGGTTCACGGGAAGGCAGGGCGTCATCATTCCGAAAAGAAACGTCCGAAACCTTATGCTGAGGCAGGAGGTCGTTGACGCCGTCAGGGACGGCAGATTTTCCATATATCCTATCGAGTTTGTCGACGAGGGGCTTGAGATATTAACGGGCAAACCGGCCGGAGAAAAAGGCCCTGACGGGAGCTTTCCCGCGGGGACGGTCAATCACCTTGCGGCCCAGCGGCTTTTAACCCTCGCGAAGGGTTTCAAAGAATTCGGCAGGCCCGCCGCTTCCAAATCTGCAAAGTCTGAAGAGACAAGGAACGCAAAGGGCGAGAGCAAAAAGAAGGAATGACAAAGGGAAGCCCAGCACCACTTTCCATCGCAAACGTTTGCATACGCAGGAACTCTTGTTGATGGAAAGTGGCACTGGGATAAAACAGATGCTTATATCGGAAATATTTTTCAGCATACAGGGCGAATCTACATACGCCGGTCTTCCATGCGTGTTCGTCCGGTTGTCCGGCTGCAACCTTGCCTGCAACTGGTGCGACACGCCTTACGCGAGGACCAATGGCAACGCCAAGGAGATGTCCGTTGACGCCGTTATTCAAGAGGCGGGAAAATACAGGTGCCCGCTTGTTGAAATAACGGGCGGCGAGCCTCTTATCCAGCCCGAAGCGCCGGCGCTCGCGAAGAGGCTTCTTGACGACGGCCTCCGCGTTCTCATCGAGACGAACGGAACCATTGATTTATCCTGTCTTGACGCGGGTATTGTCAAGATAGTGGACGTGAAATGCCCCTCCAGCGGTCATGCGGGGTCATTTATTATGGAAAACATGAAGTTCATCACGTTGGAGGATGAGCTGAAGTTCGTAATAGCCGACCGGCAGGACTATGAATTCGCGAAGGAATTCCTTGAAGAGTTCGTAAGGGGCCAGACCGCCAAGGTGCTCTTCGCGCCCGTCCAGCCGGCGCTTGCCCCAAAGGAGCTCGCCGAATGGATGCTTCGCGACAGGCTCTGCGCGCGTCTTCAGCTTCAGCTTCACAAATACATCTGGA
Organism: Deltaproteobacteria bacterium; assembly: GCA_016234935.1. Taxonomy (GTDB): domain Bacteria; phylum Desulfobacterota; class GWC2-55-46; order GWC2-55-46; family GWC2-55-46; genus JACRNL01. Next base: position 28,126 of record JACRNL010000012.1, on the reverse strand, counting down.
ACGACGAAAGGGGAAGATAGGGCTGCCACGGGGGAAAAACTTTTTTAAAAATAATCTGTCATGCCCGAGGTTTTAATCGGGCATCCAGCGTCTTTGGCAGCGCAGGCGAAAGCATAAAGAGGCACGGGATGCCCGGATGCCCTTACCGGATGCCCGCTTAAAGACTGCGGGAATGACAACATAAGGGTTTCCACCCTCAAGGCCGCCCCGCTGCCAAACAGACCAATATGAAACCGCTCTTAATCGCCTCGGTAATGCTCTACGCAGCGGGCCTCATCGCTGTTTTCATTTATCACGTAAAAAAAGCCGCCTCGCTGGAGCTTGCGTCAAAGGCGGCCTTGTGCGCCGGCCTTTTAAGCCACAGCGCGGCCCTGGCGGCCCGCGTCTACTCGACCGGCCACGCCCCAATGGCCAGTATGTACGAAACGCTCCTTTTTTTCAGCTGGTGCACGGCGCTGCTTTCCGTCTTTGTCATCTTCCGGTACGGCGAGCGCGCCACCGAGCTTGTGACAATTCCCGTTGCCGTCCTTGCGCTCCTTTTTTCATTTGCAAACGAAAAGCCGGGCGGGCCGCTTACGCTCATTTTGCGCACCAGGTGGTTTGAGACACACGTTACTTTTTCATTCGTGGCCTACGCCTTTTTCACACTGGCCTTCTCAGCCGCGCTCTTATATCTCGTCTACGGCGCATGGCTTCCGAATAATGCCGAGCAGAAGAAGTTTGAAGATATAGCCGCAAAGGCCGTCATGTGGGGCTTCGGCTTTTTTTCCGCTTCCATGTTTTCCGGCGCCGTATGGGGGTATCTCGCGTGGGGGGCCTACTGGATGTGGGAGCCCAAGATCATCTGGTCGTTCATCGTCTGGTTCTACTACGCAGGGGCCATGCACGCCTATTACGTCCGGCAGTGGCGCGGAAAGGGCCTTGCCTTTGCCACGCTCTTCGGTTTTTTCGTGGTGCTTTTTACCTACCTTGGAGTAAGTATGCTGATGAAGAGCAGCCACAGTTTTTAATCCACGCTTAAAGCCTGCAAGGACGCTCTACTTCCTTATCCGCCGCTTTGCCGCCCCTTGAAGGGGTTCAACCCCCTTCTTCACCCACCAGATTATCGCCGCCTTTTTATGGAAGGGCGCGAAAAGGACATTTCCTTTTTTTACAAGCCTTTTTCTCAGATAGCCTTTGAGCCGCGCGTCATGCTCCTCTGTGACGATGCCCATGTGTTCCTTCCAGAAATGGACGGCCTCGTCCACGTCCGCGAACGGCTGGTCAAAGTCGTATTCGATGATCTCGACGTTCGCGAAGATGCCCATCGAATGGAGCAGTTTGACCGTCTCAAGATAGTCCGTCCTCTGGCTGAAGCTTTTGTTGAAGACGAGCGGGTAGAGGTCTTTATAATAAAACTTATCGGCGTTCGGGTCGGCGCCTTCTATGAGAAACACCGCTTTTTTTGAAAGGGCGTCGGCATCCCTTAGAAAAGGCTCGTTGCCCTTTAAGAGCTGCGGCACGTTGGCGCAGATGACCACGTCGTGCGGTTTTACCTCTGCCTGGCCCCATGCGGCAAGTATTGTTTTTATGTTTTTAAGCCCCTGTTTTTTTATCTCCCCGTCCAGGACGGCGAGCATGGAGCGCGACGGGTCGAGGGCCGTCACCTTTTTGCCCTTCTTCGCAAGCGGTATGGCAAGCGTGCCGCAGCCAGCGCCCGCGTCAAGAAAGGTCCTGGCGCCCGCGGCCTTTGAGAGGATAAACGGCACCGCCGTCCGGGGGAGCGTGGAATACTTAAGCCCCTTGCTGTACCACTCGGCCTTCAATCTGTTCCAGAATCCCTGCATATCCCCCCCTTTTATTTCGGCGCGCTGTCCGGCCTGAGAAGCTCTACCGGCGCTTCGATAAGTCTTTGCAGTATGCCCAGGACTCCGGCGCCCAGGCCTTTTATCGGGGCTGGCCCTACCTCCGGCTCTTTCAAAGGCCCGACTATGTCATAATACATGCTCAAAGTGCTCTCCTGCCTGCCGCCGATTATCCATCCCGCAAGAGGTATCGTTGAGATGATTTTGTCAATGGTAACGAACGGGTGCATGGCAAGGACGGCGTCTATGGCGGCGTCGGGCAGGCTTATCTCGCCAAGGGCGGACATCCTCATGGAAGAAGCGTCCAGCCTGAGGTTATTGGTTGAAATGATGCCGTCTTTGACGGTGAAGTCCCCGGAAATATACTTATACGGAAGGCCCTCTTCGAAAAGCTCGGTTATGGAAAGGATGTTCACGATTGAGAATATCTTGCTTAGCAGCGTGAACTTATAGAGCCTGCCGTCCTCGGAGCGAAGGTAGACCGATCCGTTCAACCCGGCGGTAAAAGGAGAGGCCCCGCGCCTGCCGGTAAGCTCCATCGTCCCACGGACCGGGCCCGACAAAATCTGTTTCTTCGCGCCCATCTCCTTAAAAAACGGTTCGAGCTGCACGCCGGAGAAGTCCATTTTGGCCGCGAAAAGAAGAGGGGTTGACGCGCCCCTGTAAACAGTGACCTGGGCCGCCGCGCTTCCTTCGTTTTTGAAATAGGTAATCGGCTTTATGTAGAGCGCGTCTTTTTCGAGGACGAACCCGGCGCTCAAATCCTCAAACGTCCGCCCCATGATGCTCCCTTTTTTTATCTTTATAATCCCGCCGCCAATAAAGGCCGGGGCAGCCCCGGCCGCATCTTCCGCTTCGATAATGTCAAAGAGGAAATTCTTTATTCTGTTTTGCTTTTTTACAAGCGGCGCGCCGGGAGCCGTATCTGACGGCGGACCTTCGGCCTTTTTTATAAAATCTTCGAGGAAAAAGCCGGGCGAATCCACCTCAAAGCTGATGGTCCCGTTTTGGGCGTCAAGACGCGCGCTTACCTCCGTCTGTCCGGCGCTGAGCTTGTCGAGCGCAAAATGAACGGCGTCTTTGCCGAATTTGAGCGACGCGCTCACCTTTTCAACGGGCTTTGCGAGAAAAACGGCGTTAAAGCGCCCGTCTTTAAACGTAACATCGCCTTCATATGACGGCTTTTTGTCCTGGGCGTTTTTTTCCGTCTTTACATCAAATGCGAGAATGCCGCCGGAGGCGGCCCCATCCACCAGAAACGCCGCCACATGGCCAAGGTCGTCAATGTCAACGTGTCTGGAAAGCGCAAAAAAGTTGTATGCGTGCCCGTCGCCAAGCGACAGCCGTCCGCCCCCGTTTACCGTGGTCTTGCCAAAGGCAAGGATGAACTCTTTTATCGAAAGTTCCTTGTTGCTCAGGCTGAAGGAGCCTTTGGCGAAAGCCTTTACGCCCGCGCTCTTTTTTACGATATTTTTATACTCTATGGCAATGGGCGTGAAGTTAAGGGACGCCTTTGCGCTTAACGATCCGGGGCTGCCTCTAAGCGAAATCGTGAATGGCACGCTGCCCCCGTAAACCGGCCCTTCAATGCCCCACTTCCTGAAGGCCGTATCCGCCGTTCCCTGCGAAAGCGCGCCCCTAGCCCTGATGTCAAGCGCAGGGCTTTTTGAAAGGTAGTGGGTCACCGACCCGTCCACGCCGAGGAGGCTTTTAAACTCGTCCGTTCCTTCGACGCCCTTCAGTGTTATGCCACTGTTGTCAAACGCAAACAGGCCTTTGAGCGATTTTAGCGCAAGAGGAATATCCCCGTAGCCCGCGTCCACGCCGTTTAACCTCAAGGCGCCGGAGTACGCCGCGCCTTTGAGGCCGTCAAACCCCCTCAGGGGGCGGCCTTTGCCTTTCAATTTAAGAATCAAACCGGCCTTGCCCGCCAGGCGCGCCTTGCCGAGTTTTTCAATGTCCTCCTGGGCGAGGCGGTCTTCAAGCAGCGCCCTTGCCAGCGGCAGGAGCTGCGAGGTCTCCAGATCAGCGGCCAGCGAAAGGCGGTAATCGGCCTTTCCGGCGGGGTCTTTTATCTCGCCTGAAAGGTCATCTACGCTTATCGCCCCGTGCCTGCCGGTAAAATGCTCAAGCGACAGGACGTTGTCCTTAAACGCCAGCACGCCCCGGATTCCGGCGAACGGCTTTTCAAGGTTTTGGTGCTTCACCTTCACGTTGTCGAACTTCACGGAGGCGCTTGCAAATCCCGGCCTCTTATACGTGTCCCGCTCCTTCAGGTCGCCGGATGTGCCGGATACCGAGAGGTTTTTAAGCGCGACCGTGCCGTCAACCGGCCTGACTTTTTCCAGCATTTTACTGTATGGAGCAGGGATATAGGCCATCAGCGTCCGCACAGGCGCCGGCGTTGAAGAGAGCTGCGCCTCGAAAACAGGCGGAACCTTTTGCAGGGGTTCAACCCCCTTTCCGTTGGTTGCGGCAAGGGTTTTTACCTTGAGCGAGCCGGAAAGGCTGAAACCGTCAAAGGCAAGGGCAGCCCTGTCAACGGCCGAGACCGTGCCTTTTTTATCCCTGAAAAAACTCATCGCGGCAGAGCCGCTTGCCGACACTAAAGGCTTCGCGAGAAGACCTGGCAGGACTGCCGCCGCGTTTTTATAGGTGAGGCTGCCTTTGGCGCGCATATCCCCGTCGTACGAGTACGAACCTGCGAAGCCGGCCATGCCGCTGATGGACGCATTGGGCAGGCTCTTTCTTATATACGGCGTAAGCCGCGCGAGGTCAAACCCTTTTACGGCGCATGTGCCTGAAAATGCAAGCCTCCCTTTGCCGTCGTCTCCCGTGCCGCGAAGGCTGATCTTCACGCCAGGACGAAGGGCCGCCTCAGCCGCGTAGTCAAACCCCTCGCGCGTGCGCGTTATGGCCGCCTTTATGCCGGTGACGTCAAAGGCCGCGTTGGCCGCTTCGTCCTTGAAGGAAGCGCGGGCATCGCTTAGATTCAGCCTTTTCAGCGTGACCGGCGTCGGCTTCTTCAGCAGCCGCGCCAGATTTATCTCGCCCGACGCGTTTCTGGTGACGTTAAGCTCCAGTCCGTCTATATCGAGGCTGTTAATGTTTATCGAGCGCGAGAAGATGGAAAGAAGCGGCAGGACAAGCCTCATTGACCTTATCTTCAGGAAGGCGGCATTGCCGTCAAAGGCCTCCGCGTCCTTTATCCTGAGGTCGATGTGAGGAAAGGCCTTTAACACGACGGCCTCGGCCTTGACCTTTATGCCGGTGCGCTTTTCAATTATCGCTTCAATCCGCGCGTGCTGGCTTGAGAGGTCCACGGGGGAGGAAAAGACGTAAAAAAACGCGGCCAGAAAGACCGCGAGGGCAATGGCGGCGCCAATAAGGAGGATGCGTCCCTTTTTCCATAGCGGCTTCGACAATCATCGCTCCCGAAAGCGTTTCATCATATGCGTTCCTTTTTTCCGGAAACCATTTTTTCAGCGGAGGGATTATAAAACGCAAGCAGATTATATTATAAAAGTCCCCGTTTAGCAAAAATTTTCCCGGCTCAGAGTCCGGGGATCGCGCGCTTCAGCCATCCCTGGCGCGGGGTGATGGCGCCCTGCGGGCACATCTCCTGACAGCAGTAGCATCTTATGCAGCGGTCGTAGTTTATGTCTATCATCTGTCCTGATTTCGACATGACCTCCGGCGGACAGACCTCCACGCAGACTTTGCAGAGCGAGCACTTTGCCTTATCGATATGCGGTCTTGACGTGAGGGCCTTCCTTAGATGCCTGTCAAGGAAGTACGGGAGCCTGTCCGCGAAGTTGACGCCTGTAAGGGGCGGGAAGCGGAAGCCGTGAACCAGGACGCTCTCCATGCTTTCGCCGCAGACGGCGATATTCGAAATATCGGATTCCTTGAGCCCCCGCCCGATAGCGGCCTTGAGTATGGGGATGTTTTCCGCCTTACAGCCGAGGACGCGGGCAATGACCGTGTCCATGGCAACGGCGTTTTCCGAGGCAAAGACAAGGCCGAGCGTGCGCGGGTCTCCGCTTCCCGGGCCGTTTCCTTCCATCGCGATGACGCCGTCCATGATCGTCAGCCTGGGGCTGAGGAAATAATAGAGGTCAAGGAGCATCCCTGCAAAGTCCTTGCTGTCGACGCCGGAGGAAAGGTGCCACTGGGGCTTCAATTTTCCCGGCACGCAGCCGAACATGTTCTTGACGCCGAGCGTCAGATACATCTGGACATGCGTCTTCAGCTTTGGCAGGTTGATGATGCCGTCAAAGCCAAGCGCCTCTTTTGACACCTCCAGACGCCTGAAGGTATGGCCCCTGGGGTTTTCAGCTATGACCAGTTCCTTAAGCTCTATGAGCTGGGCGCCTGTTTCCCTGCAAATATCAAGGATGCCGCTCTTTTGCGCTGCCTTTTGCGCGCTTCCCATGCCCGGCGAATCTCCCACCACCGGCGTTGCCCCTGCCTCTTTAATGAGAAGGATAACCGCCTTCACAAAGGCAGGATGCGTGGTCACGGCCGTTTCCACGGGCTTTGCGGCAAGGAGGTTGGGCTTAATGAGTATTCGCTCGCCTTTTTTGACGAACCTCTCAATGCCGCCCAAAAGGCCGACGCTCTTTCTTACGGCCTCCAGGACATCCGTGTCCTTGTAAGCGGCGCATCTGACTATGGCTACTGTTTTTTTCATGTGTGAGATGGGCAACTTCCTTATCTCCTCCCCCTTGCCTGCCCTCGCGTGTTTAAAGCGGGGGATGGGAGGGCAGGGTGGGGGTGCCGGTTTGGACGGAAAAAAACAGGCAGGATTACCTGCCCTTCATCGCCTTCAGCCGTTTTTTGGCGGCGGCGGCTTCCGGGCTTTTCGGATATTTTTCAGCCACTTTTTTATAGAGCGCCGTTGCGTCCTTTTTCGAGCCTAATTTTTCAAAGGAGAGGCCCTGCTTCAAAACCGCCGAGGGTATTTTATTGTTATCCGGATAATGCGCCGCGACCTTATCGAGTTCCACTATCGCTTTTTCGTAGTCGCCCTTCAGGTAATAGGTCTCGCCGAGCCAGTACTGCGCGCTTCCGGAGAGTTTGTGCTTGGGGAATGCCGCGAGAAACCGCCCGAACGAATCAATCGCGCCCTGATAGTCCTTGCGGGCGGCCAAATTCTTGCCCTTCCGATAGAGGGCCTGCGGGTCTTCCCCTTGAAGGGGCTGAGCCCCCTCAGGGGGTTCAGCCCCTTTTTTTACCGAGGCCGCCGTCTCCCTTTCCTTTGCCGCCTTTGTCTCCAGTTCAGTTAGTTTTTTGTCGGTAATAACGGCGGCATCGAAGAGGGCAGACGTCTTTTTATCAACGGCATCGAGCCTCGCGCCGAGCTCCTTCAGGCCGCTGTCCGCTGCCGCAAGCCTCGCGCTTATACCCTTTATCGAGGCGTTCAGGTTTTTCAGGTCTTCGCGCGTCTGCGCTCTTGCGTGAGAGGTTTCTTCAAAGCTCCCTTTCACAAACGAGAATTCCTGTCTGACCTGCTCGATGGAATTACTGCTGTCCGCAAGCGCGGCCCGTAAGCCTGCAATGTCTTTTTGCGTCCTGGTATGATCGCCTGCCCCGGCGCTCTCAAGCGCGGCCACCCGCTTTTTCAGGGCCTCGTTTTCTTTGACGAGTGTGTCCACGTTGTTTACGAGGGCCTGCTGCCCGGCGGTCATGAAGGGCATGCCGGGACCACAGCCGGCGGCCCCCAAAACAGCGGCGGCAAGAAGGACTATTGGAAAAAGAGAAACACCGCGTAATGCCATGCGCATACGAAAGGTTTTCCGCCTTTTAATTCTGGATGGTGAACTCCGCCCGTCTGTTCCTGCCCCATGCATCTTCATTGTGGCCCGTGTCAGCGGGCTTTTCGGTGCCGTAGCTTATCGTCGAGAGCCTGTCGCTTCTTATGCCCATGGCCTCAAGGTATGCCTTTACGGTTACCGCGCGTTTTTCGCCGAGGGCGAGGTTGTATTCGGCCTCCCCCCTTTCATCAGCGTGGCCTTCGACGCGCACCTTAACGGACGCATTCACCTTCAGCCAGTTCGCGTCCTTGCCAAGCACGCCTTTGTCGTCATCCCTGACGGTATGTTTGTCAAAATCAAAATGCACCGTCAGCAGGCTTCCGGTCTCTTCGGCCTTTTTGCTTATCGCTTCATCCTCGGTAGAGAGCGACGCGTACTTTGCCGCGCCCTTTTTCGTCTCTGACGCGCCAAGGTCAGAGGCCGTCACTTTTTCCTCCGCCACCGTTTCATCCGGCACGACCACGGTCTGCGCCTCCGCGGGCTTTTCCCTGGTGGCGGTTATTTCCTCCTTTACCACGGCCTTTGGCGCGCATGAGGCGATCATAATGCCCAATGCCATCACTGAAAAGATATTGAATAGTCTCTTCATTTTTTCTGCCTCCTTAGGGTTAAGGTAAAATCATTCCATGAAAGGCGACCATGACGGCTGGCTTTCCGTGAGAGCCCCTGTGTCGAGCTTCACCAGAGCGGTGCCGTCGGCGTTCATGATGTAGAGAGAGGATGACCCCTGCTCGCCCCTGCTGAAGACTATCTGTCTGGAATCAGGCGACCATGAAGGCGACCTGTTGTCGCCCTCAAACGTAAGCTGCGCCGCCTCCGCGTCATTGATGCCCTGTGTCCAGATATTAAACTCGCCTCCGTCCTGCCTTGAAAAGGCTATCAATCTGCCGTCCGGAGACCATGCGGGGCTTGCGTTGTACTTGCCGCCGTAAGTGAGCCTTGCTATTTCTCCGGCACCCAATTCTAACACAAATATATGCGGGTTTCCACTTGAGTCCGACACGTAGGCAAGTCTCTTGCCGTCGGGCGACCATGCGGGAGAAACGTCATTGGCGCTGTTGTCGGTAAGCTGTTTGTAGCTCTTCGTGCCGATGTCCAGGGAATAGAGTTCCGTTGATTTTTTCCCGCTCAGCGTAAGGGCCGCGCTCCGGCCGTCGGGAGAGAGCCTGCCTCCGATGTTTATACCGGGCCTGTCGGAAAGGGCTGCGTCCTCGCCTGTTCTCAGGTCAAGCATGTAAAGGCACGGCCACCCTTTTTTGTATGACGTGTAGATGATCTTTTTCCCGTCCGGCGACCAGTATGGGGAGAAGTTTATGGCCTTGCTGCGCGTGATCTGGCGCACGCCCCTGCCGTCGTAATCGGACATGTAGACCTCTTTGTTGCCGGTCCTTTTGGAGACGAACAGGAGCTTGGTGCCGAAGATTCCCTTCCTGCCTGTAAGCTCTTCGTATATCTGGTCGGCGAAGTAGTGAGCGAGCCTTCTGGGGCTCAAGCTGCTCCCGACAAATCTCTTGCCGAGGATCTCCTTTTCATCAACGCAGTCAAAGAGCCGGACTTCAACGGTGAGAGACCCCTTTTCTATTGTAAACCGTCCTTTGATCAGCGCGTCCGCGCCAACGGCCCGCCAGTCCTTGAAGTTGGTCTCTTTAAGGGTTACGCCGGACTTTGCGGGGTCTTCAAGGAATGCCTCTTTTTTTATGAAGGTGAAGAGGTTTGAAAACCTCAAGTCTCCGGTAAGCGCGTCAAGGATTTCGGCCTTTATCGCCGCCGCTGTTTTTTCGTCAGCCTTCGAGCCGGAGGAGGGGGCCTCGCGGAATTCCTGAATGGCTATGGGGAGCTTTTTTATTGCGGGGGCCTCAAGGTCTATGTAGACCTTGGCGCGAGCCGCGGCAGGCGCGGCCGCTGGCGGCGGCGTCTGGCAAAACGCGTATGCCGGCGCAAAAATGAACATGGCCGCAAGCGCCAGCGCCGCAAAGTTCTTAAGTCCAGAGAAAAGTTTCATCTTCACCTCGTTGGCCTTCTTGTTAAGGTATGGAAAAATATCAAAATTCGTCAATTATCAAATCCCCCTAACCCCCTTTTCTAAAGGGGGGAATTAATTAATGAGCTTCCCCCTTTGTAAAAGGGGGTTAGGGGGATTTGATAATAGGTCTTTCACCCTCAGCCTTTTGATGAGCCTTGTCGCGCATCAATCCATCCTGAAAACGCCGTTTTACTGCGCGCAGTTTTTGCAAAACCTCAGCCCTGTCTCAAAAACGTTCCCGTCGTAATCCTGCGGGAGCTGCGGGTACGGGGCTGATTTCTTGACTGCGTCCATCAGGGATTCGTCAAAAAGGTAGTTGCCGGAGCTTTTCTCCACCCAGCTGTCAAGAAGTTTGCCGTTCCTGCCGATTTTTATGGACACTATTACCTCTATCTTGTCTTTGCGGAACTCTTCAGGGTAGGTCCAATTATTCTTCACGCGGTCGCCTACGGCGGTCAGATATGCCCGGTATTTGACAGACGGGCCGTCTACCACTGTCCCGGCGCCGCCTGTTTTAACGCCGCCCTGCGGCGCGCCGTCAGTCTTTGTAAATGCCTGCAGCGCGCTTGACGTCTTTGAAATGCCGCCTTTCCCTGCGCGCCTTGCAGCCCCTTGAAGGGGTTCGGCCCCTTGAAGGGGTTCGGCCTTTGCGGAAGATACGTTTTTTTTCTTTAGCGCGTCAATGTGCGACTCGGCGGCATGCAGCTCCTCTTTGTCCTCTTTTTTCCGGACTTTTTCCTTAACCCGTTTTATCGCGTCCTCAACGGTGTTATGGTCTTTTGTCTTCTTCAGTGCAAAGGGGGTTTTCGTTTTTTCAGCTGCACGGCTTTTTATGCGCGGTATGACCGCGGCGGCGGATTTTGCGGCGGACTTCGCAATAGGCTTTACGGCAGGGCTTGCGTGGGGCCGAACCCCTTTAAGGGGTTGAACCCCGTCAACCTGTTTTTTAGCGGCCGCCTCCGGCGCTGCGGCGGATACGCCCTGCCGGCCAAGCGCTTCCGGCCCGACGAGGCTTACGGTAACAGGCGTCAGGTATATCCGCCTGGCCCCTCCCTTGTAGATGACAAGGGCGAAGAGTATCACGGCAACATGCAGTATCAGCGAGGCCGCGAGTATCTTTGAAAAACCGTCCGGCGTATGTCTTAACGTATTGTTCATCATCTGTTTTTTTCGATATGCCCCGCCGGCTCCGTCACCATGCCGAGCTTGTCAATGCCGGCCTTTCTTATTTCAGAGATGGCGTTGACCACAAAACCGTAAGGCACCGCCTCATCCGCCCTCAGCAAAACGGCCCTGCTTGCCGCGCCGGTCTTGCCTTCGTTTATGGCAATAAGTTTGGCCCTCAATTCCTTTTGCGTCAACTGTCTGCTGCCGAGAAATATCCTTTTCTGCCGGTCTATTGTCACGACGAGAGGCTCTTCCTGGTCTTTGAGCGCCGCGCCGTCCGCTTGAGGCAGGCTGACGTCAATGCCGGCCTGCATCATGGGCGCGGTCACCATGAAAATAATAAGGAGGACCAGCATTACGTCAACAAGCGGCGTGACGTTTATATGCGAGACGAATCTTCTTTTATTCGGGCCGTTAAATGCCATAGTGCGCGCCTTTTATTCCGGAGGGGAAGAACCGTTCTTTGCAATCTGCTTTTCGATGATGTTCAGCAGGTCCGCCGAGAAGTTGTCCATTTCGGAGTGTGCCCGGTCTATCCGCGCAAGGATGTGGTTGTAGGCCACGCTCGCCGGTATGGCCACGAGAAGTCCCATGGCAGTGGCGATAAGCGCCTCTGAAATGCCCGGCGCGACCACGGCGAGGCTGGCCGCGCCCTTTGTGCCGATGCCCCTGAACGACGTCATGATGCCCCAGACCGTCCCGAAAAGCCCTATAAACGGCGCGGTGTTGCCGGTGGTGGCCAGAAATGGCACGGCGTATTCGAGCCTGGCGCCCTCGAGGGCCGCGCTTTTTCTGAGTATCCTCTGGAACCTGCCGACGTCCTCCATCCGTGCCGTCCTGGCGGAGTTGGCAAACTCCGCGTAGACCGCTGAAAACAACGCGGCAAGCGGCGAATGCTTGTAGTTCTTGCTCGCCGCGAATATCTGCGCGAACTGGCGGTTGCCCCAGAAGAGAGTCGAAAAGGCGGCGGTCTCCTTTTCAACCTTTCTCAGCAGTAAAAGTTTATATATTATTATGGCCCACGACAGGATGGAAAAAGCAAGGAGCAGGAGCAGGACGAACTTGACCATTGGGCCGGCATTCACGACCATGTCCCACAGCCGCATTTGATTGTCAAAACCAGCGCTATTCAATGGCGGACACCTCCGGTAAAGTAGAAAAAATTGCTTTTATAACCGGCATATTATAATATATTATACGCATTAAGTAAAAATGTAAAAATTATTAAAACGGGAGCCGCGGATATCAAAACCGGATGCGCCTTCGCGATGGCGCCTCAGAGCCTCATGGACATAACATGAAAACAGTCTACCTTGCCATAGCCGGCGTATTCGGCACTCTGGCGCGCTACTGGCTTGGCGGCTTCGCGCAAAGGGCCTACGGAGGCGTTTTCCCCATCGGCACCTTCGCGGTGAATATGACAGGGTGCTTCCTTTTCGGCCTTGTCTGGACGCTGGCCGAGGAACGGCTTGTCATCAGCGGACAGACGCGCCTCATAATCCTCGTCGGCTTCATGGGCGCATTCACCACCTTTTCAAGCTTCATATTCGAATCCGGCGCGCTTTTGAGGGATTCACAGTTCATGGCGGCCTTTGCCAATATCGCTTTGCAAAACGTCCTTGGCGTAGTCTTATTATTCCTCGGTTTTGCCGTTGGAAGGCTCTTTTAAACACAGGAGGTCAGGATGAAGCTGCCGTCTGAAGCCGAGATAATCCGCATCTTCATAGGCGAAAGCGACAAACATTCAGGCAGGCCGCTCTACGAGGCCATTGTCGAGGAGGCCAGAAAAAGCGGCATGGCCGGGGCGACGGTCATGCGCGGCACGCTCGGCTTCGGCGTCGGAAGCAGGATACACACGGCAAAGGTCCTGCGCCTGTCCGAAGACCTGCCGATGATAGTCGAGATAATAGACAGGCCCGAACGCATCGAGGCATTTCTCCCTACGCTCGATCAGATGGTCGCAGAAGGGCTGATAACCATAGAAAAAGTAAGAGTTATAGCTTACAGACACGGCGGGGATACCAAATAATCTTTTCAGGCAAGGAAAATCTCACATGTGCGGAATAGTAGGATACATCGGCCCTAAGAACGCTGTCGCGGTGCTTATGGACGGGCTTAAGAGGCTTGAGTACAGGGGCTATGACTCTTCGGGCATAGCCATTGTCGAGGACGGCAAGGTCGAGCTTAGAAGGAGCGTCGGGAAGCTTGAAAGGCTCGAAGCGGTCGTCGCGAAAAGGCCGCTTTCCGGCCACATCGGCATAGGCCACACGCGCTGGGCCACGCACGGCAGGCCGAGCGAGGAGAACGCCCACCCGCACCTTGAAGGCGGCGTGGCCGTCGTGCATAACGGCATCATCGAGAACTATCTTGCCCTCAAAGAGGGGCTTATAAAAGAAGGCGCGCGCTTTAAATCCGAAACAGACACCGAGGTCATAAGCCATCTCATACACCGCGAGACGAAAAAAGGCGCCACCCTGAAAGAGGCGGTAAAGGCGGCTGTAAGGATAATCAAGGGCACATACGCCCTTGCGGCGGTGAGCGAGCACGAGCCTGACAGGATCATAGCAGCGCGCATGGAATGCCCGCTTATCGTCGGCGCGGGCGAAAAGGAGACCGTGCTCTCATCCGACATCACGGCGGTGCTCGGCATCACAAGAAAGGCTGTCTTCCTCAATGACGGAGAGATAGTCACCATAACGAAAGACTCCTTTGAGATAGAGGATTTCGCGGGTAACAAGATAAGCCGCGCCCCCCGGCACATAGACTGGAGCCCCATCATGGCGGAAAAGGGCGGCTACCGCCACTTTATGCTCAAGGAAATATTCGAGCAGCCGCGCGTGGTGGCTGACACCTTTCGCGGCTCGGTCATCGAGGAAAAGGGAGAAGTTTTTTTAAATAAGTTTAATATCGACCTGAAGCGCGCCCGGCGCATTTACATCATTGCCTGCGGCACGTCATGGCACGCGGGCCTTGTCGGGAAGTTTCTTATTGAAGAGTTTTACCGTGTGCCGGCTGAGGTTGACCTTGCCTCAGAGTTCCGCTACCGCGACCCGCTTGTCGACGATAAGACGCTCGTCATCGCCATATCGCAGTCCGGCGAGACGGCGGACACGCTTGCCGCCGTGCGCGAGGCAAAAAGGCGCGGGGCGCAGGTTATAGCCATATGCAACGTCATGGAATCGAGCCTTACGCGGGAGGCGGACTGGTCGTTCATGACGCACGCCGGGCCGGAGATAGGCGTAGCCTCCACAAAGGCATTCACCACGCAGCTTACCGCGCTCTATCTTTTAGCGGTCTATCTGGGCAGGACAGCCGGAAGGCTCGGCGCGGCCGAGGGCAAGACCCTTATCCACGAGCTTGTCACCCTTCCCGGCAAACTTGAAAAGGCCCTTGACGGCGCCGCTCATATCGAGACGCTTGCCAAGAAATACTTCCAGTTCCGCGATTTCATCTACCTTGGACGGGGCATCAACTATCCCATCGCCCTTGAAGGCGCGCTTAAATTAAAGGAGATATCCTACATTCACGCCGAGGGCTACGCCGCGGGCGAGATGAAGCACGGCCCCATAGCCCTCATTGACGAAGACATGCCAGTGGTGATGCTCGCCCCGAAGGACTCCAGTTACGCAAAGATGCTCGGCAACATGGAGGAGGTAAAGGCCAGGGGCGGGCGCGTTATGGTTATTGTCAACGAAGGCGACACGGAGGCGTCGGCAAGGGCCGACGATGCGATATTCGTCCCCAATGCCTCGGTGCATCTGATGCCTGTAATCATGTCCGTGCCGCTTCAGTTCCTCGCCTATCACATCGCCGTCTTGAAGGGCACGGACGTTGACCAGCCCCGAAACCTCGCCAAGAGCGTAACGGTGGAATAGCGATGCCCGCAAACCCGGCAATCCTTCTTCTCATCATACCCGCCGCGTATCTGGCAGGGTCCATCCCGTTCGGCATCATTGCCGCAAGGATCTTTGGCGGGAAAGACCCGAGGGCTACGGGCAGCGGAAACATCGGCGCTACGAACGTCATCCGTTCCGCCGGAAAGGCCGCCGGCATCGCAACGCTTCTTTGCGATATCTTAAAGGGTGCCCTGCCGACACTGCTTGCGTTTTACATTGTGTCTTATGTTTACGTTATCGGAGACGACATATACGCCCTTCCCGGCATGAGCATGAGAGTTTTTTTTGTGAGCCTTGCCGGTTTTGCGGCCTTTTTGGGCCATTTATTCCCGGTGTTTCTCAAGTTCAAGGGCGGTAAGGGCGTAGCCACCGCCTGCGGAGTGATGCTGGTAATTTCCCCTCCGGCCATGCTTATCATTGCCGCGCTTTTTGTTCTGGTTGTTTTGATTAAAAGGTACATCTCCCTCGGCTCCATCATCGCCGCCTCAGCGCTTCCCGTTATACTGTCATTTCTTCCGTCCGTAAGGGAGTACATGTTATTAGGCGTCTTGATAGGCGTGTGCGTAATCATCAAGCACAAGGAGAACATCAAACGCCTCGCGGCAGGAACAGAAAACAAGTTTTTTTAGCATGAACCCGTGGAGCGGGAATTAAAGTTTTTCGGCGCCTGCGGCGGGCAATGCTAAAGGGTTATATTTTGACTTTAGCCGTGCGCAGGCACCTTTTTTTCAAAAAAGGTAAGTTGACGGTGTGGCTGTTTGCTGATAAAATTCAAATACCGCAAGCAGACGATATATGCCTCCCCCTTTGCAAAAGGGGGATTGAGGGGGATTGCATGAACTGTATTATAATGGCAGGAGGCTTCGGCACGAGGCTTCGTCCCCTTACGAACAACCTGCCCAAACCCATGGTCCCCATGGCCAACAGGCCGATGATAGATTACATCATCGAGCTCCTGAAGAAGCATTCCATCAAAGACCTTACGGCGCTGCTTTACTTCCAGCCTGAAAACCTCAAAAACCACCTCGGCGACGGCTCCGCCTTCAAGGTCTCCATGGACTACTGGACGGCCAAGGTGGACTATGGCACGGCGGGCAGCGTGGCGCACGCCATGCGGATGAAAAAGAACGAGTCCGGAAATCCTACGCTCATCATAAGCGGCGACGTTTTAACCGACATTGACCTGTCCAGGGCCGTTGAATTCCACAAAAAGAGTAAGTCGCTGGCCACCATCATTATGACGCGCGTGGAGAACCCGCTTTCATTCGGCATAGTCATAACCGACAAAAAGGGACGCATCACGAGGTTTCTTGAAAAACCGGGCTGGGGCGAGGTCTTCAGCGACACCATCAACACGGGCATTTACATCCTTGAGGATGATGTGCTCCAGTTCATCCCCGAAAACAGGGAGTTCGACTTCAGCAAAGACCTTTTCCCGTTTCTTCTTGAAAATAAGAAACCGATCTACGGTTACGTTGCCGAGGGCTACTGGAAGGACGTGGGAAGCCTTGAGGAATACCGGCAGGCCAACATGGACATCCTGCTGGGCCGGGTAAAGGTGCGGATACCCGGCGAGAAGACCGGCGCCGCCGAGATGCGGGTCGGCGCGGACTCGCGGATAGATTATTCCTCGAAGTTCGAAGGCGCGAACGTCATCGGCGCCGGCTGTAAGATATCCATGAACACGCGGATAGCCAATTCCGTGATAGGGAGCAATACCGTCGTCGAGGAAGGCGCCGTCATAATCGATTCCGTCTTATGGGACAACGTCAAGATTGCCAGCGGAGCGCTTTTGCAGGAAAACATCATCGGAAGCAACACCGAGATAGCCGAGGGGGCGCACCTTGGCGAGGGCGTCGTCGTAAGCGACCATTGCCGCATCGGACGAAGGGCCACGGTCAAGGCCAACGTCAAGGTCTGGCCGCATAAGAGCGTCGAGGACGAGGCCATCCTTGCCTCAAGCCTCATATGGGGTCAGAAATGGAGCAAGAACATCTTCTCGACATACGGCGTCACGGGACTTGCGAATATCGAGGTCAGCCCCGAATTCGCCGCCCGGCTCGGCGCGGCATATGGGGCGTCTCTTCCAAAAGGGTCTTTCGTTTCAACGTCGCGCGACGGGCACAAGACCTCGCGCATGATAAACCGCGCCATAATGACAGGCATCCTCTCGACCGGCGTGAACGTCCATGACTACGGCGTCACCCCCATGCCCGTGTGCAGGCTCCTTGCGCGCGGCGGGAGCGAAGTCGGCGGCGTCCATACGCGCAGGTCTCCGTTTGACACGCTTCTTCTCGACATTAAATTCTTCGACTCCACGGGCCTCGACCTGCACCCCGGATACGAAAAGACCATCGAGCGGCTTTTTTACCGCGAGGACTTCAGGCGCATGCCGCTTGAAGAGACCGGCGAGATGCTTTTTCCCATACACGGCTTTGAATACTATCAGAACAGCTTCATGTCGGCCATTGACGCGGAGCCTGTCAGAAAGGCCGGCTTCAAGATAGTCCTTGACTACTCCTACGGCAGTTCCTCGCGCATATTCCCCGCGATACTCGGCAAGCTCGACTGCGAGGTCATCGCGCTTAACGCCAACCTCGACGGCATGAAGACCACAAAGACCGCCGAGGAGTTCCAAAAGGCGCTGCGCCAGCTCTCCACGATAGTCCGCTCGCTTGACGCGCACGCCGGGTTTTTGCTCGATGCGGGCGGCGAAAAGGTATTCATAGTCGACGACACCGGCGAGATAATCGACGGCGATACGGCCCTGAATATCGTCACGCTTCTCACGCTCAAGTCAAGCAGGGCCGCCGGCTTCAAGCACACCATCGCCGTGCCGGTGACCGCTTCGCGCGCGATAGACTACATGGCAAAGACCTACGGCGTCAACGTCAGGCGGACGAAGACGACCTCGCGCGGCCTGATGGAGGCCGCGAGCGAGGGGATAAAATCTCAGGATGAGGGCGTCGTCTTTGTCGGCGAGCCGACGGGAGGCTATATCTTCCCGCAGTTTCAACCCTACTTTGACGGGATGTACTCCATAGCCAAGATACTCGAGATGCTCGCAAAGGAGGGCACGCGGCTTCATAAGCTCATCCGCGAGATACCTCCGAGCGTGCTTTTGCAGGACAGGGTATCCTGTTCCTTTGAGAACAAGGGCACGGTCATGCGCCGGCTTGCCGAGGACGCGCAGGGCAAGGACATGATACTTCTTGAGGGCATCAGGATAAACTTCAAGGATGAATGGCTGGCCGCCTATCCGAGCCAGGACCATCCTTACTTTCACATAGTCGCCGAGGCCTCCACCGAACGGGCCGCGCGCGGACTTATCGAAAAGTATGCCGAAAAAATCAAGAAATGGCAGCGGTAGACGGGGCTCAGCCCCCTGAGGGGGATCAGCCCCTTGAAGGGGCTTCATCATCAGCCTGTCAGGAAAACGGCAAAAATAAAACATTGGAAGAATTGAAACATGCCCGCATTAAGAAATCTGAAGATCGCGCCGGTTGGCCCTTTGCAGGTCAACTGTTACATATACTGGGACGAGAAAACAAAGGACGCTTTTGTCATAGACGCCGGCGAGGAGGCCGACCTCATAGAGCACCTTGTCAGAACCAACGGCCTCAATGTCCTGAATATCATACACACGCACGGCCACTTTGACCACGTCGGCGCCGGCGAGCGGCTGAGAAAGGCGCTGAAAGCGCCTATAGCCATACACAAAGATGACCTGCCGCTTATGGCCGGCGCGCACGAGGACGCCATGCGCTTCGGCATTAAGACGCCGAAACAGCCGCTGCCTGACATCATGCTTAAGGACGGCGACACGCTTAAAGCCGGCTCTCTGACCCTTGAGGTGCTTCATACGCCCGGACACACAAAGGGCGGCATATGCCTTTACAGCCGGAGTGAGGGGCTGCTTTTCACCGGCGACACGCTCTTTGCCGGTTCGGTAGGCCGGACGGACCTTGAAGGCGGCTCGTTTGAAGATCTTATTAATTCGATTAGAACAAAGATACTGCCGCTTAATGAAACAACTTTGATCTTTCCAGGCCACGGCCTTTCGACCACGCTGAAGAGGGAAAAGAAGTCCAACCAGTTTCTTCAGGGTATTTGAAAAAGGCATAAGGCCGCCACTGTTTTTTCAAGAAAGGCAGGGCGTTGACTCTGCGAAAGGGTTTTCATGATACTTAAAAACAGACGCATAGTCCTTGGCGTAACCGGCGCCATATCCGCGTATAAGGCGCTTGAGCTTACGAGGCTGCTTGTGAAGGAGGGCGCAGCCGTATGGCCCGTAATGACAAAGGCCGCCAGAGAGTTCATCAGCCCTTTGAGCCTCTCCGCCCTTGCGTGCAATGAGGTTTACACGGAGCTTTTCGAGCTTGTCGGCTCATCGAAGATCGGCCACATAGAGCTTGCGCAAAAGTCAGACCTGATTATCGTCGCCCCCGCGACCGCCAACATCATGGCAAAGGCCGCCTGCGGCATAGCCGACGACCTGCTTTCAACGGTCATCTGCGCCGCCAAAGCGCCCATCCTGCTTGCGCCGTCGATGAACGCGCAGATGTGGGCAAATCCCGTTACAAAGGGGAATGTCGAAAAACTCAAAAAGCTCGGCTGCCTGCTTGCCGGCCCTGAAAAGGGCGACCTTGCCTGCGGCTACGAAGGTGAAGGCCGCCTTTCCGAGCCTATTGACATACTTCATGCCGCCCAGGAGGCCCTGAGCAAAAAGGATTTAAAAGGCGAAAAGGTGCTTGTCTCCGCCGGGCCGACGCGCGAGGCCATTGACCCTGTGCGCTTTGTATCGAACGGTTCTTCCGGCAGGATGGGCTACGCCATTGCGCAGTCGGCCAAAAAACGCGGCGCAGAGGTGGTGCTGGTCACGGGTCCGTCTTATCTGCCTCAGCCCAGGGGCATAACCTTCGTAAAGGTGACGACAGCCGAGGAGATGAAGGACGCCTGCGTGAGATACTACCCGCAGTCCACCATAGTCATCATGGCCGCCGCTGTTTCCGATTACAGGCCCGTGAAAAGCTCCCCGACAAAGATGAAGAAAGAGGCAACTTCCTTGACGGTTGAAATGGAACGGACTGAAGACGTGCTTCAATACATGGGCAGGAAGAAGAAAAAGGGGCAGTTCCTCGTGGGCTTTGCCTTAGAGACCGACCACCTTGTCGAAAACGCCCGCAAAAAGCTCATTGACAAGAACCTCGACCTCGTCATAGCCAACACCACAGGCGGCCTCGACAGCGAACTGAACGAAGTAACCATCCTAAGCCCCAAAACCGCCGTCGAAAAGCTCCCGTCCCTCAGAAAAGACGAGGTGGCGGACTTGATATTGGACAGGGTGGTAAAGGGGAAGGGGTGAGAAGATCAGCTGCGCCTTGAAAACAAAAAAACGGCTATCCAGAATGGACAGCCGTTTTTTATTAGCTTAAAAAATGGTGCCGAAGGGGGGACTCGAACCCCCACGGGTCTCCCCGCCACCCCCTCAAGATGGTGTGTCTGCCATTCCACCACTTCGGCATTTGAAAGATTGCTTATTTTGCAGCCGGTGCGGCCTGTTTGGCGGGCTCCGGCGCTTGAGGCTGTTGCGGCGCGTCTTTTTGTCCGGCTGGCGCGCTCTTTACTGCGGGCATGTCGCTCATGACGGAAGCCGACCTTGACTTTGAGGCATTGTAGGTCAGGTAAAGCGACGTCAGCATGAATATCGCGGCGCAGACTCCGGTGACCTTCGTTAGAAAAGTCGCCGGCCCGGCGCTTCCGAAAAGCGTCTGGCTTGAGGATGACCCGAATGTCGAGCCGATGCTCGCGCCCTTGCCCACCTGCAGCAGCACGGCGATGACAAGGATGATGCTTACAATGATGTGGATGACCGTTGCCAGAGTTACCATAACCCATACATTTTACTTTTCTTGAAATAAAATGCAAGGAAAAAATAAGACGGCCTGCATTAAAGGTGATTTTATAAGCATTAATTGCATGACGCCGGAGCGCAAAGGCCGCGCTGCGGGGCATTGAGCGTGGATGGATTTATGCGGGTTCAAGTTTGTAACTTGAACCTAAAATTTCGTGCATGGGATAGAATATGGTCTGCAGACATGGCTTTTTTGCAGTTACGAATCAAAAGGGTTCAGGTTGCAAACCTGAACCAGCGATGATAATCCGCAGCGCGAAGCTTCAGCCTCGCCTGCCGCAATCAGACAAGAGTGCTGCAAAACCATGTCCCCGCAGGCCTGCCCTCGCGTGTCCCTCGATAGAAACATTCGAGGGCAGGCTAAAGCGGGGGCTTTAAGCGGGGAAGCCCGGTAGAAGCCTCGCGCTACTTTTGCGATTGGAACTTTATTATCCTTGCAAAGTCCGCGGCCTTGAGGCTTGCGCCGCCGACGAGCGCGCCGTCTATGTTGGGCTGGGCCATCAGGGCGTCCATGTTGTCGGGCTTTACGCTGCCGCCGTATATTACGCGCACCGAGTTGGCGAACTCGGTGTCGAACATGTCAAAGAGAAGCTCTTTTATGGCGCTGTGCACCTCTTCGGCGTCTTCGGGCGAGGCGTTCCTGCCGGTGCCTATGGCCCACACAGGCTCGTACGCGACGGCGACCTCTTTGAGAGTGCCGACGACTATGCCGGAAAGGGCCTTTTTCAGCTGAGACCGTACCTTTGTCAGCGCCTTGCCGGCCTCCCTTTCTTCAAGGGTCTCGCCGACGCAAACGATCGGCTTTAACCCTTCCTTGATGGAAAAAAGAAGCTTCCTGTTCACCGTCTCGTCGGTCTCATGAAAATATTGCCGCCTCTCGGAGTGGCCGATGATGACATATCGGCAACCGACGTCTTTGAGCATCTCAGGGGATATCTCTCCGGTGAATGCGCCTTTTTTCTCCCAATAGACGTTCTGGGCGGCTAATTTTATAGGGCTGTCCGCGGCAAGGTGGCTGAGGTGGTGAAGGTGGGTAAACGGCGGAGCGATGAGTATCTCCACGGAATCAACGCCTTTTATAAGTTCACGAAGGCTCATGACAAGCCCCGCGCCCTCGCGGAGCGTGGTGTTCATCTTCCAGTTTCCCGCTACGAGAGGCGTTAGCATTGAGACCTCGCTTTTTTGTCCGGCGGCGAAAATGCCCAAGGGCTGTCATATGAAAGCCCTGCCAACGTCAAGAGGCGGCTGCGGCCTCAGCCGGCATTTCGCCGGCGCCGGTCCTTCTGAGGGCCGCTATGCCGGGCAGATCGTTGCCTTTAAGTATTTCAAGGAACGCGCCGCCGCCGGTTGAGATGTAGCTCATCTTGGCGGACTCGCCGGCGCGGTGCACGGCCACGTCCGTGTCGCCTCCGCCGACAATGGAGAGCGCGTAGGTGTTGGCGATGCTCGTTACCATGGCGAAGGTGCCGCGGCAAAATGCGTCAAGCTCGAAGACCCCCATCGGGCCGTTCCAAATTATGGTCTTCGCGTTCTGTATGGCCTCGGTAAAGAGCGTGACCGTGGCCGGGCCGATGTCAAGGGCCATCCAGTCCTTGGGAATCTCCTGATACGTCACGACCTTCGTTTCAGCGGCGGCGCCGAATTTGTCCGCCACGACGAAGTCAACCGGCAGGTAGAGCTTTATGTGCTTCAGGCGCGCCTTTTCAATGACCTCTTTCGCGCTTTCAAGGGCGCTGTCTTCGGTGAATGACGCGCCGACCTCGTAGCCCAGGGCCTTGAAGAAGGTCAGCGCCATGCCGCCGCCGAGGATAAGCTTGTCGACCTTGTCGCAAAGGCTTGAGAGCACGCCGACCTTGTCGGAGACCTTTTTCCCGCCGATGATGGCCGCAAACGGCCTTGTCGGCTTTTCCATCGCGCGCGTGAAGTACGAAAGCTCCTTTTTCATCAAAAAACCGGCGCCGAATTCCTTTACGTGCTTTGTTATGCCCACGTTGGAGGCGTGCGTCCTGTGGGCCACGGCAAAGGCGTCGTCTATGTAGATATCGGCGATGGAGCCAAGCTCCCTGCTGAAGGCGTCGTCATTTTTCTCCTCTTCGGGGTGAAAGCGCAGGTTCTCAAGAAGGACGACGTCGCCCGGCTTCATGTCAGCCACGATTTTTCGCGTCTCAGGCCCAGCGCAGTCCGGGGCAAGGGTGACTTCCTTTGACAAAAGCCTTGATAAACGCTTTGCCACCGGCCCGAGGGTCATCTCAGGGACTCTCTTGCCCTTTGGCCTGCCGAGGTGAGAGGCAAGTATTACCTTCGCGTGCTCATCGAGCGCGTAATTAATGGTCGGCAGGACGCTCCTTATCCTCGTGTCGTCCGTGATGTTGTGGTTTTCATCAAGGGGCACGTTGAAGTCAACTCTGATAAAAACGCATTTGTCCCTGAGGGTAAGCTCGTCTATGAATTTAATGCCGTTGTTCAAACAACACCTCCGTGAATCCGCGCCCATCCCTTATCCGGATGATGGCGGCGCGGATTAGCAGGTTGCTGAAAAAGTCCCATCTGTGGCGTTGTCTTCGTCGTTCCTCACTGCGGCGCACAACAAAGTGCGCCTCGTTCCTCACTCCTCGACGCCTTGCATCTGGAACTTTTTGAGCAGCCTGACCAGATTTTGAGTTTTTTCGCAACTTGTCAGGATAATTTTTACGGAATCTCTTAAAATCCTTTTGACGCGATGTGGCGGACAAGGTCTGCCATCCTGCAGGAAAAACCCCATTCGTTGTCGTACCATGAAAGCACCTTGGCCATATTGCCGCCGATGACCTTTGTCGTGCCGGCGTCCACGATGGAAGAGTGCGGGTTGGCGCGAAAATCTATCGAAACGCACGGGTCTTCGCAGTAATCGAGTATGCCTTTGAGCCTGCCGGAAGCCGCATCTTTGAGCGCGGCGTTTATCTCCTGGGCGGTCGCTGTTTTCTGGAGCTCCACCACGAGGTCAACGAGCGACACCGTCGGCGACGGAACCCTTACGGCCAGGCCGTCGAGCCTGCCCTTCAATTCCGGCAGCACGAGGGCCACGGCCTTTGCCGCGCCCGTCGTAGTGGGGATCATGGAAATCGCCGCGGCCCTGGCCCTTCTTAAGTCCTTGTGCGGATGGTCGAGTATCTTCTGGTCGTTCGTATACGCGTGCACGGTCGTCATCAGGCCTTTTATGATGCCGAACTTTTCCTGCAGGACGGAAGCCACGGGCGCGAGACAGTTCGTGGTGCAGGAGGCGTTGGATATGATGTTATGCTTTTTAGCGTCGTATTTGTCATGGTTTACGCCCATGCAAACGGTGAAGTCCTCGTCCTTGGCAGGGGCGGAGATGACGACCTTCTTTGCGCCGGCGTTCAGATGAAGCTCCGCCTTTTCCCTGTTCGTGAAAAGCCCCGTGCACTCAAGGGCGATGTCTACCTTTAATTCCTTCCACGGCAGTTTGGCGGGATCTTTTTCAGCGGTTATCTTTATCTCCCTGCCGTCAAGGACGATGGCGTGTTCCCTTGCCGAGACGTCAGCATCTATTTTGCCGTAGATAGAGTCGTACTTGAGGAGATGGGCAAGGGTAACGGAATCCGTGATATCGTTTATGGCGACGAATTCGATCTCCGCATCGCGGTGTGCCGCCCTCAGGATATTCCTGCCGATACGCCCAAAGCCGTTTATGCCAACCCTTACCGCCATCATGAACCTCCCGTATGTTGTTTGATTTTAAAAAAAAATGCCGGCAGCCCGCCTCAAGCGCCCCAAGCCTGTTAAAATCCGTAAAGTGCGAACTGTTTTTTCAGCGTTCCGATTGAGAGCTGTCCCGGCGCCGTCTTGCCTGTTACCGAGCCGTAGGTCAGGCGCGAGCCCAGAAGGGGGAAAAGCACCCTCGTGAAAACGCCCTTTTCGCCCATGCCTATGACGATAAGCTCATGGCGCGAATCAATCAAAAGCCCGGCAAGCCGTCTGGCGTCTTCCGCCGCGTTTACGCGGGTCGCTATCTTTACGATACGGCCTCCGGCCCTTACGCCTCTGCTTATGATATTTTTCAGCGTGCGCGAATCCGGAGTTTCGGCGAAGTTGTGATAAGAGACAATGCTCTTTTTTTTATGTTTGCAAGCAAAGTCTATCACATTTTTGAGGATTTTGACTGAGCCGAGCTCCACATCGACCATATCGGCAACCGGAGTCAGAGTTTTAAATATTTCTTCTCTGACGGTATCCGCGATCTCTGCCGCGCCGCCTTCTTTCGTGCTTCTAACGGTAATGATAATCGGTTTTTTAAACTCCTTCAGTTCCTTAACGCCGGCCCGAAGCGCGGACAGGTCTATATTTTTGAAGGTGTCAACGCGAAGCTCCAGGATATCCGCGCCGGATGAAATGGCCCTTTTGACAGCGTTTTTATTGATTCCGCCGGCTATCACCCCTGCTATTTCCGGCTTGGGCATTTCTTTTCCAGAGGACATTCTTGCCATTAAAAACCCTTTAAAAGGGTATGACTGCAATAAATACAGTTACTGGAATAGCATGAAAAAGTCAAGAGGAAATAGCCTCCGGAAAAGGCCTGCCTGCCTGCCGGCTGGAAAGGAAAAAACTTGACTTGAATAACGAAGAAGTATTAATATACTTGCTTAACATTTTTAGCCGCGCTTCGCCCTAAAAAGACCAAAGCGCGTCAAACCATTCCCGGGTAGCTCAGCTGGCAGAGCGGGTGACTGTTAATCACCATGTCGGGGGTTCGAATCCCTCCCCGGGAGCCAGACTGGACGCTCAGACGAACCCACGTCCGGGCTTGTTAACGCCTCATCGCTTGCGGTGGGGCGTTTTTTATTGGGTTTTCCGCTGGTTACGGACGGCAGGGCGCACGGCATGGTGTCTTCCGTTAAAATGGGCGGCTGGTTAACATACATCCTGAGTTCTATCCTGTCATCGTAGACCATGATCTCCTTGATGAGCGCCCGGATAAGGCTTTTCTGCGCGTCAGGCGGCGCCTGGTCGATGTACTGCATGGCAAACCGTATATTGGAGTGCAGGAACACCCCTGAGTGCGCGGACATCTGAGTCGCGCTCTTTTGGGCTTGCAACTTCGCGAGCGTGTCCTCGAGTTTCAGTATCTCTCCTTCCAACTCACCCATCTTGGCCTTGAATGTCGCGCCTTGCGGCACGGCCCCGTCCATGGCTAAATCCAAAAGTTTCTTCGCTTCCCCTCTTGCGGCATCAAGCTCCTTCCCATGCTCCCCTATCGTCTTTTCTATCTTCTCCAGCTTAATCTGTGCGTCGAGTATGGCGTCTCCGATGGCCTTGACGATGAGTTCCCGGTCTTCCGACGCCTTCTTGAAATATTGGATGAGCGCCTTGTCGAACGCGGTTGCCGATATTGCCGGGGCGTCGCATCCAAGGCCCTGCTTTGAGCGGCCGCAGACGTAATAGAAAAACTTTCGTTTTGACTTACCGGCCGCTGAAACCGAGACATAATGACTTTGGCACTTCGGGCATTTGAGGAGTCCACTCAGGAGGCAGTTGTAGTCTTTTGCTTTTTTCACGAAGCGGTGCCCGGGCAGTCTTGCCGTAAGGACCTTATTAGCCTTTTCCCAGAGCCTCTCATCCACGATGGCCGGATGCGTCCCTTTGTGAATCTCATCCGCGTATTGCAGGTATCCCTTGTAGAACGGGTTTTTGATGATATTTGAGATGATTTGCTTCCGCCATTCCTTTCCTGTCGGAGTCTTGATTCCCATCCTCGACAATTCCAATCCGATTTCTGTCAGCGATTTATTCTCTGCGGCCATCTCCCAGACGATCTTCAACTTCGAGGCGACATCCTCGTCAATCACTATCTTGTGCGGTTGCTTACCGTTAGGGAGCGCCGGGCCGTCGTTCTCCAGCTTGTAGCCGTAAGAGATAATGCCGCCGACCCAGCGTCCTTGCCGAACCCTTGCTATGGCCGACGCCTTCACGCGCTCGCCGGTCAGTTCCCTCTCGAAAGCGGATAGGAGTCCGAGTATCCCTATGACCACCCGGCCTATGGCCGTGGAGCTATCGAGGTTTTCACGGACGGAGATGAAGTCCACGTCATTGGCCTTGAACAGGTCGATTAGCGCGTATAGGTCACGGGGGTTCCGGGTCAGGCGGTCGAGCCGGAAGAAGATTATGCCGTCGAATGCCCGCTTCTTATGGACGCTATCGAGGATGGCCTGAATTCCGGGTCTGTTGAGGTCTTTGCCCGAGTATCCGTCATCGTTCACGATGCCCTTTTTCCCGAAATCAGCGAGCTCGTAGCCGAAGGCGTCGAGCATGTTCTTGCAGTGGTGCGCCTGCGCGTCGAGGGTTGTAAAATCTCCCTGCGCCTGGTCTTCGGTCGAGCAGCGTGTGTAGATAACGTACTTCTTTTTTCCTGAATTTGCTTTAATCTGCGGAATCATAAGCCTCCGTTAAAACCCATCCCTTATACAACCCCTACAGCGAATCCCCTAATAAATCAAGCAATATCAATATGTTGTGCCCATCTCTCCTTGACTGGCCAAGGGATGGATTTGTCCTTCAAGCATGTATACGACGTTTTTCCATTAAGTGCCGACACTTTTTCAAAATACGTCGTATGCATGCCTTGGAGGTAAATCTCTATGAGGCAAAGAATTGATAAAAACTTTCAAAAGCGTTTCGGAGGCAGGATCACCGTGTCTTTCGCGGATAGGCCGCTTCCACCAACGGAGCGGAAGGCTCAAAACGAGACGCTATGCAGTGCCATTGCGGAGGTAATGGCCGGGATACTCAAACGCGAGCCGACGGATGCGGAACTATTGGGCGTTGAGGACATCTCGGCCAAAAAGCACAGGAGGAAAAAATAAGGCGAGGAGCATACGAGAGCAGTGCTTAAGAAATTCGCAAATTAGAAAGGGATGTTTATTTTGCTTCGGATATTTTTAGACCCTCATTCAACATTCTTGATTCATCTTCGAACCACTTGCCGGTTATTTCCATGATAAATTTTTTGGTTATTGTTTTCGCATTTTCGCAGCCTACAGTGATCGTGAACTTATATGTGCCAGGTTGAACAAGATAATTCAGCTTGTTCGATCTAAAATTAACGTCAAAGCAAAATAGTGTTTCGCCAGCCACAATGGACAAAGCCGGATTATCTTCACCAAGCAAACCCTTTCTATATTTAGGATCATGAATGTGCCCCAAATTGCAGGGCTTAAATGTCTCCGGTAAACCTATCCCCATCGTCAAGACAAAAAAGAGGGTTGTATTTGGTGTAGAGGAGCCTGCACTGGTTTAGTCTCCGGGTCTTCCCTTAGCCGTCCTTCCTTGACGTAGACCTCCCTCGGTGTCCGGTAGCCTAAGGACTCATGTAACCTCTCGGCGTTGTAGAAGTGGAAGTATCTTGCAAGGCTTTCTCTGGCCTCAGCCACCGTCTCGTAGCTCTTGAGATAAACCTCCTCGTATTTGATCGT
>JACRNL010000011.1 GCA_016234935.1 Deltaproteobacteria bacterium | reverse complement strand
CTTGCCTGAAGACCTCCGAAGGGGCTACGATGAATTTCTTCCGATATCAAGATAGCTTTTGAGTCTAAGTGATGGAGAGAATAACCATAGAAACCATGTGTGCTAATTCAAAACTGTCTCAACAGAGGGGTTCACCCCAGCCTTTTGAGAGAAAACCGCGTGGATATGTATTAAGTGCTAAAGAGTTCAACGCGATTGTGCCTTTAATTAGAGTACATGCGGGAGATTACAAAATACACGAAAAAGAATTAACGACACACAGGTGTAAAGAATTTTTTAATTTAGACGATTTGTTTGAAAATCCTTGAGTCTGGAAACACTTTAGCTAAAAAACTCGGCCCGTTCATGGAATACAAGGGTTTAAAAGAACCCGGCGCGGACTAAAAAAAGGGAAAACTTATGGCAAGCGAAATCTCCGTCAATGCCGTGATAATTGAAAAAGACGACGGCAGTTACAGGGCGCTATGCCCCGACCTCGGCATAGAGTCAGCGGGCGGCAACGCGGACAACGCCCTGAGGAACCTCAAGGACGCCGTTATAAAGCACATCAGCGAGACAGGGGCGGACAAAATGCACCTGAGCGCCGTAAAGTGCATGAAGCTCAAGGTGCCGGTAGGCTGAGAAAAACAGGGAGGAATCAACATGAGCTTTGATGAGTGCATGAAGTTCGCAAACGAGAACCCCCGTTGTTTTCTCGCTACGATTGACGAAGACCAGCCGAGGGTCAGGGGTATGCACATGCTCTTTTGCAATGACAGGGGCTTCCACTTCACCACCGGCGACTTCAAGGGCATGCACGGTCAGCTTAAGAAAAACCCAAAAACCGAAGTCTGCTTCTTCTCGCCAAAAGAAGCCCGGTCAATGAGGATAGAAGGCAAGGTCGAATTCATAACGGACATGAAAGAGAAAGAGGAAATATTCAAGAAGATAGACTGGCTTAAAAACATCATCGGCACTCACGACAACGCCATGTGGACGCCTTTCAGGATAACAAAGGGACGCGCATACTTCTGGACGATGGCTGTAAATCTTGAAAAACCGGTTTATATAGACTTTGATTTGAGCAGATAAATTACAAATGGAAAACGCACTCAGAAAGAAAGCAAAAGAGCTCCTTGAATCAGGAGAGGTCAAGGTCGTCATCGGCTACGGCTGGAACAGGGCAAAGACCCGCGCCACGCCCGTTTTCATCACGAAGCCGGAAGAGGCCGACAGACTGGTCTTTAACCCGCTTTGCGTAAACAACCTCTCGGTCTACCTGACGAGGAAGTTTAAAGATATAGCCGCCCTTGGCAGGCCGGCCATCGTGGCCAAGGGCTGCGACATAAGAAACATCGTCGTCCTTATCACCGAGGCGCAGTTAAAAAGAGAAAATGTCTACATCATAGGCATGACCTGCAGCGGCGTGGTCTATCGGCAAGAGCTTTGGAAGGGCGAGCTGAAGCCTGAGATAATGCCCACGAAGTGCGGGAACTGCGACGTGAGAAATCCGCACGCGGCGGACGCGGTCATCGGCGCGAAATCAACGTTCGTGCCGCCGGATGCGCCGGCGGGCATGGTCTTTAATAAGATAAAAGAAATAGACTCGAAGACCCAGTCCGAGAGATGGGGCTTCTGGATAAAGGAATTTTCAAGGTGCGTGAAGTGCTATGCATGCAGGCAGGTCTGCTCGCTTTGCTACTGCGAAAGGTGCATAACCGAAAAGAACATGCCTCAGTGGATAGAAACATCGGCGCACCCGAGGGGCAACCTCTCGTGGAACCTCACGCGGGCCATGCACCTTGTCGGCAGGTGCACCTTCTGCGGGGAGTGCGAACGCGCCTGCCCGGTGAACATACCCTTAAACCTCCTGAACCAGAAGATGATAATGGTCGTCAAGGACTCGTTTGACTTCAAATCCGGCTACGACGAAAAGACGCATCCGCCGATGATAGTCTTCAGCCCGGACGACAAGGAAGAGTTCATAAAATAAGATGGCAGACAAATACCTTAAAAAAGAAGCCCTCGAAAAACTGATAGCCGCAGTCAGTTCAAGCGGCGGCTGTTTCATAGCGCCTACGACGGACGCGCGGCAGGTGGTCTTTAAGAGCGTTGAAAAGGCCGCGGATATCACGCACGACTACGTCCTCGCGCGAAACTCCTATAAGGAGTTCGTCTTCCCGCAGACAGAGGTCGTTGCCACGTTTGCCGTCCGGCAGCACGGGATTGGTCTTACCGGAAAAGAAGTTGCCCCGAAAGAGACCGTCATATTCGGCGCGCGTCCGTGCGAGGCGGCCTCTCTTTCCTCGCTTCGCGCCGTTTTTACATGGGACTTTATTGACGAATTTTACACAAAGCGCGAGGACAGGACTATCGTCATGACGGTTGCCTGCACCACCGGCGACGAGGCCTGTTTCTGCACCACCGTCGGCCTATCGCCGGAATCAACCGCCGGGTCGGACGTATATCTTAAAGAAACCGCGGACAACGGCTATCTGGTTCAGGCGATATCCGAAAAGGGCAAGGCGTTCGTTGAAAAATACGCGGCAGTATTTGAAGAACAGGCCGGAGCAAAAACCAAAAAGCTTTTCATGCCGGAAAAGATAAAAGGCATAGACCTTGCAAAAATAACCGGACGGCTTAAAAACACCGGCCATTACGACGAGCCTGTATGGGCTGAGCTTACGAGAAAATGCATAGGCTGCGGTGCGTGCACATACGTCTGCCCCACCTGCCACTGTTTCGACATGGTAGACGAAGGCACGGCCTACGAAGGCGAGCGGAGAAAGAACTGGGACTCCTGCCAGTACGACAGCTTCACCCTGCACGCAAGCGGCCACAACCCAAGGGACACGCAGTTCAAGAGGTGGCGTAACCGCTTCATGTGCAAGTTCAGCATCTACCCGGACAAATTCGCCTCAAAGGGCTGCGTGGGATGCGGCAGGTGCGTGCGTGTCTGCCCTGTGAGGCTGGATATAACGGAAGTGATGGAGGAGTTGTCGAAGTAAGGGGATATGAGGTGAATGTGAATATTTTCACCCCCACCCTACCCTCCCCCGTCAAGGGGGAGGAAAAAAAAGATTCAAAAATCAGGAACAAATATTTTTATGACAGATAATAAGATGAACAACATATACCTGCCACAGCTTGTGACGATAGAAGACATCTACGACGAGACGCCGGACGTAAGGAGCTACCGCCTTGTGTTCAAGGACAGCACACTGCGCGAGGGCTTTGACTTCAAGGCCGGGCAGTTCGGGCTTTATTCGGCCTTCGGGCTCGGGGAGTCGACCTTCTGCATAGCGTCGTCTCCGACGAGAAAGGGCTACTTCCAGTGCACCTTCAGAAGGGCTGGAAGGGTCACAAACGGCATGGCGGATCTGTCCATAGGCGACACCATGGGCTTTCGCGGCCCTTACGGCAACTGGTTCCCGCTTGACCAGTGGAAGGGAAAGAACATGGTCTTTATCGCAGGCGGCATAGGGCTGCCCCCGGTTCGCTCCGTCATATGGAACTGTCTGGACAGGCGAGAGGAGTTCGGCAGGATAACGATTGTCTACGGCGCGAGGACTGTCTCTGACCTTGTTTACAAGGAAGAGCTGGCCCACTGGGGCAAGCGCGCTGACGTGACCCTTGTGCAGGCGGTTGACCCGGGCGGACAGACGCCGGACTGGACGGGAAAGGTCGGCTTTGTGCCAACCGTGCTTGAGCAAACCGCTCCGGCGGCTGAAAACTCCATTGCCATAACCTGCGGGCCGCCCATCATGATAAAATTCGTATTGGCCACGCTCAATAAACTCGGTTTCAGGGACGAACAGGTCTACACGACCCTTGAGAACAAGATGAAGTGCGGCGTAGGCAAATGCGGCAGGTGCAACGTCGGCGACGTCTACATATGCAAGGAAGGGCCGGTATACAACGCGGCGGAAGTAAAAAAAATGTACAACGATTTTTAGTTCCAAGGAGCATACTCATGGCAGACGACAAGAAAATAAAACCGCTAACGACCGGCGACCGGACCATCCCGCCCGCGGGGGCGAAGATGATACCCATATATATCATGGGCAGGGAATACATGGTGCCGGAGACCCTCACGATAATGAAGGCCATCGAGTACGCGGGCTACAAATACATCCGCGGCTGCGGCTGCAGGGGCGGCATATGCGGCGCATGCGGGACCTTCTACCGCTTCATGGGGGATTACAAGCTCCGCGCAGGGCTTGCCTGCCAGACCGTGGCCGAGCCGAATATGATAATCATGCAGCTCCCGTTTTTCCCTGCCAACAGGCCGGGCTACAACCTTGAGGACATGAAGGAAACGCCGCATGAGGAGCTTCGCAGACTCTACCCTGAGGTCTTCAAATGCGTGGGCTGCGGAACGTGCTCGCGGACCTGCCCGATGGACATAGACGTAATGGACTACATCGCCCTGATGAAGCGCGGGAACTTAAAGGGCGCGGCGATAAAGAGCTTTGACTGCGTCATGTGCGGACTTTGCGCCTCAAGATGCCCGGCGCAGATTTCCCAGTTCAACGCGGCCATGTTCGTCAGGCGCCTCTACGGCAAGCACATCATGCCAAAGGCCGAGCACCTCAAAAAGCGCGTCGCCGAAATAAAGACCGGCAAATACGAGCAGATGTTCAAGGAACTTGCCGCCATGAAGGAAGATGACGTAAAAAAACTCTACGTCGAACGTGAAAGAGAGCCGGAGATGGCCGAACCAGGCAAATGGATGCCGAAGGACACTTCCAAGCTGTAACCATGACGTTTATAAGGAGACGCGCTATGCGCAAAAAGAAGGAATACAGGTTTACGGTCATAATAGAACCGTGCGAGGAAGGAGGGTATTTCGCCTCATGTCCCGCGTTTCCAGGTTGCCATGTTCAAGGCGAGACATACGAAGAAACCCTGAAAGAGATGAGAAACGCCATAGACGCTTTTGTCGAGGATTACAAAACGGAAAAAGAGCCCATACCGGACGATGACGTCACCATCACCACCCTTAAAATTGCGATATGAGCAAAAAATTTCCTGCGGTGGCCGCAGGCGAGCTTATAAAGGTTCTCAATAAAATTGGTTTTGTGTTAAAACGGCAATCAGGAACGAGCCATGCGATTTATTATAGGGCGCATGATGGAAAAAGAACGACCGTCCCGGTGCATTCTAAAACAGTAATCAAACGAAAGACCCTTAAATCCATACTGGCGGACGCAGGTCTTACGATAGACGAATTCATCGAACTAAAGAAGAAATAAGACGACGTTAAAGTGCGTCTATTACTGGAGAAAGTCATGAGCGGATATACCGATGAACTCAAGAACCTTATAAAAAAGGTCGAGGCCACGAGGCCGGAGCGGGTTAAAAAGGCCAAAACAGGGGCGCACTTCCCTGCCCTGACAATGGACGAGCGCAAGGAATGGCTCAAAAAATACCACCCGGACTTTAAAGATGACGGCAGGCGCGCCGTCATGACAGGCCCCAACAAGGGCACGGTCATGCCCGAAGAGGTCGCCGCGGTGCTTGAATCCAAAAGCGTGCTGGATACCAAAAAAATAGACCTTTCAAAGGTTGACTATGTGACAGACCTGCTTGTCATCGGCGGCGGCGGCGCGGGCACCGCGGCGGCGCTTATGGCCGCGGCAGAGGGTCTGAACGTCATTATCTCCACGAAGCTCCGCCACGGCGATTCAAATACCGTGATGGCCGAGGGCGGCATACAGGCGGCGGATCAGGAGGCTGACTCGCCATACTTCCACTACCTTGACGTCATCGGCGGCGGACACTTCTCCAACAAACGGGAGCTTGTGGCCGCAATGACCAACGACGCGCCGCTTATCATCGACTGGCTTGAAAACCTCGGCATGATGCTTGATAAATACCCGGACGGCAGGATGATGGTCAGGCACGGAGGCGGCACCAGCAGGAAAAGGATGCACTCCGCCGGTGACATGACCGGCGCGGAGATAATGCGCGTCCTGCGCGACGAAGCTAGGAACCGCACGGACAGGATACAGACCCTTGAGTTCTCCCCTGCCGTGGAATTAATCCTCGACGAGGGCGGCAGGGCCGCAGGCGCGGTCTTATACAACCTTGAGACAAAGGAATACTACATCGTAAAGGCAAAGGCCGTTATCATCGCCACGGGCGGCTTCGGGAGGCTCCACATACAGGGCTTTCCAACGACGAACCACTACGGCGCTACCGCCGACGGCCTCGTCATGGCATACAGGGCCGGGGCAAAGCTCGTGGACATCGAATCCACCCAGTACCACCCGACCGGCGCGATATACCCGGAGCAGAACGTCGGCCTCCTTATCACTGAAAAGGTCAGGGGCCTCGGCGCGCAGATACTCAACATCGAAGGCGAGCAGTTCTGCTTCCCGCTTGAGCCAAGGGACGTGGAATCCGCCTGCATCATTAGAGAATGCGTTGACACGGCCAAGGGCGTCATCACCCCCACCGGCCGCTTCGGCGTTTGGCTTGACTCCCCCATGATAGACATGCTCCACGGAGAAGGTGCGGTAAGAAAAGAGCTTCCCGCGAAGTACATCCAGTTCAAGCGCTACGGCATAGACATCAGCAAAGAACCGATGCTCATTTACCCGACGCTCCACTACCAGAACGGCGGACTCGGCATTGACGACTGGGGCAGAACTAACATAGAAGGCCTCTTCAGCGCGGGCGAGGTCACCGGAGGGGTGCACGGCAGAAACCGCCTCATGGGCAACTCGCTCCTTGACATCCTCGTCTTCGGCAGGAGGGCCGCCATAAAGGCCGTCCAGCAGGCCACCGGCCGCGCACAGGCCAAGAAACTTACGCTGAAGCATATTGACGCATACAACGCGGAGCTTAAAAAGGCGGACATAAAAACCCCGTGCGCAGCTCCGCTCCTCCTGCCGAACTACGCCCCGGACCACGTCAGGGCAAGGCAGTGGGGGAAAATGTTATAGGCGAAAAACCCTCGCATAAAAAAAGATCGAACACGCGGCACGAAACAAACGACATCGAAAAAACCATCCCCAAAATTTCATGCGCTGTCAGGAGGAAACTCCTGACAGCGCAACTAAAGACATTTATGACCCGCTTGGGAAACATTAAAGTTCTTTGGACTTACCTTTCTTTCAAGAAAGGTAAGCAAAATTTCTGTTGACATCTTTTTCATGATAACGGATAACTTTAGCCGGTAAACATCCTTCGGAGGTCATTGCGGAATGAACATCCACGAGTACCAGGCCAAGCAGATACTTGCGAAATACGGCGTGCCCACCCCAAAGGGAAAAATAGCCTTCACCCCTGATGAGGCCGAAGAGGCCGCGCGGGACTTCTTGAATAGCGAAGGGAGCGTATGCGTCGTCAAGGCGCAGATACACGCCGGAGGGAGGGGCAAGGCCGGCGGCGTAAAGCTCGCAAAGACAAAGCAGCAGGCCGCCGAGTTCGCAAGGGAGCTTCTGGGCAAGATTCTTGTCACCCACCAGACCGGGCCGGAAGGAAAAGAGGTCAAAAAGGTCCTTGTCGAAGAGGGCTGCCAGATACAGAAGGAATTCTACATGAGCCTCGTGGTTGACAGAGGCACTCAGAGAGTCTGCCTCATGGCGTCCCTCGAAGGCGGCGTCGAGATAGAAGAAGTAGCGGCAAAAAGCCCGGAAAAGATATTAAAGGAATCCATAGACCCGGCCACAGGCCTTATCCCGTTCCAGGGCAGGAAGATAGCCTTTGCCCTCGGCCTTGACAAGGCCGTCATAAACAAGGCCGTAGCCTTCATGACAAAGCTCTACGATGCCTTCATCGCCTCTGACTGCGCCATGCTTGAGATTAACCCCCTCGTCCTGACCAAATCCGGCGACCTCATCGCCCTTGACGCGAAACTTTCATTCGACGATAACGCGCTCTTCCGCCACAAGGACATCGAAGGCATGAGAGACCTTGACGAAGAAGACCCGAAAGAGGTCGAGGCGTCGAGATATTCCCTAAACTACGTCTCCCTTGACGGCTCCATAGCCTGCATGGTCAACGGGGCCGGCCTCGCGATGGCCACGATGGACATTATAAAACTCTACGGAGGCTCGCCCGCCAACTTCCTCGACGTCGGCGGCGGCGCGACAAAGGAGCAGGTCACGGCGGCATTTAAAATCCTCGTTTCAGACCAGCGCGTAAAGACCATATTCGTCAACATCTTCGGCGGCATCATGCGCTGCGACATCATCGCCGAGGGCATCATCGCCGCGGCCAAGGAGGTCGGCGTGAAGATGCCCCTCGTCGTCCGTTTGCAGGGCACGAACGTAGACCTCGGCAGAAAGCTGCTTGCCGACTCCGGTCTTGACATCATCACCGCGGACAGGATGGACGAGGCCGCCGAGAAGGCCGTCAACGCGGCGAAAAAGGCATAATTAAGTGTAACACTGCTTCAGCGTTCCGTTCGCGCTTAAAATGCACAGATGCAAGGCGCAGAGGAGCGAGCAGCGCAGCATACTCTGCCATGTATGTGAGCAGCGCAGTGACGAAGGCAACGCAGCAGATGGGCGTTTTAAGCGCGAACCAATCCCGGAGGTAAACATTAATGAGCATACTTGTAAATAAAAATACAAAGGTAATCTGCCAGGGCATCACCGGTGAGCAGGGGACGTTTCATTCAAGGCAGATGGTCGCCTACAAGACAAAGATGGTCGGCGGAGTGACGCCCGGAAAGGGCGGGACAACGGTTGACGCAATCCCGGTCTTTAACACCGTTGACGAGGCCGTGAGGAAGACCGGAGCTGACGCCTCCGTCATATACGTGCCCGCGGCGTTCGCGGCGGACGCCGTCATGGAGGCCGTTGACGCGGGGGTAAGGCTCGTCATCTGCATCACGGAGGGCATCCCTGTCCTTGACATGGTGAAGGTCAAAAGGTTCATGGACGGCAGGAAGTCAAGGCTCGTCGGGCCGAACTGCCCGGGAGTCATAACGCCGGATGAATGCAAGATAGGCATCATGCCGGGCCACATCCACAAAAAAGGTTCCATCGGCGTAGTCTCAAGAAGCGGCACCCTCACCTACGAGGCGGTTGACCAGCTCACGAGGCTCGGCCTCGGACAGTCCACCTGCGTGGGCATAGGCGGAGACCCTGTGAACGGAACGAACTTCATAGACGTCCTCGGCATGTTCCAAAACGACCCGGAGACCGAGGCCGTCGTCATGATAGGCGAGATAGGCGGCACGGCTGAGGAAGACGCCGCCGAGTTCATAAAAAAGAACGTTACAAAGCCGGTCGTAGGCTACATCGCGGGCGTTGCCGCGCCAAAGGGCAAGAGGATGGGGCACGCCGGCGCGATAATCTCCGGCGGCAAGGGCACCGCGGACGAGAAGATGAAGGCAATGGAGGCCGCGGGGGTGAGCGTGACCAGGAGCACTGCGGAAATCGGCAAAACAATCATGGAAGCGCTCGGCAGAAAATGAGATAATATAAGATTGACTGGCATTACCGGCCTGTGGTAAAAAGGTATTTCCTTGGAATAAGCATTTTTTCAGCCTTAAACAGGCATTTCCTTGGAATAAGCATCTTAATGGAGGGAACATGGGCGAGGCTGCGGCGAAACTGCCGAATATAGTCATACATGAAAAACTGTGCAAAGCCTGCAGTATCTGCGTTGACTTTTGCCCTACCAACGTTCTGGAAATCAAGGGATCCTGCGTTGCGGTGAAAAACCTCGCGGCATGCACAAGGTGTCAGCTCTGCGACTTGAGATGCCCTGACTTTGCAATACAGATCTTTGATTGAAAACAAAACACGCGGGCGTTCTTTTTGGCGATGGCCGGCGGACACCGTATTGGGGGTCTTGGAAAATGGCGGAAAAAAGAAAAAAACTCCTGCAGGGCAACGAGGCCTGCGTTGAAGGGGCGCTTTACGCCGGCTGCATGTTTTACGCGGGCTATCCCATAACGCCTTCGACGGAGATAGCCGAGGGCCTGTCGGTAAGGCTGCCGCAACGCGGCGGCAAATTCATACAGATGGAAGACGAGATAGCCTCAATAGCCGCGGCCATAGGCGGCTCGATGACCGGGCTTAAAAGCCTCACCGCCACGTCCGGCCCGGGTTTCTCGCTGAAGCAGGAGGGCCTTGGCTATGCCTGCATCGCCGAGATACCGCTCGTCATCGTAAACGTAATGAGGGGCGGCCCTTCAACCGGCTACCCGACCGGGCCGTCGCAGTCGGACATCATGCAGGCGAAGTGGGGCACGCACGGCGACCACCCGGCAATAGCCGTCACCCCGGCATACGTTCAGGAAATCCTCTCTGAAACCGTTCGCGCCTTCAACCTCTCGGAAAAATACAGAACCCCTGTCATAGTCCTCTATGACGAGATACTCGGACACATGAGGGAGCCTATCACAATACCCGACGCGGGCGAGCTTCCGGTCGTTGACAGGGCAAAGCCCACATGTCCGCCGGAGGAGTACTTCCCGTATGACGAGAAGTATGAAGTGCCGCCGCTTGCGCCGTTCGGCACAGGCTACCGCTACCACGTCACGGGCCTGAACCACAAGAAGGACGGCTTTCCAACGAACGACTCGAAGCAGATACGCGAAAACAACATGCGTATCATGAACAAGATAGAAAACCACAAGGATGAAATCTGGAAAAACGAAGAAAAGTTCCTCGACGACGCGAAGATCGCCGTAGTGACCATCGGCTCCACGGCAAGGTCCGCGAACTTCGCCGTAAGGGTTGCGCGCGAGCAGGGCATAAAGGCCGGGCTTTTAAGGCCGCTTACGGTATGGCCCTTCCCTGATAAGGCCGTAAAAGAGCTTTCAAAAAGGGTAAGGGCGATAATCGTCCCGGAACTGAACCTCGGACAGATGGTACTTGAAGTCGAAAGGTGCGCCGGCGGAGCGTGCGCGGTCGAGGGCATACACAGAGTCGACGGAGAGCCGATTAACCCGGCGCAGATATTGGAAGTCATAAAAAAATACGCATAGAACCGATTATCAGACAACCCCGGAGGTTTTTCAATGTCGGAACCGGCCGTTAAAGAAAAAAAACAGAAACTCAGCGTGCCTTTCAATTACGATAAGTATATGCGGCCGCACAAACTGCCGCACATCTGGTGTCCGGGCTGCGGCCACGGCATCGTGTTAAAGTCCCTTTTAAGGGCCGTGGAGGCAACCGGCATAGACAAGGACAACATCTGCATGGTGTCGGGCATAGGCTGCTCAAGCAGGACGCCCGGCTACGTTGATTTCAACACCATGCATACGCTGCACGGCAGGGCATTCTCCTTTGCCACGGGCATCAAGCTCGCAAAGCCGGAAATGAAGGTCATCGTCATCAGCGGCGACGGCGACGCGCTTGCCATAGGCGGCAACCACTTTATCCACACCTGCAGGAGGAATATAGACCTGACGGCGATAGTCTACACCAACTCCACCTACGGCATGACCGGCGGACAGTATTCCCCGACCACGCCCATCGGCGACATCGCAACGACCAG
The DNA here is from genome assembly GCA_016234935.1 of Deltaproteobacteria bacterium. Taxonomy (GTDB): domain Bacteria; phylum Desulfobacterota; class GWC2-55-46; order GWC2-55-46; family GWC2-55-46; genus JACRNL01. Next base: position 255,057 of record JACRNL010000011.1, on the reverse strand, counting down.
CAGATACGGCAACATCGAGCCGCCGTTCGACGCCTGCGAGATGGCAAAGGCCGCCGGCGCGACATTCGTCGCCAGAGGCACCGCCTATCACACCCTTGAGCTTGAAAAGACCATCCTCGCGGCCCTCCAGCACAAGGGGATGTCTGTCGTCGACGTCATTGACGCCTGCCCGACATACTACGGCAGGATGAACAAGTTTAAAAGCGCGACCCACATGATGGAAGTCATCGAAAAAGACGGCACGGTCAACGTGAAGCAGGTTGACAAGCTGCCGCCTGAAAAAGTCCAGGGCAAGCTCCTTCGCGGCATACTTCACAACGTTGAACGCCCCGAATACTGCCAGCAGTACGCAAACATCATAGAAAAGGCGAAAGGCGGCAAGTAAGCCCCTGCTTTTACGCCGGCATTTACGGAGGACTTGAAACAATGAGCGCAAGATACGAAATACGCTTCAGCGGCTCAGGCGGCCAGGGCATGATCCTCGCCGGCATCATCATGGCCGAGGCCGCGGCCATATACGGCGACAAGAACGCCGTGCAGAGCCAGTCCTACGGCCCGGAATCAAGGGGCGGGGCGAGCAAGGCCGAGGTCATCATCAGCAGCCAGCCGATAGACTACCCGAAGGCAACGTCCATAGACTGCATGCTCGCGATGACGCAGGAGGCATGCAACAAATACCACTCCGACATAAAGCCCGGCGGCATCCTGCTCGTGGACAGCGAAGAGGTCAAGACCCTGCCGCAAGGCGACTTCCGCCTCATCAGCTTCCCCATCATCGGCACCGCAAGGGAGGAGCTTGGCAAGACCATCGTCGCCAACATAGTCTCCCTCGGCATGATAACCGAGCTTACCGGCATAGTCTCTCACGAGGCCGTTGAAAAAGCCGTCCTCGCAAGGGTCCCCGCGGCATTCATGGAACTCAATAAAAAAGCCGTAAACATCGGCTTTGCGTGCGCAAAGGCGCTGAAGTAGACGGCTTGGGGATACATCCCCTTTAATAGTAAAACGCATCTCGGGCTGTTTCCCTGACAGTAATTTACAGCAAGAGGGGCTGGCGCAAAACAGCCCCCTCTGCCGTGCCTTTTTGAAATCTTCAGCATAAATCAAAATCATCCTTTCACTTAATGTTTTCCTGATATCATGGAGGACATCTGGTCACGCATGACGTCATAATTGTCGGCGCAGGGCTTGCCGGGATGAGGGCGGCCATCGAGGCCGCTAAAAGCGGTCTTAACGTCGCTCTGGTGACCAAGGTTTATCCTGTGCGGAGCCACTCCGTAGCCGCGCAGGGCGGGATAAACGCCGCTTTAAATCCCGCCGACTCATGGGAAAACCACGCATTCGACACGGTCAAGGGGAGCGACTACCTTGGAGACCAGGACGCAATCGAACTCCTGTGCAGGGAGGCCCCGGAAGACATCCTCGCCCTTGAACGCATGGGCGCCGTGTGGAGCAGGGACTTTGACGGCAACATAGCCCAGAGGCCCTTTGGCGGCGCGGGCTACCCGCGCACCTGCTACCTTGCCGACAGGACCGGCCACGGCATACTCCACGTTCTCTACGAGCAGGTCATAAGGCACGGCGTAATCATCTATGACGAATGGCACGTCGTGAAGCTCGTCGTCAAAGACAACGCCGCAAGGGGCGTCATCGCCATAGAACTGAAGACCGGCAGGCTCCACCGGCTGCACTCAAAGGCGGCCGTCATCGCCACCGGCGGCTATGGCCGCGTCTACAAGACCACCACAAACGCGCTCTCGTCAACCGGCGACGGCATGGGCCTGGCGCTCAGCGCCGGGGCGGCCCTCATGGACATGGAGTTCGTCCAGTTTCACCCCACGACGCTTCCCAGGACAGGCATCCTCATAACCGAAGGCGCGCGCGGAGAGGGCGGCTACCTCCTGAACTCAAAGGGCGAACGGTTCATGGAAAAATACGCCCCAAAGGTAAAGGAGCTTGCCTCGCGCGACGTGGTTTCACGCGCCGAGCAGACCGAGATAGACGCAGGCCGCGGCGTTGACGGCTGCGTCCTGTTGGACTTGCGGCATCTGGGCGCCGAGAAGATAAACGAACGCCTGCCGCAGATACGCGACATCGCCATAAATTTTGCCGGTGTGGACCCGATTGAAAAACCTATCCCCGTAAGGCCGGGGGCGCATTACTCTATGGGCGGGATAATGACGGACGTCAACGGGATGACGGCCATTGCCGGCCTTTACGCCGCAGGCGAGAGCGCGTGCGTGAGCGTCCACGGCGCAAACCGCCTTGGAGGCAACTCCCTTCTCGATGCCGTCGTCTTCGGCAGGCGCGCCGGCGCGGCGGCGTCCGAATTCTGTTTCCAGACAGCCTTCCCTGAATTCCCGGACAGCTCCCTTAAAGACGCGGCGCACGAGGTAGCGGATATCCTTAAACGCGATGGCGGCGAACCTGCCTTTATCATACGGGGCGAGATGACCGCCGCGATGGAAAACTCCTGCGGCGTATTCAGGGACAAAGAGCGGCTCACAAAGGGGCTTGAGAATATTCGGGAGCTTAAGGAAAGATACAAAAAGGTCTCCCTTTCCGACAAGAGCGATTGTTTCAACACCGAACTCCTCGCAGTAGTCGAACTCGGCAACATGCTCGACGTGGCAAAGGCCATCCTTATCGGGGCCGTTAACCGCGAAGAAAGCAGAGGCGCGCACTCAAGGACTGATTTCCCCAGGCGCGACGATGAAAAATGGCTCAAGCACACGCTTATAAATAAAACCAACGGAGAACTTAAGATAAGCTGCAAGGACGTGACGATAACGAAATACAAACCGGCCGAAAGAAAATACTAACAGGGTGCTGAAAAACTAATATACTCGCGCAGGCTGCTCAAAACATGTCCCCGCAGACTGTAAGCGGGGAAGCCTCAGATACAAGGCGACGAAGACAACGCAGTAGATGAGGCGCTTGAGGCAGCCTGCTAATCGGAAAATACCGGCCAATGAAAATAAAGATAAAAATAAAACGGTTTAACCCGAATGAAGGCGAGGAAAGCAGAGAGCCTTACTTTCAGCTCTATAACGTGGAAGCAGGCGAAGGCATGACCGTGCTTGACGCGCTTTTGAAGATAGCGGACGAGGACGACCCCACGCTGTCCTTCAGGCGCTCGTGCCGCTCCGCCATATGCGGCTCATGCGCCGTGTCCATAAACGGCCACGCGAAACTTGCCTGCAAGACGCAGATACTGCCGGAGCGCCATAAGTTCGGCGAAATACTCGTGGAGCCGCTCGCTAACCATGCCGTAATGAAAGACCTCATAGTGGACTTCTCTCCTTTCTGGAACAAGATGTCCAGGGTAACGCCGTATCTCACGCCGCCCCCCGGGAGACAGGAACAGGCAGACGACGTCAAGATAACACCGGCTGACGAGGCCGCCATTGACCGCGCGCAAACCTGCATCATGTGCGGCGCGTGCAACTCCGAATGCAACGCCCTTGAAATAGACCCCGAATACATCGCCCCGGCGGCCCTTGCAAAGGCATGGCGTTTCGTAGGCGACGTGCGCGAGGGCGAGAAGCAAAAAAGGCTTGAACGCCTGAGCATGGAGCACGGCATGTGGGACTGCGTCCGGTGCGTCCACTGCACCGAATACTGCCCAAAGGACGTGCGCCCGCTTAAAGAAATCGAACTCCTGCGCTCCGCCGCCATTGGGCGCGGCATCACGGACAACCACGGAGCGAAACACGTGGAGTCAATGACCCAGTCGGTAAAAAGGGTCGGCAGGCTCGACGAGGCCGCGATGACCTTTAAAACGCTTGGGTTCCTGCGCTCCCTCGGCATGATACCGTTCGGCCTGAAGATGGAACTGCACGGCAAGATGCCCATGCCGCTCATCTTCTCGCAGATAGAAGGCATGGACGAGGTCAAGACGATATTCGATGAAATCGAAGAAAAGAAGAAAGAAAAGGAGTAGGGCGTGTCTCAATTAAAATACGCGTATTATCCCGGCTGCGCCTCGCAGGAGATAACCAAGGAATCAAGCAAGACCACCCGTCTCGTGGCCAGCGCCCTCGGCATAGAGCTTCATGACATGCCAAAGGCCAACTGCTGCGGCGCGGGGCTTTTGACCGACTATGACTATGACCTCTACATAGCGCTCAACGCGCGCATATTCGCCGAGGCCGAACAGATGGGCATGGACATCATGACCATCTGCTCGACGTGCCTGATGGTCATGAGCACGGCAAACAGGGATTTACAAAACGACAAAAGGCTTCTTGAAAAGACGAACGATATTCTTTCAAAGGCCGGTCTTCATTACAGCGGCAACGTGAAGGTCAAGCAGTTCCTCTGGGTTTTGGCGGAAGATTACGGTCTTGATAACCTTAAAAAGAAGGTCGTAAAGCCGCTTTCATGGCTGAAGGTTGCACCCTTCTACGGCTGTCACAGCCTGCGCCCGTCCAGCGCGCTCGGCTTTGACGATCCGCAAAAACCGTGGTCGCTGGAGGCCGTCATAAAGGCGCTCGGCGCGGAAGCCGTCGAATACAAAGGCAAGACAAAGTGCTGCGGCTTTCAGGTGGACCTCGTGGCCGAGGAGACCGCCGTGCAGATGACCGGCACGCGCCTCCTTGACGCAAAAGGGCACGGCGGCAACTGCCTCGTCACCCCCTGCCCCTTTTGCCACATCAACCTCGACAACTACCAGGGCCTTGCCGAAAAGAAGGTCCATCAAAAGATAGACCTCCCCATATTCCACCTGTCCCAACTCGTCGGCCTCGCCCTCGGACTGTCCGCCGTGGAAATGGGAATGACAAGACATCTGGTGTCGGCGGAGAAGTTAGTAGGGTGACGGAGATTTTGATTACAGGCTTATAAAATGTCGAGGTTCGTTCCTCAATCCAACCTGGAGTTGCGAGCGCAGCGAGCCGACTTCAACGCTTCAGGACTACTAAACTTGTTCCTGCAATGTGTTTCAACCCGATCTTTGTTTCTCTCTCGATTTCTTCCAATCCTCTGGTGACGCCTTCCCACACTCCATAATCATGCCAAATAATTATTCCTTCCTTACTGCGCAGCCGAAAAGCTGTTTCACTGTCTTTTCTCAGGTATTCATACGAATGAGAACCATCCACAAAAACCATATCGCATTTTCCTTCAAACTCCGCATAATCGAATGCCGCCGAATCTCCGTAAAGCTGCCGTATTTTCTTGACGGATTCCGGAAATCTTGCCGCATTTTTTATAAACCGTTCTCCTGAAATATGCTTCTTGATATATTTTTTTTCACTCGGCTCTACTCTTAATTCCGTCTGCGATTTTGAAGGAAGATCGAGTGTGACTATCTTGTAATTTTCAGCATTTAATGCAAAATTCAAGGTTGTTCTGCCGTCAAATGTCCCTATTTCAAAAATCAATCCTTCCCCCTGAGGGGGCTCAGCCCCTTTCAGAGAACGCGCAAACTGGCAAATAATCCCAAGTTCCGATATTCGGACATTTCCATCCGCTTTCTGCAATTCACACAGAACTATCGGCTTCCTTTGAATCGCCGATTTCCAATGAATGCGCGGCAAGGAGGTTTTCTGTTGACGTTTATCTTTTTTTCCGCCAATCCGCCGAAAATAATCACGTAATGAATCGGTTATCATTGATATCGGATGGTAAACCTCCGTCGAATAAAAACCTAACCATCTCATGCCGCTTCTCCTTTGTCGTTAAAAGCCCGGCAGTGCGCAGGGTGGGCTCGGCCTCAATCCTTCAACACCTTTATCCCCCTGCCCGTAAGAAGCACCGGGAATTCATTCTCGCGGATGACGTCGGCGAACTCGTTCTCATCAAGGCCTTCTTTCACCTCTTTTACGCTCTTATCGGAAAAAAAATCCTCTGACACCTTCGTCAGATAGCGCGTGGTGAACTTGGTCAGCTTGAAGACCTGCGCGTCTATGGAATAATCATAGCGGTCTTCTATCGCATAGTTCAGGAAATGCTTTGCCAGATATTCCTTTACAACGGTTATCTTTTCCGGTTTTATCATGGCCATATCCCTTCCCCCCCCCCATGCGCTTTGAATTTTAACCATGCCAACCTGTCAGCCGGTCTTAAGCGACCCGATAAGCTCACGGACGGTTGTTTTGTGCCTTTTTACATAGTCCGCTATGCCCGCGGCAACCTTCACGGCGGCATCGGGGTCAATGAAGCTGGCGGTGCCGACCTGCACGGCCGACGCGCCCGCGATGATGAACTCAAGCGCGTCAGAGGCGGTCACTATGCCGCCCATGCCGATGATGGGCGTCCTTGCGGCCTTTGCCGCCTCCCAGCACATCCGCACGGCGACCGGCCTTATGGCAGGGCCTGAAAGGCCGCCGGTGCTCATGGCGAGAACCGGGCGCCTCCTCTCGACGTCAACGGCCATGCCGGTGAGCGTGTTTATGAGAGAGACGGCGTCCGTGCCCGCGTCCTCCACGGCCCTTACCAAGACCTTAATGTCGGTGACGTTTGGCGACAGCTTCGTGATGACAGGCAGTCCGGTTGATCTTCTAACGGCATGGACGACCCTGGCGGCCTCGATGGGGTCTGTGCCGAAGACGATGCCGCCCTTTTTGACGTTCGGGCAGGAGATGTTTATCTCGACCGCACAAAGCCCTTCGGCGTTATCAAGCCGTTTGGCAAGCTCCGCGTAGTCCTCGATGGTCTCGCCGAAGATGTTCGCGATTACGCGGCATTTCAATCCCTTGAGGAGCGGGAGCTTTTCCTTTAAAAAAACCTCTACGCCGACGTTTTGAAGCCCTATGGCGTTGAGCATTCCGCCCGGAGTCTCGACTATGCGGGGGCCGGGGTTTCCGGCGCGCGGCTTTAAGGACAGTCCCTTCACGACGACGGCGCCGAGGCGGTTTAAGTCCGTATATCCGCCGAACTCCATGCCGTAGCCGAATGTCCCTGAGGCGGTCATCACGGGGTTTTGAAACTTTATGCCCGCTATCTCGGTTGAAAGGGCGGAGGAAGCCGCGGCGTTTTTCTTCACAGCGCCTCCCAGTCTATGTCCCTGCTTAAAAAGACGGGGCCGTCGGAGCAGACCATCCTGTAATCCCTGTTAGCCGCCGCGCCGTGCGCGCCGGACTTAACGGCGCAGCCAAGGCATGCGCCTATGCCGCAGGCCATTGAGCTTTCAAGCGACACGTAGCAGTCAACGCCTGCATCATCCGCAAGAGCGGCAACGGCCTTCAGCATCCCCACAGGGCCGCAGGCGCAGACGGCTGAATCCGGCCCAAGCTCCTCTTTCAATAGCTCCGTGACAAACCCTTTTTTTCCGACGCTGCCGTCCTCGGTGGCTATCCTTATTTTATGCCCTTTAAATGCCTTTGTCAGCCCGGCCTCCGCCCTGCCCTTTCCGCCGAAGAGCACCACGCCGGTTTTTATTTTCTTTGCCAGAAGATAGAGCGGCGCTATGCCCATGCCGCCGCCCGTCATTATTATTTTGTCGTGCCGACCCCATCTGTTTTTCCCGCTTGACAATAACCTGGGCAAAGGCCATCCGTTCCCAAGAGGCCCCAGAACATCTACGCATTCGCCCGGTTTTTTCAGCGAGAGGATGCGCGTGCCGCGCCCGACGACCTTATAAAGAAGCTCTATGCCCGTGCCCCTGAGGCTTGCCTTGCCTGCGGCATCAATGACATTGTAAATGCCAAAGGGCCTTCTCAGCAGAGGGTCGAGGCTGTCCGTGACGCGAAGCATCACAAACTGCCCGGGGGCAATCCGCGGCGTCTGCCACTTGAGGCCGATGCGGAAATAGCTCGATGATACCTCTTTGTTGTGCGTGATCTCGCAAAGCCTTTCGATCCTGTTTTTCATCGTTTTTTTATTATAGAGGATGATCGCTCACATCTCAAGCTTCATGACGATGGCGTCCTCGTCGCCGTAATATTTTTTGCGGACGTAGGCCTCCCTGAAACCGAGGCCTTTGTAAAGCCTTATCGCGGCGATATTGGACATCCTTACCTCAAGGAATACTTCAAATACCGTCCGCGGACGCATGAAGTCAAGGATGGATTGAAGGAACGTAAGGGCGACCCCCTTTCTCCTCCATTCGGGGTCCACCGCAAGGTTAAGGATGTGCGCCTCGCCCTGGACTATCCAGAAGATGGAATACGCGATGATCCCGCCCGGCCCTTGCCGCTCGCCCCCGGCCCTTGCCGCGAAGGCGAATGACACCGGATTTTTAAGCTCGTTTTCGAACATCCCCCGCGTCCAGGGATTGGGAAAAGAGAGCCTCTCTATCCTCATGACTTCATCCAGGTCGGTGAGCCTCAACGGCTCTATCTTCAGATCCATGTTATGTCCGGGCATATCCGGCGGCTTGAGGGCTTTTGCGGATGCAAGCGGTAGATGGCCCCTTCCTTTTCTCCTCCCCCTTGAGGGGGTAGGGTGGGGGTGAAAAAAAGCCCCCCCGCACCCTACCCCCTCCCGCGAGGGGAGAGGGGAAAAAAAGATTTAAAAATTACGCAATATGGCACAGTCTAACATACAAGGGCAGGGTGGGGGATCCGTTGGAGCGGCCTACTTTTCGTTCGTGGCAAAGACGATGTGCCAGAAATCGAGCTTTCTCAGCATATACTTCTTATTCACCCGCAGGCCCGAATTGGCGATGAACTCGCTGAGGCAAAGGTCATTCCTCCAGCCGAGCTGCTTGCATATCGGATTTATGACCTTCTCGACAGTTTCGACAAGCTTGTTCCTGCTCTTGAAGTGGTTGACTATCACAACCTGTCCGCCCTTTCTGCAAACCCTCTTGACCTCGGACATCATCCTGTACGGGTCAGGCACCACGCTTACGACGTGAGAGAGAAAGACCCTGTCAAAGGAGTTGTCCCTGAAGCCCACGGACATGGCGTCCATGCTCACGACCTTGATGTTGCCGAGGCGGTTCTTTACCACCTTCTTTTTCGCCTTCATGAGCATCTCGGTCGAAAGGTCGATGCCGACCACCCTGCAGTGCTTTGGGAACGCGCCGAGAGAGATGCCCGTGCCCACGCCGACGTCAAGTATCCTCTCGCCGGGCTTTATGTCCATTACGGCGATCGCATGTTTTATCCGGGGATAAAATATTCTTTTAAATATCGCGTCGTAGACATTCGAATACGCCGCGTATATTTTTTTTATCTTTTCCTGCTCCACTCCCGAAGACCTCCGGCTGAGATGATTCGCCGTCAGAGGCGTCTGACGAACAGCATGAGATCGTCGCCCGGTTTGTAGAACTCCTTTACGCGGGCCTCAAGCGCAAAACCGTTCTTCATGTAAAAACTCATGGCCGCCGCATACCCTTTGGTGCCTGAGGTCTCGGCAACCAGAAGGCGCGCGCCATCGGCCTTCAGCTTTTCCATCACCGCGGCGACAAGCCTTGCGCCGACGCCCTTCCGCCTGTGCGCCGGATCGACCACTATCCAATAAAGGTCATATGTGCCCTGCGTCAAAGGCCTCTTGCCGTAGCAGGCATACCCGGTTGCGTTGTTTTTATCGTCCGTCTCAACAACGAAGGAATAATCCTTCCCGGCGCCGCTATTAAGGTAAATATCGAGGAGTTCGACCGCGCAATCCTTTTCATCCCCTGTAAGGTTGCCGCTTGAGTTTATCATCCCGGCAAGCGCCGCCCTGTCCATTTTAACGGCCTTTCTTATACCCACCCGCGCCTCCGCTCACGTTAGCGGTCATGACAATCTATTCGTATCTTTTAGCCGCTGTCGCGACGATCCCGGCGATGAACTTCGAATAAGAAAAGCCCGCCGCGCCGGCGGCCCTCGCGAGCCCTGCGTTGGACGACAGATCCGGATTGGGGTTTACCTCAAGCACCTTCAGGATGCCGCTCTCCCCTACCCTCATGTCCACCCTCGCATAGTCCCGGCAGCCCATCGCCTCGTATGCCCTTTCGGCAACGACCGTCATCTCAGCCTGCAGCTCTTCGCTGACGTCCGCCGGACATTGGGGGACGGTCTTTTTGTAAAGAACGCTGGTTGGAAGCCATTTTGCCTCGTAGCTGCATATCCGCGGCACGCCCGCGGGGAAGTCGACGAAGGTCAGCTCCGCCAGAGGAAGCGCCTTCATCTCCTTGCCGTTGCCTATGACGGCCACGTTAAACTCCCTGCCTTCGATGTACTCCTCGATAATTGCCGGCTGTTTGTACTTCGTCAAGACCAGCTCGACGCGCGCCTTCAGCTCCTTCATCGTGCTTACGACCGCGCCGGAATCAATGCCGATGCTTGCGTCCTCGCGAAGCGGCTTCACTATCAGAGGGAAGTCGAGATGTCCTTTAAGCTTCGAGGGGACGTCATTAAGCACACAGTAATCCGGCGTCATGATGCCGCGGCTGCTCAAAATATCCTTTGAAAGCCCTTTGTCAAGGCTAAGCCCCAGCGTCAGGGACGGGCTTCCGGTAAACTTCAATCCGTGCAGCTCCAGCAGCGCGGCGACGTTCATCTCAAGGGAGCTCCTGCCAAAGGCGCCTTCGCAGATATTGAAGATCATGCCCTCGGCGCCAGCGCTTATCTCACGGACGAAGTCCGTAAGCGCGCCCCTTCCTGAGGCGCGCAGCGGCGTGACAACCGTCCGGAAACCTTCCGCGCGGAGCGCGGCGTCTACCTCCGCGGCTGTCTCGGCCACTTCCTCAAGGTCAGGATAGAGCCTGGCGTCAACAGGATTGTGGGCATCCGGAGCGCCGGTGTCGTCGTTGTATATTATCCTTACCCCCTGAGGGGGTTCAACCCCTTTCAAATTCATATGCCGTAACGCTCCCGCGCAATGTCAATTACAGAATTGACCATGGTGCTGAAGTCAAGCCCCGCGGCCCTTGCGGCCTTGGGAAAGCATGAATTCTCTCTTGGGTCCGCAAGGATGCCGGGCAGCGGATTAAGCTCTATGATGTTCGGCGCGCCGGCGCGGTCGAGCCTTACGTCTATTCTGCACCAGTCCTTTATGTCAAGGGCGTTAAATGCGTTAATAGCCGCGGCCTCTATCGCTTTTTTGAGCCCGGCGTCAAGTTTGGCCGGACAGCTGAATATATCCAAGGGGCTCTCAGGCCTGTCGAATATCCACTTGGCCTCGTATGAGTATATCGGGGTTACGCCTTCCGGAAGGGCCGAATAGTTTATCTCGACAATCGGCAGGCAGCGGAGCTTGGCGCCGTTGCCGAGAAGTGCGACGGTAAACTCCCTGCCGTCAAGGTACTCTTCGATTAGCGCCGGTTGCCGGTAGCCGCTGATAAGGCTTTCCACCTTTTTTTTGAGGGAGTCAATATTATGCACAACCGAGTCGTTCCTTATCCCCTTGCTGGAGCCTTCAAGGAGCGGCTTGACCATCATGGGAAAGTTAAGACGGGACGCGGCCATGACGGCGTCAAAGGAGGCGTCGGCCGCTACCGTGAACCTGGCCGTTGGCACTCCGTGGCATGAGAGTATTTCCTTGGCCTTTGCCTTGTTGAGAGTCAGGGCGAGGGCGAGCGGGGATGAGCCGGTGTATGGTATCCGAAGCATCTCCATTATGGCCGGCAACTGGGCCTCGCGGCTTTCGCCCCAGAGACCCTCGGCCATATTGAAGACTATGTCAGGTCTTTCCTTCTTTAGCTTTTCAAAGGCGCATTCATCGGCCTCGACCATTATGACGTCTTCGTGCCTGTCAAGGATGGCGGCCTTTACCGCGTCAATCGTCGAGGCGGCATCGCATTCAGCGTAAAAGTCCTCGGGAAGTCCTTCCGCGGAGCTGACCTCTTTTCTGAGGTTGTATGTAAGCCCGACTCTCATAGAGATACCGGCGGGTCTACAGTACCAGAACCGCGGCGGCCACGACCGTGGTGTATTTGCCGTCGCCCTTGACTATCGCGGACTGCGTGATGTTAGTGGTCTTTACTATCTTGTCGCTTATGCGGTATATCTCCTTTTTCTCGTCCCAGCCGAGGCTCTCATCGAGCGCGATGCCGAGCGTGGAGGCGAGCATCGCGGCCGCGAGGTCTTCGGCGTAGTCGCCTGCGAGCGTATCCGTCTGGCCATAGGCGTGATGTTCGCTGAGGTAGCCGTAGACCTTCCTGTCCATTGGGATGGCGCATCCAACGGAGGCGGCAACGAGACGGCGGGGTTCATTGCTGGCAAGCCTGCTCATGACGCAGAAGGTGACCTGTCCCGGAGAGAGCTTTTTTATGCCCAGCGACCGAGAGATTATCTTGCAGCCCGGCGGGAATATGCTTGATACCTGAACGAGATTGAACTTCTCTATGCCGGCGTCACGCAGAGCCAGCTCAAATGAATGCAGCTCCTCTTTATGCGTTCCAACGCCTTTCGTGAAAAATACCCTTTTAGGAACGAACATTTTACCTACCCCCTGCTTTTATTTAGTCTGACCGCGCTTTGCCGCCTGTTTTTTCAAGAGGCGCATGCAGGACATGGCCGTGTCCCCGGAAGAGCTAATCCATCGTTTCGTTGACGTATCCCATCATCTTGTATACGAGCCTGGCTGAAAGAAAATCCGGCGCGATATTGCCGGGCAAGGGACAAAGCTCCACGACGTCAAAACCTACCGTCCTTTTTTTAGAGATGACCTTCCTTAAAATCGCAAGCGCGTCATACCAGAAAAGGCCGCCCGGCTCCGGAGTGCCTGTCGCGGGCATTATCGCCGGGTCAAATACGTCGAGGTCAACGGTGATGAATATGTCGTCCGTAAGCGCCCTGGCCGCCTTGTCGGCAACGCCTTTAAGCGCGTCAACGGCGCTGAAGGTCGTTATCCGCGATTTGGCCTTTTTGCCCTTTGCCTTTTCACCGTCAAGGAACTCAGCCTCGGAAGCGCTGAGGCTCCTTATGCCCACCTGGACTATCGGGCATATCTCGGAAATCCTTCTTGCGACGCACGCGTGATTAAAGGGGCTGTCCTGATACTCGTCCCTCATGTCGGCGTGGGCGTCAAGCTGAAGCACCGACATCTTCGGATACTTCTCAAGAAGGGCCTCGACCATGCCAAGCGTGACGCTGTGCTCTCCGCCAATAAGCACGGGGATCCTTTTCGAGGCGATTATCCGCGACGCCGCGCTTCTGACCCTGTTTATCATCTCCCGCGGCCCAAGGGCCGTAGGCTCAAGAGACGGCAGCGTCTCTATTCCCGCCTCATACGGCTCGCATTTAAGCTCATCATCATAAAGCTCCATGTGCGTTGACGCCTCGATGATGGCGCGCGGGCCGTTCCTCATGCCGCTTGTATAAGACGCCGTAAGATCGTATGGAACCGGAAGCACCGAAAATCTGGGCGTCTTCCTGTCCAGCATCTCCTGCGTCAGTCCCCCGAAGTTGAATATGCTGTCCACTTTATATTATTCCCAAATCCTTTTTCTTATATTATTCGACTTTGAAAGGTCGAGATTGGCGCCCTTTCTCTTTTTACCCTTCATCCTCTGCGCTAGCGACGTGACAATGAACGGCAGAGCGATGGTCGCGTCCGCGTTGACGGTGGCGTGGGTCGACTTTTTCGCGATCTTGCCCCAGGACTGGGCCTCCTCGAAGGTGCATCCGCTGAGACCCCCCCAGTGAGGGGCGTCGGCGGTTATCTGTACGGCGTATTTATGCCCTTCGACGTTCTTGCACATGAGGGTCGCCGTGACTTCCGTCTGCTGGATGAAGTTCTTGGGCGTCCCGCCGCCGACGTAGACGACGCCGGTCTCCTTTGCTCCGGCGGCTATCTCGGCCGTCTCCTTCACGTCGCCGATGAGGTCGAATATGAAATGCTCGGCCCCGTTCTTAAGGGCCAGAGAGATGCCGATGGACGAATCGGCCACGGCCGGGCAATAAACCGGCACGCCCGCCTTGTACGCCGCACTGACTATGCCTTCGGGCGCGCCCTTGCCTTTTCTCTTCGAGAGGTCTTTGCCGAGGAGGCTCAAAAACTCCCTCGTGGTGTATGGCCTTCTCTCAAGCGAGCCGGCGAAGTCGTAGATGTACCTGTCGGCGTCGTTAAACTCCTTTTCAACGGCATATACGTCGTAGATGCGGTCTATGCCGAGGTCTTTAAGCACGTTGTCGTCGGCATGGGGGCTTCCCTGCCAGTGGTATCTGCCGAGCGTTTCATGTATGTCGTGGAAGAGGTTCGCGCCAGTTGACACGAGGCAGTCGATGTACCTGTTCTTGATGAGGTAAACGACAAGCTCCCTCATGCCGGCAGGCACCATGGCGCCCGCGAGGCCGAAAAATATCGTCGTGTCATTCTTCAGCATGTCTTCCCAGACGTCAACAGCAACGGAGAGGTTTTTCCCCTGAAAGCCCGTGTCGCCCATCCTTTTGACAAGGTCAGACACGCTGCCCTTTAATTTGACCTCCACCGGACGCACCGGCTTTTTCAAAAATCTTTTCCTGCTGGTTTCGTGTGCCATTGCTTTAATTTACCGTCCCCTGAATGGGCTCAGCCCCTTTCTTGAAATTCGATGTTAGGCCGTGATTTGCAACGTTAAACTATATTTCGTTTTAACGCGCATGTCAAGGATTTTGAGCAGGCCGCGCCGCCATTACGGATTGGCCGCCCAGCACCGCTCGCCTGCACGGCTGTTTGCGCTAAATGATGCGTCTGTCATGGCGAGTGGTGCCGGGCTGAACCTGCACATCTTTTATCCTGAGGCCGAGGTTTTTAGCGCCGCGCCATTCATCGGCATAGGGCGAGAACGCAATGCGGTAGCCTTCTCCGCGCATAGGGTGCAGCCTTGCAAGGCCAAAGCCGATTCCGCTGCAGGCCGACGAATCCTGACGGAGCTTGAACCTTAAATGTTTTTCCTTCACTATCTCGGTCTGTATGATGCTCGCCCCGATGAGACAAAAAAGCGGCTTCGCGTTCGCCATGCCGAATGGGGCAAGCCTGCCTATCTCACCGAGGAGTTGAACTCCCTCAGGGAGCTTCATGTCGAAGTCCGCGAGCTTAACCTCCGCATCAAGCGCGACCTCCGGCACGAGGTCCTCGTCAGAGAGCGCCGTATCCAGATACCGGAGGAACTCGGCGGAAAATGCCTCGACCTTATCCCTTCTGACCGTAAGCCCGGCTGCGGCCTTATGTCCGCCGAACCTTTCAAGGAGGCCGGAACAGGCCTCGAGCCCCTCAAGCAGGTTAAAGAATTTTATCCCCCGCGCCGACCCTCTGCCCTGTCCGCCGTCTTTATCAAAGGCTATCATCACAGTGGGTCTGTAAAATCTCTCCACAAGGCGCGACGCGACGATGCCGATGACCCCGGGGTGCCACCTGTCCGAATGAAGGACTATCCCCTTGAAGGGGCTGAGCCCCCTGAGAGGATTCAACCCCTTCCTTCCTGACCCTTGAAGGGTTTCGTCCGCCGCCGGGCGGCCTTCGAGCATCAAAAGCGCCTCGTTCAATATCTCCTCTTCGAGCGCCTGCCTGTCCCTGTTCTCCTTATCGAGCTCTGCGGCGATAGACGCGGCCTCACGCGGATCGCCGGTCGTAAGCAGCTTGAAGGAAGTAAGCGCCTGCCCAAGCCGGCCGGCCGCATTAAGCCTCGGGGCGAGCTGAAAGGCGATGGTATCGGCATCCACCGCCGAAACACCCGCGACCTTTTTTAACTCCACGAGGCCGGGACGGACCGTATTTTCAAGCTCCCTGAGCCCCTGGCTGACGAAGACCCTGTTGGATCCCTGCAAGGGCACCATGTCCGCCACTGTCCCGATGCACACAAGGTCAAGATATTTTTTAAGATTAGGCTCACGGAGGGGGCCGAGCCCCGTGACGGGGTTCAACCCCTTGAACCATCCCGCGCTCCTCAAGCGCGCGCGCAGGGCGATAATCAGATAGAAGGCGACTCCAACGCCGGCAAGCCCCTTGAACGGGAAGGGGCAGTCATGTCTCTTTGGATTTATAACCGCAAGGGCAGGGGGCGGGATGGGGGGAAGCTCGTGATGGTCCGTTACGATGACGTCAATGCCGAGCGTATTGGCCAGCGCCACCTCGTCATGGTTCGACGAGCCGCAGTCTACGGTTATTATTACCTTTACCCCCTGAGGGGGCTCAGCCCCGTGACGGGGGTCAACCCCTCGCGCCTGCAGCTTCCTGACGGCCCCGGCGTTAAGGCCGTAGCCTTCGGAGCGCCTGTCAGGGATATATGGAACGACGCCGGCGCCGATGTCCCTGAAAAAGAGGTATAACAGCGCGCAGGCGGTCGTGCCGTCAACGTCGTAGTCGCCGTAGACGGCTATTTGCTCGCCTTTAGCCAGCGCGCAAAGCAATCGCTCCACTGCCCTGTCCATGTCTTTCAAAAGAAACGGGTCGTGCAGGTCTTTAAGCTCCGGGTTCAAAAAAGAAAAGGCCCTGTCTGCGTCAACAAGGCCTCTGTTCACCAGAAGCTGAGCCGTGAGAGGCAGGATATTAAGTTCCCTCGCGAGGACAGCCTGAAGCCCGGCATTGACCGGAGCTACTTTCCAACGCTTTTTCATTATCTCATCCGCCGCAAGGCCGTTATGCGTGAAACGTCCGACACCCCCACCCTACCCTCCCCCGTGAAGGGGGAGGATGTAAGGAAGTGGTCATCACCGGTGTATGATTTAAAAAGATTTTACAGTCAAACGGAGAAAAGGTCAAGCCCGGCACCACTCCGAGTGGCGCCGGGTGCGCGGCGTCAACCCTGATACATTACAACCCTGTTCCTGCCCATGCGCTTGGCGGCGTACATGGCCTTGTCGGCATGTTCAACAAGGTCGTCTATGGTCTCGGCGTCGCCGGGGAATTCCGCTATGCCGACGGAGATGGTCGGCGTCCCCTTTAAGGGGTTCAGCCCCCTGAAGACGGCCCCGGCCTGCTTCATCTCCTCGATGCCGCGCCTTATCCTCTCGGCGATTACGAGAGATTCACCCTTGGATGTGTGCGGAAGGAGCACCACGAACTCCTCTCCTCCATAGCGTGCCACGACGTCTATTGACCTCACCGCGTCCCTTATGATCTTTGACGCGAGCTTGAGTATCTCATCGCCTACGCTGTGCCCGTATCTGTCGTTAAACGCCTTGAAGTTGTCTATGTCAAGGATAAACAGGGAAAATTTTTCGTTGTGTCTCTTTACGCGCTCCACCTCCTCGAAAAGCCTCTCAAGGAAGTATCTCCGGTTAAAAAGACCCGTTAGGGCGTCGGTCATTGACAGGAGCTTCAACTCCTCGCTCATGCTGTAATAAGCGCCCCTTTCAAGGGCGATGGACGCGTAGTTGGCGATAGACTTGACGAGCAGGAGGTCTTCCTTGGAGAACACGCCTCCGGTGAGCTTGTCGGAAATATTGATGACGCCTATGACGCGGTTGTCGAGCCTTAACGGCATGGAAATAAAGGACTTGGTCTTGTACCACGGCATATTCCTGTGCTCCATGACTTCGTGCTCGATATCCTCAACCATGACAGGCTCGCCCTTTGCCGCTACGCCTCCCGCTATGCCTTCGCCCAGATGTATGCTGATGTTGTCAAGGACGTCCCTGTCCAGCCCCCTTGACGCCTTTATGGAAAGCACGTTGCTCTTGTTGTCAAGGAGCATCAGGGATCCCCTCTCGGCCCCGACAATATCCATGCAGCTTAAAAGAACGGAGTCGTAAATCTCCTCTTTGTCAAAGAGCGGGGCGATGGACTTATAGACCTGCTCAAGGGCGTAAAAACCTTTGAACCAGTGCGTATCGGCGGCTCCGGCGCTTATCACATGGTCGCTTTTGGCATAGAGACACTTAAGGAAAGGCGCCGCAATGCCGCTGACGATGCCCGGCAGAGCGGACACGGACTTGGAAGAGGCGACCTTAATGCCTTCTTTTATCTTTTTAACGGAATCATCGTCAAAGCCGAAATCCGCCGCCGCCCTGTAAAAGTCCTTGAGGCCGCCCCCTTGAAGGGGGTCGCCCCCTTCAAGATAGACCTTGCCGCCGACGATGACAAATGCGACGGATGCGTCCGGGAATACGGGCACGGCAAAGACATGCTGGTTTGCGTGGCATTTGTAGATATATATCTGCTTCTTTTCAATGGCGCAGGCTATCGCATCACGGCACTGCTCCGCGCACAGCGCGGCCGTCTTTTCGTGGCCGGCTGCCGCGCTGCACATAGAGGACTCCTTGCTCGCCGGAATAAGCAAGGAACCGTTACGGTCGTAGAGCCCAATAGGAACGTCAAGGAGGATGGTCAGCCCATCCTGAAATTCACGCCATAGGAGCATATCCAGCTCCTCGCGCGCTTTCATTATATTGCCAACGGTCATATCCACGTCTCCCACCCTGCCCGTGTATGTTAGACAGTGCCCTATTTGCGTAATTTTTAAATCTTTTTATCTCCTCCCCCGCACCACTCGCCATCACAAATACATCATTTAACGCAAACAGCCGTACAGGCGAGTGGTGCGGGGGAGGAGATAAGGAAGTGGTCATCGACCTGCCTGCTGTTTAATCACCCCCTGAGGGGGTTCAACCCCCTGAGGGGGCTCAGCCCATGCGGGCGGAGTTCCGGCTGGAAACAATAACCATGGACGAGTATCCGTCATCTTTTCAATTTTCGGCGGCTCAACCCTTGTAATGACCCATGGTAGTCCTTAAGGAGCATGCCTATTATAACCTTTCGGCTATAATAGTTAATTGCTTGAGCCTTGAATTCAGAGACTTACAGAGAAAAGACCTTTAATACCGCGCACAATGGCAGTATAAGGCCCCGGCATAACCGTCTCAAAATACCGGCAGACGCACGCATGAAGGGCGGCATAATATGCCTCCCCTGTATAGCATGTTTTATAACACACAAACCGAATTAGCTCAATATTTTTTTAAGATTAGACCTTGGCAGGCTCTTGCTTGCCCTTTTTCTCCCAGAAAAGGAGAACAGGACTCGCTATGAAGATGGATGAGTATGTCCCTACAAGAACGCCGACAAAGAGCGCGAGGGAAAAATCATGGATGACTTCACTGCCCATGATGAGCAGTGCGAATGTGGCAAGAAGCGTCGTCAGTGAAGTGACGATCGTTCTTCTCAGGACTTCGTTAATGCTCCTGTTGATAAGCGGTATCGGGGCTTCCTTCGTATGCTTTCTCATGTTCTCGCGGATGCGGTCAAAGACAACGACAGTGTCCGTAAGCGAATATCCGGCAAGGGTCAGAAGCGCCGTGACGATAAGAAGGCTCATCTCCTTATTTAAAACAAAAAGGAGACCCATTACCGCGAGCACGTCGTGCAATGTCGCCACGACGGCGGCCACGCCGAAACGGAAATCAAAACGCCACGCGATGTAAATGAGTATTCCGAGCATCGATATCCCTATCGCCATAAGGGCGTCCCTCTGGAGTTTTTTGCCGACCGTAGGGCCGACCTCCGTGGTGGACTCGACGTTAAAATGGTTGTCGGGCATGCCCTTTGTCAAGACGTCTCCGATGGACTTCGATACGGCGCGCAGGTCCGTGTCCGTCCTTTTAAAGCGCACGAGGAGCTTATTAGGCTCGGCGAACTCCTGAAGGTTCGCGTCCCTGAAGCCGCTTGCCTCAAGAAGCTTTCTTACGCCTTCTATATGCACCGGCTTATCGAACCTGAACTGTATGGAGACGCCTCCGGCGAAGTCCGTGCCGAGGTTGGCCTTCCCCATGGGGATGGCCAATATCGCGATAAGCCCGATAATGGCCGCTATGCCGGAAAAGAAAAAAGCTATTTTGCGCCTGCCGAGAAAATCTATGTTTGTTTCGCCCCAGATGTCCATCAAGCCTCCGGTAAACGGTTATCGGTCATCGGCTGTCGGCTGTCGGCAAAGACGCGCGGTCTTTCCAAAAGCCGATAACCGGCGGCAGACAACCGGTCCTATTTTAGATGCTGAGTTTCTTCATATGAAACTTCTCGCTCTGCAGGTCGAATATCACCTTCGTGCCGACGAGCGATGTAAAGAGGTTTATGATTATGCCGATGCTGAGAGACACCGCGAAGCCCTTTACGGGGCCGCTGCCGAACTGGAAAAGAACGGCGGCGGTGATAAGGGTCGTGATGTGCGAGTCTATGATAGTCCAGAAAGCATGTTCATAGCCGGCGCTCACGGCGGAACGCGGCGTCCTGCCGCTTCTGAATTCCTCTTTTATCCTCTCGAATATGAGGACGTTGGAGTCCACTCCCATGCCGATTGTCAGGATTATGCCGGCGATGCCGGGAAGCGTCAGCGTGGCGTTCATCCACGCCATTGCCCCGAGGAGCATGACTATGTTGATAATTATCGCGAAGTCCGCGATGAGGCCGGACGCCTTGTAGTAAAAGGCCATGAATATGAGGACAAGCAGCGCTCCAAGGACTGCGGACTTAACTCCGGCCGTGATGGAGTCCATGCCCAATGTCGGCCCGACGGTGACGTTTTGCACCACGCTGACCGGCGCTGGAAGCGCGCCGGCCCGAAGGACTATCGCCAGGTCGGATGCCTGCTCGTGCGTAAAGCCTCCGGTTATCTGCGCCCTTCCGCCCGCGATGGGCTCCCTGATGTTCGGCGCGGAATACACGCTTCCGTCAAGGACGACCGCCAGCCTCTTGTTCGTGTTTTCCGTGGTTATCCTCTCAAAGATGCGCGAGCCGTTGGCGTCGAATGTCAGAGAAACATACGGCTCGTTATATCTTGAGTCTATCGCCACCCTCGCGTCCGTCAGCGAATCTCCGGTAAGAAGCACCTCTTTTTTAACGAGATACGGGGCCTTTTCCCCGCCGCCCTGTTTTGATGCCGAATGTTCGTAAAGTATCTCGGAATCCGGAGGCGCGACGCTTGAGAGCGCCCTGTAGGGCGTCATGGAATCATCAATCAGCCTGAACTCCAGCACCGCGGTCTTGCCTATCAGCTCAATGGCCCTGTCAGGGTCTTTAAGGCCGGGGAGCTGTATGGCTATTTCCTTTGCGCCCTGCTTTTGAATCAGCGGCTCGGCGACGCCGAACTTGTCTATCCTGTTCCTTATGGTCTCAAGCGCCTGAGAGGTCGCCCATTCGCTTATCCTCTTGACCTCGGAATCAAGCAGGGTATAAGACAACTTGCCGTCAGACGCCCTCTCCCCTCCAAGGACGGGCATCTCGCCGCTTATCGCCTTTTTTATGGCATCCCTGCTCTTTTCATCGAAGTAGCCGATGGAAATCCCCGCGGGGCCGTCCTTCTGGACGTTCTTGTAGGGGATGTTCTTCTTTTTGAAGATGTCATCAAGGGAGTCGGCAAGCCTGTTCATGTGGTTTTCAACGGCCTTATCCTGGTCAACGCTGAGGACAAGGTGCGTTCCGCCCTGAAGGTCAAGGCCCAGGACTATCTTCGGGACGTTATTCGTCCAGAACGGCGGCAGCTTTGAGGCAAGCGGCGTCGACGGTAAAAACAGCGCGAGCGCGACTATTGTGAACGCCCCAAGCAACGCAAGGCGCATCATGATACTCTTCATTAAGACTCCGTAACCTTATTAAAGATTTTTACACGCCTTAAAAAAACTCAGCCCTGCGTCTTTTTTACGGCTATCGCTTCCTTTGCGATCTTAACCCTTACGTTAGGCGCGATCTCCACTGTCACAGAGTCATCGTTCACGCCCGTGACCTTTCCGTGCAGGCCGCCGTTCGTGATGACCGAGTCGCCGGCGGCAATCTTACTCAGCATTGCCCTGTGTTCCTTGGCCTTTTTCTGCTGGGGCCGTATAAGGAGAAAATAAAATATGACAAAAAGTATTACAAGCGGGGCCATGCTCATGATGGTGCCCATCGGGCCGGCCGCCTGAGCAGCAGGGGCGTCAGCGGCAAATGCGGTTGCAACAGGGAAAAATAACAATTTACTACCTCCTTTTTTTACCTTAACTTGGCGGGCGCCGCCATTGGCAAGCGCCCTTCAAAACCAGACAGGACTTATCCGCCCGGCAAGTCATTGTCCACGTTATGCGTGATGGAACTGTTTTTTACGCATCACGGCCTTTCTAAACCTGAGTAAAACCCCCTCTTGAACTGCGCGAAGGCGTCTTCCTTTATCGCCCTTTGCATCTGGCGCATCAGGGCGGCGTAATAAAAGAGGTTATGTATCGTATTAAGGCGCGACCCGAGCATCTCGCCCGACATGTAAAGATGCCGAAGATACGCCCTTGAATAATTCCCGCATGTGTAGCAGCCGCACCCATCCTCGACAGGCCGGGAGTCCTTCTCATATTGACCATTCTTTATAACTAATTTTCCGCTTCTTGTAAAGAGAGTTCCGTTCCTTGCGTTTCTCGTGGGCATGACGCAGTCGAACATGTCTATGCCGTGCTCCACCGCGTAAACGAGATCTTCGGGCGTGCCGACGCCCATCAGATACCTCGGAGAGGCCGCCGGCAGGAGCGGCGCGCTTCGGGCTATTATTCCATACATCAAAGGCTTTTCCTCCCCCACGCTCAGACCCCCGAGGGCGTAGCCGTCAAAGCCTATCTCAGTAACGGCCTTTGCGCTCTCCCGTCTCAAATCCTCGTACATCCCGCCCTGCACGATGCCGAAAAGGGCCTGACCGTTGTCCTTCTTCGCCTTCTTGCAGCGCAGCGCCCACCGGTGCGTGAGGTTCATTGAGTTAACGGCGTATTCGCGCTCCGCCGGATAAGGCGTGCACTCATCGAGCGGCATGATGATATCCGCGCCAAGGGCCTCCTGCACCTCTATGGCGCTCTCCGGCGTGAGCGTGCACTTTGCGCCGTCAAGGTGCGACCTGAATGACACGCCTGTTTCGTCAAGCTGCCTTAACTTCCCGAGGCTGAAGACCTGAAAGCCGCCGCTGTCCGTCAGTATCGGCCCTGCCCAGTGCATGAACGAATGAAGCCCGCCGAGATCCCTTATAAGCTCATGCCCGGGCCTCAGATAAAGATGGTATGTGTTGGCAAGGATTATGCCAGCGCCGGCGGCTTCAAGCTCCTCAGGCGACACGGCCTTCACGGCGGCCTTCGTGCCCACCGGCATGAATACCGGCGTTGCGAACTCGCCGTGGGGCGTAGACATACGCCCAAGACGCGCGCCGGTTTTATCGGTTTTTAAAAGCTCGAAGGAGAACTTCATTTTTTATATTACCAGCATGGCGTCGCCGTAACTGAAGAAGCTGTATCTTTCCTTCACCGCTTCCCTGTAGGCGCGCATGACATTATCGTAGCCGCCAAAGGCGGCGACTAACATTACAAGGGTCGAGCAGGGCAGATGAAAGTTCGTCAGCAGGGCGTCTACGGCCTTGAAGTTAAATCCAGGATATATGAAAAGCGATGCCCTGCCCTCAAGCAGAGGCCTTTCAAAGCCTTCCAGCGCCGCCGCCTCCAGCGCGCGCACGGAGGTCGTGCCGACGGCGACGACTCTCCTTTTTTCCTTCTTCGCCTTTTTTATCTCCTCAAATACCTCCGGAGAGATTTTATAATACTCGCCGGGCATCATATGAGTTGACAGGTCTTCAGCCCGTACCGGCATGAATGTGCCCGGCCCTGTATGGAGCGTTACGCGCCGCACGTCCACGCCCATCTCTTTTATCTCATCCAAAATCGCCTGTGTGAAATGAAGCCCGGCGGTAGGAGCGGCCACGGCGCCGGAGTTTTGGGCAAAGACGGTCTGATACCGTTCAAGGTCTATCGCCTCAGGCTCTCTTTTTATATAAGGCGGAAGCGGCACCTTGCCGAGTTTTTTTTCAACGTCGTCCTCGCTGAAGCGGACGGTCTTAAAGCCGTCCACAGAGGCGTCAATGACCTCTGCGGTTATCCCGTTGCCGAAGAAAATCGCAGCTCCGGCATCAAGCCCCTTTGACGGCTTTGCAAGGCAGTTCCAGTCCCGCGTTGCTCCGGCCTTTTCAACAAGCAGCAGTTCAACCTTTCCGCCCGATTTCCGCCTGCCCAGAAGGCGCGCCGGCATGACCCGCGTGTCGTTAAGGATAACGAGGTCGCCGGGCCGCAGATATTCCTTTATGTCGGCAAAGCCCCTGTGGCGCAGCTCTCCGGTCAGGCGGTCCATCACCATGAGCCTTGACGAGCCGCGCTCATCAGGCGGCCACTGCGCTATAAGCTCCTCCGGCAGAGGAAACGCGAAATCTTTAAGTTGCATAGTAATAAAATTACCCGGCACCACTCGCTATTACAGGCGCATCATTTAGCGCAAACAGCCGTGCAGGCGAGTGGTGCCGGGCTTAATAGATTTTAGCGGTCATTGCTAACGGCATACCGCGGTCAATACGCCCTCACTAACCTGGTGCCAGGGTAGTAGTGCCTGAGTATTTCCTTATACGAGTATCCCTTCTCAGCCATGCCGCGCGCCCCCCACTGGGACAGGCCCACGCCGTGGCCGGAGCCTTTGCCTTTGAAGACAAACTCATCCCCGAACCTTGACACGTTGAACATGGTGCTCTTCAGCGCCGAATAGCCGATTGTCTTTCTCATATTCTCGCCGCTTATCTCTATCAGCCTTCCGTCCCGGTCGCGTATGAAAAGGGTCTTGACGCGCCCGCTCGGCGATACGTTTTCCGGGTATATCTCCTCCGGCTCGCTTATATTCAGGCCGGAGGAATTGAATATTTCCTTGAGCGCGCCGGCCTTGAGCGTTATCTCCCAGGCGAACTGCGGGGAGATAGCGTCAAACGGGCTCTCAACGCTCTTTAAATACGGCTGGCCGCTCTTCCAGACGTCAACGGACGACTCCGTGACGCCGCCGGCGTTGGAGTGGTAAACCGTCAGGGCCGGCTCTCCGTCGTAAACGAGTATCTCTCCGCCGGTGTCCTTCACGGCACGCACCGCAATATCATCCATGGCGGCAACTCCCTTGTAGACCTGCCCCATTACCGAGCCTTCTACGTCATAAAACTCCTTCTCATGCTTTCTCCGCTGGTAAACGGCGTATGTCCTTGCCACTACCACCTGCGACTTCACCACCTGCTCCGGCCACCGCGTGGATATCTCGTGGTTTATTATGCCCGCGATGTAAGTCTCAAGGGATATCTCGTTAACGGCCATAAGGCCGGTCTTATCATCGTAAATGGCGACCATGCCGCCGTAAGGCTTTCCGTTAAGATAGATATGCCCCGTATCAGGGAAGAAGCGGAGCGGAAGCTCCCTTTCCTCGCCGTTAACGGACACGTGCCCGGCTGACGTCCGTGACGCCTGAAAGTTCCGGCTTCCGTCCTCGTTATTTATTGTGATGGAAAGGGCGCTCTTTACGATAAGCACCCGTATCTTGCCGCCTGAGGACGCCTCCAGCGGAGAGGCAGCGGCGCAGCCGGAGACAAAGAGAAGTAAAAAAAGAACGGCCTGTTTTAATCCGCATGGAAACATTCCTTTTAAAAACCCCGTAAATTCAAAAAGGGCCGCGACGCGTTGAGGCGCTTTAAAAGTGTGCCGGCCAATTGTCATGACGGTTTTTATGACCCTTTAAAAATACCTGTTCGCGTAAAGAAAGGCTATCCCGGCGGTCATGGAAATAAGGCCAATGACCCTCAGCGTCCTGTCCGGTATTTCATGCACGGCAAAGGCCCACTCCTTCGCCTTTTTCGGAAAGGCGAAGTACGGGATGCCCTCAAGGATAAAGAACGCGCCGAGTATTATCATTACCTGAGAGAGCATTTTCTTAATGGGTGAGCCCAGCACCACTTTCCATCGTCAAGAATTCATGTGTCATACAGGCGGTGGCAGCGGAAAGTGGTGCCGGGCTCGACTCCTCGCTATTAGAATAAGTATTCTGAACTTCTAACTTTGCGCCTTGCATTTACAGAGCCTGCGGAGGTAATCCTTCATCGCCGTTATCTCGCTCGCCGTAAGCGTTCTGCCGAAAGGCGGCATAAGGGTGGATTTGCTGGTGGCGGCCCCGCCGTCCCTGATGACGTTTATGATGTCCTCGTCCGTCAGCTTTTCCATTTCATATTTGCTGGTGTGGTCTCTGGGGCTTACGGGCATGTTCTTCGTGGCGTTCGGGCCGTCGCCCTTGCCGCCAAGGCCGTGGCACTGCGAGCAGTAAAATCTGTAATTCTCCGCCGCGGCAGCGGCAAACGCGGACGCGCCCGCCAAAAGCAAAAACCAGGCGGCAGCGGCGATTGCCGTCATTTTCATTGAAATATTCATTTTCATACTGTTGGCGCCTTTAATTCAGGTTTGAAACATATGCGGCCAGATCCCTTATCTCCTCATCCGTGAGAATACCCGCGTAGTCCGGCATGTCCTTGACAGGCTTAAAGACGCGCGGGTTTGAAAGATACGCGCAGACCCAGTCAGGGGAAAGCCTCTCGGCCGCCCCGGCAAGGCTCGGCCCTGTAAGCCCGCCTGTAATGACACCCTTTTCCTTCACCTGATGGCATCCGTAGCAGGACTGTTTTTTTACAAAGATAATCCTGCCGCGCTGGTTTTCCTGCGGCTTTATTCCGGAGTCCTTTACCTCCGGCGCTTTAAGTCCCATGAGGAACCCGGCAACGTCAGCGGCATCTTTGCCGGAGAGTTTCGGGTGATTGCCCTGATTGGTTTTAGTGAGGGAATAAAATTCCATCGGCCTTATGGGTCTGGGGTCTTCAAGCCAGCCGCCCAGAAACTCTTTTTTAAACTTGCTGCCGGCGTACCACAGCTCCGGCCCCTTTTTAGCAAGCGCGTCCTTTATGGTCTTTTCTTTCGCAGGCCCCTTTATCTGATGGCAGGCAGCGCACCCTGCGGCATCAAATGCCTTTTTGCCTTCGCCTGCTCCGGCAAAGGCGGATGAAGCAAAAAAGAAAAAAGACAGCGCAATCATCAGCATCCCGCTTGCGCTGGAAAATTGCCCTTGACTCACAAACAGCCTCCCTTCATGAGCGTCTACGGATTAAAATATTTCGTACCTTTCCTGATGGAAACGTTCGACGACCTTTACCGTAACCGTCTTGTCAAACCTCTTTTCAAGTTCACGCAGGACTTCGGCTTCCTCTATCAGTCTTTCGGCCACCGCCGAACTCACATACAGAACCGCCTCTTTCTTCATGTGCGGCAGGTCCTTTGCAAGCTCCCTGTAAATCTCCATGACTACGGTATCCTTGCCCTTGACCACGCCGTTGCCGTCGCAGTAGGGGCATGGCTCGCAGAGGGACTGTATAAGGCTCTCCCTCGTGCGCTTTCTCGTCATCTCCACTATGCCGAGCTCGGAAACCTTGAGGATATTCGTGCGGGCCTTGTCGGCCTTCAATGCCTCTTTAAGCTCGTTGTAGACCTTTTCGCGGTTGGCGCCCTTGTCCATGTCAATGAAGTCAATGACGATGATGCCGCCTATGTTCCTGAGCCTCAGCTGGTAGACTATCTCCTTGATGGCCTCAAGGTTCGTCTTCAGTATCGTCTCCTCGGATGACTTCTTGCCGACGTATTTGCCGGTATTGACGTCCACGGCGGTAAGGGCCTCGAGCTGGTCTATGACGATGTGTCCGCCGGACCTGAGCCAGACCTTCCTCTCCAGCGTGCTGGCAAGCTCTATCTCTATGCCGTGCGCGTCGAAGATGTCCTCCTTGCCGTCGTAAATCGCGAGCCTTCCCGCAAGGTGCGGCATGAACTCCTTGACAAACTTAATGGCCCTGTCGTACTCCTCCTTCGGGCTTATCAGGAGGCGGGTGACGCCGGAGGAGAAGGTATCCCTTATCGTCCGGAGCGTCAGATCGAGTTCTTTATATAAAAGCGACGGCGTGGGCGGCTTCCCCCTGTCCCTCTGGATCAGGTTCCAGAGCTTAAGGAGGTAGTCCATATCCGCCTTTACGTCCTCCGAGGTCATGCCCTCGCACACCGTGCGGACGATAAAGCCCGTGCCCGGCGGGCGCAGCTCGTGGACGATGTCCTTAAGGCGCCTTCTCTCCCTGTCGCTCGATATCCTCCTTGACACCGCCACTTTGTCATAGGTGGGCATGAAGACGAGATACCTGCCGGGAAGGGAAATGTAGGAGGTAACGCGCGCGCCCTTTGTGCCGATAGGCTCCTTGGCGACCTGGACCATCAACTCCTGGCCTTCTTTTATCAGATCCTGTATGCGCGCAGCGCTCGGCGCGCCAGCGCGCCCCTTGCCGCCGTGCTCCTGCTCGTCATCTTCGGCGTCTTCTTCAAGCTCATCCCTGATGTCGGTCACATGCAGGAAGGCCGTTCTGGCAAGGCCGATTTCTATGAAGGCCGACTGCATGCCGGGCAGGACCCTGACTATCTTGCCCTTGTAGACATTACCCGTGATGCCCCTGTCCCGCGCCCGCTCGGCGTAGAACTCGACAAGGCGGCCCGCTTCAAGCATGGCCACCCGTATCTCATAGGGATTGGCGTCTATCAGTATTTCGGTTTCTAAATCTTTCATTAAATATGACGTGATTGGCCAGGCGGCAACCCGTCCGGCAATGCGGAAGCAAAGCCAGGCCAAAACTCCTTTTGCGGGAAAACATCGGATGGGGGGTTAAAGCGCGATTTCCCTGACCTTAAGGACCGGGATGAGTGACGCATCTGCGCGTGAGATGCCGAAAAGACCTGCGAGGACGTCATGCGGACGTATGTTTTTGGACTCGCCTTTTCTAAGGATAAGCCTCAGAGTGCCGCCTTCCGCAAGAGAAAGCCCCCCTACAAGGGGTTTTATGTCGACCTCGTCAGTCCTTTTTTCCTTCACGATGCGCACTATTACAGAGTCCTTGCCGTGAAAATCCCTTAAAATCCCATCCATGTTTTCCGGCGATATTTTTAAACCCACTGGGCCATTTTCAAGAAATATGAGATACTCCTCGGACTTTATAATAGCAGAGGCCGAGCCTTGTTGCAAGGACAGTGTTTGGGCGTTTAAAAACCTCAGCCCCCTGGGCGCGGTTTTGTTGAGCCTTTCCATCAGCTCATCCGGCTTCGTCGCGGCAGCCGTATCCTCGACCTCGATGTCCATGTGCTCGTCCAGGCTCTCCATGCCCACGGGCAGGGGCTGGGAAAACGAGAGTTTCGGCAAAGGGTGAAAGCCTTCGGAATACTTCACCGGAATATTCGCCCTTCTAATGGCGCGCGTGACGGCGCTTACAAGCTCCAGATGGCTTAAAAACCGGGCCTCAGCGGTCTTTGAGAACCTGAGCCTCATTCTTACGGACGGCGTCTTGAACCGTTTTCCATCGGCGCGGGCCTGTCCCTGCCGCATGGTCCGGGCGGCCATGTCCTTTAAAAAGCCGCTATCCGCGGCGACGACATTTTTTACGGCCTTATGGTCGCACACGCCGCACGCGCCGCATCTGTCCACCTTGCAGTCCGGCGTATTTGAAAGCCCGGCCGCGCGCTTTAACTCCCCATATAAAAACGGCTTGTTCACGCCGGGGTCGAGGTGGTCCCACGGAAAGACCTCTTCAGGCGGCCTCCTGCGGTGCGTATAGAAGGCCGGATCCATGCCGGCTTCATTAAACGCCTCCATCCAGAGGCCGAACTTAAACTCCTCGCCCCAGCCGTCGAAGCGGCATCCCTTTTTAAAAGCCGAGAGGATAACCCTGCCAAGGCGCCTGTCGCCCCGTGAAAAAGCCCCCTCCATGACGCTCATCTCCGGCTCGTGCCATTTAAATCCGAGCTTTAACGCCGAAAGTCTCTTTCTTACAGCCGCGTGCTTCCTCAGGCATTCATCGAGGGTGATCTGCGGCTCCCATTGGAACGGCGTGAACGGCTTGGGGATGAAGGTCGACAGGCCTACGTTTATCTGCGGCGCCCTTCCCCCGCACGCGAGCTTGCCGACCTTCTTGACGCAGTCCGCGAGCCTGGCTATCTCGGCCACGTCATCGTCCGTCTCTCCCGGCAGGCCTATCATGAAGTAGAGCTTTAACGCCCTCCAGCCCAGCGTGAATATCGCGTTTGCCGCCTTTAAAAGGTCTTCCTCCTTGATGCCTTTGTTTATGAGCGTCCTCATGCGCTCGCTTCCGGCCTCCGGGGCAAGGGTGAAGCCGGTCTTCCTGACCTTTTTTATCTCTCCCGCAAGGGCCGCGCTGAGCGTGCCCACGCGGAGCGACGGCAGCGACAAGGCCACGTTGCCCTCGACAAAGCGGCCCATAAGGGCGGCCAGCATGTCTTCTATCAGCGTATAGTCCCCTGCGCTGAGAGACAGGAGCGACACCTCGTCGTAGCCGGTATTGGCCAGCGCGCCCCCGACTATCTTCACGACGTTTTCCGGGCTTCTCTCGCGAACCGGCCGGTATATCATCCCTGCCTGGCAAAACCTGCAGCCCCTCGTGCATCCGCGCGTTATCTCGACCGTCACCCTGTCGTGGATGGTCTCCACATTCGGCACTACCGGCCTCAGCGGCAGCGGCACGTTGTTTATGTCGGAAATAATCCTTTTCTTTATCTTCGAATATCCGTCAACGAGCGCGGCGATTTCCCTCACCGTTCCGTCGGCGTTGTAGCTTATGTCAAAAAACGACGGCACGTAGACGCCCTGCAGCTTTGAAAGACGCCTTAATATATCTATCCTGTCTTCGCCCTTTGCCCTGCCGTCGATTATCACGTCGGATATTTCAAGGACAGCCTCTTCGCCGTCGCCCAGAAGAAAAGCGTCGAAAAAATCCGCGACAGGCTCCGGGTTATACGCGGCAGGCCCGCCGCCGATGACAAACGGCTCGTCCTTCCTGCGCGACGCCGAGTCAAGAGTTATGCCGCCAAGCTCAAGCATGCTAAGGACATTCGTGTAGGAGAGCTCGTACTGAAGGGAAAAGCCGAGTATGTCCAGCCTGTCAAGCGGTATGCCGGATTCAAGGGTGGATAATCTTATCCCCTTTTCCCTTAAAAGGGCTTCCATGTCGGCCCACGGCGCAAAGACCCTCTCGCAGGCGATATCCCCGCGCGCGTTAAGTATCTGATAGAGTATCTGTATGCCCAGATGGCTCATGCCGACCTCGTAGGCATCGGGAAATGCCATGCCGAACTTGAGCCTTACCATGGACAGATCTTTCGTTATCGAATTGACCTCGCCCCCGATGTATCTGCCGGGCTTACGCACCAGCGGAAGCCAGTCTTTTATGGTTGCGGGGTTCGTGTTGTTATTCAAGATATTCCTTTTTTTTATTCCTATGTTTTTTTTGAGCGGCCTGCTCTAAGGGCGGGCCGCTCAAAAAGCCCCAGCTACTATGCGACGAGGAGCGGAGGCGTGCTGTTGAGCACGCCGCAGTGACGAGCGACGAAGGCAACGACGTAGATGGGGTTTTTTCAGCGGCCCGCTGCCCTCAGCAGACCCCGCATCTCAAGCACGCGCCGACATTGCAGGCCGGAGTCGGTTTTCCATCAAGCCCCTTCCGGTATTCCTTCCATAGATAATCCTTTTTAAGCCCGTGGTCTATCAGATCCCAGGGCAATATCTCATCATGCTCCCTTTGTCTGTGGACCGACTCTTCCATGAGCGCGGCTACTGCCTTTGCCGCGCGCCTTGGGCCTTTTATAGACGCCTCGATAATAAACTCCGACGCCCTTCTATCGGCGCGGGAGACGTAGGCTTGAGTGAATGCCTCGTTTGCCGACATCGCGCTCATCGTGACGCCTCTTTGGCGCGCGATGCCTTTTTTTATGATGGCAAGGCGCCTTTGGACGTCAGCCCTGTCCGCGAAGCCGTGCCACTGGAAAGGGGTGAAAGGTTTGGGTATGAACGGATTTACGCTCAGGGCAAGAGAACCCTTTTTCATCGCGGCTTTTATTCGCAGGGAAAGGTCAACGACGGCCTCGGCGTCGGCGTCCTCCTCAAGCGGCAGGCCGATGAGGAAGTAGAGCTTTATCCTCGTAAATCCGGCCTCTGTAATAAGGGAGACGGCTTCCATTATCCCCCTGTCGTCAATGCCTTTGTTGATGACGCCGCGCATCCGCTGGGAGCCTGCCTCCGGCGCGAGCGTGACCGTCTTGTAGCCCGCCATATTTAAAAGCGCGAGAAGCTCCGCGTCAAGCATATCGGTCCTGAGGGAAGATAGCGTCACCTCCGCTCCCAGCGACACTCCGGCCCGAAGAAGCTCCTTTATCTGCGGATACTCGGATACCGCCGCCCCTACGAGGCCGGCCTTGCCGGTTGCCTTTATGCCGCTTTCCACGGCCTCTTTAACCGCATCGGCATTTCTGCTGCGCGGCGGAAGATACAAAAAACCGGCGACGCAGAACCTGCAGCCCCTGCCGCATCCGCGCTCTATCTCCACAAGCGGCGTGCCGCCGAAACCGGTGCTGGGCGTGCGTATGAAACTCTGCGGGATGATGAAATTATCAAGGCTCAGGTTTTTACAGGCCCTTATCCTTTCCTTCGCGCCCCTCAGCGGACGTATCGCCCTTACCTTTGCCCCGTCATATTCAAACTCATACAGGGACGGCACATAGACAAACGGCAGAGAGTCAAGCTCTCTGACAGCCTCCTGCCGGCGCCTTGAGATATCTGCTTTTTCAATCCTCTCAAAGAGGGCGATGAACTCCGTGAGCGCGCCCTCGCCTTCGCCGAGCAAAAAAAGATCGCAGATTTCCGCAAGCGGTTCGGGATTAAGCGACACTGCGGCCCCGCCTGCGATTATTACGGGGTATTGCCCCCTGAGGGGGTTCGACCCCCTGAGGGGATTCGGCCCCTGTCTTCTTTCAGATGAACGCACCGGGATATTTGCAAGCGACAGTATGGCGGGGATGTTGAAGTAATCATCTTCAAAGGATACGGAAAAGGCGATTATATCGAACTCATGCAGCGGCGTCTGCGTCTCATGCGAAAAAAGCTCGGTGCCTGTCCTTGAAAACTCCAGCGCGTCCTCTTTTGAAGGAAGAAAGGCCCTTTCGCAGACGCAATTTTCCATGTCATTGAGCAGGCGGCAGACCGTCTGGAAGCCAAGGTTCGTCATGCCGAGCGCGTAAACATTGGGCCACACAAGACAGACCCTGACCTTTCCGGCATGGCTTTTATAGACCGTCCCCTGCTCCTCGGAAAGGATATCCCTTACCTTCTGTTTCAGTTTCCAGCTGATTCTAAAAACCTCCTGTCCAATATAAGATTGTCTCATAGAATGGAAGGTGTTTCAAGGCGGGAAGGACGTGGGGAAATACGAGGCCCAAGCCGCGTTCCGCTTAAATACATGTCCCCGCAGGCTTTAAAAGGGGATTAGCAGGGTGCGGCCTTACATTTGAAAATAATGAAACACGCCCAAAAGACAAGAAGCCAAGGGCGCGATACCGCCGCCTAACAGGCAATAATCCGCGCGCCCCCAGGCGAAAAGGGCGGAAAAAGCGAAGCCGCCTGCCCCCTGAGGGGGTTCAACCCCTTTGAAAGGGTTCAACCCTCGCGTGCCCCCCGATAGAAACATTCGAGGGCAGGCTGAAGCTGGGGGAGGCTCCCCTTGTAGGGGTTCAACCCCCTAATCCGCCTGCTTGCGCAAAAAGGCCGGCGTATCGTACATGTCTTCGTCGTCAAGGTTGAAGCCGCCGTGCTTGCCGAGGCGTTTTATTTCATTGGCTTTAAGCTCAAAATTTTTCTCACGCCTCATGATCGTCGGCAGGTCGAGTTCCTCAAGTATCATGGCCGGCGCGATGATGTCCTTTACGTTGGAATTCCCTCTTGAAACCTTCTTCTCTTCCATCTTCCCAAAGCCCGTGGCAATGACCGTCACCCTTATCTCCTCGTCGCCCATGCTGTCGTCAATGACCGTGCCGCAGATGATATGGGCGTCCTCGTGCGCTTCGCTGTGGATGTACTTGGAGGCCTCGTCCATGTCGCGGAGCGTCATGGTTGAAGAGCCGGTGACGTTAATGAGCACGCCCCTTGCGCCGTTTATGGATATGTCCTCAAGGAGCGGCGAAGATACGGCCTTTCTCGCCGCCTCAAGCGCCCTGTTTTCTCCCCTTGCGACGCCGGTGCCCATGAGGGCCTGCCCCATCTCGGACATGATGGTCTTCACGTCGGCGAAGTCAACGTTCACAAGGCCGGGTATCGTGATGACGTCGGAGATGCCTTTAACGGCCTGATAAAGCACGTCGTCGGCCTTTTTATATGCCTCTATGAGAGTTGTGTTCTTATCGGCCACGGAAAGGAGCCTCTGGTTCGGGATAGTTATCACCGTATCCACGGCGTCCTTAAGGCGTTTCAGCCCCTCGTCGGCCTGCCGCATCCTCTTGGAGCCTTCGTGCGCGAACGGCTTTGTGACTACCGCCACGACCAGCGCGCCCGTGGCCCTAGCTATCTCCGCCACGACAGGGGCCGCCCCCGTGCCTGTGCCGCCGCCCATGCCCGCGGTTATGAATACCATGTCCGCGCCGGCCACCGCGTCTTTAATGGCCTCTTTGTTTTCGAGCGCGGAATTTCTGCCGACCTCAGGGTTTGAACCGGCGCCGAGGCCTTTTGTCAGGGAAAGTCCGAGCTGCAGCTTTACCCCGGCCTTTGATTTTCCCAGCGCCTGGACGTCGGTGTTGGCAGTGATGAACTCAACGCCTTCAAGGCCCGACTCTATCATGGTGTTCACCGTATTGCCGCCGCACCCCCCGACACCGATGACCTTGAGCTTTGCACCGCTATTGAAGCCTTCTTCAAGTTCTATCACCATTTTCGCCCTCCTTGTTTAACAGTCCTTTTTAAGAGTCTTGCCGGCGCTGCACTGATGACCACTTCCTTATCTCCCAGCACCACTTTCCGGCATCAACATCTTTTCAGATACGGATACGGTAACGGAAAGTGGTGCTGGGGCAGGGTGGGGGGTACGGTTTAAAAAAACTCCTTGACCCACCCCTTCATCCTCGACGTGAGCTTGCCGAATATGTTTTCAGACCCGGTCGGAAAGCGCGGATCCGCCAGATTCCTGCTGCCATAGCGCACAAGGCCCACGCCGGTGGCGTACATCGGGCTTTTGACCACGTCCACGAGGCCGGTTATCCCTGCGGGCAGCCCCCTTCTGACCGGCAGGCCGAAGACCTGCTCGGCAAGGTCGGTGGCCCCTTCCATGGCGGCGCTCCCGCCCGTGAGGACCACGCCGCTTGATATGAGCGAGTCGTAGCCGGACTTTATTATCTCCCTTTTCACCAGTTCAAAAATCTCCTCGAGCCTGGGTTCTATTATCTCGCAAAGTAAATAACGCGATACCGTTCTTGATTTTTCCCCGCCCACGCTCGTCACATCTATGGTGTCGTCCCTTGAGACCATCGAAGTCATGGCGCACCCGTACTGCTTTTTCAGCCTTTCCGCCTCGACTGTCGGCGTCCTGAGGCCCACGGCTATATCGCCCGTAACCTGGTTGCCGCCGAGGGAGATGACCGTGGTGAATTTTATCGAGCCGTTGTGGTAAAGGGCGATGTCCGTCGTGCCGCCGCCTATGTCAACTAGGACCACGCCTATCTCGCGCTCATCGGCGTTGAGAACGGCCTCGCTGCTCGCTATCTGCTGCAGGGCGATGTCGGCAACGTCAAGACCGGCCTTGTTCGCGCACTTGACGATGTTCTGCGCGGAGGTAACGGCGGCGGTGACTATGTGCACCTTCACCTCGAGGCGTATGCCTATCATGCCCATCGGGTCAAGAATGCCCTCCTGGTCGTCAACGATGTATTCCTGCGGGATGACGTGTATGACCTCCCTGTCGGGCGGGATCACCACGGCCTGCGCGGCCTCTATGACCCTGTCTATGTCGGCCTGCGTTATCTCGCGGCTCTTGATAGCGATGACGCCGTGGCTGTTAAAGGCCCTTATATGCCCGCCAGCTATGCCGCAGTAGACCCTGTTTATCTCGCACCCGGCCATAAGCTCGGCCTCGGAGACCGCCTGCTTTATGGACTCCACCGTGCTCTCTATGTTCACCACCACGCCCTTTCTAAGGCCCTTTGACGGATGAGACCCTATGCCGATTATCTCAAGGCCGTCCTTTGTCTTTTCACCGACTATGGCGCATATCTTCGTGGTGCCTATGTCAAGCCCGACTACAATATTGTCTTTTTTTGCCATTTTTATACCCTTCTTTAAATGACCACCTTCCTTTTCTCCTCCCCCTTCACGGGGGAGGGCAAGGTGGGGGTGATGCCTCCTTCCTTATAAGACGTTGGACCCCAGCCTTACGATGGCCTCTCGCGCTCCCGTTATTCTCATGGCCTCCACACCATTAAGTCTCCCGCCCCTTGACGCCATTATCCTTTCAAATACGGCAAGCTTTTCCTCAAAGGCGTCCCTGCCGAGATCCACCTTTACGCCCTCGTTAAGGGTATAAATCGAAAAACCGTAGGCCGTATCCATGTGTATTTCAGATACGCCGCGCGAATTGAACCCGGCCCTTGTATTGAGGACGCGTATAAGGTCAAGCAGTCCGCGCTGGGCCGCGTATTCATCCTGCTTCATCATCTCGGACGTTAGACCCGTTACGACCGGCAGGTCAAGGTTGTCGCTGTTGGTGAATTCCTTGAATATCACGCCGTCTTCGTCCATCACATACATCGCTTCGAGCTTCACAAGGGCCGCCGGAATCCTTTCCTTAAGCTCTATGCTCACGGTGTCGGGAATGAGCCTGGACACCTTTGTATACTTTATCCAGGGGTTCTTCCTGAGGCCGCTTTCCGCGCTCCCCGGCTTGAACGAAAGGAGGTTTTGCCCTTCGTATATTCCCGCAAGCGCCATCACGTCGTTCTTTGAAACCCTCTTAAGGCCCGACACCTCAACGGTATTGATGGCAAGCAGCCTGGTCGTGGTCAACTCCCTGTATGCCGTCCACAGGGAAAGGGCTGAAACAGGCAGAACAAGGACGACGAAGGCTGCCTTCAACGACCTTACCATGCGCCTCCGCGCCCTCACGAAGAACGGCTCATTAAGCCTCCTGTTTTTCCTTCCCCATTTTTTCTTGATCATCGGTCCTGCCTCTTAATGCTTGCCGGTCGCCGCGCCTTCGAGCATCTTCACGATAAGCGCCGGATAGTCCATGCCCGCCGCGGCGGCGGCCTTCGGGAAAAGGCTCAGCTCGGTCAGCCCCGGAACGGTGTTGACCTCAAGGACATAAGCCCGGTCATCTTCTGAAAGCATCACATCCACCCTTGCCGCCCCCGCGCATCCGAGCGCGTTATACGCGCCGAGGGCCTCTTTCAAGACGGCCTTTTCCACGCCCTTTTTGAGCCTTGCCGGGACTATGAATTCCGTCAGGCCTTTGGTATATTTCGCATTGTAGTCATAGAACCCGTCTTTGGGGCATATCTCGATCACCGGCAGGCATGCCCCGTTCAGTATGGAAACGGTCAGTTCCCTGCCCTTGATGAACTCCTCCACGAGCACGCCGCCGTTGAAAGCGGCGGCCTTTCCGACCGCGGCCCTTATCTGCGCCTTCTTTCTTACGATGCTGACGCCGATGGCCGAGCCCTGAGAAACCGGCTTTACGATGACCGGCAGTTTAAGCGCGGGCATCCGCCGGACGTCCGAGATGTCCGCAAACACGGGCGTGGACACGCCGTGAAACAGGAACATCTTCTTCGAGAATATCTTATCCATGGCAAGGGCCGAGGCCATGACGCCGCTGCCGGTATACGGGATGCCCATTATCTCAAGGGCGCCCTGTATGCAGCCGTCCTCGCCGAAGCGCCCGTGCAGGGCGATGAAGACCGTCTGAACCCCCCTGCGCCTGATGCGCCGAGCGACGTCCCTCCCCGCGTCAATGGCCACCGCGTCATACCCCTTCTGCAAAAGCGCGCCGAGCACGGCCTTGCCTGTCTTGAGAGATATCGCCCTCTCCTCGGAAAGTCCGCCCATGAGCACGCCGACCCTTTTATTTTTAAGCGATCTTTTTTCAGCGGTCATGTTTTTCAATCTTCACCGATAACATTTATCTCCAACTCCAATACGACCCCCTTCATGCTGTAAACCCTGTCCCTGACGAGCGCGATGAGCGCCAGAACGTCCTTTGCCCTGGCATTGCCCCTGTTGACGATGACGTTCGCGTGCGCATCGGACACCGCCGCGCCGCCTGAGGTCTGCCCTTTAAGCCCTGCCTCCTCGATGAGCCTTCCCGCGAAATCACCGTCAGGGTTTTTAAAGACCGATCCGGCGTTAGGAAAGGGGATGCCCATCGAGACATTCCTTTTCTCCCTGAACTCCTTTATCTTCCTCTTTATTTCCTCTGCGTCTTTTATCTGAAACCTCATGTGCGCCCTTGTGATAACCGCGCCTTTTGGGATGGCTGACTTCCTGTATGAAAAGCCTATCTCGTCCTTTGACAGAAAACTCTTCTGCCCCTTTTTGCCGATTATCTCGACAGCTTCGACAACGTCCTGCATCTGGCCGCCGTACGCCCCCGCGTTCATGACAACGGCCCCGCCAACCGTGCCCGGTATGGAGCAGGCGAATTCAATGCCGGAGGCCCCTCTGTCTTTGCATTCGGAGACAAGCTCGGAGAGCTTCGCGCCCGCGCCGACCACTGCCGCCGCGCCGTCCTTCGCGTTTTCCCAACTTATATCCTTAAAGCCGTCGGCCATGTTGATGACCACGCCCTTTATGCCGCCGTCCTTGACGAGCACGTTCGTGCCGTTGCCGAGGATGTATATGGGGAAGTTCTTCGCCTCGGCGAATGTAATTATGTCCTTTAAATCCCCCTCGTCCTGCGGAAAGGCCATGACGTCGGCATTACCTCCCGTCTTGAAGGACGTATGCTCGCTCATGGGCACGTTAAAGAGCACCTTGCCCTTGAATCGCTGGATAAAAAATAGCGGATACTGTTGTTGGGTCACGCTCAAACCTTCTTTTCCGGGGCATTGCCGCCGCCCCCCAGCCGTTCGAGGAACTTGACGCCCGCCTTCCATATGTCGCCCGCGCCGAGCGTTATGACCATGTCCCCCGGCGACGCCGCGCCCTCGAGATACGCCGGGATATCGCTTGCGTCAGGAACGAACGCCGCGTCCTTGTGTCCGTATGCCTTTATCCCCTTATAAAGGGCCTGGCCGGTAAAACCTTCTATCTTTTCCTCCCCGGCGGCGTAGACCTCCGTGAGAATAAGCCTGTCCGCGTCGTTAAACGCGGAGAGAAATTCTTTAAAGAGATCTTTTGTCCTTGAATACCTGTGCGGCTGA
This sequence comes from Deltaproteobacteria bacterium, assembly GCA_016234935.1. Lineage (GTDB taxonomy): Bacteria > Desulfobacterota > GWC2-55-46 > GWC2-55-46 > GWC2-55-46 > JACRNL01. The sequence goes on along the minus strand of JACRNL010000011.1, from coordinate 216,166 downwards.
AAGACCACCACGACCTTTTTTGTCCAGCCCTTTTTCGCGGCCCTTAAAACGGCCTTTATCTCCTCCGGGTGGTGGCCGTAGTCGTCAACGACCATGACGCCGCCTGCCGTGCCCCTTACATGGAACCTGCGCTCCACGCCCGTAAACCCTTCAAGCCCGGCCTTGACGCGCCCGAACTCTATGCCAAGCTCCCTTGCCACGCTCACGGCCGCGAGGGCGTTGTAGACGTTGTGCTCTCCCGGCATTTTAAGGATGATGTTACCGGCGCTTTCGCCTCCATACCATACGTCGAAGGCCGTCTCCATGCCGCTTTGCATGATGTTTCTTGCGTGCACGTCGGACTGGGCCGAAAGGCCGTAGGAAATGTGCCTTCTCGTTATCCCCGGTATAAGGCCCTGAATGACCGGATGGTCGAGACAGATGACCGCGCAGCCGTAGAACGGGACCTTGTTCATGAAGTTAAGGTAGGACGCCTTCACATCCTCCATGCTGGAGTAGTGGTCCATGTGCTCCCTGTCGATGTTCGTTACCACCGCGATGGTCGGCGACAGCTTTAAAAAGCTCCCGTCGCTCTCATCGGCCTCGGCCACGAGGAACTCCCCCGCGCCGAGCTTCGCGTTCGCGCCGAGGCTGTTCAATTTTCCGCCGGTCACTATCGTCGGGTCCATGTTCGCTGCGCCGAGTATCATGGATATCATCGAGGTCGTCGTCGTCTTGCCGTGCGTGCCCGCTATGGCTATCCCGTACTTGAGCCTCATAAGCTCCGCGAGCATCTCGGCCCTCGGTATTGCCGGTATCTGACGCGAGGCGGCCTCTTTAAGCTCCGGGTTGTCCTTCTTGACGGCGGATGAGTAGACGACGCAGTCCGCCGAGCGGACGTTGGCCTCCCTGTGGCCTATGAAGACCTCGGCCCCGCAGTTTCCAAGCCTCTTAGTCACCTGCGTCTCGCTAAGGTCCGAGCCTGAGACCTGATAGCCCATGTTGATGAGCACCTCGGCTATCCCGTTCATCCCGCTGCCGCCGATGCCGATGAAGTGTATTTTTTTTATCTTTCCTCTGTACATTCGCTATGCCGTCCTTTTCAAGGGGCGCTTTGGATTTAAAATCTTCAGAAAGTTATCCGCTATCACCTCCGCGGCCCTGGGCCTTCCGATGGCCTTTGCGCTGGCGGATACGTCGTTAAACTCCTTGCGGTTTTCATACAGCCTGCGTATGGCGCCTGCAAGGGCCTGCCCGGTGAGCTTATCCTGACGTATCACAACGGCGGCCCCCCTGGCGGCCAGCGACATCGCGTTGGCGTCCTGATGGTCGTCTGCCGCAAAGGGATACGGCACGAGTATCGAGGCAAGGCCGAAGGCCGTTATCTCGGAAATGGACGTGGCCCCTGCCCTGCAGACCGCAAGGTCGGCCGAAAGGTAGGCATCCGCCATGTTGTCGATGAATTTGTGGAGTTCAACCTTCATCTTTTTCCTCTTATACGCGGCCTCCGCCTGGTCATAACCCTGCTCTCCCGTCTGGTGGATGACCCTGAGATCGCCCCATATGTCGGTCAGGTACTCCGACGCGTCGAGGAAGGCCGCGTTGACGGCCTTTGCGCCCTGGCTTCCGCCGAACACGAGGACTGTGAATTTGCCGCCGTTCCTCTCAAGCCGTTTTTCCCTCTTGTCGGCGATCCTGCCTATGATGTCCTCGCGCAAAGGATTGCCGGTAACCACGGTGCGCATCGGCGGGAAGTAGCCGCGCGCCTCCTCAAACGCTATATAAATCCTGTCCGCCATCTTCCCCAATATCCTGTTCGTGAGGCCGGCTATCGCGTTCTGCTCAAGTATCGCCGTCTTTATCCCCAGCAGCCTTGCCGCGAGCACAACCGGGGCGGATGAGTAGCTTCCGCTGCCGATGACGCCGTCGGGCCTTATCGCGCGAAGGATGAAGGCCGCCTGTATCGTCGCCTTAAACGCCTTATAAACGGCGGCCATCCTGCGAGCCGCGCTCTTTCTCTTGATGCCTTCGACGTTAAGGAGCCTCAGCGGATAGCCGTAGTTAGGCACCAACCTTTCCTCGATGCCGCCGACGCCTCCGACAAAGGTTATCTCGGCGTCCTTATCCCTTTTCCTGAACTCCCCGGCAAGGGCGAGCGCGGGGAAGAGATGCCCTCCGGTGCCGCCCCCTGCCATTACGAGTTTCAATCCTTATAACCTTCCTTTCATTTTTTCCTCTCCCCTTGGGGGAGAGGGGGGGCGAGGGGGAATTTTTTCACTAAAACCCTACGCTTCATTTTCCACGATGTAAATGTTCAACAAAATGCCGACGGCTGCCATATTTATGATAAGCGACGTCCCGCCGTAGCTCACGAATGGGAGCGTCAGCCCCTTGGGCGGCAGGAGGCCCATGACGACCGCCATGTTTATCGCGGCCTGCAAAACCACCATAAACGTAAGTCCCAGCGCGAGATACCTCCCGTGCAGGTCCTTGGCCCTCATGGCGATGGTCACGCCGCACGCAAGGAACATGGCGTAGAGCGCGATTATGGCGCCAACGCCCATGAAGCCCAGCTCTTCGCCTATCACGGAGAGGATAAAATCCGTGTGCGCCTCCGGCAAATAAAAGAGCTTCTGCTTGCCCGCCCCAAGGCCCACGCCGGATATCCCGCCTGAGCCCAGCGCTATGAAAGACTGCACTATCTGAAAGCCCTTTCCCTCCGGGTCTTTCCATGGATCAAGGAATATAAGCATCCGCGTCATCATGTAGCCGAAGCGGTGGATAATAAACCATGCGGCTATCACAATAGGCGCGACAAGCGCCATGAGGTGCGTTATCCTCGCGCCTGCGGCAAACATCATCACGAATACGAGCGCGCCCACGGTCACCGCCGTGCCGAAGTCGGGCTCCAGCACGATAAGCCCGATGATAACGCCGGGAATGATGATATTCGGTAAAAAACCGGTGGCGAATGCCTTTATCCTGCCTGCCTTTGACGAAAGCGAATAGGCAAGGAACAAGACCACCGCGAGCTTGGCAGGCTCCGACGGCTGGAATGCCAGCGGGCCGAACCTGACCCATCTCCTTGCCCCGCCCGCCTTAAAACCCAGGCCGGGGATATAGATGCAAACAAGCAATATCGCGGCTATAATCAGCGCAGGGTAAGCGAGCTTATAATAGACCCTGTACGGCGTCTTCGCGGCCGCGATAAAGAGCGCGACCCCGGCAAGGGCATAGCTCAGATGCTTTTTCACGAAGAAGTACTCCGTGCCGAACCTCTTCACGGCCATGATCGAGCTGGTGGAATAGACCATCACCGCCCCCGCTGACACGAGCAGCAGAGTAATGAGAATGAGGAATTTATCTATGTCCCTTGACCTTAGCATCACAGCGCCTCTGCGCTACTGAAGTTTTCCAACCAATGCCTTGAAGACGTCGCCGCGTTCCTTGTAGCTTTTGAACATGTCAAAGCTCGAACAGGCCGGGCACAGGAGGACTGTATCGCCCTTGGCGGCCCTTAAACAGGCCTTTGCCACGGCATCTTCCATCGAATCGGCCAAAGCGGTCTCGGTAAAAGCGCCGAGGCAGTCCTGTATCCTGAAGCGCGCCTCGCCGATGAGGATCATCGCCTTTACTTTGTCTCTGACCAGATCCCTGAGCACGCCGTAATCCCCGCCCTTGTCCCTGCCGCCGGCGATGAGGACGACCGGCGTCTTCATCCCCCTTAACGCCATGACAAGAGAGCCGACATTCGTGCCCTTGGAGTCGTCAACGAACGCGACGCCGCCAAACCGCCTTACAAGCTCCATCCTGTGGTGAAGCCCCTTAAACTCGGAGAGCGTCTTCAAGATGACGTCTTTATTTATGCCGAGGACGCGCGCCGAGGCGATTGCGGCCATGATATTTTCAATATTGTGAAGCCCGCTAAGCTTAAACCCCGCCGTGGGATAAACCTCCTCGGCCCCGGCGTTCATGTAAACGATGTCGCTCCCCCTTAAAAAAAGCCCCTGAGGGGCGTCACGCCCTTGAAGGGCGCCGCGCCCCTCGGTTAAAACCCCTTCTACGCTGAATTTAATGACTTTACCCTTGCCGGCAAGGCCCTTTTTCAAATATCCCGCTATCACCGGGTCGTTCACGTTCAGCACCGCGTAATCCGCCGGCCCCTGATTTTCAAGCAGCCTGAACTTCGTGGCGGCGTAATCGGCAAAATCCTTATACCTGTCAAGGTGGTCTTCGGTTATGTTCAAAAGCACGCCTATGCGCGGGTTAAAACGCCTGGTCGTCTCAAGGTGAAAGCTCGATATCTCCCAGACCACGGCGTCAAAGCCTATGCCTTTATCCAAAACCGCTTCAGCGCACTCGATAGCCGGCGTTCCGAGGTTTCCGCCTGTAAATACCCTTTTCCCCGCGTTTTCAAGGATGGCGCCAAGGAGCGTAGTGGTCGTGGACTTGCCGTTTGTCCCGGCTATGGCAACGACCGGGCAGTCCATGAACCGGCAGGCAAGCTCGATGTCGCTTATGACCTCCGCCCCGTTTTTACGCGCGACGTCGAGGAGCGGGTGGCTGCGGGGAACTCCGGGGCTTACGATTACCATCTCCGCCCCGCACCACTTTCCGTTAACGATATCCGTGTTTGATGAAAATGTGAATGACGAAAAGTGGTGCGGGGCGGCGCCTGAGTCCATCAATTCCGCCGCGCCGGGAAGCGCGCCGAGCGCCTTTGAATCCGTGCCGGTGACAACGGCCCCGCACCTTTTCAAAAACCTTGCAACGGAGATGCCGGTGGAGGCAAGGCCGACGACAAGACACCTTTTTCCCCTGAGGCCTTCAGCCTCCCTTGCGAATACGCTCTTTTCTTTCATCATTACCATATTCATCATCTGATCTTAAGCGTGCTTATGGCTATTAGCGCGAGGATTATCGAGATGATCCAGAACCTGACGATTATCTTCGGCTCAGGCCAGCCCTTGAGTTCATAATGATGGTGTATCGGCGCCATGGCGAACATCCTTTTGCCCGTGAGCTTGAAAGACCCCACCTGAAAAATAACCGAAAGGGCCTCGACCACGAAGATGCCGCCGACAAGCAGAAGCAGCGCCTCCTGTTTCGTGATGACCGCCAGCGTGCCGAGCGCGCCGCCAAGGGACAAAGACCCGACGTCGCCCATAAAGACCTGCGCCGGATAGGTGTTGAACCAGAGAAAGCCAAGGCTCGCCCCGACCATCGCGCCCGCGAAGACCGCGAGTTCTCCGGCCATGGGCACGAACATGACGTGCAGGTAGCTCGCTATCTTCACATGCCCGACCAGATACGCCAGAAGCATATACGTGGCCGAGGAGATTATCATCGGCCCTATGGCAAGCCCGTCAAGGCCGTCCGTCAGGTTCACGGCATTGGACGCGCCCACGATGACAAGCACCGCGAAAGGTATGTAAAACCCGTGGAGGTTTATCTTGACCTCCTTCAAAAACGGAATGGTGACGACCGTGTCAAACCCGGAGTGGTAGAGAAAGACCACGGCTATGAGCGCGACGGCTATCTGCGAGACGAACTTCGTCGACGCCCTCATGCCGCCCTTTTTCTTCTTGACCACCTTGCTGTAATCATCAAGAAAGCCTATAAACCCCATGCCCACGGTAACTAATGTCAAAACCCACACATAAGGGTTGGCGAGGTTGCCCCACAAAAGCACGGACAACACCACGACGAGAAGTATTATCGCGCCGCCCATCGTGGGGGTGCCCGCCTTGCTGAAGTGGTTAGGCGGGCCGTCCGTCCTGACGACCTCTCCCACATTAAGGGCCTTGAGCCTTTCTATGATATACGGGCCGATGATGAACGAGAGCGCCAACGCCGTGACCGCGGCATATATCGTCCTGAAGGTTATGTATTGAAATACGTTAAATACCGTATGATACTTAACGAGCGGATATAAAAAATAGTAGAGCATTCGTTCCTTTTATGACCCCTTCCTTATCTCCTCCCCCTTGATGGGGGAGGGCAGGGTGGGGGTGATGACCCCTTCTTTATTCCTTCGCCTTTAAACTCTCAACGACCGCTTCAAGACCGACGGCCCTTGAGCCTTTCACGAGGACGCAATCGCCCTCTTTGACGATGAGTTTAAGCGCGCCTATGGCATCGGCCTTATTCGCCAGCGCATGGACCGAGGCCGCCTTCAGCCCGGCCGCCACCGCGCTTTCGGCAACGGCCTTTGACATCTCTCCGACGGTTATCAGCGCATCAACGCCGCAGCCGGCGGCCAGTTTGCCTATCTCCCTGTGCGCTTCCATCGAAGCGCCGCCGAGCTCAAGCATGTCTCCGAGAACGGCTATCTTCCTGCCGCTTGCGGCCTTAAGGGTATCAAGGGCGGCGGCCATTGATTCCGGGTTCGCGTTATACGTGTCGTCAAGCACGGTGAGGCCGCCCGCTTTTAACACCTCCATGCGTCCGTGCACGGGGACAAATGAATTGAGCGCGGACTGCATGTCCGCGGTCTTGACGTCAAGGGACAAGACGGCCGCTATGGCCGCGGCCGCGTTGGCAGCGTTGCAGACGGCGGGGCCTCCGAGCCGCACCGGGACGCTTTGACCGCGCACGCCGAACACGACGTCTATGCCGTCAAAACCCGCCTTCATCTCCAAGACCGTCACGTCGGCCTTCTCCCTGAGGCTGAAGGTGACCTTGGCGGCCTCGGGCTTCATGACGGACGCTATCTTCACGGTCCACGGGTCGTCCAGGTTTACCACCTTCACCCCGTTTTCCGCGAGGAACTCGAATATCTGCGCCTTTTCCCTTGCCACGCCTTCGAGCGAGCCAAGCGAGAGCAAATGCCCCCTGCCAATGTTCGTAATGAGGGCCACGTCGGGCTTGCATATGTATCCGAGCCGTTCCATCTCGCGCGGCTCGCTTATGCCGAGTTCAAGCACTACGGCCTTATGCGTATGATTAAGCTTAAAAAGCGTCTTGGGCACGCCCACGAGATTATTCATGTTGCCCTCGCTCTTCAAGACCGGCCTGGACCGCTGAAGTATGGCCGCTATCATCTCCTTGGTCGTGGTCTTGCCGGCGCTTCCGGCGACGGCGACAAGGGGTATCTTGTACTGCCCTCTGACGTGCGCCGCGAAGTGTCCAAGGGCGCGCAGCGTGTCCCGCACGACCATTACGTTGTACGCGCGCGACGGGTCAAGCGACGGGATCAGCTCCACAACGGCCCCTATCGCGCCCTTTTGATACGCATCCTTGATAAAGGCATGTCCGTCGAAGTTCGGCCCCTTAAGCGCGAAAAACACCTCGCCTTTTTTTATAGTCCTCGTATCGGTGGACACCCCCGTGAACTCGATGCTCCCAGCGCCGTGCTTAAGCGACGCGCCCGTTGCGCTGACCAGATCCGCTATCTTCATCCTGATACTCCTTCTTCTCCGTAGAATTCCTTTATCGCTTCCCTTAACTCTTCCATGTCGCTGAATGGCGTCTTCACGCCGCCAATAATCTGGTAATCCTCGTGCCCCTTGCCGGCCACGAGTATGACGTCGTTATTCCCGGCCATTGCCACGGCCCTTCTTATGGCATCGCGCCTGTCCGGAATCAGCATGTAGCCCCCGGCCGCCGGTTTATCTTCAGCCTTGAAGCATCTTGCCGCCCCCATGCCGGATTCTATTTCCATAATGATGTCAAGAGGGTCTTCGTCACGGGGGTTGTCGGACGTTATTATCGTAAAGTCCGAAAGCCTTGCCGATATTCCTCCCATCTGCGGCCTTTTAAGCCTGTCCCTGTTGCCGCCGCATCCGAAGACGGTTATTACCCTGCCCCCCCTGCCCATGGTCATGCCCTTTAACGCTTCGAGCACCCTTTCAAGGGCGTCCCCCGTGTGCGCGTAATCAACGTATGCGGCAAACCTTTTATCCCTGCCAACGCACCCTATCCTGTCGAGGCGCCCGGGCACGCGCCTTAGCGCGTTTATTCCGTTTTCTATCTCCGCAGGCTTCATGCCCAGCGCAAGCGCCGCGCCCGCCGCGCCGAGGATGTTACAGAGGTTGTATTCTCCAGCGAGGCTTGACGATACCGTGACAAGGCCCGCGGGCGTTTGTATCTTCGCGTTTATCCCGTCGCCGTCGAACCGGTATTCCTCCGGCCATATCGACGCCCCGGGGCCAAGGGAGAAGGTCAGGACGGGATGCAGGTCCCCTGCAAGCCTTCTGCCCCAGATATCGTCTATATTTACAACCGCCGCGCCTCCGTCCTTCAGATGCCCCCTGAAAAGGATCGACTTGCACCGGAAGTATTCCTCCATGTCTTTATGGTAATCAAGGTGCTCGTGCGTAATGTTTGTAAAGACCGCCGCGTCGAAGAACGTCGCTAAAACCCTTTTTTGCGCCAGCGCGTGCGAGGAGACTTCCATTGCCGCGTGCGTAACGCCGGCGTCCAGCATATCTTTAAGGAGCCTTTGAAGGTCCGGGGCCTCGGGGGTCGTATGCGGCGCCTCCACAACCTTGCCCGCGTACCTGTAATTCACAGTGCCGATTACGCCGGATGTCAGACCGGCCTGCCTGAAGATAGACTCCAGAAGATATGTCGTCGTTGTCTTGCCGTTCGTGCCCGTTATCCCTGCGAGCTTCATCCGCCTTGACGGCTCGCCGCAGATGCGGGCCGAGAGCAGGGCCATTGTCTCCCGGACGTCGGCAACCACCACCTGCGGCACTCCCAGACCCTCAACGGCCTTACGCACAAGGACGCATGATGCGCCGCGCCGGACGGCGTCTTTTATGAAGTCGCTTCCGTCGGCGTGCTCTCCGGGAAGGGCGGCGAACATGGCGCCGCCGGCAGACTTTCTCGAATCATAGACAATTGACGCCACCTCTACGTCCGGCATCGCCGCGGCGTCGCAAGCCAGCCCGTTTATAAGAGATGTCAACCTCATGCCGAACCCTGTCCTAGCCCTCCATCAGGGCCTGAGATTTTAACAATATATTATCTCACAACAGGCAGTAGTATTGCTATTGAAACCAGACGACTACCGGAATATTCCGGGGCACGCCTCTGCCCGGCGACGGCCTCTGCGCGACCGCCCTTCCGCTGCCGATTATGCTTACCTCCAGCGACCTCTCTTTTGCGGCGTTTAGAACGCTTCTCACCGTTTTGCCGGTGAAGTCCGGCACGCCTCCGACAGCCGCATCATCCTCTTTCGTCCCGGCGTATGCGCCGCGCCCGCCCTCGCGCGCCTGAAGCGGGGATTGGCTGACCGCGCTCACGTATTGAACCATCGAGGTCTTCGCCCCGCCTGGACCCTCCGGATATACGCCCATATAGGAAAGGCTCTCCGACGCTATCTCCTTGAACACGGGCGCGGACACGACGCCTCCGTGATGCTCTTTTTTAGGCTCGTCGATCATGACCAATATCGCGAGCTTCGGGTCGCGCGCGGGGACAAATCCCATGAACGTGGCGACATGCGCGCTTTCGTGATAGCCGCCTTTTTTAAGGTCTGCCTTCTGCGCGGTGCCCGTCTTTCCGGCGACCTCAAAGCCGTCCAGCGCCGCTCTCGTGCCGGTGCCGCCGCTATCGGTAACGCCGATGAGAAGCTCCGTCATCTTCCTTGCGGTCTTTTCGGAGATGACCCGCCTCACGATGGACGGGTTCGTCTCGGCCACCACGGCGCCCTTGGAGTCCGCCACCCTCCTGACGACATACGGCTTCATGACGAACCCGCCGTTTGCAACGGCGGAAAGCGCGGTCACAAGCTGTATGCCGGTGGCTGAGATGCCCTGGCCGAAGGATACGGTGTCAATCGTCACGCCGGACCACTTTTTGTAGTTCATGAAGGAGCCGGCTGATTCACCCGGCAGGTCGACTCCCGTCTTTTCACCAAAACCGAAGGATTTAAGGTATCTGTGCAGGCGCTGTTTGCCGAGCCTCTCGCCTATCTTGGCCGCGCCGATGTTGCTTGAATATTTCATTATCTGCGACGTGGTCAGCCACCCGTATTTTTCCACGTCGTGGAATGTCCTGTCTGCCACGCGGTAGCTGCCGTTCTCGCAAAAGAAGATCTCCTCAGGCCTCGTTGCATTTTCTTCAAGCGCGGCCGATATGAGAAAAAGCTTTACCACCGAGCCGGGCTCAAAGGCATCGGTGACGGCCCTGTTCCTCCACTCCCGCGGCATGAAGGAGTTGAAGTTATTCGGGTCGTAGGTAGGCAGAGTGGCCATGGCGAGCAGTTCGCCGGTGGAAGGGTTCATTACGATGGCCGAGCCGCCCTTTGCGCCGTAGGCCTCAACCGCCCTGGCAAGGGACTTCTCGGCTATATATTGGATGGTTTTGTCAATGGTTAGCTCTATCTCCATGCCGCGGATGGAAGCCTGTTTGTTTACATCCTCATACATCAGCGTCTTTCCCGCCGCGTCCCTTTCACCGGTCAGACGGTAGGAGACCCCTTTTAAAAAATTGTCATAATAAAGCTCAATGCCCTCAAGTCCGCCCGAGTCCTTGCCGATAAAGCCTATAAGGTTGGACGCGAGCTGGCGGTTGGGGTAAAAACGCCTCGCCTCTTTTGTTATCCCTACACCCTCTATAGCGGCCACCTTCCTCCTCTGGTCGTCACCGAGGTCTATCTGCCTCTTTAGCCAGACAAAGCCCCTGCCGGAACCAAGCCTTCTTTCTATCTCACGGGCGTCCATCGAAAGCACAGGCGCAAGCGCCCTTGAGGCGGCCTTCGGCGATTCTATCCTGCCCGGCTCGGCGTAGACGGAGTCAACGTCGAGGCTCACGGCAAGCTCTTTCAAATTCCTGTCGAATATCTCGCCGCGCCTTGACGGAACGCTGACGGTGCGGTTGTGCTGGTTTGCCGCCATCCGCCCGAGCTTGCCGCCTTCAAGGGCCTGCAGTTGAAAGGCCCTGAAGGCTATCACCGCGAAGAAGACGGCGAATACCGCAAGGAGGATGTATATGCGAAGACGCCCGTTCTTTTCTATGAGCGCCGCCTTCTTCATCTGCTTATCGTAATGATCTGAGAGCCTTTGGGATGGACGAGCTTTAGTTCATCGGATGCGATCTTTTCTATCCTGTCCGGCGCCTTGAGCTTGACGAACGCGACACGCAGACGCCCGTTCTTTTCTATGAGGGCCGAGCGCGCGGCATTGGCCGACGATATCTCGTAGCCGATGCGCGTAACGGTGATGCGCGCCCAGACATATACGAAGACGACCGCAAGGAGCACAACGGCCACGCCAAGCGCCGTGTAAAGATAGTTCATGTCCTTCAAGTCCCTTCTCGTCCTTATCTCCTGCGAGCCAAGGGCGCCGGAGATGCCAAACCTTTTCGCTATCGTCACAGCCATGTCCGCCTCCTTCTGATGACCCCTTCATTATCTCCTCCCCCTTGATGGGGGAGGGTAGTGTGGGGGTGAAAGTTGCCCCTTGAAGAGGCTGAGTCCCCTCAGGGGGCTGAACCCCCTCACCCTACCCTCTCCCGCGAGGGGAGAGGAGAAAAAAGGATTTAAAAATTACGTAATATGGCACAGTCTAACATGCAAGGGCAGGGGTGCGGGGATTGACGCAAGGCGTCCGTCCCTGCCAAACCTTACAATTTTTCCATTGCCCGGAGCTTCGCGCTCCTTGCCCTTGGGTTAGCCCTTATCTCATCATCCGCCGCTGTCACGGGGCGCGGCGTAAGGATGCGCGCCCCGGCCTTCTTGCCGCATACGCATGCCGGAAAGCGCGGCGGGCAGACACAGTCCAGAGCCAAATATCTGAAGTTCTCTTTCACTATTCTGTCTTCGAGCGAATGGAACGAGATGACGACAAGCCTTCCGCCGCTTTTAAGCGACGCATACCCGCCGCTGAGCCCTTGTTTCAAACCCTCAAGCTCGTCGTTCACCGCTATCCTCAGCGCCTGGAAGATGCGTGTCGCAGGGTGCTGGCCCTTCTCGTGGAACCTTTTGGGCACCGCCCCGGCGGCTACCTCCGCTAACTCCCCGGTGGTCTCAACCGGCTTTGTCTCTCTTACCCTCACTATCGCGCCCGCTATCTTTTCCGCGAACCTTTCCTCGCCGTAGATTTTAAAGATACGCGCCAGCTCCTGCTTATCGAGGCCGTTTACCAAGTCATACGCGCTCTGGCCTTGGGTCTGGTCCATCCTCATGTCGAGACGCGAGTCAAATCTGAAGCTAAAACCCCTTTCGGGGGCGTCGAACTGAAAGGATGAAACCCCTATGTCCAGAAGGATGCCGTCTACTTCTTTAACGCCGAGCCTTTCAAGGGTCTGCTTGATGTCTCTAAAATTTCCCTTAACGAGCGTGACCCTGTCTTTGCAGCCTTCTGCTTCTATGGCCTTTGCCGCGGCCTTCAGCGCGTCTGCGTCGCGGTCGATGCCGATTACGGCCGCTTCCCTTTCAGCCTTCAATATCTCCAGCAAGTGGCCGCCGCCGCCGGCCGTGCCGTCAACATAAACGCCGCCGGGCCGCAGTCCCAGGTAACGCACCGCCTCCTTCGCCATTACGGGAAGGTGGGAAAACTCCATCAAATGCCGAGCCTCTCAAGCGTATTGACGATTTCGTCCTGGGACGCGCCGCTAAACGCCTTCTCCCAGACATCCTTGCTCCATATCTCTATAACCCTGAACGCGCCGACGAGTATCACGTCCTTTTCGAGCTTCGCGTAACCGCGCAGCATCTCCGGGATAAGTATCCTGCCGAGCTTGTCTATTGGGCAGTCAGTCGCGCTTGAATAGAAAAACCTCAGAAAGGACTGCGTGTCTTTTTTGAACTCAGGCAGAGCGGCTATCTTTTCTTCGAGCTTTTGCCACTCCGCGTAAGGGTATGAGCGGAGACACCCGTCATACGCCGTTATCACGAGGCGCGAGTCATACCGCTCGCCCAGGGTCTCCCTGAAGCGTGAGGGGATGCTGAGCCTCCCCTTTGCGTCTATCGAATGTTCAAACCTTCCTCTGAACATATCTTACCGCCCGCGATTAAAATGCCAGCTTTGTGATGCATCTTCCCGCAAATGAAAAATGAAACCTGTAATTTCCTGTCTGCCGCCAGTGATTAAATGCCCCGCGCCGCAATGGACTTTCCCTGCACTTACCTTTTTTGAAAAAAAGGTGCTGCGCACGGCTAAAGCCTAAATACAACCATTTAGCTTTGCTCCGCCGCAGGCGGCCAAAAAACTTTAAAACTTCACAACACGCGCCGGAAAGCGCCTCACGGCCTTTTCTGCTAATCCCACACATACACCATCTTGGTGGATTTTATCCCACTTTATGCCACTTTATCCCACTTGCTGGTCAAACTATATTCCTGAAGCGGCTTTTTGTCAAGAAGAATCTATTGGTTTTGGAAGGCGGCTTTTTGATGAAAAAAACGGAAAAGCGGATTTTTTTGACAGCGCATAAATCTCATTTTTTTCGTGGCGGCCGGCGCGAATGCGCCGGAAAAAAACAGGGGAACTTCCTCGGCCATTCTTTCAGGCCTTAACGGCCTGATTTAATGACTTCAAAAGTTCCCCTTGAAGGGGGGTCACCCCCAAAACAACTGGAGCATGCCGTAAGCCGGATTCTGTTGCCCCGCAAAGCGGGGCGACGGCCATTCATCTGGGACCGGCGTTGCCGCCGGCCTCGAGCAGCCAACCCGCTGCGCCTTACCTCCCGAAAGAGATAAAAGGACGGGCCGTCCTTGAAACGCAGCCTATTTGGCCTTGCACCGGGAGGGGGTTGCAAAACCCGCCGGTCACCCGGCGGGCCGGTGGGCTCTTACCCCGCCATTTCACCCTTACCACCGGCCCCTCCTTGCGAAGGCGCCGATGGCGGTATCTTTTCTGTTGCCCTGTCCCTGGGGTCGCCCCCGGTCGCCGTTAGCGACCTCCCTGCCCTGTGGTGTCCGGACTTTCCTCCGCCGGGTTTCCCCGGCAGCGGCCGCCACACATGCTCCAGGCGGTAAAATGGAATATCTCATTGCCTTGAGATAAACTTTTTTAAAAATTTAATGCCGCTGATTTCAGCATGGGCTACCCGCGCTGATCTATGGCCTCGTTGGCGAGGCCGTCGGCAAGGGCGTTGCCTTCCCTGTATATGTGGGCAATCTTATATTCGTCAAAAGCCCCCAGAAGGTGCGTGGCCTCTAAAAAAAGCGGCATCAGGTCATGGCTCTTGACCCTGTATACGCCGTTGAGCTGTTTTACCATCAGCTCCGAATCCGCGTGTATCCGGATATCCTTGATGCCCATGTCGCGCGCGGCCTTCAATGCCATTATCATCGCGCTGTACTCGGCCATATTGTTCGTCATTACGCCGAGATAGCTTTTAAGTTTCCTGACGACATTGCCTTCGGCGTCTTTTATCGCCGCGCCCGCGCCGGCCTTGCCCGGATTCCCGCGCGAAGCGCCGTCAACGTAAATCTGATAAACACCTTTCTTTATCGCGCCGTGGACAGGGGGCGATGGGGCCGGAGCGGCCTTTGGCGGCCTTTTCCGCATGACCAAAGCCTCAAGTATGCCCCTTGCGTCTTCCTTCGTGATATTCAGTTTTTTAAGGGTCTGGTCGACGTCAAGGGTCTTGGAGAGCGAATCAAGGAATTCGGCGGTCAGTTCATCTTGAAGGGGTAAAGCCCCTTGAAGGGGTTCAGCCCCCGTGCTCTTTTTCACGGGCATGGCTTCAAACCGTTTCCGGCGGCGCTTCGCTTTCCACGTAGAGTATGCGGTGGCAATGTGGGCACATTATCAGCTCGGCGCTGCCCTTTTTTAGCTCTATATACGCCTGCGGCGGGATGTGTATGAAACAGCCCTGACAGGCCTCTTTCCTCACCGGCACAACGGCCCTGCCGCCGCGCTTCGCCCTGATGGTCTCGTACTTCTTTAAGATGTCCGGACTGACGGCCGCGGCAAGGCCGTCTCTGAGCTTTTTCTTGTCAATGACAAGGGCGTCCCAATCCGCCTTTTTGTCGAGCAACTCTTTTTTAAGGTCTTCCACCTCGGCGGTCTTGCCGGCGACTTCCGTTTCCTTCGCCTTAAGCTTGTCGGCCTCGGCGTTCAACCTGGCATTGAGCGCGCCAAGCTCATCTTCGTTGTGCTTTAACGCCTTCCTAGCCTCATTCGTCTCTTTTGTAAGGGCCTTTATTTCCTTGTCGTTCTTTACTTCGCTGCTCCGCTTTTCGTTCCTTGCGGCCCTTTCCTTTGTCTCGGCGAGCTTCGCCTCGACGTCGCGTATCTGGGCCTTCAGAGCGTCTATATCAGGAAGGAGCCTGACCTTGTCCTCTTCAAGCCGGATTAGAAGTTCGTTGGCATCTTCTATTCTGCGAAAGCGGCCCTTTTCCTCTTCCTCGACCGACGTTATCTCAAGGTCTACACGTTGTATCTGCTCCAGTACCTTTACTGTATTTTGCAAAAATGCCTCCGATAGCAAAATTCTTGCACACATAAATCTGGTGGGCCCACCTGGACTCGAACCAGGGACCAACCGGTTATGAGCCGGTGGCTCTTCCAACTGAGCTATGGGCCCTTGCCGGCGATACGGCAGGATGCTGCGGCCTTGCGCGACTGAATATGTATTCTATGAAATCAAGCCGCCATTTGTCAAGCTGCCTTTTTCAAGTTACCTTTTTTGAAAAAAAAGGTAAGGCCAAAATACTTTAATTCCTGCCGACGCAGGTCTTGCGTAACGCAAAATCTCAATCCTCAAACGCCTTTTTCCCTTGCGGCTGATTTGAGATACGTTCTCACTATCGCCTCTTCATCGGCCCTCGTGGCAACCTGTCCGTCAAGCCGCCGCGTTAAAATGTCTTTCAATACCTCGCCGATGGCCCGGCCCTCTTTAATGCCCATCCGCCTGATGTCGCCGCCCTTTAGCGCGGTGTCCATGTGCCTTGACTTCGTGACGTAGACGGACAGGGCGCGCCTTGAGCTGTCTTTCCCGGTCTTTGCCATCAGGTAGAGTATCACCTCCAGCGGAATGCCGCGGAGCAGTTCATACAGGCCGCTGTTCTTCGCGGCAAGTCCGGCGTTTATCCGGTTAAGGGCCTTCAGGCCGTCGCCCCTTGCCTCTATTACGCCGATCCTTTTTTTACCTGATATGGAAAACCGCTTTGCCAGCGCAAGGAGATCCTCCTCCTTCAGGGTGTCTGTGAGGGCCAGAAAAAGCGGCAGCCACTCTTCCACCTTGTCCTTCGTATAAAGGAGCCTGTGCCATACTATCGCCTCGCGCGTCCTTTCGAAAAAAAGCTCCCTGTCATGGTCCCACGTTATGTCCCTGTGGATGAGGCCGAGCAGCCCCAGTTCGCTCAAAGCGGACACGGACTTTGACGCGGTCTCCTCCTCAAGGATGCTCCTGAGCTCCTCCAGAAGGCGCGGGCCTTTAAGGCCGGAGAAGATGTCGAGCTTCACGGCGTTCTTCATAAGGTTTGCGGTGTGCCGCTCCAGCCTGAAGCCGAACTTCTCCGCGAACCTGACGGCCCGGAGCGCCCTTGTCGGGTCTTCAACGAAGCTGAGGTTATGGAGCACCCTGATGGTCTTTTCCTTTATATCCCTCTCTCCGCCGAAAAAGTCAACCAATTCTCCGAAGCGTTTCGGGTTAAGCTCTATCGCAAGGGTGTTGATGATAAAATCGCGCCGGTAGAGGTCGAGCTTCAAGGAAGACGCCTCCACCGTTGGAAGCGCCGCCGGTCTTTCGTAATACTCAAGGCGCGCCGTGGCTACGTCTATCTTGAACCCATCCGGGAATATGACCACCGCCGTTTTAAACCTGTTGTGCGGCCTGACGCGCAGCCCTCTTTTTGAGGCGAACTCCTCGGCAAAGGCTATCCCGTCCCCGCCCTCGACTACTATATCCACGTCGAGGTTCTCCCGCCGGAGGAGCATATCCCTGACGAACCCGCCCACCGCATATATCTTCACGCCGAGCGCGTCCGCGGTCTTCCCCGCGTCCTTCAATATCTCAAGGAGCCAGCCCGGAAGCCTTTCCTTCATAAGATTTGAAAGCCGCTTTCCCTTAAAGGGGCTGAGCCCCTTTTTTTCCCCCCTTGCGGCCGGCCTGCCAAGCAGTTCGTCCTGAAGGAGTTTTAAAAGGTCTGTTCGCGTTATCACTCCGGCGACCTTGCCGTCCTTAATAACCGGCAGGAGCCTTTGCCCCCTGCGTATGACCATCTCCCGTATTTCCTCAACCGCCGTGACTGACGTAACCGAGACGCAATCCGTCGTCATGTAATCATCCACCGGCAAGCCGCCGAGGCCGTGATACACGGCCCTGTCCACCACCTGCCTCGTGATGACGCCGCAAAGCGCCGCATCCTTCACCACCGGCGCGGCGTTTATGTTGTATCTCCTCATTATCTCCATCGCGCCCTTAAGCGCGGTCCCTGCCTCCACGATGATGGCCGGGAACGACATGATGTCCTCGGCCTTCCTTCGCGCCACCACGAGCCTCCGGAGGGCGTCAAGAAGCATTTCCTTGACCTCCGTAACGGTGTGGTCCCTGAAGCTCGCTGAGGCCGCGTGCTCA
The DNA here is from genome assembly GCA_016234935.1 of Deltaproteobacteria bacterium. Lineage (GTDB taxonomy): Bacteria > Desulfobacterota > GWC2-55-46 > GWC2-55-46 > GWC2-55-46 > JACRNL01. The sequence goes on along the minus strand of JACRNL010000011.1, from coordinate 198,709 downwards.
TGCCCCCATCCGCCGAGTTCCCTGGCCACGGCGCCGGCATCCACGGCCGCGGTGCGGCTGCGGGCTATCATATGCACCCTGCCGTCGGCCTCGGCAAGCACGAAGAGACAATCCATGCCCTCGATGTCCCGTATCCTGTGGGCAAGGGACGCGACGTCGCCCGAAGACTTGCCGACGTCGCCCTCCGCGATTACGATATCCACGCCGCCGATGGTATATGTGGCCTCAGAGCGCAGGAATTCATTTAAAAGCGAGACGTCAGCCGGGGTCATCTCGCTTCTTAAAAGGTCGGCCACCGTGCGCAGGTCCGCCCCGGACGAAAGCAGGAATGACGACGCGTCAAAGTCCTTGACCGTGGTCGAAGGGTAGCTGAGCGAACCGGTATCCTCATATATCCCTGCCATGAGAAGCGTGGCCTCGTTGTGCGTGAGTCTTACCCCCTTATCGCGCAGGATGAGCGCGAGGATAGCCGTGGTCGAGCCGCACCGCTCTATCACCTCTGACGAGCCGCGGATGTCCTCGTCCGTAGACGGGTGGTGATCGTATATGTGGATGTCGAGGCCGGGCCTGCCGATTATCTCCGAAAAACGGCCTATCCTCCTGCCCACACGGACGTCCACGAGGATGAGCCTTGTGACCTCGTCAAGGGATATGTCCTTCGCGCTTTCTATCTTATACGGCATGGACACCGTCTCGACGGCCTTGGCCACCTTTTTCTCGAACGAGCCGGAAAAGGCGAGCACGGCGTCAGGGTAGAGCCTTTTGGCCGCGACCATTGACGCGAGCGTGTCAAGGTCCGCGTTCGTATGTGTCGTAATGACCTCCATAAGGCGATATTAGCATACTTTACGGCGCGGCGCACGCATCGAACGCAGTGCGAGGCTTTTACCGAGCCTGCCTCCCGCCGCGCAGCGCAAAGCAGAAACATCCGCATCAAATACAAATAAAAAACCCCCGCGCCTTTCATGGCGCGGGGGCTTAACGGGTGCGACAACCTGCGGCTGCACAATAAAAAAGGCGCGGAAACATCAGCGGTAAATATCAGAAGATAGACTTTTCCTGCTCTCTTTCCCTGAGCTTCTTCTGTTTTTCCATTTCAATCTCCTTCTTGTCCTTCTTTTCAAATAACTTCTTTTCAACCGGTTTGGGCAAGGCGACGTTGTGGCATCTGAAGCAGTCCTCAAGCGGGAAGGCGACAATGCCGTGGCATGCGCCGCAATACTGCCCTGAGATTATCTTCATCATGTTCATATCCGGATTGCCGCCCTTTTTCTGATTAAAAATAGCCGGGTGGCATGTGGAGCAGTCAAGCTGCTGAGTATGCGTCTTATGCGGGAAGGTCACGTCGCCCGGATGAGGATAGTACTTTTCTGCCGGGATGACGATGTCCAGATCAAGCGGGCCATCGGCTTTCCTGCCGGAAAGGCTTTCGCGCGGTTGGATCCTGCGGTACTTAAGCGCATTGCCCCAGTTGATCTTGTTCCCAAAGTCATCGTCCGGCAGCCCGATGAGGACGCCGGTTATCTTCGAGTTTTCCTTCACCTCGATGCCGCTTGAATGACAGCGGTCGCATTCACGCGCGGCAAAGGCCTCTTTTCCATCGTGGCATTTGCCGCAGTATTTGCCCGCCTCTATATCGGCCTGCTTGACGTTGGTGGCGTTTGCCTTCAACGCGAAACCCAGTTCAGTGTGGCAGACACTGCACTGATACTTCGCCCTGTGCGCCCAATGCGGAAAAAGCACCGCGCGAACGGACTTGCCGTCCTTTACGATGTCCTTTCCCATCAAGACCGTTCCATACGCCTCAGGGGACTTAATCCTCTTATAGCCTGTTTTAGCCGAGACATCGCCCTCGGCGCCGGCGCCGAGAGAAAACACAAAGACAACGACTGACAGAACAGCCAAAATAGTTCCATTAAAAAACCTTTTCACCTTAAGACCTCCATTTTTCATAAGACTGACCGGCAACTCAATAACCCACGTGACACGAGGCGCACAACTCCTGCAGCGAAACCCTGAGCATCCTGACGCTGCCCGACCTGTTATGCGGGTCATGGCACGTATGGCAGACAATCTGCCCGTTCTTGCCGAGCGGGAGCTTGCCCGGCATGCTTATCGCGGGCGCCTTGCCAATGGGATGGCGCGCAATCGGATGGTCGCGGAGATTGGCCTCGTGGCACTTGACGCACGTGGTAATCTGGTCAAAGTGAAGCCTTGGCGGCTCATCCTTGTGGCACAGCGAGCAAAGCTCTTTTTTGGCGTAGTCATGCGGGTTCGCGTAAGCCGCGCCGTCTCCGTTAAGCGCAGCCGCGTTGCTGCCGGCGGATGCGCCAAAGAGTATGGCGGCGGCTACGATGCCGGCCGCAATCACCGACTGCGTCCCATGCGGCATCCATAATCTGCCCCGCAAAAAAAAGAGGCGGCCCAGGTGCCCAAGATGATTGAAAGTTCGCATAATTATATCAGGCATCCCTTTAAACTGCGGGGACTGGCGTCAAGCCGCGCATGCGGCTTCGATACGGCCTTTGGGCGGCCTTTGGCGGTCTTGAATCCCGCCTGCGTCAATTTGAGCAGTCCGCGATAGTATTGCAGTTATAATTGGCAAGGTTGCCGGTGGTGAAATTTGTAAAGTTCTTCGTGCAGACCTTGTCGGTGCTGACGTTGACCACCCTGAACTGCATGCTTGTCCCGACGGTAGTGCTCGGCCTGGCGTAGGACTCAACGCACGCGCCGTTCATCTCCCTGTAGCCCAGCGCATCAGAGCCGGCAAGGGTGCCGGCGGCGGCGTTAGAGCCGTGGATGCCCTTCATGACGTTATTGGCCGAATCATAAGCGCCGCCGTGGCAGGAAAGACACAGTATGCCGAACCTGTTGCTGTTATTGCCAGTGTCCGCTCCGAAGACATAAAATGGCGAAGCAGCCTCCAGCCCGTCAACCGGATGCTTGACCCTCGAATAATCCCTTATGAGCTTGCCGCCTGCGTCGGTCGTATTAGGGACGTAGTTCTCATCCCCATAGACATCCCTCCTGTGACAGTTGTAGCAGAAGTTAGCCGCAGTGCCGATGCCCGTCTCGTTCTGCCTCAGCATCCATTTCTGGCTGGAGCCGTGCGCGCCTTGCGGGTCGGTTGATACATCCGAGCCGTGGCAGTCCGTGCAGGCGCCTGTGGATGTGTGCAAAACATTATTAAAACCAGGGGCCGGTAGCGAACCGCCGTATTGCAGGTAATACCCGTACATGAATGTATTGGTCAGACCCAGGCTGTTATTAGGCCAGTTCGGGTTTGCGCTTACAGGGGGTATGTTTTTCCCCTGGGCGAATACCGGATGAAAGCCCATGTTGTTTATATTAAAATCCGCCGTAATATCGGACTGGTAGACCTGCGTGCCGTCCGCGTTGCCCGACGGCACTGAAGGCGGCGTGTCCGCATACGCATAGTATGAATGGCACTTCATGCAGAGATAACCCTCAAGATTGTCCGAGCCCGGGTTGGTTGTGATGAAGTCCACTACAGTGTAGTTTGTGGCCCTTGTGCCGGCCGCCGGCCACGGAAGGGTGACCTTTGTTCCCCATCCGCCAAGGAGATTGGCGCCTATGATATTGCCGTTTATCCCGCCGATAGTATGGTTGCCTGACTTGGCGGCGTGGGCATTGTGGCAGTCGGCGCACTCCACGTGCCTGTTGGTGGAGTTGGTATAACCCAGGCTTACCTGGGCCTCGCGCACCGGTTCGTTGGGGAACGTCCTCTTGGGCGTGTGCTTGCCGTAATACCCCTTTACATCATGCCTTGAAGAATAGCCGAACTCAGGCTCAACGTTCTTTAAGGCGACATTCCCGTTATGGCAGTTAAGGCACGTCCATTCTTCGTCCTCTACTACGCCGGTGCCGGGGTTTGTGCCCTTCAGCAGGTCCTTGCCGGCGGCCCCGCCGTGCGAACGGTGGCAGGCAAGACAGCCTTGCATCTGCGGGGTATCATCCGCGAAGCCTGCGGCGCCCAGATCAATATGCCATGGATTCACCCCTGTTTGATTCCATTGCGCCGCTGAATCCCTATGAACGGCGGGCATGGCATCCCAATACCTCTGGTCATGGCACGCGGTGCACAGCTGGGCGTTATCAAGCGGCGTTATCAGGAACTTCGCATAGTTGGTGCCGTGGGGGTCATGACACGAAGTGCACTGGAGCTTGCCGAGGTTGTCAAGCTTCATCCCCGCAGGGAAAGAACCGGGCGACTTGATCTCCACGTTAGACGGATACGAAAGCGAGTATGCAAACGATATCGGGTGATCGTCTCTTAGATTGGTGCCGATATATGAAGGCGATGTGGGGGCTATTGCGCCCGCCGGCGTTATGCGGTCCGCAGGCCCGGTTACGGGCAGCGTGCCGCCCAGCGGGGCGACCGTTTGCCCTGGAATATTAAGAAGCGACCCTATCGCTATCGTGCCGTCATGGCATGAAAGACAGAGCTTGGAAGAGCCGGTAGGCTGGCCCTGCGCGGCGACTATTGACTGACTGGCATAAATATTATAGATATCCCCCGGCACGGTCCTGTTCCACATGGCTGTGGAAGGAGCGGTGTTGTGCGGCGCGTGGCAGAAGATACATATTTCGGATGTTGACGTGGTTTTGATATCCGCCGGAGACATAGACCCGAAGTTGTGCTTCGTTGTGGCCACGCCGGCGCCTGACCTGCTTGAAAAAACGGCTACGAAAACCAGACTCATTGCAAAAACAGCCGATGTGCGGATAAAGGATGCCTTGCGGCCATTAAAACGTTTTTTACCGAAATAAAGGCCTTGAACGGTCCCGGCCCCCGCTTTATGCCCCCGCTTCAGGCACGCGAGGGCAGGCACGCGAGGGCAGGCAAAGCGCGTCATCTTCTCGTTGCCATTCATGTCTAAACTCCTTTACAGGTTGCCCAAAAACTCAAACACCTGTATCCTCCGGTTGTAGGAGTCAGCTACATATATCCTGTCGTTTCCGTCTATAAATATGCCGCACGGCATCCAGAACGAACCGTTTTCATTGCCTATGGAGCCGAAATTAAGAAGAAATCTTCCGTTCCTGTCGAATATCTGCACGGTGTCAAAAAGGGAATCCGCCACATAAATATTGCCTTCCCTGTCAACGGCCACGCCCTTGGGCCTTCCAAAGTCTCCCGTGCCGTCCCCCTGACGGCCGAACATGGTAATGAATTTGCCTGTCTTGTCGAATATCTTTATCTTGTAGTTCATCGAATCAGTGATATAAACATCGCCGGATCCGTCAATGAATATGTCCACCGGGAAGTTGAATTCGCCCCCGCCCTTTGCGCCCCAGACTCCAAAGCTCCTTTTACGGTTGCCGTTAAGGTCGTAGACGCCCACACTGTGCGCGCCGGTATCAACGACGTAGATTTCCTTGTCAACCCTGTTCACGGCGATGCCGGTGGGTTTCACTCCCGCGTCGAACTCAAAGAGAAATTGCCCTTTTTTCCCGTAAGCGAATACTTTTCTTGCCCCCGGGTCGGTTACATAGATATTGCCATCGGCATCGGCAGCTACCCCGATGGGAGATTCAAGCTTTGCATCCCCAGCACTGTCAATATAGTCGTAGCCGGGCGCCTTGAGGTCGTATATGTGTATCCTCTTATAAGCGGTATCGGCCACGATGAGCCTGCCGGAAGAGTCTATTGCGACGCCGTAGGGTTTTAGCACCGCATTGCCTTCAGGGCCGAGGATAAATTCAAATATTTTTTTAAAAAAACCCTTGTTCGCGCCTATATCCTCAGGGGCAGAGATGCTCTGGACAAATGCGACGCGCGCCGTGGCCGGAGCGGGCGGCCAGATAAGACGCCTGCCCTGGACTATCCTCTGATCCTGCGGCTCGGACACTCTGGTGGAGGAACAGCCGGAAAAGACAAGGACGAGGAAGAAAAGACACAGGAAGCCTGCCCTCCCCAGCGCCACTTTCCTGCGCCTGCCGGTAACGGAAAGCGATGCTGGGCTGCCCTCGCGTGTCCCCCGATAGAAACATTCGAGGGCAAGCTTAAGCGTGGGTCTTAAGCGGGGGTATGAGATTTTTTTTCCGCCCATGCGCATTTATTAGGCCTCTTAAGCACTGGCGCCGGTGAAACGCATCAGTTTAATATAGAAACCATAATGCGCCATGGCCGCCAAAAACGCCGCCTCATAAGCATTCGGGATTGCCGTCACGCATTATTTCCTGTGGCAGTATTGGCAGATATCATCACCTTCGGCGCGAAGCCTCTTGAAAGAGCCGGCCCCCCAGCCGGCTTTGCCCGACTGCAGACCCTTTTCGTGAGGATTGTGGCAGGTAACGCATGTGACCTTTCCTGTCTTGGGATCAAACGGGAATATCGTAGGAGTGCTTTTGAGCATGAGACGCAAATTCTGCTTGACTGTCTGGGAAGGCACGACAAGATGATCCGGCGCCTCCGCGGCGCTCATCATGACGCTTGCGCCTTCTGTCCCGGGGTGCTTCCTGTCAATATGACATCCAAGACACAGATCCTTCATTTCATTTGCATAACGGAGCGTTACGTCGCTTATGGACTTCTCTTTCTTCAAGTCCGGCACATTCCTGTGGCAGATTATGCATTTTTCCCAGAGGATATGTCCCTCGTCGCTTATCTGCGTGTGCGGGTCTATGATCGTTGTTACCGCTTCAATGGCGGTATACGGAGGCTTAGGCGCGGCAGCAGGAACAGCCGGGGCATCCGCCGCCGATGAGACGCCGGCGGCAAACGCCGCCGCGCATGCGGCAAGGACAAAAGGCAGGATAAACACCGATATTTTTTTAGATGCGGTCATGCCTAACACTCTCTCAAATACCGTTATTTTTTTTGCGGCGTAAAAGCGTAGAGGCTGCCTTCCACCGTGGAGACGTATATGGCGTCCCCTGCGACCGCGGGAGACGCATGAATGGCCCCATCGGTTTCGAACTTCCACTTGACGGCGCCGCTTGCCGCGTCAAGCGCATAAAACATCCCGTCGGCACACCCGGCTAAAAGCATGCCGGAAGATGTGCCGACAGGAGTGGCATCAACCGCGGCGCCCAGATTTATATTGCCCTTAACAAGACCCTTGGCCGTATCAAGCACCATTATATGGCCGTTTTTAAGCCCTTGATATACGCGGCCGTTTATAACTACCGGCGAGGCATACGTAAACTCGCCCTCAAGCTCCCTTTGCCAGACGTTCTTGCCTGTCTTGACGTCCAGCGCGAACATCTTTTTCCCGTAGGTGGAAACATATACTACGCCGTCTTTTACGACAGGGGAAGAGTACATTGCGGCCATAACCCTCTTAGACCAATTCCTCGCCATGCTCTTGGCCTCGACCGAGTATATGATCCCGTTCTTCCCGGAAACCAACACCGACCCGCCATAATACACCGGAGAGGAATATATCCCGCTGTATATGCTTGTGTCAGGCACGCGCAGGCGCCAGAGGCGCTTGCCGCTCTTAGCGTCAACGGCATATAAATAAAGGTCCTGCGCGCCGAAATAGACGATATCGTCCACAACGAGCAGAGAGGTCATCACGCCCGCTTCGGCATCGAAGGTCCAGATGAGCTTTCCGGTGTCAACGGCAAGGGCGTAGACCTTACCGGCCTTCGTGGCGAAGTAGACGGCGTCCTTGAACGCGGCAGGAGTGCCGAGTATAGCGTCCTCCGAGACAAAGCTCCAGACAACCTTGCCGGTGCCGGCGTCAAGGGCATACATATTTTTGTCGTAGGAACCGGCAAAAACCTTTTTCTTGTAGACGATGGGAGAGGAATAGAACGGCCCTTTCGCGCTGAAGCGCCACTTTACGTCATACGGCGGAAGGGGCGCGTCATCGGCATAGGATGAATGCTCCCCGTCTTTCAGGAACATCGGCCAGTCGCCCGCATGAAGCGTCCCGGCGAAAGCCGGCGCCATAAGAAGCAACAACATGAATACATACACGGCCTTTCTCATGCTAAGCCCTCAATACGTTTTTTCTCGTACCGGCGCGTGCCGGCTTTAAACCTTGAATCGCGCCAATTCCCTGCGCGCCTTCAACTCGGCGCCTTCGATGCCCATGAGCTCTTTTCTCAACTCTTCAATATCAGCCCGCATCAAGGCCTTTTTGGCGGCCAGGCGGCTGACTTTCTCACAGCTCTTTCCCATTTCCACCGCCGAATCATGGACGGCACAGAGCCTTTTTTCGATAGAATGCGCCATCCTGTTATAGAAGACGCGCAGGTCTTCCAGGCCGTTAAATCCCGTCTTGGCGAACCTGTTCGAGAAGTCCGCGCCGGCGGCGCTTCTGACGCTTCCAATAAAATCCAGAACAGGCACCTCGACCCGGCGCGTCAGGTGGTATCCTATGCCGACGGCCGCGAAAAAACCCACGCATACCGTCACGAGCGAAAGCTTCCAAAGCACCGGCCACGCCAGCTCCGAGGTCGACCTTACCGTTAGATGTATCCTGTATATCTCCTCAGTGAGGCGCGAGTCTATCAGGTAATACGCAAGCAGCAGGTTCAGTATTATCCCCGCGAGCACGAAGATTGTAAACCCTGCCACAAACTTTCCCTGCAAATGCCTCTTGATGAAAAAATTACGTCTCCTGTATTTCGGATATTGGCCTTTTTTCATACGCCCTTAAAAATTAACATAGTTAATGGAAAAAATCAACCCATTAAGACGTCAACACATATTAATACAGAGTCATTAAAGCAGTATTAAAGCGCTATTAATAAAATTGCCCGGCACCCTACTTTACATGGCACGCAAGGCACAGGGCGCTTATCTCGTTCGACATGACAAGCTCATAATGCCGCTTTGAATACGGGTCGTGGCACGTGCCGCAGCCTATAACGCCCCCGAAAAGATGTATCTCCGGCGGCAATTTGTCAATGTCCCTGTACGCGCCAAAATAAAGCCGCTTTGCCTCAAGGTAAGACACTCCGATGGGATGAGAAAGCCCTATCTGGTTTGCCTCATGGTAACCCTCGGTCGCGGCCTTGCTTTCGACCTCTACGCCTCTTCCCACAAGGGAGTCGTGGCAGGAGAGGCACTTAAGGGAAAGCTCATCGACAGATGCCTGCGTCCTTACGAATCTGTCCGCCTGAAAAGCCGATAGGTGTGCGGTGCCGATGGACGCAGCGTGCATCTTTGAATCAATATCGCCGTGGCAGTTCGCGCAAAACCCCTCGCCCGACGCAGCGCTCCTTAAATGGGCCTCGCCGTGTCCGTAGTCATGGACGGGATGGCACGTCACGCACGTTACCGTCCCTTTCCAGTCCAGCGGAAAGTTTACCGGCACCGGCATGGACGGCGCCATGTCAACCGGATGCGAAAAATTCTTGATCTCCGCGTGGCAGGAGGTGCAAAGGACGGTTACGTTCTTCATAAGCGTGCCCGGCCCTTCGCCGGGCTTTGGCACGACAAGATGGCAGTCATTACATCTGCCCTCGAAACTGTGGTAGCTCAGCCATATGGAGGAAACAAACCTGTCGGAAACCCCGAACAGCGCTATAACCGCCAGCAGGAGCGTAATGAGCCAAAACTTCTTCACCTTAATATTCCTTCGGTTTCACGACCACAGAGGATTTTTTAAGCTTCTCAACGCCGCCTTTAAGCGCCTCTGCCTTTTCCATTGCGCCTCCGGCCGCGAGTCCTTCTTCCTGCAAAAGGGCCGAAAGCCTTTGGGCGTCGCCCTTAATCTCGTCGAGGGCTTCTTGCATGCTTTTCACCCTGTGGTTAAGCGCCCTGACCATCCCGTTCATATCCTCGGCAACAGGCATAAGCTGATCCCCGGAGCGGAGCTTCGTCGTGGTCGTGAGGTCTCCTGACTCAATGGCCTCCAGGCTCCTTTCCATGCGGTAGATGGGTCCGGCTATCCTGTGTGAAAAAAATACGGAGATAACCGCGATGGAGATAGTTGCAAAAGCAAGTATCCCTGCCGTGTAGAGCGAAGCGAAGATAAGCGGAAAGATTTTCACCTTGAGATTTGCTATCGTGTAGACAGCCTCGGCATAGCCGCCGCCGAGCTTTTGAGAGGTGACGGAATACACAAAGGCCGTCGCCGCCAGAAGCGCCGACGTGGCAAACAGGCACAGCTTCACGCCGAAGCGTATCTTGAAGGCACGGTCTATTACGGAAGCTTCTTTTTTCTTTTTTCCCATAATCTCCCCTAACCCCTCTTTAGAAAAGAGGGGAATTTAGGCTTCCCCCCCCCCTTTTTTTTTCTAAGGGGGACTGTGGTGGATTAAAACCCCGCGTTCAGATGACCACTTCCTTATCTCCTCCCCCTTGATGGGGGAGGGCAGGGTGGGGGCGTTTGCACAGGCCGGTTCATTCGGCCGCGGCAAAACCGCTTGCAAGGCGCCGGGAACGCAGCAGTGCCCATGTGAAATGCCTATCGGAGATGATCTAAGGTGTGTTTTGACGCAGATGAACTGGATGGTGTATGGTTGCGGCGTTGAACCGCCCTCAGGGGGTTGAACCCCTTCAAGGGGCGACCTTGTTCAATACGAGTATATCTTAAAAAACAAAAATGTGCAGCGCGAGACTCGCAAAAAACTTTAAGTCTTGACAAAGTTCATTGCCGCTGTTTATAGTGATTACAGGATAAACAAACGGCGGCGTACCCAAGTGGCAAGGGAGCAGTCTGCAAAACTGCGATTCAGCGGTTCGAGTCCGCTCGCCGCCTCCATTTTTTCAACCTTGCCGGAAAATATCTCACCGCGCCCCATACCACTCCTCGAAATCCTTTTCGTCCATCACAACAGCCTTTGACAGCATAATCGAATGTCCGGCGCCGCAGTATTCCGTGCAAAAGACGTCAAAAGAACCCTTTTCAATCGGGACGGCCCAGAGGGTGTTTTGCCTGCCCGGGACCACGTCCCCCTTTATCCCGAACGCAGGGATGAAAAAGCTGTGGATGACGTCGCCGGAGGTCAGATTGAACTTCACGGCCCTGTTAAGGGGCAATGCCAGAGCGCTGCTTTCCTTGCCGTTGGCATACTGAAATATCCATGACCACATCTGCCCGCGCACATTCACCGCGAGCGCGTCTCCGGGCGCGTCCTTCCGGATGGCGTAGCCCTTAAGCCCAAGGTAAAACATGAACACGACAAGGGCCGCCGGGATGACCGTCCATGCAAGCTCCAGCAGAACGCTTCCATCAATATCCGCGCTTTGCGGATGCCTGGATCTCCTGTATTTAACGGCGAAATACAGCATAATGATATTTATTGTCAGGAAAAGCGCCACGCAAATGGCAGTAATTGCCATGAACGCGCCGTCAGTGAGTTTTCCTATATTGCTTGCCTGGCTTAACAGCATTCTTAAAAGCACCTCTTTTACCGCCGGCCTTTTAGCGGCGTAAATGTCAATGCGTCTTCAATACCTGTAACCCACGTCGGAAAATACAAGAAGCGTAATGATTATTACCGTTATCAGCCCTGCCGGAAGCACCACCCAGAATATCTCCCCGCCCACCCTGAAGCGCATGAAGAAGTAAAAGACCAAAGACGCCTTGAGCATTGCGATAAGCAGCGGCACAGCCACACGCGCCTCCGCCGCAAGGCCGGCGCCGGAGACGCCGGCAGAAAGCCACGTGAGCAATATTAGTCCCGCCCAAACAATAATAAGGCTCTTATAATCAGCCTTTCTCTCCATCACAATCTCCTATCCCATAAGATAGAAAAACGGGAAAATATATATCCAGATGACGTCTACGGCATGCCAGTAGAGGCCGCAGTTCTCAAGCCTCGCCGGGTATCTCCCTCCGGACGCGTTGGCAAGCCTCATAAAAAGCATGACCGTTAAAAGGCATACGCCGATGAACACGTGGAGGCCGTGAAGGCCGGTAATAAAAAAATAAAGCCCCCAGAATATCACCTCGCCGCGCGCGCGGCCTGAAAACGTTTCGGAATTTGGATAGATGCCGTGGGATATCTTGGCTGTCCATTCGAAATACTTAATCACGAGAAAGACAGACCCAAGGATAATCGTCGCCGCGAGCAGGACAGCCGTAAGCCTCTTATCCCCCCTTTGCCCCGCATTGACCGCGAGGGCCATGGTAAGGGAACTCGTAAGAAGCACGGCGGTGTTGGCCGCGCCGGTAAAAAGGTTAAGCTCTCCTCCCGCGGCGCGAAAATCATATGCATACCTGTATCGATACGCGGCATAAAGGAGAAGCGGAGCCAGGAAGAAAAAGGCCTCCGTGGCTATAAAAAGCCACATGCCCAGGCGAGCCGCCGCGCCGCGCGCATCGTCTCTAACGCCTGTTTTGCCCATATCTTCCTCGCCGCGTCTACCGGTAATCATACGGCCCGCGCCTTATCTCAGGGATTTTCACGAAGTTCTCATGGGCAGGCGGTGACGGGATAGTCCACTCAAGCGTCGCCCCTGCCCACGGGTTTTCAGGGGCCTTTTCTCCCCTGAAAAGCGCGTGGACGAGATTGGCCAGCATCAGTATAATGCCTGCCGCCAGCACCCACGAGCCCGCGATGGACACTGCCTGCCAGAAATGATACTGCGGCAAAGCGTCAAAGTATCTCCTCGGCATGCCCTCGATGCCGAGGATGAACATCGGAAAGTACAACATGTTAAAGCCGGCAAACAACAGAAACAGCGCGATATTGGCCCTCATCCGGCTATAGAGCCTGCCGGACATCTTAGGGAACCAATAATGAAGCCCCGCGAAAAAGGCAAACCCCGCGCCGCCGAACTTGACGTAGTGGAAGTGGCCCACCACAAAATACGTGCCGTGCAAAACGACGTTCATAGAAAGCGCGCCGAGCATAAGCCCGGTCAGCCCTCCGATGGAAAAAAGGAAGATGAAGCAAAAGGCGTAGAGCATGGGGGTGGAAAAGACTATCGAGCCTTTATGAAGGGTGGCGATCCAATTAAAAACCTTTACCGCGCTCGGTATGGCCACGAGGAAGGTAAAGAACGAAAAGAGCACCCCTGCCGTGTAGGAGTAGCCGCTTACGAACATGTGATGGCCCCACACGAGGGAGCCCACCCCTGCTATCGCAAGGCTTGAATACGCTATCGCCCGGTAGCCGAAGACCGTCTTTCGGGCAAATACGGGGATTATCTCGGTGATAATCCCCATTGCCGGCAGTATCATTATATAGACCGCCGGATGGGAGTATATCCAGAAAAGGTGCTGATACAGTATCGGGTCTCCTCCCTTTGCAGGATCGAATACGCCTATGCCGAAAAACCTTTCGGCTATCACCAGTAAAAAGGTCGTGCCGACAACTGGCGTGGCAAGGGCCTGTATCCACGCCGTGGCGTAGATAGACCACACGAACAGAGGCATCCTGAACCAGCCCATGCCGGGCGCGCGCATGTTGTGCACTGTGACGATAAAATTTATGCCCGTCAGCACCGACGAAAGGCCGAGCACGAAGACGGCAAAAAGGGCCAATGAAACGTCCTGCCCGGTGAAGAGGCTGTACGGAGCGTAAAACGTCCAGCCCGTGTCCGGCGGCCCCGCGCCGATTAAAATAGAAGCCACGGCAATGGCCGCGCCTGCCATGTAAAACCACCATGAAAGGAGGTTCAGGCGCGGAAAGGCCACGTCGTTTGCGCCGATGAGTATGGGCAGGAAGAAGTTTCCGAACACACCGGGGGCGGCAGGGATGATAAAGAGAAAGAGCATTATCACGCCGTGAAGCGTGAACATGGAATTATAGGTCTGCGGCCCCATCAGGGTCGGCCCGGGCGTTAGAAGTTCCAGCCTCATAAGAACGCCGAGGACTACGCCGCTCGAAAACATGGCCAGAACCGAGACGAGGTATAAAACGCCTATGCGCTTATGGTCGGTTGAAAATATCCATTGCCTGACGCCGGCTCTGCCGCGAACTTTATTTCTGTAATAGACGGCCTCACCCGCATTATCCATTGCCCGCGCTTCCTTTTAAAAAAGGATAGCTTGATTTTCGGGTTCGTCAAGACGGGCTAAACCGCGGCTATGGGATATTTGTCCGTAAAATCGGGATGTTACGCTGGAATGGAGGACGGGCTTTGAAAAAGATAAGAAAAAAGGGGAATCTCCCCCTTTTTCCAAGCACAGATCACATGGAATCAAGCGCTTTATAACAGATACCATCCGCCGATAAGCATCAAGAGAGTAAGCGCCAGAGCCGTAATATAGTACGCCTCCACCATGTGCCTGATGTCTTTATCATGCCAATCGAGATACATACATCTCACCTCCTTGATATAACATCTTATACATATATTTTACCATTATTTCAGGGAATAAGACAACTTACCGGATTGACAGAAAAAAAGAAGAGGGCGTGCGCAGCGGGACGGGAGGCGCTATTGACACAACGTGATTTCAATTTTAAAAACAATGCGTTAAGGCGTCACGGTAGCCGTGATGCTGTCAGCGTAAAGACCGTACGTCATATCCTGTCCGGCCGGGATATCGCCGGTCATGGTAAGCACAGCCGACAACCTGAACCTTTCAGTCACGACGATTGTGCCGAGTGTGCCGTCGCCCCAGAGCGCTCCGGCAGGGGTGCCCTGTGTCGTCGCCGGAGTCCTGATGGTATAAGTCAGCGTATCCGGGACTGTCTGGTGCTTTAACGCCCTTGGGTTTACGGAGTTGCTCCCAGAACTTGGCCCGAGGGATACCGTATACGCGGGGTTGCCGCTTGAGCATGACACCGTGACGGTACCGGTGGCGGTGACGGCAACGGAAGAGTCATACAGGGGGAAGTTTATTGGCGTCGCGGTCAACGTACAGGTTGGGGCGGCGGCATACGCCCTATCACCCGCAAAGGGCGCAAGGGCAAACAATAAAAACTGCATCCAATTTATGAACATAATTTTAAATGCGCTATTCACAGAATACCTCTCCCAAATCCACAATAGTCTCCATGCTCTCCGGGACTACAATCTCAAACGCGCAAGCCGTGCCAGGGTAGCGAGCAGCCGCCGTGTATTGCCCGGCAGGGATGTTTTCAATATAAAACTCTCCTGCCTTGCCGGTAGGTAAAAGCAGCTCCTCTCCCTTGACCGTCATGCTGACCTCGTAGAACTCGGCGTCTTTTATCGAGCCGTCTTTTGATTTAATCCTTAATCTTCCGGTGACGGCCTGTATCTTCCTTATATTAAAGTCCAGATACGTGCCGCTCCTCAAAGCCGGATTTATGGTCCTTCCGGCGTCATGAACGGCATAATCCATGGGGATGGCCGTTATATCGAGATTTATCGTATTATTAACATATGAAACAAGCTCAGGCACGAAGGCGTAGCCGGCAGAGTCTGTCTTGCCTATCTCCTGGCCGCTGCGCATTACTGACACGTCCTTCAGCCCGTCCGCCTTCACGACGGCAAAGCTGTCTAATATCGGGCGGCTGAGGCCCAGCCTGCCGCCGACGTATCCGATGCCTCCTGCAACCGACAGATCAGACCTTTCCGAGCGTTGGCCGGCGGCGCCGTAGATCCCGTTAAATTCACCGACAATCCTGGCGTAGCGGCCGTTATACTGAACGTACGGGGAAACCGTGGTGCTGCGCTCCGCCGGGCCGTCCACCCTCGCGGCGGCCATCCTGTAGCCGTAGCCCTCTCCCGTCGGCGCAGGCTTCTGTATCTGGGCCGTCTCCGTGTCAACGTCCTTTAACCTTTGCCAGCTTACGGACGCGCTTATATCCTTCCACGGATAATAGCTGAAATTGACAAACAACTCATTGGCCGATTCATCGCCCTCAGGCGCCTTCGTCCTCCTGTTCCTTAATGTAAAAGAGAGCATGGCCTCTCTGAACGGGCTTATGGAATAGGTCGTGGAGGTCGTCCTCCTCTCCGCTCCATGGTAGATCTTGGTGGCGGTATAATCAAGGCTTGCGGCGCCGAGATTTCCCGGCGAGTAGCTTATGCCGGCTCCTATCTCGAACTTTGTCCTCACGCCGGTAAGAGCTGAACTCAGCCGCATATACTCCTTGTTGAATTGCCTGAAGATAACCCTCGAGCTTATGGGTCTTCCGTCATACCTGTAACTCGCCAGGCCGGCCCAGCCCTCTCCCATTGTCTCGTCCTCGCTGCCGGACAGATCCACGTCCAATACGCCTATATCAGCCATGCCGTAAGAAATCTGGGGGGTAAGCACATAGGTCCCGCCGGAGGCTTCGGCGCCGGCGCCGACCGTAAGGATGTCGCTGAAACCGTACCTGTGCAGCGCGGAAAATGCCGGCGAGCCGTACTCCGCGCTCTTTACCCCGTAATCCTTCCTGATGAGGCCGGCGTTATAGCTGTATTCATGCAGACCGCTCTTTAAGAGCTGATCGGCATAATAGAACGGATACCTCATCCTCTGCTCTCTTCCATATGAGTCCCTGATAAGTATCTCATAATTGCCCGCCCCGCTGTATGCCGATATATTCCTTAGCTCAAACTCTCCCGGCGCCAGCTTTTCCTTCCTTATAAGCGCGCCGTCAAGATAGACCTCGACCTCCGATGGAGTCGCCATCTGGCCGGTAACGTTAAAAAGCGGCTGCTTTATAAAATAGGGGTCCATCCTGTATATCTTGGCTATGCTGAGGCCGCCCATGTTCAAGGTGGTGCCGAAGTCGCCGGAAGAGGCGAAGAAGTCGCCGCCCGTTATGCGCTGCAGTTCATTCCTTCTGTCGTAGGTGACGTTGCTCTGGAGTCTTCGGAATGTTTCGCCGCTGTTTGTGTCCGTATACACGGTATCCGTCTTTAGCAGAAATCCGGCGCCGCGCACCCCCGCTTCATTTGTCATGACGGAGCTTTCGTATTTAAAATCCATGCCTGCGTTATAGTTGAGCTTGTAGTTGAAAAACGCGCTGAAGCCGCTGCCGGTGTATTCGACATTTTCCTTGTAGATGGTCCCGGCGTAATCAATGATAACCTTGCCAAGAAGCGACGGCTCGGCGGTGATTTCGAGGGCGACGGCGTCCTCGTTGTAGACGAACCTGACGCCCTGCATGGACTTCAGGGAGATATGTTCGGCGCCTTCTATAATGGAAGCCGCGCCCCGCGGGGCCTTGAAACCCATCTTTTTAAGCTCTTCGGTCTTCACAAGATAGTCCCCGTCAGGGGCGGCCATCATGTAAAAATCACCCTTGTCCACCATGTTGAGCCTTACATTAAGGACAACGACCACCGATTCCTCTGAAAAAGCAGGAACGCAAAAAAAAACTAAAGAAGCCAGTATCAGCAGGCCGTATTTTAATGCGGCAATTTTGTCCATTAGCCGGCCTGTCAAAAAACCCCCCGCAGTTTAAGGCTGGCACTTGGCGGCGTCTATCGCGATATCCTGTTTAATCGGCCCTCTGTCGGTATTGACTTCGACTTCAATCGTCTTCAATTCATTGCACCTGTCTTTCGGTATCTCCGCAAAATATTTACTTGAACTGCCGCCAAGGACATACCATCCGTTGAGCCGGGCGGACATGAGAGCGTTGCCGCCGGAATCCTTGCCCCTGATGTCAACGGTAAATACCCTCTGATGCGCGTTGCCGGAATTCCTGACAAGAACAATCACGCCCTTACCCGACATTTCCGCCTTTTCTATCTTTAAATCGTAAATCTCCTTGACCGGTTTTATATAGACCGGCAGAGCAAACCTGAATGATATGTTGACGTTCGGGCCCTCGGCATCCTTCCTGGGGGCGGGTATCTCTTCGATGAACAGCCTGTAACACTTTTCCTTATCCACGATAGTGGACTGCGTGGTGCCAACCCTCAGCGCCCTCGATTTATTGCCCTTGACCGTCATTAATTTCGGGAGGTAGATAAGGTCGGATGTGTCCGTGTAGACGTCCTTGCCGTCGGCGTCCTGGGTCCACAGGACGGCCCTCATCTGCAGATTGACGTTTTCCGGCCCCTGGGCCTCTATCGAAATCAGAGCGCTTTTTACCTTCTTGTCGAATTCAATTGTCAAAGGCGACACGCTGAAGCCTGCAAGGACGGATGCAGGGCGCAAAAAAAACAGGCTTAAAAGGATTACGGCATGGAGGCGCTTGAATCTGAAAATCCGGGATCGAAGCGGCGGCAATGTTATCATTCGACCTGCTCCTTATTATGTCTTCTTTTTTCCGTCATCCCCGAACGCTGCCCTGCTGTCATCCCCGAATGTCTTTATCGGGGATCTGGTTTTAATTTTATCTTCTCAAATCACGGAATTAGATTCCCGATAAAAACATCGGGAATGACAATATGGAAAAGCCATCCCCCGCTTCAGCCTGCCCCCGCACGTTTTAACATGTCCTCGAATGTATCTACCGGGGAGCAGGGGCACGCGAGGGCATACACGCAGGGGCAGGCTCCGAATGTCTGTATCCCCGATTCTTATAATGACGAGACCGACATCATTACCGGCCACGCATAAGTGCCGGGATATGCGTCCTTGTCGAGGACAAACCTGTAGCTTAGCTGCATCGTCACCGGATAGGGGCCGGCGTATGGCTGCATGGAGACGGCACTCCCTGATGTAATGACGACCTCGGAGGCAAGCCCCGTAATGCGCACTTCTTTGAATTTTGCCGTCCCGGCCTCAAAGGCGAGGATATAACCCGCGGGTGAATTGTTCCTGACCTGAAAAAGCGACGCCGCCGCGACGTCGACATAACCGCGGTCTACGTCGGCGTTTGTGATGACGAATTCCGGGGCCTGATAGATGGTTCTGACGGCCACGCGAGGCGATACCCTCGCCGATATCTGCACGCTGAGCGACGCCGCCGCCGGATTTGCCGCCCCATGCGCGACGCCGGCGGCCGGAACGTGCGCGAGCGACAGGACGGTTATGACAGCCGCGGCAATAAGTTTTTTATGGACGCCAAGGCCCCATTCAACATGATGGCGCTCGCAATGGCCTGCCTCGATTAATGCCTCGCCGAGCTTCTTTTTCGTGACCTGCTGTCTGGCAAGCGTATCATGGAGCTGCCGGTAGGAAAGCTTCTTTGCCGCGACGAGTATCTCGCCGAGCCGCAGATCCGCGCTCCCGGATTCACTATCGTCAAGATTTTTCTGAAACTGAAGAAGCGCGTCAAGCTCCCTTTCGGTTATAACGCGGCGGCGGACGAGTATCCCGCCTATCTTCTCATTGGTCCGGCTTTGTTCGTCAAGGGCCGAGGACAGCTTTTCGGGGCTGAGGCGTCCGGCCTGAAGGAGGAGTTCACCGAGCATCATGCGCTGGCCGGCGGCGGCGCTCAGGGCGTCTTCAAGCGAGGAAAACCTGTGCTGAACAGCCAGAACCACACGAAGGGCGTCGGCATCGAGCGCGCCCATGCGCACGAGTATCTCGCCGATGGGCTGCTTTACCCTTTTTTGCTCCTCGGCCGCCCTGTCAAGATCCGCCCTGCTTATGAAGCCGCCGTCCAGAAGTATCCGGCCTAAAGGCCTCTTTGCAAGCTTCAATGCGGAGGCGTCTATTTCCTTTTCTTTGAATTCCATGTTTTTATCTCATAAGGCCGATTCATGCGTCCTCTTACTCTTACCTATAAGTATACCCCTAAATCCACCATCCTGCCTCCCCCACCCTGCCCCGCAAGGGGGGAGGAGATAAGGAAGTCGTCATCGACCTGCCCCTGTTCTGAAAAAAAAGGGCGGCTAATGGAGGCCGCCCTTTTCACTGTCATGTTTTCCTCTGCTCTCTCAATACGCTCAATACAAATAGACCGTCAGGGCGTTATGGTGAACCCAAGGGTGTCCGTATAATTGCCTACAGTTGCGGCATCCGCTTGGGTTTGATTAAGGGTCAGTACTATAGCCATGGATAACTGCTGGGCACCGCCCCAGCCCGCGCCCACGCCTCCGTTGGGTACGGTATAAGCATACGTATAGTTAATATTGTCAACGCCGCCGGCATTCACATTACCGGAGATGCCGGGCGTGCCCCCATGCAATCCGCCATCATCAGTTATCGTGATAGCCGTGCCTTTTGTGCACCTGAAGAGCGTTGTTACTGTCTTAGGCGTGGCGGGGGTCGTAATAACGTCTCCGAAGTCCGCCGTCTGCCCTACAACCGAATCAACCGCGCACTTGGCCGGGATTTGCGCCGAGACTGCAATAGTCGCAAGACCCTGCGCCATTGCCGAACCGGCAATGGAAAGCAGACCCAACCCGATAACCGCCGCTAAAATCCTTCTCTTCATATTCTTATTCCTCCTGTTTGTGTGTCTAAGTTTTTATCCGCCTTATGCGCACATCCCTTTTCTTGACAAACCAGCAATGCAGTTAATAACAAAGCCTTATAGCATATGATATACATATCGGCATAAAATGTCAAGAACTTTAGCGGTCTTTGAAAAAAATATGTTGGTATTATGCAACATGCTGATAAAACAGCTGCTTTTCCGGCCTGCACGGCAGCTTTCTCCTTTCATCCCCGATAGAAACATTCGGGCTTGAGGGCGGTAACCGGCGGGCAAGCGGCATAATTGTATTGACAGAAAGGCAAATCCGGCTATAATAAGTAAGTAAACACTTACTTTTACGGGACGCCTGCGGGAGGGATTTAATTGAAGCGCGGCCTCATTGCAACCGCTGTCATAACGTTCATCTGCCTCGGCGCCGGAGCCGCCTTTTGCGCGGATTTCATAAAAAAAGACAAGACGCTGAGTCTGCAAAGATGCCTTGAAATAGCCTTGAAGCAAAACCCCGGCCTGGGCGCCTCGCGCGCCGCAGTGGGGGTGTCCGGCAGCAAGGTGGACGAGGCCAAGTCCAACTACTTTCCTCAAGTAAGCCTTTCCTCCGGCTACGCCAGAAAATCAGCTCCAATCACCACAGGCAGCGCCAGTGGCGCCTCCCCCGATTCCCCCGGTTCCATTGACGCATACAGCGCGAGCGCCAGCCTTAAGCAGAACATCTTCGACTTCGGAAAGACCTCCGCGCAAGTGGACATCCAGCGGCTTAATCTCGAATCATCCAAAAAGGACCTCGAAAACACCGAATCGCAGACGGTCTTTAACGTAAAACAGGCCTACTACAAGACTCTGCAGGCAAAGCGGAGCCTTGACCTTGCCGTATCCACGGTTAAGCAGCTTGAAGACCACCTGGTACAGGCAAAGGGTTTTTACGAGGCAGGCACCAGGTCAAGGATAGACGTGACAAAGGCGGCTGTGGACAAGAGCAACGCGGAGCTCGGCAGGATAAAGGCGGCAAACGCGCTCAAGATAGCCTTCGCGCAGCTAAGCGGCGCTATGGGGCTGATCCATGCCCCTGAATACGCCATTGAAGACAACCTTTCATTCGTGAAGTATGATATCGCCTTCGCGGATGCGCTTGAGAGGGCATACAAAAACAGGCCTGACCTGAAGTCCGTTTCCGCGAAGATGCGCTCCGCCGAAAGGGGCATTGACCTCGCCAAAAAAGGATACTATCCTCAATTATCCGGAGACGCGGCCTATAACTGGAACGGCCGGGCCTTCCCGCTTGACAAGAGCTGGAACGTCGGGGCAACCGTGACGATACCTATTTTCAGCGGTTTTCTCACGAAGTACCAGGTAGAGGAGTCCAGGGCGAGCCTTAATGCCGCCAGGGCTAACGAGGATTCCATCAAACAATCCATATTCCTTGACGTCCAGCAGGCATACCTGAACCTGACCGAGGCCGCGGAGCGGATACCGGCGGCAGAGCTTGTCGTCAGGCAGGCCGATGAAAACCTTGAGCTTGCAAACCAGAGGTACGCAAACGGCATCGGCAGCCCTCTGGAGATAACAGACGCCGAGATATTGGCTGTCAACGCGAAAAACGCCTGCAACCAGGCGCTTTACGACTATAAGATAGCCGAGGCCGGCGTTGAAAAGGCAATGGGAGCGAAATGAAGAAAAAGGTCATCATAGCGGCGGCCGTCATAATCGCCGTAACCGGCGCATATCTTTTCTATTTCAGAAACGGCGGCGATAGCCCCGGATACCGCACCGAGAAGGCGGTAAAGGGCAACCTCGACGAAGCGGTTACGGCCACCGGCACGCTGAACCCTACGGTCACCATCCTGGTGGGCACGCAGGTGTCCGGGACGATAAGGGACATATACGCGGACTTCAATTCAAAGGTAAAAAAAGGCCAGCTCATAGCCCGTATAGATCCGGCCGCGTTCGAGGCGCAGGCCGAGCAGGCAAGGGCCAACGCCATGTCCGCGGCGGCAAACGTTGAAAAGGCCCAAGCGTCCCTGACGGACGCGAAAAGGACGCTGGACCGGAGCCTGGAGCTGTTTTCAAAAAAACTCATAGCCAGAAGCGAATTAGACGCGGCCCAAACCAGCCATGACACCGGGGCGGCCTCCCTTAACGCCGCAAAAGCGGCCGTTGCCCAGGCAGGCGCCGCGGCGAGGCTCGCCGAAACGAACCTCACATACACGCGGATACTCTCTCCGGTTAACGGCGTCGTCATCTCAAGGAACGTGGACGTGGGACAGACTGTAGCCGCATCCTTCCAGACGCCCACGCTCTTTACCATCGCCGAGGACCTCACCCGGATGCAGATAGACACGAACGTGAACGAAGCCGACATCGGCAGGATACGGCAACGGCAGGAGGCGGAGTTCACGGTTGACGCTTACCCGGAGGCTTCCTTCAAGGGCGCCGTCGTGCAGGTAAGGAACGCCCCCATCGTCATACAGAACGTCGTCACCTATGACGTGGTCGTGAACGTCGCCAACCCTGAGATGAAGCTCAAGCCGGGCATGACCGCTAATGTCTCGATAATAACCGCGCGCAAGCGCGGCGTGATTATGGCTCCCAATGCCGTCTTCAGGTTCAAACCCGCGGAAAAAGAGGCCAAAGCGGAACGCGGCGGCCCGGCAGTCTGGATACTTGAAAACAAGAGGCCAAAACGGGTGGCCGTGACAACGGGCGTCAGCAACGGCATATACACGGAAATAATCTCCGGCGTCAATGAAGGGCAGGAGCTGATAGCCGAGTCCCTTATGAAGCAGTCTAAGCCTGCCTCGGCGCGCGCGCCGAGGATGTTCTGAGGATGTTCTGAGATGCCGCTCATAGAAATAAAGGAAGTGTCGAAGGTTTACTCCCTCGGCGGGGCCCCGCTCAATGCCCTTGATAAGATATCCCTTGAGATAGGCCGCGGCGAGTTCGTCGCCATCATGGGGCCGTCCGGCTCCGGCAAATCCACATTCATGAACATGCTGGGCTGCCTTGACCGGCCTACATCCGGCAAATACATCCTTGAGGGTGTTGACGTCAGCGGCCTTGACAGGGACGAGCTCGCGCTCATAAGGAATCAGAAATTAGGCTTTGTCTTCCAAGGCTTCAACCTTCTTTCAAGGACGAGCGCGCTTGAAAACGTCGAGCTTCCACTCGTATACTCCGGCGTTCCCGCCGGCCAAAGGCACGAACGGGCAAGGCAGTCGCTAAAAACGGTCGGCCTTGAAAACAGGCTGCACCACCACCCGAACCAGCTCTCCGGCGGACAGCAGCAACGGGTGGCCATAGCGCGGGCGCTCATAAACGATGCGCCTATAATCCTCGCGGACGAACCAACTGGGAACCTTGACTCGAAGACGAGCAGGGAGATAATGGACCTGTTCGTCAGGCTCAATACGCAAAGGGAGATAACCATCATCCTTGTCACGCACGAGTCAGACATCGCGGCATACAGCAAAAGGGTGATACGGTTCCTGGACGGGCAGATAGTTAACGACGGGCCGGGCGGGAACAATGCGTAAAAAACGGCCTCAGTTATATTGCTCACGATGATAAACCTTCCATCCGCCATAAAGGTATCCGCAAGGGCGCTCAGCGTCAACAAGATGCGCTCGGCCCTTACGATGCTCGGCATCATCATAGGCGTTGCCGCGGTCATCGCCATGCTGTCGGTCGGCGCCGGGGCGCGCAGGCAGATTTCCGAGCAGATAGCCGGCATGGGCTCCAACCTCATTATCGTTTTGCCCGGCGGGGCTACCTCAGGCGGGGCAAGGATGGGCGCGGGCACTCTGCCCACGCTTTCCATGAGCGACGCCGACGCGATACTCAAGGAAGCCGGCGCGGTCGAGGAGGTCGCGCCTATACTTTCAGGCATCGCGCAGGTCGTCTGGGGACACCGGAACTGGTCGACGAACGTGCTTGGCACTACGCCCGGCATCCTCGTGGTGCGCGACTGGCCCCTTGAATCCGGCAGGCCCTTTACCGATCAGGATGTAAAGACCTCAACGAAGGTCTGCCTTGTCGGAAAGACCATAGTTGACAACCTCTTTGAAGGCGCCGACCCGGTCGGCCAGATAATAAGGATAAAGAACGTCCCCTTCACCATCATCGGAACGCTTGCGCCAAAGGGGCAGAGCGCCATAGGGCAGGACCAGGACGACACCATCCTGGTACCGGTGACTACCGCGCAGAAAAAGCTTTTCGGCACGACCTTCCCCGGCATGGTCAGGATAATAATGGTCAAGGCCAAAAGCGGCGACGACCTCCCCGCTGCCGAGAAGCAGACCAACGATATACTCCGGCAGCGCCACCACATAGGCCCGAAACAGGACAACGACTTCACCGTCAGAAACCTGACTCAGATGATGCAGACGGCGGAACAGGCCGCCAATGTCATGACTCTTCTGCTCGGGGCCATCGCGTCGGTCTCCCTGCTTGTGGGCGGCATAGGCATAATGAACATCATGCTCGTGTCCGTCACCGAGAGGACCAGAGAAATAGGCATACGCATGGCCGTGGGCGCCAGGTCATGGGACATCCGTACGCAGTTCCTGATAGAAGCGCTGACGCTCTCGCTCATAGGCGGCATCCTCGGCATACTCATCGGCGTCGGAGGATCAACGGCGCTGTCCGCCATCGCCGGCTGGCCCACGCTTGTCTCCGCGCTTTCGCTCATCCTTGCCTTTTGCTTCTCCGGCATAGTCGGCATATTCTTCGGCTTTTATCCGGCCTATAAGGCGTCGCTCCTTGACCCCATCGATGCCCTCAGATACGAATAGGCCGTCGCCGTCAGGAGGAAACTCCCGCAAACGCGCTATAATTAAAGTTTTTTGGCCGCCTGCGGCGGGGCAAAGCACCTGCGGTGAGCAAAGCTAAAGGATTACATTCACGCTTTAGCCGTGCGCCAGCACCTTTAGCCGTGCACAGCGCCTTTTTTTTCAAAAAAGGTAAGCGGGCCCCTAAACAAATCCGAAATCTCTGCTATACTTTATCGTATCAAATTTTTACGGGAGGCAATTATGGACGTGCAGGATGAAATAGCGAAGGTCGCGTATGAGCTTTACGAACAAAACGGCTGTGTGCCAGGCAACGAACTTGAGAACTGGCTTAACGCCGAAAAGATCGTGGCGGCAAGATACGGACAAACGTCCGGTAAGATAGATAAGCCGAAAGCGGCGGCGAAGATGGATAAGCCAACAGCGGCGGCAAGGCCGGCTCTGAAAAAAACAGCTTCACGGTTTTAGCCTTCGAGGGCATGACGCCCTTCGAGCCTTAACCATTGCGTTGCCCGCGTTAGACCCTGGCTCTTCCAATAAACCTGAATATGCCGGCCGCAACTCCGGTAGGCGCGAGTGTAAGCATAAAACTTAGCAATGTCCTTACGTTAAGCGAAAGCGACAATGCGCGGCGGTAGTGTGCCCGGAAGGCTGCGTCCCCGTTTGCCCCACTCAACAGAACTGAATTGCCTATCATCCAATGAACGTGCGACTCCATCATGCGAGCCTCGCACCTGCCGGCAAGACCGCTCTTTTTGAATTTTTCCACCAGCCGCAGAAGCTTCTTTTTCTCAAAGACATCGTCTCCGCTCGTCCTTGCAGAATGCACGCGGTATCTGCCGAGCATTTGCGGCATGCAGGCAAGGGCGTATTTACGGGCAACCCTCAGCCACAGGTCGTAATCCTCGATGGATTTAAGCTCCGGGCTCTCGTCAAAAAGACCAACATCGTCAAGACAGTTCTTTGCGGCCATAACGGTGAAGGCGGCAATTTTATTTCCCCTCAAAAGCGAATTAAAATCCTTCACCGATTCGCTCTCGCCTTTGGCGTAAATGGCCCTGCCTGTGGCGCCGTCTCCAAATGTCTCGGCGTTGCTGAAGGTCAGCCCCACGTCCGGATTCGACTCCATGAACTCAACCTGTGTCTTGAGCTTATCCGGGAACCACAGGTCGTCGTCGTCGCAAAAGGCGATGTATTTGCCCCTCGCCCTTTTTATGCCGAAGTTCCGGTTGACCGCGATGATCCCGTTATTCGGGTTCTTAAAAAACCTTATACGCCGGTCGTTAAGGCCCGTGACATACCCTTGGGTGGCGTCTTCGGACATATTGTCAACAATTATAAGCTCAAAATCCGCAAAACTCTGATTGAGTATTGAAGAGATGGTCTCTGAAAGGAGTTTCGCGCGGTTGTAGGTCGTGACGATTACCGTAACGAACGGCGGCGGGCCGCCTGAGTTCACGGCCTTCATCACGCGCCCTGCCCGAATGCTTTTTTGCAAAGGCAAAGGGTCGCGTCTATCTCCGCGTCTATATCGCCGGTAAGGGTAAAGCCGGTCGCCTTCAGCCTGTCTATGCAAAAATCAAGCGGCCTTGCCGCGCCGTCCTCAAGGGCGGCGGCTTCGGGCCGGACGATGCGCGGCCTAAAACCGAGGACAGCCTGGCACCTTGCGCTAATGCGCTCAGTCATCTCAAGGATGGTCATGGAGCGCTGGCCGCCGAGGTTGAAAAGGCCTTTGCCGCAGGCCTCGGCTGGAAGGGCCGCGAAATGACCGGCGGCCCTTGCGACGTCTTCAAGCGTGATGAAGTCCCGGTATTGGATGCCGGAGGAGCGAAGAACAAGAGCGCCGGTTGTCACGGCCTGCCTGCACAGGTCATTGACCAGCAGCGTCCATCGGTTGACGTCGGCCCTTTCCGGCGCGCCGAAGCCGTTTGTGAGCCTTAAAACCACGCCGACGAGCTTTTTCCGGTCATGGGCCGCAAGGACAAAATCCTCGCTTACCCTGTGCGTTATGGCGTAGGGGTGAACGGGCCGCGTAACGCTGTCTTCGGTTATCCTGCCTTCAAGCGGGCTGCCGTAGACATGCCCCGTTGAAAAATAAATAAACCTCTCAGCGCCCGCGCGCATTGCCGCGTTCAGGAGTTTTAGGGAATACAGGCCGTTTACAATCAGCGCGCCTTCGGGGTTTGCGGCGCTGTCCAACTCGTTCATGGCCGCAAGATGAATCACGCAATTCACCCCGGCCAAGGCGCCTGCCAGCGAGTCCGGCGATTCAAAGTCCATCCGGACGACGCGGCCGTTTTTAAGCCACTCCGGCGCGGCCTCATGCCGAAGGCGCGTGCCGAGGCGAAGCGTCATATCGGGCCGCCCGGCAAGGAAGCGGGCGATGCGGCCGCCCGCATAGCCGAGGCCCCCGGTGATGAGGACCTCGCGCGTCATCTGTGCTTTATCTCCCAGTCGTAAGGAATAAGCGGGTCAAACGGGTCGAGCCTGTCCATCTCCTCAGGGTCGTGCGCGAGGCTCGCGCAGTTCGCGACGATGGCCGGTTGAAGGCCTATCCCCTTGTACCCGTTCCAGATAAGCGGAGGCACTGTGACGAGGTTGTAATTGTCCGGCCCGAGGAATATCTCCTGCAGCCGGCCTTTGGTGGGACTGTCCTTGCGGCCGTCATAAAGAACGAATTTAATATTGCCGTGGGGAACCGCGTAATTTATCGTCATGAGTTTATGCAGATGCCATCCCTTTATAGCCCCTGGATACACGGATGAAAAATATATCTCGCCGAACCGGACGAAGTGCGGCGCGTCGGCGCGGAGCATGTGCATTATCCGCCCGCGCTCATCCGGTATCTGCTTTAATGGAGTTATCTTAACGCCGTCTATCATCCCTTACCCTCCGGGTTGCGCCAGACCGTCCACGGCGCCTTTCCTGCCGCGCAAAGGCCGTTGAGATACAGGTAATCGCGCGACGTGTCCATCGGCTGCCAGAAGCCGTCGTGCTCATAGACCATCATCTGAGATGCGCGCACGAGAGCGCGTATTGGCTCCTGCTCAAAGACGAGGCCTTCCCTGTCATCCAGGTAGTCAAACAGTTCCTTACGGCAGACGAAAAACCCGCCTGATATCCTGCCGCCGGCAGCCTGCGGCTTTTCATTGAACTCCGTTACGAGGCCGCCGGGCCCGCTCATTATCTCGCCGAACCTTCCCGGAGGCCTCACGCCTGTGACCGTCATTACCTTGCCGTGAGACAGGTGGAACTTGACCAGCCTGTCGATGTCAACGTCGCCGACGCCGTCGCCGTATGTCAGCAGAAAATTTTCTTCTCCGGCGAGGTAATGTTTCACCCTCTTTACGCGCGCCCCTGTCATGGCCTCAAGGCCCGTATCAGCGAGCGTCACGCGCCAGTCCGCCTCGTCATGCACGCTGTGATATTCGATGGACCTCGACTGGCCGAGCGACACGGTGAAGTCTCTCGTGTGCGCCTCGTAGTTCAGAAAAAAATCCTTGATGACCTGTCCCTTGACCCCGAGGCACAGGACAAACGAGCTGTGCCCCCAGTGCGAATAATACTTCATGATGTGCCAGAGTATGGGATAACCCCCCAGAGGGATCATGGGCTTGGGGATATTATCTGAAACGTCCCTTATGCGCGTCCCCTGCCCCCCGCATAGAATCACCGCCTTCATGCGCTCTCTCCTCCTGATTACTGTCCACCGGGGTCTAAAATCCGCCTACCATTGCCGCGATGCTGCTAAGCAGCGGCACTGACGGCTGCCAGCCTGTCTCGGACGATATCTTGGCGCTTGAACCCCGCACGTCCCCGGCGTCCGCGCCCTTGAATCTCGCGGGGTCAATGGCGACCCTTACCTCCAGCCCGGATGCCTCTATCATCATGCCGAGGACGCTCTCCATCGATACCGACGAGCCGGAGCAGATATTGTATATCTCCCCTGACCTTCCTTTTTCCGCAATGGCGGCAAGGCCGCGGCAGGCATCAACGACGTCTATGAAGTCGCGCCTTGGCTTGAGATTGCCGACCGACAGCTCCGGCGGCAGATCGCCGCGCCTGATTTTTTTCAACTGGCCGGCAAAGGCCCCTATGGAAAGCCCTTCCGGAGCTCCCTGGCCGATAACGTTAAACAGCCTGCCGACTACCGTGTCAACGCCTGTCTGCGCGTAATACCTTGCCACGGTAGTCTGCCAGACCTTTGACACGCCGTAAGGGCTCGCCGGATTGGGGACTAATTTTTCCGAAATGGGCAAATCTTCAGATGAAACATCTCCGTACTCCGCGGCGGAGCCGGCGACGACAACCCTTGCGGGAAGCCCTGCCTTCTTAACCGCGTCAAGGATATTTACGGTCGTTTCCACGTTGCCCCTGTAAAGCTCGCGCAGATCCTTTGAATAAACAACGCCCGCCAGATGAAAGATATAATCGGGCCTGACCCCGCCTATCACTCTAACGGCGCATTCAGGCTCCAGCAGGTCGAGGCCGCGGCAGTCCGGGCTTTCATGCCTGCCGGCCCTGTCCACGCCTTCGACCCTTACCCCGTGAAAAGCCTCCCTCAATGCCGCGGCCAGATGTCTCCCGATAAAACCATGCATACCGGTAATCAGAACGGTTTTGTTATCCATTGTCCTTCAAAAAAATATGTTTGTTGGCTTCAAACTCTTCCTGCGCCTTTTCATAATCATCCATCCTGCCGATGTCCAGCCAGTAGCAGTCGCTCCTGTGGCAGTAGACCTTTTCACCGGCCTTCTTAATTCGAAGGAGCAAATCAGGCATTCCAATGGCCTCCCCATCGCCTATCAGGCCTGTAGCCTCCTTTGAAAGGACGTAGACCCCCATGCTGACCGAAAAGTTGTACACAGGCTTCTCGATATATTCATCGAGAAATCCGTTCTCGTCTATCTTAAGAACGCCGAAGTCGATTTTGGATTCGCGGGACTTTGATGCTATCGTGGCCTTTACACCTTTTTCCACGTGCAAGGCCAAGAGTTTGCCGTAATCAAGCGTTGTAAGGACGTCGCCGTTCATGACCAGAAAGTCGTCTTCGCAGCGCTCCACCAGCTTTAACGCACCGGCCGTATTAAGCGGCGTATACTCCCGCACATATTCGATATCCACGCCCCAGCGCCTGCCGTTGCCGAAGTATGCCTCTATCAGTTCAGACAGGTGTCCGGTGGAAATGGTCACCCGTTTAAAACCGGATGAAGCGAGCTGGCGGATTATAACCTCAAGTATCGGATAGTCTCCGACGGGAACAAGGGGCTTAGGAAAATTAATGGTATAGGGCCTGAGCCTTGTGCCCTTTCCCCCCGCTAAAATAACGGCATGCATAGCCCTGCCCTCCATCTTAAAATCAGCATACGCCCTCGCAAACAAAAATCATCATGCCGCGAAACGCGGCTCAGATATTATACAGGCCGGCCTTGTAGGACTTGAGATTCTCAGGATTGCGAAACCATTCTATCGTCTCGCCAAGGCCGCGCCTCAGGCCTTCCATGCCGGCGTATGCGGGCGTCCATCCCATGATGCGCTTTGCCTTGGAATTGTCGGCCAGCAGGCGCTCGACCTCGCTCCCTGCCGGGCGCAGACGCTCATTGTCGGTCTGTATCTCGCATTCAGCGCCCATTATATCCGCTATCATGCGGACGGTATCACCGATGGAAATCTCGAAGCCGCTTCCGCAGTTAATGACCTCGCCGACCGCCCCGTCGGATTCCGCCGCGGCAATAAAACCGCGGACGATGTCCGAGATGTAGTTAAAGTCCCTGGTGGGGTGGATTGCCCCGAGCTTCAGGCTCCTTGCGCCGCTTGCTATCTGGGTTATTATCGCCGGTATGACGGCCCTTGCCGACTGGCGCGGCCCGTATGTGTTGAACGGCCTCAAAACAACAACCGGCGTTTCAAAGGAGCTGTGAAAGGACATGGCTATATGGTCGGCGCCTATCTTGGAGGCCGAATACGGCGACTGCCCCTGTAAAGGATGCTCCTCGGTAATGGGCACGAACCTCGCCGTGCCGTAGACTTCGCTCGTCGAGGTATGCACGACCCTGCTTGTCCCCAGCTCCCTCGCGGCCTGCACCACGTTCAGCGTGCCCTTGACGTTCGTGTCAACGTATGTGTCAGGGGAGTGGTAGGAGTACGGTATGGCTATGAGCGCGGCAAGGTGCATCACCACGTCGCAGCCCTTCATGGCGTTCCTCACGCCGTGGGGGTCCCTGATGTCGCCCGCGAAGACCTCGATTGATTTTAAAATCTCCGGCTCGGACCTGTCGAGCCATCCCCATGAATTAAAGGAATTATACATGACAAAGGCCTTGACCGTAAAACCGCGGCGCACAAGCTCCTCCGTGAGATGCGACCCGATAAAACCGTCCGCGCCTGTGACGAGTATCTTTTTATTCTTCATAAACATTCATGCCCCTTGAAGGGGTCGAACCCCCTCAGGGGGTTCAACCCTCGTCCTATCAAACCGTTCCTGCCCTCGCGTGCCCTAAGCGGGGGCCGCTTATTTTGCATTGACCGCTGCGGCCTTATCCCTGTATGCCTTGCCCGGCAGCGCGCCTTTTTTTTTGACGGCGCCAAGCAGGGACATATATATTTCCTTCGTGCTTTCGCACATCGTTTCAACGGAGAATTTTTCAGTCATGGTCCGGTAGGCGCCCGTTGACATCTGTTCGTAGAGCGCCGGGGTTCTCATAAGCTCGACTATCCGCCGCGCCCCTTCCTCAGGCCTCGTTATGTCGAACAGAAAGCCGTTTTCCCCGCTTATGACCACGTCTTTGTTGCCGGCCACGTCCGTGGCAACGACGGGCAAAGACCTTGCCATCGCCTCAAGAACGGCGATCGGCATGCCCTCGCACCTTGACGTGTTCATGAAGACGTGGGCTGACTCAAGGAGCCTCAGCTTGTCCGCGTCGCTGACGGCCCCGTAGAACACCACGTATTTTTCGATGCCAAGGGCCTTTGCGTCCTTTTCGAGCTTTTTGCGCTCAGGGCCGTCGCCCGCGAGGAGGAGCTTGAAGTCAGCCCCTGAGTCCGCCAGCGCCTTTACCACTTTTAAAAGCACGTCAACGCCCTTCTCGAAAGAGAGCCTCGAAATATTTATCAGCGTAAACCTGCGCCTGTCAGGCCTTACCCTGCCCTCGCGTGTATCAAGCGGGGGGCGGCGCATGGGCGGCACCTCGACGCCGATTGGCACGACCCTGAACTTCCTGGAATAAAAATTGGCGTTTTCGCAGGTCTTTCTCTCGGACTCCGAGACGTTGATGAATACGTCCGTGACCCTGGCAAAGGCCTTTTCAACAAAGAGATAAAGAAATTTCCTTAGCGGGCTGAGGTGCCACAGATGCACCCCCTGAAAGGTATGGACAACGGGTTTGCGGGTCATGGCCCCAAGGAGCCTGGCATACACGCCCGCCCCCCTGCCGTGCGAATGAATTATGTCTATATCCTTTTCCCTGACCGCTTTGTAAAGGGCGATAAGGCTTGCGACCGAAAACTTCCTGCAGGGTATCTCCAGCACCTCGGCATACTTTCCGAAGATTGCGAAGTAAGGGACGTCGTTTGGACAGGCCACGTAGACCTTGAATGCGGCGGAGAGCCTCTTGATCAAGAGGTGCATCTGCTCAGGCCCGCCGCCGTAATCGGAACGCGCCGTAATGTAGAGTATTTTAGGCATAACAATTCCGGTGACGGATATCCGGCGTGCCGCCGTATCAGAACAGGCTCAAAGCGGAAAAAACAGCGAAAACTCCTTCAAAAACCGCGCTGCTTGCAGCCTTTCAAGCCAAAATATTATACTTATTACAGCCATAATTAGCAAATATTTAATTCCCGCCTGCGGCGGGCATAGACTAACAGACGACTCAGGACGCCTTCCGCACTCCGGCGCAAACCCTGCATATCTCAAGCGGCCACATGCCGCATTTTATCTTGTCACGCAGCGCCTTGTAGCGCGCGTTGTTCCATACGTCAACGAGCCTTTCCTTTTTGAGATTCCCGAACCTGTGCTTGGACAGATAGTCCTGACAGCAAAGAAGGACGTTCCCCTCGTAGTCCACCGTGGCGCACGAGACATAGTCGCAGAATATCTTTCTTTTAGACGGCTTCACGTCAACGAGGCCGCCCCTGTTCGTCAAATCCTTTTCATTATTATAATACTTCACGTACTCGACATGCCGCATGAGGCCGTTTTCTTTTATCCTCCTGAGAGTTTCAACAACTGTCTTCGGCGGCCGGGGATCATGCTGCGCTATCCTGACCACGTCAACCCCGGCGTCAAGGAGCTTTAAAAAAAGTTCATAGGTCAAGAGGTCGCCGTTTGTAAAGAGCTTTATAAGCGCCTTCGGGAGCCTTTCCCTCGTGTACGCAAGAAACTTCAGTATACGCTTGTCAACAAGAGGCTCGCCGTAAAAGTGCGGAGAGACCCTGCCGGAAAAGCCTATCTCGCCGAGGCTGTCTATGATGGAACGAAACAGCGCCTCGTCCATGTTTTTTGCCGGCCTTGCCAAATTCGCGTTCGGACAGTAGGAGCACTTCCTGTTGCATATGGTAGTTGTCTCTATCTCAACGGCCTCGAACAGAGGATTTTTCCTCTCCATGCGGCCGAGAGAAAGGTTCGCGCCGACAGGAGTAGAAAGCGCCATCTTCCTGAAGACGTTGCTGACCGCCTTCATCCTGTCCGAGAGCCTCTGCATAAACATTTTCGTGGAACTGTATTTTGACTTCATGCTACCTGCCGTCATTGTCCTGGAAAAAATGGAGCAAGATTTTTCGGCGTCACCGGATAAAAATAATCCTTTAGATAACTCTGCGCGCCGGCCTGCTCGGCGCTGAACGCTTCGTCCGTCATGTTATAAAAACCATCCATCGCAGGAATAAGCCCTTCAGGCACGCTGACGCTTTTTTTAAGCGCATCGCATTCAAAGAGCGGATCAACGCGCAGGGGAGAAAGCACGTCGAGGTAAATGACCGGCAGGCCCATCCTAAGCGCCTCCGCCGCCACGGTCGTCCATGTGTAAAGCACCATGTCTGATTGCCTCAACTCCTCCTCAACGCTCCGCGCGCTGTCAAAGACGAAGCTGTCCGGCAACTCCTCGGCAAGGAGTCTTTGAAAGGTCTCAAACGGGGCAGCCGGGTGGCACCTTACAATAACCTTTATGCCCGAGGACGCAAGGCCCGACGAGCAAAGGAAATCAAGCGTCAATGCGCTCTCCTTCGCGATCATGGTCAGCGGCACGACCACCCTGCCAAAGCGCCGCCTGTTAAAAATCTTTACCCCGGCAAGATACTCCTGCCTGAGGGCGCATCCCTCGGTCAAAATGCCCGCAGGGTAATTGCCGTAACTTTGAAGAATATTTTTCGTCGCCCTGCCCATTGTGATGATACCGTCGGGCAGCGGTGCGATATCCCTTTCCTTTGCGCCTGTAAAATACTTGAACGAATCCTCCGACACGAACGCGTGCTGGAAGCCGAGTATCCTCGCCTGCGGCCTGTTTTTACGTATGCCGAGTATCATCATTTTTTCCCACGCGTAGTTTTCATATGTCTGTGTGTACAGGCCGAACCTTATGGAACACGCAAGCCTTGCGGCAATGAAATACCTGAGGATGTTCTTTGTGTAAGAGGCGTCCAGATACCCCTTTTCTATCTCGGCCTCGTATATCGCCGATACGTCAACTCCGCTGAACATCACTGGCCTTTTAAGGCGCGTCCTTCTAAGGCTAAGACGAAACAAGGCACGGACGATATCAGAAAGGCTCAAAAAATATTCCTCAGGGACGATAAGTGCATCAACTCTCTTCAATCCCCGGACGGTTTCAGTGAAGTTGTTTAGTATGCCCGCGACTATCAGCGTATTAAAACCCCTTTCAACGGCCGTCTCCGGGAGCCTG
This sequence comes from Deltaproteobacteria bacterium, assembly GCA_016234935.1. GTDB lineage: Bacteria > Desulfobacterota > GWC2-55-46 > GWC2-55-46 > GWC2-55-46 > JACRNL01. The sequence goes on along the minus strand of JACRNL010000011.1, from coordinate 163,908 downwards.
CCGAAATACGGGTCTTTCGCATAAACGCACTGTCTGAGCGCGTCCTTGTTTATCCATGACCTTATTACATAATAGTCCTTTGTCCGGTCAAGGTTTTTTCTTATATGCGCCCCCGCGACAACGAACAGGTAGAGTTTACGGACTACCGCCCTTATAGCAACACCAAAGGCCGCCTTCACTGCCTTAAACGTCCTTACCCCTTCATCAAACCGCCCCGTAACAAAGGGCCGCTTTCCCACGCCGGTTATCTTTATGCCTGCGCGGCCGCACCACGCCCAAAGCTGCAGGGCCACCGCGTCGTTACATACGACGTAGACGATTACGTCATCAACAGCCTTCAGGGCCTTTACAAGTAAGTAAAACAGACACAGGTTTTTAAAGTGCTCTGACGTGTGCTCGTTTTTTTCAGAGGCTGCGTTTGCCCACCACTCAGGCGAGGAAAAGTCCGCGCCAAGCCCGGCTATCGCGTCGATATAATCCAGCCGGCAGATTTTCTTCTCCGCCGGCGTAAGCCCTTCAAGCCTTATCTCCCTGATGCCGCCGCGCACAGGCGCGCCGCCGCGACGCACGAGGCCGCCTATAAGGTCAACAAAACAGCATTGACGCGCCTTAGCCGCGTCCAAGACCGGAAGCCTTCCAATATCTGACAAACGGATTATTTTCATCATCTCATATTTTTATTTCCCACCTTTGGAAAAGAGGGCTAAGGGGGCTCAGCCCCTTCAAGGGGATTTTGTAATGACGCTTTTCACCGCTGACAGGGGTTATCTTATTATGTCGCACTTTAAGCACACAGGATAGCCGCCGTAGTCAAGCCTCTTGAAACTCTCCCTTGCCTTTTGGTAGGCGTCCCCGTTCCATATCTCCTCTATCGTTTGTTTGTTGACGTCGCCCATTACCTGCAGGCCGTTATAATCCAGACAGCATGTCACGACCCTTCCGTCGTGCAGGATGACTATCGTCCGCCACGGATAGTTGCAGATGCCGGAAATCCTCGCCGTCTTCCTGTAATCACGCCCGCCGCCGAAGTTATGCAGATGGCATATGCTGAGGCTGTCGCCAAGCTCTTTATTTACAAGCGGCTTGAATATTGCAAGAAACTCCCCTGTCTTGGCCATATTCAACGGCTGGACGAGATACTGGATGATGACGCCGGGACGCCGGGCCTTGAGCTTCCGGCGCACGCTGAAGAAATCTCTGACGTTCTGGATAGACCTGTCAAAATCAAGCTCCCTCATCGTCGCGTTGTAAGTTTCCCTGTCCGTGCCGTAAAAACTTATCTTGAACTCATCAAGGCCCGCTTCGATTATCTCTTTCGATTTTTCGGGAGTAAGGAGCGACGCGTTGGTGACAAAATAGACCTCTTTTATGCCGGCCCTTTTAGCCAGCCTTATCCTCTCAGGCAGGTCTTTGTCCAAGAGCGGCTCTCCGTAATTATGCAGGTGCACCCTCTTTATTTTCGCGGCGTGCGCGGACGCCTCGCTCATGAGCCGCGTAAACAAAGAAAGCTTCATGATGCCCAGAGGGCGCGTGTGCAGATCGCGCGGACACATAACGCACCGCGCGTTGCAGTGGTTGGTGTTCTCTATCCACAACTCGGGCGGAAAAGGCGGAGCCGCGAGCCTCTTCCTCTTGATGAGGTTGAGGATATATTTTTTGCCTATGTATTTTACCGGTTCCGGTATTTTTGACATATCCCTCGGATGTCTGGCAAAGGTCTGGCCTGAAACTACACGAGCTTGATCAAATGGCGGATATTTCTAATGACGTTCCTTGCGCGCCTTAACTTCCACGCAAAGGCATTTTCATAGTCCCGGATAAATTCCATGTTCGATGCATACTCTGACGGAAAATCCTTTTCAACTCTTCCCGCCCGCGACAAGGCGCATACGGCCCGCACTTCGTCGTCTATATAAAGCATGTCAAAGTCCTTTAACAGGCGCCGAAGCGTCAGCCTTGAAAAATGCCATAGATGCCCTATGTGAAGCGAGCCTAAAAAACTTTTTACGGGGCTGTTGTAGTAAGCGGGGTTCTTCAGGCCGGGCACGGAGACATAGCAAAGCCCGCCCGGCTTGAGCCTCTTTCTTGCCGCCGAGGCCGCGCCCGCGGGATCGGCAAGGTGCTCCATGACGTGGTTTATCAAGATGATATCGTATTTGCAATCTTCCTTTTCAAGCGTTTCCACGCCGCCCGGCAGAAGATTCAATGCCGGTTCCCGCTTATTGCCGTAATCCAGATAGCGCCTGTCATGGTCAAACCCCTTGACCCTTGCGCCCGCCTCGAGAAAAGGAAAGAGCACGCCGCCGGCGGAGCAGCCGACCTCAAGCACATCGGCCTTTTTCAGGTCAACCCAGGGCGCGGTCTTTCTAATGAGGTCAAGCGCTTCCCGTCCCCTTGCGGCCATGTCGAGAAAGTAGCTGTCCATGTCGCCGTAGTCGGCCCCCATGTACAGGTCCCGGTATTCGTTCGCGTAGAAACCGTCAAGCGAACCTGCGTCAAGCCTCGGGTTTGTCCTCAGAAGGCCGCAGTAAGTGCATATGACGGTCTTAAGCGGCAGACCGTATCTGTCGGTCTCGGAAATAACAACATCCTCCGTCATGCCGCACAGGCACTTGACCTCTTCAAGCCGGTATATACCTTGATCAAGTTTTCCAATGAGCGCGTCGCGGACGGCCTTTTGCCCCTTGCCGAGCCTGATGTGCGCCCTGCCTGTGTGCCGGAAAATAGGCGGCCCTGCGTCTATGTCTGCCATTACGGTCATCTTTTTTCAGCGTCCGCGGGCTTTGTTGACTTTTGCCTGCATATGGCGAGAAAACATTCGGCCTCTTCGATATTCTGCGGAGCCGCCCTTATGAGCCTTCTTTCCTGTCCCCTGTTTATCCACTCCTCCATGCAGCCGCTGTTTTGCGCCCATATGGATTCTATTTCAAAAAACTTTTCCAGATGATCCCTGAACAACCCGTAATCGTAGTCTATCTTGTGGTCTTTTGTTACGCCCCATTTATTCGGGGTGGAGACTATGAAGATGCCGTCTTTTTTAAGCAGGCCGGCTACGCACTTTAAAAATGCCAGCGGATCATCGATATGCTCTATGGTCTCGAACGACACGACAGCGTCAAAGCCGTCCGCGCAAAGCGCGGCCTTATCGAGCTTACTCACGTCCGACGCCTTAAAAGACGCGACTCCGCTACCGTATTTCTTCTGCGCGTATTCTATTGCCTCAGGGCTTATGTCAACGCCTATCACGCGCCCTGCCCCGCTCTTTTCAAGGATATTCGTCCCGTAGCCGGTGCCGCATGCGGCGTCGAGTATGGACGCGCCCGCCTTTTTAATCTCCTGTATCGAGCGCGCGGCGAACTCGTAGCGGTCCAGATGGAAGCGCCGCCGCCTTAAGTCGTTTATGTCGACGTTGGCGTCCATACGGAGATAACGGTTTTTATAAAGCCACAAAAACCCGGGCCTCCACGCGCCCTTGAGCTTGGAGATATTCCTGAGCCTTCTCTTAATGCCGTTCATGATGCGGCTCATGCCATACCTTCTATCATTCCTCAAGACCGTCCGGAAAGTCCTGCACTCTGCCTTTCTTTTTACGTGCCTTCCTTATCACGCCCTGTATGGTCTCAGGGAGAAGCTTCTTCGCGGTCGCCTTCAGCCTGCATTTAAGGTAAGGCAGGGCGCCTTCCTTCTGCCTCACCAACATCTCGAAATTGTCAAAGTAATGCTTGAGCTTCTCCCTGCTTACATGCGGGAGATTCAATATGCTCTCCCTTCTTTCCATGATGCCATGCATCTCATCCTCCTTAACAAGCATCCCGTATTCCTCGCAGACCTTGTAAAGGTGCGTACCCTTATACGGATGAAAGATATTCACCCCGCAGCTTTCCACCTTGAGCGAGCCCAGGAGGCCGATAGTCTCATCTATCATTTCCGGGGTCTCAAACGGCAGACCGATGATGGAAGACGCGCTGACCTCGATTCCGTATTTACGGGCAAGGCCGAACGACTTTTCTATCTGCGCCTTTGAGATATTTCTCCTCATGACCTTATTTCTTACAAAGTCGTTGCCTGACTCAAGACTCATGTGCACCCTGTAGCAGCCGCCGTCTTTAAGGGCCTTAAAGAGCTCTTCATCGCAGAGGTTTGACCGCGTCGTGCACATGAAAGGCAGCCCGACCTCTTTTTTGTATTTATCAAGGAACTCCTGCATCCACTTCCTGTGCGATGTGAAAAGATCGTCCCAGACATGTATGACTTCGAGCTTATAGCTCGAAGTGACGCCCTTTATCTCTTTTATGCACAGGTCAACGCTCCTTCTCCTGGTCTTGTTGCTCAGCCTGCCGTAGACGGATGCCAGCGCGTGGTTGGAGCAAAACGAGCAGTTATACGGACAGCCGCGGTTGAACATGAATGGCGCGGCCCCGCCGTAGGAGTCGATGACGCTCTGGAAATCGAATATCCCGCGGTCGGGTATTCCAAAAAGGTCGAGGTTGTCCTCCATTGGCGACAGCCTGTTCTGGATGACCCTGCCTTCCTTTTCATCGTAATAACAGAAGTTATTAACCTGCCTGTAATCCGCCCCATTTTCAACGGCCCGGACGAAATTAAGCAGCGCCTGTTCGCTCTCGCCCTTAAAGGCCCCGTCAAGGGCCTTTGCGTCCTTGACGCTCTCAGGAAATAGCGTGATGAAGACCCCGCCGAGCACGACGATGCATTTATGCGCCTCTTTTATCTTCTCTGAAAGGGCGATAACATGCTTGAACTGCGTCTCAACGGATGTAAACCCTACGATATCGGGCTTATACGCCTCCACCTCGCGTATTATGCGCGCATAGTCCTCTACGCTCGTAACCGCAAGAAATCTAATGTCGTTATAGCCGTTGGCCTTTAGAAACCCGGCAAGGGTGGCTATCCCGAAGTGTATATTAAGCCTGTGGAACGAATCAACGTCCGGCAGAATAAACAGTATCTTCAATTAGAAACCCCTTCCAGGTTGAACGGTCGTTCCACGCTCATCGCCTACCATGCGCTCCACCCGCCGTCCACGCTCAGCACCTCTCCGGTTATGAAGGATGCCTCCCCGGAGGCCAGGAAAAGGCATGCCGCCGCCACGTCGGCTGACGAGCCCCACCTTTTCTGCGGCGTTCTCTCGATGGTGAATTTATAAAGCTCCTCTTTCTTTTTAAAACTTTCAGCGTAGGATGTCTCGCAAAAGCCCGGGGCAACGGCGTTGACGTTTATGTTATGCCCCGCCCATTCGAGCGCGAGGCACTTCGTGAACGTTAGCATCCCGCCCTTTGACGCGCCGTACGCCGTAAGCTCGGCAAGGCCGAGCGTTCCGATGACGGACGCGATGTTTATGACCCTGCCCCATTTCTGCCTTATCATGTGCGGGCCTGCCTCGCGGCACATGAGGTAGACGCTCGTAAGGTTCGTGTTCATCACCCGCGCCCATTCGTCAGGCGTTGTCTCAAGGAGCTTTTTTCTAAACCTCATGCCCGCGTTGTTTACAAGGACGTCTATCCTGCCGAATTTTTCAGCGGCCTCGGCAATGAATCTTTTGACGGTCTTTTCATCGGACACGTCGCCCTCAAACAAGAGGACGCGCCTGTCATCAAGGTCAAGCTCCGTCTTAAGCGATTGCAGGTCTTTGCCGTCCCTCGTGATGAGCGCGAGGAAAGCCCCTTCTTCATAAAAGAGCCTTGCAGTCTCCCTGCCGATGCCCTTGCCCGCGCCTGTTACAACGCAGACCCTGTCTTTTATGGAAAATCTTTTGTCCGTCATCTCCCCCCTGCCACACTGCGACATCGTAAATCCTCCCTACCCTCCCCAGCACCACTTTCCGGCGCCAACATTTCTATTAGATACATATGCCAGTAACGGAAAGTGGTGCTGGGGAGGAATAAAAAAACTTCCCCCCTTTGTAAAAGGGGGCTTAACCCCCTGAGGGGGCTCAGCCCCTTCAAGGGGTTAAGGGGAATTTTGAAATAATGTCTTTCACCGTCATCATTGGCCTATTATGTAGTCAAACGCCTTCTGAAGCATCTCGTCCGGTATCCCCGCGTATACCTCGCACCTGCCTATCGCAACCGGCAGGACAAAGCGAAGCATCGCGTCCTTTTTCTTTTTATCCTTGAAGATATTTCTAAGGCATTCCTTTTTTAGCAAATCAGCATCAAACCCGATAGCGCCGGATGCGCACTTAACCGGCAGGCCGTATTTTTCAAGCACCGCCTCATGCCTCTTTAATATTTCATCGCCCTGCTTTAAAAACGCCCTCGCGATATGCGCCGCCCCGACCATGCCGATGGCAACGCCCTCGCCGTGCCTGTAGACCTCTTCAAACATGCCGGTAGAAATCTCCACGGCATGGCCCATCGTATGCCCGTAGTTCAGCTTCAGCCTTATACTCTGCTCCCTTACGTCATCCCTCACATGGTCGAGCTTTATCTCTATGGCGCGGTAGATTATCTTCAAAAGCGCAACTTCCTCACGCCGGAGCACCGCTTCGGAGTTGACGTCGAGGTAATCGAAAAGCTCTTTGTCGGCTATCACCGCGCATTTGATTATCTCCGCAAGCCCGGCAAGATAATCCCTCGGCGGCAGCGTGTCCATAAAGTCAAGGTCAATGACATTTAATATCGGATGGTAGTAGTTGCCGATGGCGTTGACCGTCTTTCTGAAGTTTATGGCGACCTTGCCGCCTATGGAAGAGTCTATCATCGCGGTCAGCGACGACGGGACGTGTATGAGGTTCATCCCCCTCAAGTAGGTGCTTGCCACGAAGCCCGCGAGGTCTCCTATGACGCCGCCTCCGACGGCTATCATGGTCGAATCGCGCGCGAAGTCACTCTTTTCCAGCGCCTCGTATATGCGCATTGCCTCGTTGATGTTCTTGTGGTGCTTGCCGCCCTCGAAGCTGTAAACGTTTACGCTAAAGCCGGCCTTTGCGAGCGCATCTGTCAAAGAAGCGATGCGCCCCTTGAAATAGTCGTCGCAGACGACAATGACTCTGTCGTCCTTCGTCTTTTGCGCGAGGAAATCTGCAATGGCCGGGGTTATACCCCTGCCGACGAGTATCTCATAGCCCGCGCTGACGCCGGATGAACCGAAAGAAACAGGATATCTTTTAAATATGGAGCAGTTCGTTATTGTCATGAAAGCTCGAACATACCCGTGTTGACTATCAATTCCGCCACGCGGAAGTCCTCCGGCGTGTCAATGTCATGCCCCTCGAAATGGTCTATCGCCTTGACATAGGGCCTGTCGGAAATGCGCTGGCCGGTCTTTTCAAAGACCTCGCGTTTAAAAACATAAAGGCTCGACTGCTCGACTATTACAGGGGCAATGTCCTGCGTGCGCGGGGTCGGCTTCGAGAGGGAATAGTTCAGCGGGTTGCCCTTGAACCAGCAGAACTTTTTTATCTCATTGGCCGTAAATGCGGATTCGTATCGGCCGGAGTTGACCTTTTCAACGCAGTCCGCGATTGTCGCTGATTTTAGGAAAGGCGAGGTGCAGTGCATGAGCACCACCGTGTCAGCGCTGTCCCTTTTCAAAAACTCACGGATGATATCCTGTATCGTCGCCTCCTGCGTATCGAGGCAGGCCGGCCTTTGGATAAACTTGTATTTAAGGCCATGCTGCACGTAATCGCAGATGGACGGCTCTGAGGCGAAAATGACTATCTCGTCCACAGCCGCGACCTTGTTCAGCGTGCACACGGTGTAGTTAATAAGAGGAATGCCGCCCAGATCTTTTATGTTCTTTAAAGGCACCCGTTCACTATTCAATTTCGATGGGATAAATCCGACTGTCCTCATGGCAACCCTCCGGGCTGACGCGCATTCAAGGAGCCCTCAACGAACTTAAAGAGGTTTTCGGAATAATCTTCCGAGTAGCGGAACCTGCCATTGTCAAAATCTTTTTTATCAACAGCCATGGTCTTTCCCAGCATATATTCAACCGCTCCGGCCAGTTTTTCTCTTGCGTTCACATAACATACAGGAAAAATATCCGGCGACGAAGACCCCTCAAAAACACCTGTCTTGAAATGATTATACCTGCTCCACCTGTCGTAAAGCAAGACCGGGATTTTATTCATGAGCGCCTCGTCTATAGCGGTCGAAGAATAACTTATAAGGACGTCCGTGGCCGAGAGCGCCTCGCTAAAGGGGCCATCCCTGTGTATAATGAATTTCGCAGACGCCGGCAAAAGCGCTTTTATCTCTTCATCATTCAAACGGAACCCCGGATGGACCCTTATTATCAGGCTCACGCCGCGGCGCTCATCCACGCACCGGACAATATCAGAAAGGCTCGCAAAAAACTCATCCAATGTTTCGAGAAAATAATACCTTTCGCCGTGCCTTGCCTTGGTGGTCGTGGCATGAGTCAGCACAATGTTGCCCGGAGGTATGCCCAGTCTTATTTTGCTTTCGGATTTATCCATATCCATCACGTCGGCAAAAACCAGCGGACCTGTCTTCAATTCAATATTACCGACCCAATCGTATTTGCGCTTAAAGTAACGAAGATGCTCCTCCTGCACGGGACTGCTCAGAGCAACGTGCGTGTAGTCGCTGAGCATGAAACTCCTGCACAGCCGTAAAAGCTCTATTTCATGATACTCATCCGACGGCGCCGGATGCGCGCCGTGGGAAACAAACAAAGACCTTTCGCCGAGCCTTCTTGTAAGCTCCCCGGCCACGGCCATCGCGTCGAGCCCGGAAAACGACATCACCATCCACCTTTTCATCCTGCCGAACATATAACTGAGATTATGCGAGCTGTGGAGCATGCGCAAAAGGTGGGCTTTAAGCCCTGCGTCCACCTTCATTTTAATCAACGCCCGGCAATCTACGCCATTATATTCAAACAGTCCGCCGCGCTCGACGATGGAATCAACACATTGCGTCAATCTTTCACACTCGTCATGAGATACGGCGCTGCGGAAAAAATTCACGTTGACGATATAATTTCTATATGGCTGTCTCCCCGTTAGCGACTTGAAGAAAGAAAGCGCGTTAAAGACCGCCGCATATAGAAAACCTTCCGTATAGTCTATTGCCACAAAGACCACTCGCCTGTCCTTTGCCGACAACCGCTTTGCCATGTCTTTGAAAACATGCCCCATTCGCGGCACAAAAATCGTCTTTTTACCGGTAAAAAGCGACAACGTTGCCCTGCTGAGGAGTTTTACAACGAAATTTGCCGAATTTACATAGCCGCCTCTAACCGGCGCGGCGGATACCGATGCATCTCCATTGAAATCCGTAAAACTAAGATTATGCGCATCAGCGAAGCCTGCCGCCAGCCTTGCGAGATATCTCTCATCGTCCGACATAATGGCAGTCGCGGTCATTGAACCGCCTCCGCACGCGTATAACTCACAACCGCTGTCCTCCGCGCGAATACCACCGAATATCTCCAACATCTTGAACATATGATTCATATACAACCTTACATAATGCGCGAACTCCTTTTCGTAACAGCTCCTGAGCCCGCCGGAATCCGTAAAAGTGAAGTTTCTCTCTATATACTCCATTACCTTCTCGGTCGCTCTCAATATCCTTTTTTGGGATCCGGTGTCGAAATAATTAAGGGTATTGCGATATCTCACGCCATTGGCCTCAAGATAGGCCTCGAGCTTTGGCTCAATGGCTACTATGACGTAATCCTCAAGCCGGCCTTTACCTTTACCGAGAAACTCTATAAAAGCCTTATATTCGTCAATGAACTCAATTACTACATACTTCATTTTTTCAGCCCTGCAACCGCGACTATCGTGTCCGTCTTTCTCATTGACGCAAGATGCTCCCTGTAAAAATCCTCAACCGGCTTATACGCGCCGTCTATTTCGAATACCGGATGGTCTATCTGCGGCGTGCCTTTTGAAAGCCAGTTACACATATTCAAAAGCCCATACCTCTGTTCAAAGCGCATCTGTACGCCCGCGTAACCTGCCTTTGTAAAACAATCAACAAGTGTCTTGGCGCTAAAGTAATTAAGGTGAGCCCGTATCCAATAAAAATCGTTGTACGTCTTAGATCTCTCAAGAAGAAGTTCGTTTACGTTAGGCACCTCACATACAAAGACAGCGCCGTCGCTTAGCAGGCCCTTAATACCCCTTAAAAATGCAACAGGGTCGGCCATGTGCTCCAGCACGTGAAAAAGCGTTACAATGGCGAACCTGCCGATGTCACACCCTGGGCTTAAAACATCGAAGTCGATAATCTCCGCGCGCCCGCGGTTTACGGCCATAGCCCGCCTTTCTTCACTCACCTCTATACCCATTGCTTTTGTGTATCCGGCACCGTAGAGCCTGTTGACGAAAAACCCATAGCCCGCCCCGATATCAAGTATCCGCGAACCCTTGTCCGCGCAAAGCCCTTTTATAAGACTAACATGTCTTTCCGTATCAAAGAGGTTGTTCAGCCGGAGCCTTTCGTAATCTATCTCCTTACCCCTGTTTCTGTCCTGACGGTTAGCGTCGTAAAAGGCGCTATCCTCCTCGGCCGTCGGCCTCGGCAGGAGCTGAACATGTCCGCAAGCAAGGCATCTATAAACCTTTTGCTCCGCGCCCTGGTCGCGCAGCGCAGATTTTACAAGCTCAAAACCATCCGACAAACACAGGTTGCACGCGTCCTTCATGGCTCAGGCCTCCTTCCTCCGGTAGTTAAACAGTGAACCGGCGACCTTTTTAATCGAAGTCTCTGTTATTATACGCGTCTTTATCCCGGCAAAAAGATAGAACGCTATGAGCGAGAGCTTAATGCCGTAGACAACGGCGAACGGGAAGGCATCCGTCCTTACGTAGAGCGCCGAAGGTATTGCCAGCGCTATCAGCGCGTATAAGACCGCTATCGGCTTCCATTCATACCCGATCCTGTAAATCCTCTGGCCTATTGCTATCGCTATGACGTTAAAGGCCGCCGTGGAAAGCGCCGAGGAGACGGCGCCGCCCGTAAGCCCCAGACGCGGGATAAGGATGACGTTCGCAATCACGTTCACTATGGTCCCTGCAACGGTTATCGGAAAGAGCCAATAAGCCTTTTTGGTGTAGGCATACTGCACGCCGACATACATGCCGAAGGTCTGCGTGGCCACGCCGGCGGAAATGATTATTATCACGTCGAGCGCGCCGTAATACGCGGGCGGGGCTATTACGGACAGCGCCTCTCCCGCAAAGAGTATCAGGACAAGGAGCGGCGCCAGCGATATGTAGGCGAATATGGTGAATATCCTGCCCACGTTCCCCGATGCCTCGGCCCCCCGGTCAAAGACGTCCCTGTAATAGACCGGCTGAAAAGAAGACCAGATGGCACTCATCAAGAAAAAGGCGAGATTGCCTACGCTTTGCCCTATGTTGTAGACGCCCACCGCGGAGAGCGAGAGCATGTTGTTTATCATATACTTGTCAAAATACAGGTTTATGAAGCCCGTAAGCGACTTTGGCACTATCTGAAGCCCGAACTTTATATTGTCAATCAGCACCCTAAAGCTCAAGCGGAAAGTAAAACCCCTGTTAAACAGCACGAACATGGCAAGGCACACTGCGGCCGTGGCCGCAAGGGACGCCCAGATCATCCCCATGTAGGACATCCTGAAATGCCAGACGAGCAGCAGGCTCAAAGCGCCCGTCAGGACGCTCCTTGAAATGTTGAAGGCCGAGTGCCACGACGCCTTTTCCATGTTCTGGTACATATAAAGATAAAAATTAATGACCTGTCCGAGGTACCCGGCGATGAACATAAGGAAGACGGCTGTGCCATACTTTGCGTCTCCGGTAATCAGGAGCGCGACACGGTCCTTGAAGAAAAAGGCGGCTGCCGAAGAAACCGCCAGCATGAGATACAAAAAGAGCTGGGAGGAAAACACCAGCGCGTTCAGGCCGTCTCCGCCGGGCTTATACTCAAAATAGTATCTTTGAGCGGCGGAGGTTATCCCGAGCGTAAGGACGCTTGCCCCGAGCGTTGCAAAGAGCATGGTCATCGTCACGACGCCGAAGTCCGCAGGGGAAAGTATGCGCGTCAGGATCGGAAGCGTAACGAACTGCACCCCGTAGCCGACGAACTTCGGAAAGATGTAGATGAAGAAGTTTCTTATGTTCTTTTCGCCGAGGGACATTGCATCAATCCTTATCCGGCGACAAACGGCTCCCTGCCGGATATTCAAGCCTTACGATATTTTCCTTGCCCCATTGCTCCGCATATTTGCTGTTGGCGGACGCGATCGCGTCCTGCCTTGTCCCGCCCTGGTTAAAGGCCTCAAGCAGCCAGTTCAGATACTGCCCCATCCTTTCGGCGGCCTTCCCGTCGCGGAACGGATCTTTTTCATTAAGCGTTCGTATCAGCGCGGGATTGCCCAGCGCGTCGTTTGCCTGCCCATCCTGCCGGAATCTTTCGATAGCCGATATTAGAGCGTCCATATCGTCAAAGACGATGGTGTTCCTGCCCCATTCATATTCCGTGTAGGAATAAAACCCTTCCAGATCAAGGAAGACCGCCCTTTGGCCGCAAAGGTGGCTCTCCAGCGCCGTAGTGCCGCCTATCAATAAAGTTATCACAAGGTCTGAGGCCTGCGCTGATTCGGCAGGATATTTGTCAGTGGCGTATTCTCCCTCGATAAACAGACACCTGCCCGTATCCTTTGCCTTTTTCAAAAGAGATGAAAGCTCCGGCATTCGCTTAAGAAGGGTCTTGGGGCGCTTAGGGCTGCAAATAAGACCAATGGTTCCATCCGCTACGACCAGCTCCAAAAGTCTTTTATAGATTACCGCGGCTGTTTTATGCGGGATGATGCTCATCCTGCCCCCGGCGGAGTTCTCATCGAAATAAGCGACCACAAACTGCGCACCGCTCCCCACAAGCCTCTCCCGCAAATCCCTTGCCCTTTCCTTAACTGCGGCAAATGAATAATCAGACGTATATCCGGTATAAACAACGGCGTCATTACAGGCGCCGCCTTTAAGAAAATTTTTCAAATAGTGCGGCCCGAACATGAAAAAGATATCCGCGCCCGTGCCAAGTATCACGTTGGGTATGGGCCAGTTAGACACCTGATAGCTTATGCTTACCCCGCCCGCGTCTCTCAGCGCAAGGCTCCTCGGTATCCGGTTGGGGTCAAAATCAATAAAATCCATATTTATCTTAATATTATTGGAAAGGTAAAAATCGTATGCAACGGAATATTCTCTCGCGAAACGAATGCCAGCGCTCAAATAAACTAATGAGCGCAACCTGAGACGGGATGCCTCTTTAAAAGCGGCAAATAAAACACGGCCGGTCTGCCTGAGGAGCTTTTTCACGGTTACGAACGAAGGGACGAAAACAGGCATCCCGCTTACGCTGGTTGCCTCGGCAGACATCGCCATGCAGTTGACACCCTGCCGCCTCAGCAACTCAGCCATATCGTCCGTGACCGGCAGGTCCTTTCTGTCGAAATAGATCAATATCTGCTCGCGTGACATTTCAGACATGAGCAGCCAGGGGAAATCGCAGCGCTTCGTGCGGTCAAAGGTCAATCCCCTGACAGTATATAAACTGGCAAGAACCGGCCTGGATTTATCTGATGGCAGCTTTTTTGTCGTGCTAAAAAAGCTTGCAAGCGGTCTAAAACACAGCAGAACCGAAAGGAACACATTCCCAATTAGCGGGTAAAAAAACCTGAACATCTTTCTTGAGGAGACCTGCCAGCCAAGCGATATCCGGTGCTCTCTCAGCGCAAAATCTCTTAACGCCCTGTAGTACGCCGTGCTCTCTATAAAAAACTCAACGGCATCAGGCTTATTGCCCGATACCGTTTGGCAGTGCCACGAAATAACATTTAAGAATGCGATATTTTCGGCTATTTCCTTGCCTGCGATCTTTCTGAAATACAGGATTATCTTTTCCCTGTCAAAGATATTTCCAAGCGCGTCTATTAGAGGGTTTTTCCTGAATACGTCATTCTCTATCACGTCGCATACGGCCACGATATCTCTTCCGTATATCCTCGGGAAATAACTCTGACCGGTTGAATCCTTTACTTCGGCTAAGATGAACTCAAAAGGCTTGACGCGGCCTTTCATATTCAAGAGGCCAAGCAAGGCCTTGCCTGCCGCGGATATATCGAAATAGTATATCTCCTTTCCCGCCCCTGACAAAAAGACCGACATCACCTGCAGGGCGCCGAAATAGCTGTAAAACCTGATTTTCATATAAATACGCTTGCCGCACAAAACATCCTTGACATAACCCGGCATAAAAGATGCGCGCTGAATCCTCAGAAAGAAGATTTATCCTTTACGAAAAGTCTTATGGTGTTATTCACGTATATATGCCTGTCTTCGAATGGCGCGGGTATCGCGGCATCGGCGCCGGCAAGCACCCTGAACGCGACCATCTTAAGCCCCTCTTTTTCAAACAGCCTCTTGAAGTCGCGCGGATACGCCGTGCAACTGCCCTCGTTTTCCAGTATCAATACGAATTTGCGGCTTATCCTCGCCATATCCCTGAAAATATGATTGTATCTCGGATGTATGTTCACAAGAACCGAGTGACAGAAAACGAGGTCGAACTCCCCCTCCTTAAACCTCTTGACTGCATCAGAAGCGTCGCCAACTATAATTGTGCTGCCCCTGTATGCTTCAGGGAAGGCTGTCTTCATGAGTTCCACGGCCTCAGGGCCTATCTCAACGCCTGTCAGATTCCTGAAGCCGTTTTTGTAAAGATAATTCAAAGAACGCCCGGCATTGCAGCCTATCTCAAGTATGCGGCTGTCTTTACCCAGACAAGGAAAAACATCCCTGAAAAGCTCGCGAACAGACGCATCCTCCACTGCGTAAGTGGCGGGATTGTCAGCCGCGCTGTCCTGCCCCTGCCTGCGCCATCTCTCTTTCACGGACGAGGCCGAAGGCGCCAGCAACGGGGCAATGCCGCGCGTGGAGAGGAATACGGCGAGCCTGTAATAGAGATACCGCGACTCTTTATTGCCCATTACCGCGTCGTATATCCATTTATAAAAAGGGAGCGCCGCCCCTTTGATCGTTCCGCTGATTGACATAGACTATTCCTTAGTCCTGAATCCTTTTATCTGCAAAACCGGCGGCCATGGCACGCGCCTCCGACCAGCTGCCTCGAACTTGTTTGTGCCATCGTGTCCTTTGAATACTCAGACCGCCGGTTATCATGCGGAAGTTTTTGGCGTCAGCCCATGTCAACAAATTCGCTTCTCAGAAGCCCGAGCCTTAAGCAATCGAGGTATTCACCGTCAAGAAAAAAGTGCTCACGAAGCACGCCCTCGACCTTGAAGCCAGCTTTCTCAAAGACTCTTTTCGACGCTTCATTGCCCTTTATCATGCCGGCCGTAAGCTTCCTCAGATTTAAGCGCGTAAACGCATGGCGCGCCGCAAGAATCACGGCCTCTTTCGCGTAGCCTTTGCCGCGCGCCTTTTTGTCGCCAATTAGAATACCTATCTCCGCGTGCCTGTTTCTCCAGTCTATCTGATGGAGCGTTATGTTGCCTATGTGCCTGACCGGTTTTTTAAGAAATATCCCAAGGAGCATGCCGTCCTTGCCGCTATTGTAGTGGCCAATATAGTCCATGAGGCCTTCGGCGGCTAACGGAAACCTTCCGCTTCCCATGTAGCGTGTTGTTTCCGCGTCATTAAGCCAGCTTGCGTAATCATCGAGGTTGTCGTCTTTCGACAACGGCCCGAGAAAGATATCTTTCCCTTCAAGGAATATCGGCCTTGTTTTCATCATCCCCCCGCAATAGAAGATTTTACCTGCTACAAAACCATCTCCCAATTCATCGGCGTGCCCTTTTTTATGTGGCGCGAGGCCGTCTTGCCGATTATCACGTCGTAATACTTTGGCGAAAGGCCGTCACCCGGCCTTATTATCCTTGTATTTTCCGTTGTGAACTTCCCGCCCATTGCCACGTCCTTCACAACGTAGACGGAACGGCGGAATCTTAACGACGCCCTTTCCCTTTCCGTCGGGCCGTATGAGACCTTGCCGAGGGCCAGCCACGCCTTTTTAGTCTCATCCACAAGGAGCTTTAGCTCGTCAGGCTCCATGGAAAAGACAGAGTCCACGCCGTGGTCCGCCCTTGAAAGCGTAAAATGCTTTTCAATGACCGTCGCGCCGAGGGCCACTGCCGCGGCGGCCACGCCGACGCCGAGCGTATGGTCTGAAAGCCCGGCTTCCACGTCAAAGAGTTTTTTGAGATGTCTGATGGTCTTGAGATTCGTGTCATCCGGCACGGAGGGGTAGGCGCTTGTGCATTTTAAAAGTATGATATCCTTGCATCCGGCCTTACGCGCCGTTAAAACAGCCTCATCAAGCTC
This sequence comes from Deltaproteobacteria bacterium, assembly GCA_016234935.1. Taxonomy (GTDB): domain Bacteria; phylum Desulfobacterota; class GWC2-55-46; order GWC2-55-46; family GWC2-55-46; genus JACRNL01. The sequence continues at coordinate 147,581 of JACRNL010000011.1, read as the reverse complement.
GGCCACAGTCGCCATGCCGGTTGAAATAATAAGGGGCTTACCCGTTGCCGCGGCCTTTTTTATAAGCGGCAGATGATTATTTTCAAACGACGCTATCTTGTATGCCGGAACGCTCAAGCCTTCCAGAAAGTCAACCGCCGTCTCGTCAAACGGCGTGCTAAAGCCAATAATATCCAATTCACGGCAGCGCTTGAAAATCGGCCCGTGCCATTCCCACGGCGTATACGCCTCTTTGTAAAGCTCGTAAAGCGACCTGCCCTTCCAGAGGCTTTTGGGGTCGTCAATATAGAATAGCCCTTGAAGGGCGTCCCGCCCTTTATCGGCCTCTATCGTCATGGTGTCGGCGGTGTAGGTCTGAAGCTTAACCGCGTGTGCCCCGGCCTTTGCCGCGGCCTCGACAATGGCCAACGCCCGGTCAAGCGACTGATTGTGGTTGCCCGACATCTCGGCGATGACAAACGGCTGATGGGCCTTGCCTATCAACCTATTTCCAATTTTTATCGAGTTATTCAAAATTCCCCTGCTTTTCGTCGAAAATAAAGGTTATGAAGCTTTCCTTGAAGCCGGCTCTTTCAAAGGCCTTGATTGAAGCTATATTATCCCTTTTAATTTCCGCGACAACAGGTTTACCCGGCTTCTTTTCGCTTATAAATTTCCACGTTCCAATCCTGATAATTTTGGAGCCAAGGCCTTTGCCGGTAAATTTCGGGTTTAGCATCACGCTTACTTTTTCAACTTCGCCATTGTCTTCAAATCTGATTGAACCTATTTTGTCATTACCACAACACGCCATATATATGGTTGTGTCAGAGTTTTTAATTTTTCTCTTAAACCACTCTTCATGCTCCTTGAATATTAACGGAGCCATATTAAAAGAGTTTTTCCTTACCTCAGGGTGATTTCTCCATTCAAACAGATCTTCTACGTCAGACTCATCAATATATCTGAAATTTATCTCTGCATCTTTTGAATTAAAGGATGTCTTCACGCAAGAAACCTCTCTTTAAATCATCTCCTTAACAGCCCTAAGGGCCCCGTCTCCGTCAACAAGCCCTAACGCCCTTTTGCCCATCTCCAAAACCTTTTGGCGGTCATCCATAAGGGCTTTAACGGCATTTTGTATATCAGCTTCCTTCGCGTCCGCGTGCCAGCCGAGATTTATCACTATCCCTCTTTTGGCGAGGTTTTCCGCTATCGCGGCCTGATTTTCAGCTACGACAGTCACTATAGCCGGCAGGCCCATGCAGCACCTCTCCCACGAGGAAGACCCACCGGCCCCAAGGGCAAGGTCTGCCCTTGACATAAGCTCCGCCATATCGTCAGTCTGGCAGTAAAATGCCGCATTGGGAAGGGCAAATGCGTGCTTCTCAATCTCTTCCCTATTCGGGTTTGCCTTGCCAACGACCACGTCAACGGCCACTTGAGGCATATTCAATGATTGAATCGCCCTTAACGCCTTCGAGGTCTCGTTTGTGAGGTCGCTTCCGCCGTAAAATACGAGTATGCGCCTGATGCTGCCGTGCCTTTGCCCGCGCTTTAATCTTGCGTCCCTGAACTCTGGCCGAATAAGCGCGTATTCAGGGCCAAAAAGCCTTTTGCAGTGAATAGGGAGCTTACCCGCGTATCTTTCCTCCATGTCGTCGTAAAGGTTCTGGTTCAGCAGTATGTCGCAGTCATGCTCGCGGTCGGCAAGGTCGTCAATCACCATGATGCCGGACACAAACGGCCTCATGCGGGCCTCCCACCTTTTGTCAATGGCATAGCTGTCAATAACCAGCCAGCGCACCTGTCCTTCCTTTTCTATCGCGGCCATTGTCTCCGCCGCGTCTGTTTCAATATCCACTCCGAGCCAGCGCGCATACAGGCCCTTTTGCAACGCCGAATCCGAATGCACAGGAAGCCTTCTCACGCGATAACCCTTTTCCTCGATGAAGGCGCAGAGATTGCCCTTAAGCTCCCTGCATATAAAAACCACCTCCGCGCCTTTTTCACGGAGCGCGGCCGCAAGGGTCAGACACCTCATTGCGTGGCCGGAGCCGATTGCGACGGAGGCGTCCGTCCTGAAGATTACCTTCATCTCACTTTAAAGAGCGCAGCCAGAGGCTCCGTGCGCAGTAGTTTCAAGAGCGACTTTTCCTCCACGGCCTCTTTCATCATCCCGAACACCTCGTCATACGCCTTGAGGAGCTTTGCGATGTCCTCATCGGTATGCGCGTAGCTCATGTTGTGCGTGGTAAGCGTAAGCACGCCGCGCGCGAATATCTCCTGCAAAAAGAGTGTTTTTAATTCCCACATGGTATAGTCTTTCGCGTCTTTGAATACCAGAAAAGACCAGCAGGGCTTGCCGGCTGTCGAAAGAATATCTTCAAGCCCGTGCTTTTTAATAAGGGGAGTAAGGCCGTCAAGTATCTTCGCCCCCTGAGACCAGATGGTCTTTATGACAGGCTCCCTCTGCAACTTTTCCATGGTCGTAAGAGCGGCGGCAAGGGACAATGTCTCTCCGCCGAATGTGAATGAAAAAAATACATCCTCCATGAACCGCATTATATCGGCCCTTCCGGCCACCGCGGAAACGGGATAGCCGTTGGCAAGCCCCTTGCCGAATGTGGCAAGGTCGGGCTTCACGTTAAAATATTCGCCGGCCCCGCCGTTTGCGTAGCGAAAGCCCGTGATGGTCTCGTCGAATATGAAGACCGCGTTGTTTCTTCGCGTAAGCTCCGCGGCCTTTTCAAGGAATCCGTCAACCGGCTCAAAAACGTTCATCGGTTCCATGATTACTGCGGCCACATCGTTAGGGTAATCCTTGAATATCTTATCGAGCGAATCAATATTATTGTAAGTAAACGTATGCGTCAGCTCGCGCGTGGCCTTTGGCACGCCGAGATTTCGCGCGGTTGAGCCGATGTACCAGTCCTGCCAGCCGTGGTAGCCGCACACGGCGACATGGTCCCTTTTCGTAAAGGCCCTTGAGACCCGTATCGCCCCGGCCGTTGCGTCGGAGCCGTTCTTGCCGAACCTGACCATCTCGGCGCACGGAACCATCTCTATGACCTTTTCAGCGGCCTTTATCTCAAGTTCGTGCGGCAGGGAAAATATCACGCCTTCTTCAAGCTGCGCCCTCACGGCCGCGTCGACGTCAGGGTCGTTGTAGCCGAGCGTTATGGCGGCAAGGGAATTGATAAAGTCAACATACTCGTTGCCGTCAACGTCCCACACATGCGAGCCCCTGCCCTTTTTTATAAAATAAGGGGAGACGCCGAACGGATACTGGGTACTGCTCTTGCTGAAGGTCTGCGTGCCCAGAGGGATTGCCTTTAACGCCCTTTTATGCATCTCTTCTGAACGGATATAACGGTCTTTCATGGTCATCAATTCATCCCCGTTTTAGTTGCGGGAAAATATCCTTAACCCTTGACATAAAATCCTCCGGCGCGACCATGCGCTTTTGCTCATCGAGTATCACGAAGCCTTTGCCGGACTTCACTACGGTATAGACCGGCATCTCCGTCAGATTGGCGCTCTGCTGCTCGCACCCCTTTATGCCGACATGCATGTTCATCTTCGCTACCATGGGGTAGTCATCCAGCCAGGTATATACTTCATGAAGGTCAAGCGGCCTGCCCTTATAGAGCGCCTCGTATATCTTGCCTATCATTTCAATGTCAACGGCTTCGTCAATCGTTATGCGGTACTCAGGCCTGCACAGGTCGGCGTCTATCTCTATGCCGAGGGTCTTATACTTATCCATATTTTCCTTTATAGGCATTGAGATGCCCGCGCCCCTGTACTGCTTATGCACCTGGACCATGGCCTTATAAGAGAGCAGCTCGGACAGAGATCCCTGAATCATCGTCATGTTGGAGACATAGATCAGGTCCCTGTACTCCTTCCTGAACTCGGATACGAACCTTGACGCGCTCCCGATGTCGAATATGGGAGAATCGCAGGTGACACGTATAAAGGCGTCGGCCCCTTCCCTTTCGCACAGCTTTATGTGCCTGTCCACTATATCCTGCTCAGCCCCGGCAAACCACCCGCAGCCCATTTGCTCCGCCTCCGCGATAAGCGGCTTATTCAGAGGGTCTTCCGACGTGGCCAGAAAAACCCCGTCAAGGCCCTTAACGTTCTGCATCCTCTCGGCATGATGCGCGAATATGGATTTACCAGCCATCTTCAGCAAGACCTTGCCCGGAAGGCGCGTTGACGCCATTCTCGCCGTAATTACCCCGATAACCTTGCTCATGACACCATCTCCCACTTGTTTGTATGGCAGGATATATTCGCCGCGAGCGCGAGCTTTAGAACGGAAAGCGCACCCTTTAAGGGATTGAACGTATCCTTGGCGGATGAAACGCAGTCCATGAAGTATTGCGCCTCATCCACGTACATGCGGTTATAGAGAGCTTCAAGTTTCATTTCCTTCCAGTCCCATTGCCTGCTATTTACGGTCACGGCGCCGATATCGCCGTGCGCGAAGTCCCAGACGACCGTCCCGCCTTCGGCGACGACCTTGCACCTTCTTGAGTAGCCGTGCTGCAGATAATCCATGTGTATCACGCAAACCGCGCCTGACTTAAACCTTATCATCATATCCGCGTAGTCTTCAGTGTCTATTTTCAAGCCCGACAGTATGCCCTTGCTGCAAAAGACCTCAACCGGCTTTCCAAAGAACCAAACGGCGTAATCAAGCTCATGTATCACATCGAAGATGATATTGCCGCCCAGACTCCTTCTTGCCATATAAGAAGACTCGTAGTCCTTCTTGGCAAACGGCAGATAATAGCCGAACTCAAGGTTTGCCCAGAGCTTTTTAGCAAAAGCGGCTTCGTTGTCAAGGATGCCTTTAATATGCGCCACCGCAGGGTGGAATCTCATGTTGCAGCCGGCCATCGTGACAAGGCCCTTACTGTCAGCCGTATCTATCAGCTCGTCCACGCCGTTTAAATCCATCGAGAGCGGCTTTTCTATAAAAATATGGCAGCCAGCCTCCGCGCATTTGCGCGCGGGTTCTATATGATCTGAGCTGAATGTGCAGATAAAAGCCGCTTCAGGCCTGACCTTAAGCGCGCCGTCAAGCGACACGAATGTCCCCTTCACAAGCGGCGCGGCGGCCTTGAGGCACTCCTGATTTATGTCAGTAGCATACACCTCATGACCGAGCTCGACGAGGTTCTTTATGTGCCTTGTGCCGATTGACCCTGTGCCTGCGACTAAAACCCTCATGCCCTTTTCCCGTCCTTTTCAAGACCGCGTGACAGCGGATACGAGCCGCTCTTTTCCATCTCCTGCCTCCTGCTGTAAAAATTCTTCAGAAATCTTTTATAGAGTATTTTTTCAAAAGGGAGCCCATAGTACGCCAATTTATTTCTCAGCTTCGCGACGGATATGAACATATTATTAATAACCCTGTCACGCGCCCTGTCTATTTGGTGGTTCCCGAGCCTCACGCTTGATTCCATGTTCAGATAATAGGCCGCGCTCTCGGAATAATCAGCGTTCGCCTGCCACGGCCTTTGATATTCCGCCGAGGTGTACATGTCTATAACGTTCTGCATTTTCCACTCCTCAAAACTCCGCGGCTCCTTGAGGTAGCCTTCCTTCAGGAGGTTCTCGGTAAGCTCGCACTTCGGATACGGCCTGAAGGTGCCAACCCCGCAGGTGAAATACGGGTATCTTCTCAGCCTGTTTATGAGCCGTATCGTGTATTTAATATCGTCTATCGTCTCTCCGGGTATCTCAAGTATGAAAGACGATCTGGCTATTATCTTATGCGCGTTGCAGCTCCTTACGGCGTTTTCAGCCTGCTCCGGCGTTATGCCCTTTTTCATTAGCTTCAGGGTATGCTCGGAGCCGGACTCTATCCCAAGCGTAAGCTGAACAAGACCCGACCTTCTGCAAAGATCCAGCGTTTCGTCGTTAAGATGACGATCGTTAAAATAGTCGCAGCGGCACTCGCCGTCCCATGTTATGTCGAACCCTCTGTCGATTATTCCGGCGCATATCTCACGCACCCACTTTATGTCAACAAAGAAGTTGTCGTCTATTATCTTCAGGTGCGTAAGCTTGTGTTTGTTTACTATATACTCTATCTCCGAGATAACCTTCGCCGCGCTCTTTTTTCTGTAACGCGTATTGCCTGCCACAACGTTTATGCAGAAGGTGCAATGCGACGGGCAACCGCGGCTTGATTCGTAAGGAAGCCACCGCATGGGCTGCCTTACATATTCAGAGAGCTTGTCCGTAAGATAGCTGTCCATGAACCTGCCGATATTGCCGTCGATGTCATAATCCGGCATGGGCAGGGTATCCATATCGAGCATCCTTTTGGGGAATATCTTCTGCCCGGGCCGCTCTCCTTTTGCCAGCAGGTCGGCTATCTTCAGTATATGCTCTTCGCCCTCTCCCGCCACCACGTAATCAACGTATTGACACGCCTCCATCTGTTCAGGGAAAAGGGTCGTGTGCCAGCCCCCCGCGACCACCGGCAAATCGGAGCTGTCTTTTATGTGCTTCATTACGGCATAGGCATCAGGCACTTCGGAGGTAAGAAACGATATGCCCGCTAACAGAGAATCCTTCAGTTCAGCGCTTATGGCCTTTAACGGGTCGTTTTCAAAGGCGCAATTGATTATCTTGACGTCATATCCGGCGGACTTAAGCTTGGAACCGACGCATATAAGATTAAGCGCGGGATAATTATTGTAATTATAAACGTTACGCGGCCTTATGAGCAGGACTTTCCTTGACATTCACGCAACCTTTAGCAGGCCCGTTACAGCCTGGACCACCCGCCTCACATCATCGTCCGTCATCTTCGGGTACATGGGCAGGCTCAGGGCCTTTTCGTAATACGCCTCGGCCACGGGGAAGTCTCCCTTTTTGCATCCGAACCTTTCCCTGTAAAAGGGCTGTAAATGCACGGGGATATAGTGCACCTGAGTGCCTATGCCCTTTTCCTTAAGCTCCGTCATAATTCTTGCCCGGCTTTTGCCGAGCCTCTTAAAATCAATCTGCACGGCGTAGAGGTGGTAGGACGACACCCTGCCTGCGGACACGGCCTGCGGCGTTATAAGATCAATCCCCTTAAAGGCCGCGCTATAAATATCCGCTATGCGCCGCCTTCTTGCGACAAAGGCGTCGAGCTTTTTAAGCTGGCTTATGCCCAGGGCGCACTGCAGGTCAGTCAGCCTGTAATTGAACCCCGCCTCCTGCATCTCATAGTACCAGGGGTTGGGCGCGCCGTTTTCATCAAAGGCCATTGCCTTGTTTTTAAACGCATCCGGCTTCTTTGTTATGCCGTGCGTCCTCAGGAGCATAAGCCTTTCATAAAGCTCCGGGCTGTTTGTGAGTATCGCGCCGCCCTCTCCGGTGGTTATGTGCTTTACCGGATGGAAGCTCATGATAGACAGGTCCGAATGGGCGCAAGAGCCGGCCTTATGCCACTTGCCTTTTAAATCCTTATACTCCGCGCCGAGCGCGTGGCAGGCGTCTTCAATGACCGTCAGGCCGCGCTCATCGGCGATGGCCCTGATGGCGTCCATATCGCAGGCAAGCCCGGCGAAATGCACGGGGATAACCGCCTTCGCGCGCGCCGTTATCTTCTTTCGTATCTCATCGGGATTAATATTAAAGGTATGGGGCTCAATATCCGCAAACACCGGCTTTCCGCCGCAGTAAACGGCCGAGTTCGCGCTTGCGGCAAAGGTTATCGGGGTCGTTATTGCCTCAAGGCGGTCTTTCACTCCAACGGCAAGGCACGCTAAATGAAGCGCCGCGGTGCCGCTTGAAACCGCCACGGCAAACCTCGCGCCAAGATATCCGGCCAGGGCCTCTTCAAACCGCTCCACCCCGGGACCCTGCGTGAGATAATCGCAGCTCAGCGCCCGGGCCACGGCGCGGATATCGTCTTCATCTATCCACTGCCTGCCGTATGGTATGAACCCGGAATTTTTTTCTTTTGGCATTTGATTTAAAAAAACCTACCCGCGGGCTAAATCTTCCATGCGCCAGTGATTACCTGCCGCCACGCCCTCTTCAGCGGACATGCGCGCGAGCACGAGGCGAAGCTCTTCGATGCCGATATGGAGCGTGTTGTTGTCTGATGTGTATTTGAACCCCTCGACGCACCTTTTGCCGTTTTTCTGGTCGCCAGGCAGAAAATTGTGCCTGACAACGAAGCATTCCCTGTACTCGACCGTATTCCTGCCCTCGTCTTCCGCGACAAGGGTCTCGTGTATCTTTTCGCCCGGGCGTATGCCTACGATCTTGTGTTCACATTCAGGGGCGATGGCCTTTGCAAGGTCGGTTATCTTCATTGAAGGTATCTTGGGCACGAATACCTCGCTCCCCTTTGAGAGCGCAAGGGCCTTAAGGACGAAGTCAGCGGCCTGATCGAGGGTAATCCAGAAGCGTGTCATCCTGACGTCGGTTATCGGCAGCACGCCTTTAGCCGCTTCCTTTGTGAAAAACGGGATGACGGAGCCGCGGCTGCCGACTACGTTCCCGTAGCGCACGACCGAGAAAACGGTGCCGTCCTGCCCGCCGTAGACGCTGGCCGCAAGGAAGAGCTTATCCGAGCAGAGCTTCGTCGCGCCGTAGAGGTTCGCGGGGTTGCAGGCCTTGTCCGTTGAAAGGGCTACGACCTTCTTCACGTTCCTGTCTATTGCCGCGTCAATGACGTTCATCGCGCCGTTGACGTTGGTCTTGATGAACTCCGCGGGGTTATATTCAGCCGCCGGCACCTGCTTCAACGCCGCCGCGTGTATTATATAATCAACGCCGTGAAAGGCGCGCACGAGCCTGTCCTTGTCGCGCACGTCGCCTAAAAAATAACGCATGCAGGGATACTTCTCAGCGCTCCACTTCTGCGACATATCATATTGCTTCAATTCATCCCTGCTGAAGATTATGAGTTTTTCAGGCCGGTAGCGCGCCAAAATAACCTCTACCATCTTCTTGCCGAATGACCCTGTGCCGCCGGTTATGAGTATGGTCTTGCCGCTTAACATGAACGCTCCTGATTTTTTAGATAATGCGCCGGTCTATCGCGGCCTGCAACGCATATGAAAGTATAAATGCCACGCACACATTACAAACAATCACCTTCTAAAAGGCAACATGCCGCTTTTTACATCCGCAGGCGCCTTCCTCAGCGATAAACCTGAATATTCTACTACAAAAAAGCGCAGAAAAACAAAGAAATCTTGCAGGGGCGCGGTCATATGCCGTTTGTCTTCATCCACACATTAAAATCCTCAAGCGCCCTTTGGGCAAGGGCCGCTTTTCTGTCAGCTTTGCGCCTTATCACCCTTTCAAGCGGCGGCAGAAGGCCGAGATTCGCGTTCATGGGCTGAAAAGGCCCTTCGCACGAGCTTATATGCCGGAGCAGCGCGCCGGTAACCGTCGTGGACGGCGGACAGACAAGAGGCAGCCCCTTTGCCAGACGCGCCGCGTTTATGCCGGCCATAATACCCGATACCGCCGATTCGCAGTAGCCCTCCACGCCGGTTATCTGTCCGGCGAAAAAGATACGGGGATTTGACCTGAGTTGCTGCGTATTCATTAACAGCCGCGGCGAATCAATGTAGGTGTTCCTGTGCATCTTGCCGAGCCTTGCGAACTCCGCGTTCTCAAGTCCCGGAATGAGCCTGAATACCCTTTGCTGATCCTTAAAGCCGAGGCGCGTCTGAAAACCCACGATATTATAAAGCGTTCCGTCTCTGTTCTCGCTCCGCAGCTGAACTGCGGCGCAGGGACGCGTGCCGGTGCGCGGGTCGACAAGACCCACCGGCTTCATAGGGCCGAACATCAACGTCATCGGCCCCCTTTGGGCCATCGCCTCAATCGGCATACAGCCGGCAAAAAGCGGCAAGTCTTCAAAGGCGCGGGCAGACGGCCTGTCGGCGCTTAAAAGCTCCGCAACGAACCGCTCATACTCGTCTTTGTCAAGCGGACAGTTTATGTAATCATTGCCGCCCTTGCCGTAACGCGACGCGTAAAAGGCCCTGTCCATGTTTATCGAATCCCTGTAGACTATGGGGGCGACCGCGTCGTAGAAATAACAGCTCCGGGCGCCGACAATGGAACTTATTGCCGGGGCAAAGGCGTCGGAGGTAAGCGGCCCCGTGGCGATTACAAGAGGGCCGGAGGAAGGCTCATCCGTGATATTCACAGCCTCTTCCCTTGTTATCTCGACCCCGGCCTTTAAAAGGGCCTGCGTGACGAATTCTGAAAAAGCGCCCCGGTCAACGGCGAGGGTGCCGCCGGCGGCAACCCTCGTCTCATACGCGGCCGTGATGATTATGGAGCCGAGCCTTGCCATCTCATCCTTAAGGATGCCGGATGCGCTCGCGAGGTCAACGGCCTTGAGCGAATTGCTGCACACAAGCTCGGCAAGGCCGTCCATCGAATGCGCTGGTGAAAAACGCATTGGCTTCATCTCGCGGATTGCCACGCGAAGCCCGCTTCTCGCGGCCTGATACGCCGCCTCGCTTCCGGCAAGTCCGCCGCCGATTATTGTGATTGAATTTGAAGGACGCTTTCCCGAGGAGTTCATTGATATGCCCGCATTATTACACCGGCAATAATAACATAAATACCTCTCCGCGCATATTGCAAACGATGGAATTTTATGTTAGTCTCTCCACTATGAAACCGGTACGGGCGCACCTTATCATCGAAGGTCTCGTGCAGGGTGTTTTTTACAGGGCGAATACGGTCGAGGCCGCCAGGAGAATCGGCGTCTACGGCTTTGTCAAGAACAGGCCCGACGGAGCGGTCGAGGCGGTCATCGAGGGCGACGAGGAAAAAGTAAACAAGCTCATCCAATGGTGCAGGATAGGCCCTGAAATTGCGCGGGTGGAAAAGGTAACCGTGACATGGGAAGAATACAGAAATGAGTTCGACGACTTTACGGCCCTGACCCGTTACAATAGCTATTAAGCCGCGTCCTCATATCAGGAACATTATAAAGGCCTCGCGAAGCGAAAGTGATTAAATCACCGGCGGTGGAGTACGGGCTTGAAATGGCATATTTTTTAAAAAATCGGCTTAAAGGCTTCCCCTCTTCCCCGGCGGGCCCGATTTTTCTGGCGCTCCTCATGATCATCCTCGCGGGATGCGCGGCGACACCAAAAGCGTCTACCGCGCTTTACCCGATCCTGGGCGAAAAAACCGCTGAGATGCAAAAGATGGGCTACAAGCCCCACGGCCGCTTCTGGAGCTTTACAAACGCGGAAGTCGTTATAACGGTACGCCACGTCACGCAGGACAATATTGAGCCGACATATATAGACGTAGTAGACGAACTCGCTGCCAAGGGCTATATATTCTTGAAGTTAGACATAAAAAACCTCTCAAACAGAATAAATATAACCTTTAACCCCGCGCTCACATCCCTTACGACGAATTCGCTCGACTACAAAAAGCCGCTTGACTACACCGATTTCTACGACTTCGTGAAGGAAAGCGTCGGCGCGCAGGCGCAGCTTGGCGCGCTCTCATCGGTCATCTACGACAACACGCAGACAATAAAATCCTCGCAAACTGCCTCGAAGTTCCTTATCTTTCCCCCGCTCTCAAAAGATTTCACAACCGCCGACCTTGTGATAACGGACCTGTATATCCACACGAAGCCTTATGCGTTATCCTTCCCGTTCCAGCTCCAAAAACTAAACGATCTGCTGCCGTAAGGCGCCCTTCTAATTCCCCGGCACGTACTTTTTCATCTTTTCAGCGGTCATGTCCACCGACTTTTTAACGTCCTTCGTTGACTCCTTCAGCTGCTTTTCCACCTTTTCGAGCTTTTCCCCCGCCGCCTCGGTCTTTGTGCCCAGCGACTTAAGATACTTCGCCCCTCCGAAGTAGACAAATCCGGTAAGAACGATAATGCCGAGCAGTATGCCCAAAAATATCTTGATCATATCCTCCCTCCGCTTATCTTTTTTCAAAAAAGGTGCTGCGCACGCTAAAGTTTGAAATGATACACCTTAAACTTTGCTCACCGCAGGTGCTGCGCACGGCTAAAGTCAAAATACAACCATTTAACTTTGCTCCGCCGCAGGCGGCCAAAAAACTTTAATGCCGCTGCAGGTTCGTGCACAGGTGCAACCACACCGGTTTAGTTTGCTGAAAGACACTCGCGTATCCCGTCTCAGGCAGCCTGTCAGTTTGACCCCTCTGATTCCGCCTTTACCCTCAACGCCTCTTTGTATAGTTCGCCCCTGGGCCGCCCGGTCTCAAGCGCAACGGCCATGACCGCCTCCTTAAGGCGCATGCCCCCCCGAAGAAGCTCCTTTATCCTTTCCCTTGGATCCACCGCCCGGCCCGCCTCTCTCCCATCTTTTTCGACGCGCACGATGAGCGTTATCTCGCCCTTTAGCTCCCTGTCTTTTACGCGCTCCAGCACCTCTCGCGCGCTCCCGCGCATGACCTCCTCATGGAGCTTTGTCATCTCGCGCGCTACGACAACGGGGACGTCGCCGATATTTTCAAGGACGGACTCAAGCGTGGCACGGAGCCTCCTTGGAGATTCATACATGACGTAAGTGCCCGGGCTGTCCTTAAGCTCCAGAATAAACTTTTTCCTCGCGCCCGCGCCATGCGGCAGGAACCCCTTGAACGTGAACTCGCTAATCGGCAGGCCGGAAATGCTGATGGCCGCCACAATGGCCGACGGGCCGGGCACCGACACCACGGGGACGGAGCTTTCCGCGGCAAGCCTTATGAGCCTGTAACCGGGGTCTGAAATGCCCGGCGTGCCCGCGTCGGAAACAAGGGCGACGTCAACGCCGCCCTTAAGCCTTTCCACAAGATAAGCGGACTTTTCCTTTTCATTATGCTCGTGGTAGCTTTCAAGCGGTGTGTTTATGCCGAAGTGCGCCAGGAGCTTCCTCGTATGCCTCGTGTCCTCGGCGGCGACGATACCGGCCTTTTTAAGGACGCCTATGGCGCGAATCGTCATGTCTTCCATGTTGCCAATCGGGGTTGCGACTATATAAAGCGTTCCCTGCATCTCAATAGCCTATTTGCGGCGCTCGAATGCGAGCGCGGATGAAAATGTCATAATCACGGAAAAGACAGATACGAATATTATATCCAGATACAGCGGAAACTCCGCGCTAAGCCTGCCCGTGCCCGGAAGAAGTATGTGCTTGAAGGAATCCACGCCGTAGCTGAGCGGGTTTATGTAGCTAAAGACCCTTATGTAAAACGGCAGCACGCTGAGCGGATAGAGCGCGCCGCTTAAAAAAAACATCGGAAGGATAATGAAGTTCATTATAACGTTAAAGCCCTCAAGGGACGTAAGAAACGACGCCACCAGCAGCCCGAGGGACGTTATGGCAAAGGCCGCGAGCGCCATGAGCAGCAGCATGGCCAGAAAATCGTAAAACCCGAGGCTAAGCCCTATGAACGGGGCTACCACGAGGAGCGCCGCGCCCTGAAAGACCGACAGGGCCGTGCCGGAGATTAGTTTCCCGAAGACTATCGTCACCCTCGGCACCGGAGCGACCAGCATCTCCCTTAAAAACCCGAACTCCCTGTCCCACACCACGGAGATAGTTGAGAAGATGGCGCTGAAAAGTATCGTCATGCCGACAATGCCGGGCAGGATGAACTGGATGTAGTGAACGCCGGAACCGTCGTCAATGAGCTTGGTAAAGCCGGAACCGACGATAAGCAGCCATATGAGCGGCCTTGCCATGGTGACGACAAGGCGGCTCCTTTGCCGGAAAAACCTCGTGAACTCGCGCAAAACGATCACGTATATCGCCCTGTAGGAAAACATCCTTAAATCCTTTTAATGACGGCATATAAAATTTTTCAAAAAACCTGATTGCCTGAATCAGCCCCGTATGCCGCGGCGGCCCGGCGCGCCGGGGTAGTCCCTTATCTCCCTGCCGGTGAGGTTTATGAATACGTCTTCAAGGCTCGGCCTCTTGAGGTTGACGGAAACTATCGGCGTCTTGAGGGCTTCGAATATCCTAGGTATAAACTTCTCCCCTGCCTCGACGCTGACGGCAAGGCCGCTCTCTATCTTTTTACACGTCAGGCCGAGCTTTGATTCCAGCTCCTTACGGGCCTTTTCGTCATCCGTCGTCTTCACGTAGATGGTGTCGCCCTTTAACGACCTCTTCAACTCCTCCGGCGTGGCGCAGGCGATTATCCTGCCGTTGTCTATTATCGCAATCCTTGAGCATATCTCGGCCTCGTCCATGTAGTGCGTGGTCATGAAGACCGTATTGCCTTCCGACTTCTTCAGCTTTTTTATGAACTCCCATGCGTGGCTTCTCGTCTGCGGGTCGAGCCCCAGAGTAGGCTCGTCGAGAAATAGCACCTTGGGCCTGTGCAGCAGCCCCCTTGCTATCTCAAGCCTCCTTTTCATGCCGCCGGAGAACCTCTTGACAAGTTCGTTTCTTCTGCCGGCAAGGCCCACGACGCCGAGTATCTCGTCTATGCGCTCGTTCATGAGCCTTTTTTCCATATTATAAAGGTAGCAGTGGAACTTGAGGTTCTCGTACGCGGTGAGTTCGTTGTCCAAGGTATACTCCTGAAAGACGAGTCCGATGGAAGAGCGCACCTTCTGCGGATCCCTGCGGCAGTCAAATCCGTTGACAACGGCCTCGCCGGAATCAAAGCCGAGCAGCGTGCACAGGATGCTTATCGTGGTGGTCTTGCCCGCGCCGTTGGGGCCGAGAAAGCCGAATATCTCGCCCTCTTCAACATCAAAAGATACGCCGGAAACCGCCGGCGCGCCGTTATACTTCTTGACAAGGCCGTTGACGTGAATTATTGACATTTTTATCCGTATTCAGGCTCGCTCTTATCTTGGAGCGCGAGCGCCATAGCCTTTATCCTCTTCATATCGGCCTTGCCCGACGCGGCAACCGGTATCTCCCGGGTAAAATGAATGTTCTCTTTTTTCGGTATCCAGAGCCTCGGCATATCCGTCTTTAAAAGCCGCGCACGGAGGTCGCCCTCTGTCACGTCATTAGCCGTGTAAAAGGCCACGATGCGCTCTCCCCGCGAGCCGTCCGGAACGGCGGTGACCGCCGCCCCCCCTCCGCCCGCGTCGAGTATGGCCTGCTCGATCCTTATATGCGGGACCATTTCCCCTGCGACCTTTGAAAACCTCGATACCCTGTCAACTATGCGGAGGAAGCCGTCCTCGTCCATTGACGCGATGTCCCCTGTATTATACCAGCCGCCCTCCAGCATCTCTCCTGTCGCCAGATGGTCGCTTAAGTAGCCATTCGTCACCGAATGGCCTTTCACAAAAAGGATGCCTTCCGCTCCGGCGTAAAGCCTCTCCCTGCTCTGGGCGTGGACTATCTTCACGGCCACGCCCGGTATCGGCTGGCCCACGGTGCCGTGCCTCCGGCCCGTTTGCGTTATCTTCCCGTGCACGACATCCGGGACGTTGACCGCCACTACGGGGGAAAGCTCGGTGCATCCGTAACCCTCCAAAAGCTCAAGACCGAACTTCTCTTTAAATGCGTTTGCCGCGCCGTCCCTCAGCTTCTCCGCCCCTGAGATGGCTATCCTTACGGTGGAAAACTCCTCTCTGGAGCAGTTCCTGACATATGCCGAATAGAAGGCCGGCGTGGCGATAAGCGCCGTAGCCCCGTGCTTTTTGACCATCTCCCCGACGGTCTTGGCGTCCATCGGGTTTGAATGGTAGACAGCCTTAAAACCGTTCAAGAGCGGGAACCACAGCGTCCCCGCAAACCCGAACGCGTGAAAAAACGGCAGGACGCCCATAAGGACGTCTTTCCTGCCCAATTTGTGGAATACCTGCGAGAAACCCTCGGTGTTGGCAAGGATGTTCCTGTGCGAGAGCATCACCCCTTTTGGCTCTCCGGTCGACCCGCTTGTGAATATCACCGTCGCAAGGCTTGACGCGTCCGTGCCGCGGCCGTACATCCGCGCAAGCAGGAAGGAAGGAATGGCTATGGCCGAAATATATTTAACGGCCTTTTTAAGCGCGCCGAAGCCTTCGGCAATGTCCTCAAGGAAAACCATGCCTTCCAACCCGCCCGGCTCAGTTTTAGAAAAAAATCGGGCCTTTGAAAGGAATTGGCGCGAAGTGATGACGGTCTTTATGCCGCAGAGCCTTACGGCCGATTGAATGGAGGAATGCCCCGCCGTGAAGTTCAGATTCACGACCGTCTTTCCGGCAAGCATTGCTCCGGCATTGGCGACCACCGCGCCCGCAGAGGCCGGGAGCATTATGCCGATGAACTTTTCAGGGCCTTTCTCCTTTTCAAGCCAGTCTGAAAGGAGCATCGCCGCGGTAAGCGCCGCGCCAAAGGCAAGCTCCGCCCCGCCCGAATCCGCCACGCAAGGGGAAAACCACCGCCTCCTTGCGGTCTTTATGAACCTTGTGTGGAGCGTTTCGCCCGAATCTATGCGGTGGGCTATCGCTCCGGCGCCGAGCTCCATAATGGCGTGCCTAACATCCTCGGACGCGGCGGTGGAAGGCAGCGGCGCGCCGAAGCTTACCGTTACCGAGCGCCTTGCGCGCTCCGGCATCTTCCAGAAAAACCTGCCCTTTTTAAAAGAAAATACCGACCCCCAGACCCTGTCAAGATGCACCGGCACTATCGGCACATCAAGGCCGCCCGCTATCCTCTCGATGCCCTTCTTGAATGGCAGGAGATTACCCGTCCGCGACAGCATACCCTCGGCGAAGATGCACACGACGTGGCCTGCCTTCAACTCCTCGCGCGCCATTTTTATGGACTCGAACAGCTCTTTCCTCCCCGCATCCGGCACGGGGATGACCTTCATGAGGCGCAGCCCCGATTTAAGGAACTTCATCTCATAATACCGGCTGTGAATCATAAATCTGATGAAGCGCTGGACGCACGCGCTGATAAAGAGCCAGTCAATAAAGGAGATGTGGTTGGACACTATCAGGGCCGGCCCGCACACAGGGACGTTATTCCTGCCCTCGATGCGTATCTTATATACCGTATGCGCCAAAAACCAGAACGTGAAGCGGACAAGATACTGCGGCAGGACCGCTATCAAAAAGACGGCCAGCAGTATCGCGCAGCCGCCGAAGATGAAAATTATCTTTTCCACGGGCACGTTCATTATGTCCCTTGTGAGCCACAGAACGGCCGAAGCCCCAAGGATGCCGCCGGTGTTTATAAAGTTATTCGTGGCGATTACCCTGCCCTTTTCCTCCTTGCCGCTTTTATGCTGGAGTATGGCATTAAGGGGCACGACGAATATCCCTCCAAAAAAGCCGAGCAGCGTAAGGACTATGCTGGTGAGGACAAAGGAAAAGGTCGAGTAGGCAAGGAGCATGGCGCATACCCCCATGCCTATGGCGCCAAGGGGAGAAAGACCAAGCTCGATCTTGTCTCCGGAAAGCCTGCCGGCGATCACCGCCCCCGAACCAATGCCTATGGCGAGGAAGGTCACGATGACGCCTATCATCATGTCGCTCAAATGCATCACTTCCTTGCCGAGCAGGAGGAGGAGCATCTGAAGGAGAGTCCCAAGGAACCAGAAAAAGGTTATGCTGCCGACGGCCAGAAGGAGCTGGCGTTTTTTAAAGAGTATTTTTACACCCGCGATTATCTCCGAAAGCGGATTGAACGTGAACTTCTTAACGGAGCCCGATGCGGGCACGCGCGGGATGCCAAAGCTCAGCATCGTCCCCGCGACCGCGATTACGACGAGGATGCCGCCGATAATTTCAAGGTCGTCCTTCCAGAAGGAATACATGACGCTTCCTATCGCGGTTCCCAGGACTATCGCGAGGAAGGTGCTCATTTCCAGAAGACCGTTGGCGCTCGACAGGTCTTCCGGCGGCATGATCTCCGGCAGTATGCCGTACTTCGCGGGGGAGAAAAACGCCGAATGAGAGGCCATGAGGAAAAGGCCCATGAACATGAGCTCTATGCGGCCCGTGAAGAACGAAAAGAGCCCCCACGTCACCGCGATTATCTCAAAGCTCTTGGCGGCGATAAGGACGGAGCGCTTGTTGATGACGTCGGCAAGATAACCTGCGTAGCCCGAAAACAGGACGAAAGGGATTATGAAGACGGCGCCGGCTATGGAGACATACCTGCTTGCGCCGGCAGGGTCCATGGCGACATTCACGGCGACAAGCGATAGAACTATCCTGAAAACGTTGTCATTGAATGCGCTAAGGAACTGCGTCCATAGAAATGACTGGAAGCTGAAGGATTTTAAAAGGTTTTTATATCTATTGAGCGACATATGCTATTTTGACCTTATCCAAACATAATAACCCATAACGGCTCGCGCACTCAACAAATTTCCGAGGATGCCCTGATGCCCCTGCTGGATGCCCGATTAAGACCTCGGGAATGACAACGTACATGCGGCTCAGCCGGCCTTCTTCTTTGCGGCCTTGTGCCGCCTGTGTTCGCTAACCCATATCTTCACAAGATAATAGGATATAACGGTAAATACCGCCGAAACGACAACGTTGCCTGTCATGTAGACCGCCGTAAGCCAGCCGGCATTTTTAAGGATACTCTCGCCGTCGGCGCCGCGGAGCCGAATGAGCAGTTCCGCGCGGTCTTCGCGCATGATGAAAGAGCCGACCGCCGCGCTTATGCCCCAGAAAAAAGGCGAGGTAAACGGGTTCATTATCATGCTCCCGAGAACGGCGGCGGCCTTATTGGCCCTGAAAGCAAAGGCGGCGCCGAGCGACAAAAAAACCCCGAGGCCGAAGGTCGGCAGGATGCCCATAAGAACGCCGATGGCCACGCCCCTGGCGATCCTCTCCGGCGGGTCGCTGAGCCGGATGATCTTCAGATACACGAACCTGAGCCTTCTTTTTATCCTTCGATTAAACGGGTGCCTTTTTATTCTCTTCTTCATCTATAGGGGTCGGCACGACAATTCGCGCGCCTTTCCGAGCTTTAACGCCGACATGAGAAAAATCATTGTCCGTATCTCCGGTTGATGTTAGTATCCCTGCGTGAATAAAGAGACTGTCGTAAGCATAATCCTGATTTCCTTTCTGTTCCAGTTTTTCCCGCCGCTGACTCTGGCAAGGACGCAGGGGCACACCGGAACAACGCCGGCAGGCGAATTCTGCGCGCATTCATCGTCGCCGAGCTGCCCCATGAAAAACGGGGCGAAGCACTGTCCGCTCATGAATAAAACATCATACCACAGCGCGAAGGCGCCTCTCCATCCAAATAACTACGGCGAAAACAGGGACGCCGGCAAGCCTCACTGCGACCAGATCATTAAATGCGCCGACAAGGATCCCGTCAATGGCATGTCTTTTGAGAGCAACGACATACCCTGCCTGACAGGGACGTTCTCACTCGATCGCCTGCCGGCAGCCGAGGGGCGCGCGATTATCAAAGCCGGCCTTTACAAACAGCCCTTCAAATCCAAACCAAAAAGACCTCCTTCCAATACCTGACCTTCATACTTTGAAAATTGCCCCATAGCGTTCTCCCGCGCCCATTTCAAATGACAGCGCGCGGACTTGCGGGGAATCTGCGTCCATAAAACACCACAAAGCCAAAAGGAAGGCATTTAAATGAAGATTCTCCTGCGTATTTCTTTCGCGATTCTTGCATCTTTTTTTCCGGCGCTGGTCTTTGCTCCGGCGGCATCCGCCTGCGACTATTGCCTTATATCGCAGGGCATATCCCCGCTTGAGACCTTCAGCGGCGACGGCTTGCGCGTAAACCAGCGGTACACGAGGCTTACGCGCGTCTACAACGGCACGAACAGGGTCAAACTCGACGCGAGTCCCAAGGAAGAGCACTGGACGACCGACGTCACGGGCTTTTACAGCATCGGGGACAGCGTGACCATACTTGCCAACGCGCCATACAGGAAGACGCGGCTTGACGGCCACCTGCACGTTCACCCTGACGGCACGGGCGAAGTCCACACGGACATGAAAGGCGCCGAGACCGGTCTCGGCGACGTCTCCGTAATCGGACGCTATTCTTTTTTCAAGAAGCATACCCTTGACGGTTCCGCAACGGTTGCCGGCCTTATCGGCATTAAGCTCCCTACGGGCAAGACCGACGGAAGGACCGATGACGGCATGGACTACCTCGACAGCCACCTTCAGCTCGGAAGCGGCTCCACGGACTTCCTCGTGGGAGTTTCCGCCAGCCGCTCGGCTGACAGGCTCACCCTTTCTGCCAACGTCCTCGGTTCAATCCCGACAAACGGAAAGGCCGGCGCCGCAACGCACCGCTTCGGCAACATGCTCAACTACGACCTGACGGCCAAATGCAGGGTTTCGGGAAATGTCTCAGGCGCTTCAAAGCCCGCGGTCTTTCTCTCTCTCGGCGTTAACGGCGAGGCGCGGGGCAGGGAAAAGGAGGACGGCGTTACGCTCGCAAACTCAGGCGGGCACACGGTCTATCTGTCTCCGGGCGTTCAAGCGGCCGCCGGACGGCACTGGACGCTTGAATTAGCCTATCAGCAGGCAATCTACCATAACCTATACGGAACGCAGATAGGAGAGGACTTCAGGACGACTGGCGGCGTGACGTATCTCTTTTAAGTGTGCGGCGCCATTGGACGGCGCGCGGCGCGGCCTTCTGGCCGCGCCGCGCCTTTAAAAAAATGAAAAAAACCATTCTGATATTTTCCGTATTTTCAGTTTTCCTGCCCGGCCTCTCGCATGCGGTAGACACAAAAACCGTCGAACTGGCCGGCGCGCAGGTCCTTAACGAACAGGCCTCTGACATAGTCATGATGGACCTTGCCGGGCATACCTTCATGATAAAGGATTTAAAGGGACAGGCCGTTATCCTCCATTTCTGGGCCTCGTGGTGCTCTCCATGCAGGGAGGAGCTGCCCGCCCTTGAAAAAATCCATCAGGAATTTAAAGACGGCGGACTAACGGTGCTTGCGGTGTCCATCGAGGACAGCGCGGATTTGGCGAAGATGACGGGGCTTGCCGCCTCTCTGGGCGCGACGTTCCCTGTCTACGCGACAAGGCGCGACGCGGACGCCGGGCGTTACTGGAGCCTCGGCGTGCCGGTCACATACTTCATAGACAAAAACGGCGGTATCATCGGCAGGTTCATCGGCGAGGGCAAATGGTCCGAGGAAGGAGTTAAGAGGCTTGTGCGAAAGATGGCCGCAGAGTGAGGAATCGCCTTAAAACTAAAAAAGGGACGGCGTCTGCCGTCCCTTTTTTAGTTTCTGTTTTTTTAATGCCGTTCTTCGCTATTTGACATTCTCAGCCAGGCCAATGACCTTGGCTGACGCCCGCGCGCAAAACACCGGCTTGCTACTGACGCTCTTTCTTGCCTTTTTTATCCTTGATATTCTCCGGGGTTATCGCCACATGGCCCGCGGCCACCTCGCGCAGCGCCGTGACAACGGCCTTATTATCTGACTTCACCAACGACGGCATGCCTTTGAGGAGTTCTTTTCCCCTCTGGGCCGCAAGATGCACCAGAGCAAACCTGCTCGGCACCTTCTTCAGACAATCTTCAATAGTTATCCTTGCCATTTAACAATTCCTCCGTCATTTAAAGTTTTTATGAAAAAACCAATCGCGCCGTCTCTGTCAGGCCGCTCAAATATCGATCCCGAAAATTTCCCTTACCTTCTCCCTGCTGCAAGCCTTCTTTGACTTTTCCGCTATGATTACCGCCTTGAGCCTCTCGAATGCGTCGTTTATATCGTCGTTGATGATGACATACTCGTAATCAGAGGCCTTTTTTATTTCCTCGATGGCGATGGCCAGCCTCTTTTCTATCTCCTCGGCGCTGTCCTTGCCGCGGGAATTGAGCCTCTGCCTGCATGCCTCGACCGAAGGCGGAAGGATGAAGATATAGACGCCGCCGCCGATCTTCTCCCTGACGCTCTTTGCGCCCTGCACGTCTATGTCGAGCATCGCGTCATAGCCGCCGGACAAAAGCCGGTCAAGGTCACCCCTTGACGTGCCGTATCTTTTTCCGTGGACTCCGGCATATTCAAGGAATTCTCCGGCCTTTACCATACGGTCGAACTCTGCATTGTCAACGAAACGATAGTCAACCCCGTCAACCTCGCCCAAACGAGGCAGCCTTGTGGTGTAGGATACAGAATGCCTTAAATCCGCGAAAAAAGCAACCGCCTTCGCGCAAAGCGTTGTCTTGCCCGCGCCCGACGGGGCCGACACTATGAACGGAATGCCCTTCATGTTTATAATTTTCCTCACTGCCGTTAAACGCGGCGGATGTTGCCGCAAGAAAATTGCCGCTACGCCGCAGCCTGCCCTCGCATGTTTGAAGCGGGGGATGGGGCCTTTTTATAGGCCTGCTCAAAGGTAAGGCTGCTCAAAACGCCCCAACTACTAGGCGTCAAGGAGAGAGGAATGAGGCGTGCTTTTGGGCACGCCGCAGTGACGAACGACGCGGACAACGACGTAGATGGGGCGTTTTCAGCAGCCGCTACTCCACGTTCTGCACCTGCTCCCGTATCTTCTCAAGCTCGCCCTTTATCTCTACGACCGTCTGCGTTATAGGCGCGTCGTTGGCCTTGGATGCGATGGTGTTGGCCTCGCGCAAAAACTCCTGACAGAGGAAGTCAAGCCTTTTACCGACCGGTTCATCGGCCTTCAGGTAGTTCCTGAACATCTCCACGTGGCTTTTTATCCTGACCGTTTCTTCGCTGAAATCGCTCCTCTGGGCAAAGACGGCGGCCTCCTGAAGGAGCCTCGCCTCGTCCACCCTGCCGCCCAATATCCTTTCCATCTCGGTCTTCAGCCGCTCCCTGTAAGCGGCAAGGGACTGAGGGGAAAGCGCTTCAACCTTCGCGATAAACCCTTCGAGCGCGCAGAGCCTTTTTTCAAGGTCGTCCCTGAGCGCCCGGCCTTCCTTGACGCGCCACGCATCCATCTGCTCAAAGGCCGCGTAAAGGCCGTTCTTCAGCGGCTCCCAGAGCGCCTCGGCGTCAAGCTCCTTCCTGCCCGCGGTGAAGATATCCTTCAGCTTCAAAAAAAACTGCGCGTCAAGCTCGCCGTCAACGTCAAGATCTTCCTGCAGCGTTTCGGCGGCATCGAGATACGTCTTGGCGACGTCGAGGTTCAGCTTCAGCTCCTGCCGCTGCGCGCCGTCGGAGTTCAAAATAAGCGTAACGGCGCCGCGCGAAAATCTTTTCTTTATCTCGTCCCTTAAGCGGTGCTCAAGGG
The DNA here is from genome assembly GCA_016234935.1 of Deltaproteobacteria bacterium. Taxonomy (GTDB): domain Bacteria; phylum Desulfobacterota; class GWC2-55-46; order GWC2-55-46; family GWC2-55-46; genus JACRNL01. Next base: position 124,429 of record JACRNL010000011.1, on the reverse strand, counting down.
CGAAGAAACGCTCCGGCAGGCGGCTGCTGATGTCGAGAAAGCGGTGGTTAAGGGACTTTATCTCTATATAAAAACCCTCCTTCGCCTCGCCCTCCGGAGCGGCCGCCTGAAAATCGCTCCGGCCATAGCCTGTCATGCTTTTAATCAAACCCGTAATCTCCCTTCAGAAATGGCTTGAAAGACGCTTGCCCGTCCTGAACGCATAGCGCATCCGCATCTGCGTCAATATCCTGCGCATACGTTCGTCTTTATAATCCGGATACGTCCACTCAAGCGGCTTCCAGCCGCTCCTCGTGTAGATGAGCGTGATGTCGCCGTAGACGCCTGAGCCGAGATATATCCTGTGCGCGAAGTTCTTGCACGAGGCAAGGACAAGCCTCTCAAGCGAAAGAAGCCCCGGATCGATGTTTACGCGCCTCTTTTTAGCAGGCGAAAGAAAACCGTCCTCAATGGAATTGGTAAAGAGCTTTATCTCGGCCAGTTCGTCCGCGCAGACATGCCGCTCGAAGGACACGGCCTTTCTTACAAGCCCCTGTCCGAACTCCTCTTCGTAATAATCGGTATTGGTGAAGTCCAGCGGCCCGCTCAGGACGTCAACCGGCCCGAACCTGTCCTCAAGCCTACGGAGCGCCTCCGCGAAAAGCGCCGGGTCAGCCGTAAAAAGGCTTGCAAAAAGTTTCACCTTGTCCGGTTCCCTTGTTCTCATATCTTAGACGTCACCCGCGCGCTACCGCCTCGGCAAGCTCTGCGGTGGTAAGCGTGGCCGTGCCGATCTTGCCGACGACGATGCCCGCGGCGAAGTTCGCAAGGACGGCAGCCTCCTTGAAGCTCGCCCCTGCGGCAAGCGCGAGAGAGAGCGTGGCGATAACGGTGTCTCCGGCGCCGCTTACGTCAAAGACCTCTCTTGCGACGGTCGGTATGTGCGTGTCGGCGTTGTCCTCAAAGAGGCTCATCCCGCTTTCTCCACGCGTGATGAGCAGGGCGGCGCATTCAAGCCTGTTAAGGAGAATCTCCCCTGCCCTGCGGAGCGACGCATCGCCGGTTATCTCCACGCCGGAGGCAAGCGACGCCTCCTGATTATTGGGCGTAACGATGGTAACGCCCTTGTAGTAATCAAAGTGCTCGACCTTGGGATCAACGGCAACCGGCTTATCAAGCCTGCGGCATATCTCACCGGTCTCCTCAACGAGGGTTTCGGTTATGAGGCCCTTGGCGTAGTCCGATATCACTATGACGTCAACATTCTTCGCGCTCTTTCTGATGTAGTCCATGACCTTCCCGGCGGTGGCCTGGCCGACCCTGTCCTTTTTCTCGCGGTCAAAGCGCACGACCTGCTGGCTGTGCGCGATGACGCGCGTTTTGATGGTCGTCGGCCTTTTCGCGTCTATGATCACGCCCCCGGAGGGTATCTTCCTGTCCTCGAGCATTTTCAAAAGTTTTTTGCCGTCGTCGTCCCTGCCCGCCACGCCGGTGACAAGGGCGTGGCCGCCCATGCTGAATATGTTATTGACGACATTTGCCGAGCCGCCGAGCATCAGGCTCTCCGACGTGACCTCCACCACAGGCACAGGGGCCTCCGGGGAGATGCGCCTTACCTTTCCCCAGATGAAGTGGTCCATTATCAGGTCGCCGATGACGAGCACCCGCGCCTTCTTGAAACGTTCTATTATAGCGTGCGCCCTTTTGGGCTTCAGGTATCTTTCCATGTTCAGACTATCAACCTCAGAAATTCGCTCACGTTTTTCTCTATGGTATATTCAAAGGCAGTCCGCCTCGCGGCCTCGCCTGAGAGCTTTCTCTTTTGTCCATCAAGGAAGAAGGCGATTTTTTTTGCTATTTCAAGGTGGTCCGCCGGCTCTTCAATGACCGCGCCGTTTACCGGCTCGGTTATTATCTCGGACGCGCCGTTTATCCTTGAAGTGACGACAGGCAGACCGGCGGCCATGGCCTCAAGGCAGGCGTTAGAAAACGGCTCGTAGATGCTCGGCAGGACAAAGATGTCGGCCGCGGCGTAAAACCTTGCCGCATCCTTTACCGCGCCCTTGAATATGACCCTGTCTGCTACACCCAGAGCCTCGGCCTCTTTCAGGTATCCCGCCGCTCTCCCCTTGCCAACGACAAGCAGCCTTGGTTTTTTACCGGCCTCCATCAAAGGCTTTAAAGCGCGGATAAGGTAGACAAGGCCCTTTCTTTCAAAACCTGAGCCGATGAAAAGAAGGAGGCATTCATCCTCTGAAACAGAGAGTTCCTTCCTCACGCCCGCCCTGTCCGCGGCGGCTACGCGCCCGGCGAACTCATCCGCGTTTATCCCGTTATATATAACACATATCTTTTTCTCAGGCAAACCATAATGCCTTATTATCTCCTGCTTCACCCTGTTTGAATTCGCCACGACCTTTTTAAGCCTTTTATCGCTGAAGAGCCTTTTTTCAAGGTTAAGGAGCACCGCGTGCAGGGGGTTGAACCCCCTCAGGGGGTTAAGGCCGGTAAGAACGCCCTTTAGTCCCGCTGTCAATCCCTGTGCCGCCTTTTTCCTTTGCAAAAGCCACTCCTTGTGGACGCCGTCGCCTGCCCGGTAGATATCTTGGCACGCCGTCCTCTCAAGGCTTATGACAACGTCGGGCCTGACCCTTTCGACCGCCTTTGCCGCGTTAGCCGCAAAGACAAGCGGCCTCAAAAAAGACGGCCCCCATGTCTTCACCCTGTGCACGGCTACGCCCTTTTTCTCCTGCCAGTCCGCGGCAAAGACGTCTACCGTGTGGCCGAGCCTCAAGAGCTCGTCCACGAAGCGGGCCATGAAGACCTCGGCCCCGCCGTACGGGGTGTAGCGCATCCGTATTAAGCCGATCCTCATCTGCCGCTGCCTTCCCTGTGCGTAAGGTCCATAAACGCGTCAAACGCCTCCTTTGCGTTGACCGCGGAGGCAAGGCCGTCTTCCTTTTGCAGGATGACATGCGGCACGCCCCACGGCGCCCATCTTTTTCTCTCGGTCGTTCCCCATACCGTGACAATGGGCTTGCCAAGGCCCGCGGCAATGTGCATGGCCCCGCCGTCGCAGCACACGACGGATGAGGCAAGGCTCATGGCGGCGATAAGCTCCGCGAGGCTTTTTGTCCTGAATGTAAAAGGGCGTTTATCCATTGACAATGACATCCATTCGGCCGCCTCGTCATCGCCCGGATGCAGGACGTTGCCGAAAGAGCCCGGCGACCAGAGCAGCAGTATCTCGGCGCCGGTTGCCTTTTGAATCATGCCGCCGAGTTCCCTGAAACTCTCCTTCGGCCATCTGTTTTTGGGCTTCCTTGAGCTTATGTGAAATACCACAAGCCCGGCCTTGCCCGCGTATCCCTGCCCCCTGAGGGGGTTCAACCCCTTAAGATGGCTTATAACTTTTTTCACCTCGCCTTCAGAGGGCCTTACGCAAAGCGGCGGAGCGGGGCCGCTTACGCCGAGCAACGCGACAAGCCTCATCACGGCCTCGACCTCGTGAATGGCCTCCTGCGGCTCCTCGGCGCGCAGGTTGTATAAAAACCGCGACATGGGCTTTTTGCCGGAAACGAAACCGGCCCTGTGCCCGGCGCCGGTCAAGCAGGCAAACCGCGCGACCCTTGCCGAGTATCCGTAACCGCAGCCGACAACGGCGTCAAACCTTTCTTTCCTGATGCGCCTTATGACGCCGAGGTTTTCCATAAACACCCGGAGCCTGCCCTTTGAAAGCGCGTGCTTCTCCTTTTCATAGACATATACCTCGTCTATGTCGGGATTATCAGCGACCGCCCCCGCATTGTAGGAATTAACAAGGACGGCTATCCGCGCCTGGGGAAATTTAAGGCGGACGGCCCTTATCGCCGGGGTCGTGCAGACGAGATCGCCGATGTTGTCACGGCGTATGAAGAGAATCTTATTCACGCCCCTCTTTTACGCGCGCTGCCGGGCATTTAGAAAACACGCCTTTGTAAGAAAGCCTCTCAAACCTCAGAAACACGGCAAAGGCAAGGCCGGTCAAAAACCAGAACATCTCGGAATTGTCGTCCACGAAGAGGTCATCGAACATATTCCTCACAAAGAAACCGGAAATAAAAACAAAAGACGCCATAAAGAATATCCGCGCGTCCCCTTCACTTTCCTTAACGCCGAGCCAGTGCGTCCGCCCCACCCTCCAGAGGACAAAGAGCAGCGCGGCAAGCCCCTGCAGGCCGAGCTGCACGGCCGTGTTCAGAAAAGTATTATGCGCGTGCCATAGATCCGTGCGTCTGAACTGGCTGTGCCTGGCTGCAAAGGAGTATCTGCCCAGACCCGCGCCCTTAAATGGATGCTCCGCTATCTCCCTTAACGCGAACTTCCACACCGCGACGCGGCTGTTTATAGTATTGCCGTAATCCCTTATCTTCTCGTTTCCGAGATCCACCCCCTTGGAGCCGTGATAGACGAGGTTTGCGGGCAGCGCGTAAACGGCCAGGACCACCGCGGCCGCAAGCGCGGCGCATATCCACCACCGGCGCAAAAATCCGAGGAATATCATCACCTGCACGAAGAGCGCCACGAGCGCCCCCCTTTGAAAGGTCAGATAAAGCATGAACGTGTTAAAGAGCAGGAGGGCCGCGAAAAAAAGCCGCCTGCTGCCGCCGGCGGAGGTGAGAACCATATACGCGATGAACGGCAAAACGGTGATAATGAGCACGCTGTATGTGATGTAGCCGCCCGTAAGACCGCCGGCCTTCACGGCGAAGCTCGCGAGGCTGCCGTTATCAATGAAAAAGAACCTGGCAAAACTGTAAACGCCCTGGGCAGTGGAGCCTATAATAAGGGCAAACAGGATTTTTCGGACGTCCTTAATCTCCCGCACGTTGTTGAAGGCAAGAAAGAAAAGCATGAAGTCAACGGTCAACTTCGACAGGAACTGGCGGAGGCTGTAATCGAAGTCGACCGCCGTGAAGAGCGAGAGCGCGGCAACAAAGGCAAATAGGAGCATGGGCAGAATCAGATGGTTGTCCGCGAAGACCGGCCCTCTTTTGAGCGCCATCTTGCAGAGCCAGAGCGCCACCGGGATGTAGATGAGAAACTCGCGCACCGTGATGACGTGGGCAATCGGCAGCACGACGACAAGTCCCGTGAAGCACCAGAGGATCGCCGCGTCGATGTATTCAATCTGTCTTTCTTTAGTCAAACCCATTACAATCCCTATTGGATGATTTTTACCGCGGCTGAAAAAACCTCTTCCACCGTCACGTCAGCCACGCAACTTCTGTGCCCTTCCCGGCATTCATACGGCACGCGGAAGGTGTGCGAACACGGCACGCATGGCAGGCTTTTTTTTTGGATGATAACGCTGCCTTTGCCAATCGGCCTCTGGTCGTTCATGTCGCACGGCCCGGCAATGTCAACGGCCGGGACGTCAAGCGCGTCGGCCATGTAGATAAGCGCGGTGTCAACGCCTATGACAACGGAAAGCCTTTTTAAAAGCGCAGGGGCCTCCTCAAGCGAAAAAGCCCCGCAGGCGTTTATCGCGCGCCGCCTGCCGCCGGATGCCCGGCATGCGCCCACTATTTCCTCGCCGGCTGCCCTTTCCTTTTCAGAGCCAATGACAACTACCGTGGCCGTTGTCTCGTCTGATATCCTTTTCGAGAGTTCAAGGAACTTCTCCCTGCCCCATTCCTTCATGACATTTGCCGTGCCAGGGGCCACGCCCGCAAAAGGGCCGTCTCCCTTCAAGTAGGCGGCGGCCTTTGCATCGGCCTCTTTCGGCGCATAGACCTCTTTTTGCATGCCGCAGTTTTTTATCCCGAACTGCCGGAGCGCGCCAAGATACGTCTCCATAGACATGCGGCCTTCGCCGTGATACTCAAGATGCGTGTTAAGGGCGAGGAGCCGCCTCAGGGTCGGGCCTGTAAAATTCGGATATACGCAAACCCTCTTTGGTATCAATGCCCAGAATGCGGCAAGTATGTTCGCCGCATTCGGCATGAGTATCAGCGCGGATGAATATCCCCTCTTTCCGAGGGCAAAGGCAAACCTGATCTTTCCGGCGACGCCGCGGTAGAGCCTTGGGTCGAATTCGATTATCTCGTCAATATGAGGATTATGCTTTAAAAGCGGACGCGTTGCCGGGTGGATGACAACGCCGAGGCGGCTTGCGGGATAGGCCCGCTTTATCTCCCTGAACACGGGCGTACTGCATATCATGTCGCCAAGCTTCGCGGTCTGGAATACGACGAAGGATTCACCTTGCGCGCCGCCTGCCCTCGCGCGCCCCCCGCTTAAAACGCGCGGGGGTTGAACCCCTTCAAGGGGCAGGCTAAAGCGGGGACCGGAGAGTTTAGACATCAAAAAAACCAGCGGATACGATATGTATGCCAGCAGGACGTATATCAAGGGACTACCTCTTCAAAGACCCGCATTACCCCGGCGGCGTATCTGTCTATTGCGAACTCCTTTATGACACGCGCCCTGCCCGCCTCGCCCATGGCCTTCATGCGCGCCGCGCCGGACATTAATTCCTTTACGGATGAGGCGATGGCCTCGCCCCCTTCTTTTTTCAAAATAAGGCCGGTTACGCCGTCATCCACGACCTCTCTGACGCCGCTTACGTCAAAGGCGACGACCGGCTTGGACAAAAGCATGGCCTCAAGTATCACGCGCGGAAGCCCTTCGCCCTCCGAGGGAAGAATGAACAGGTCAAGGCAGTTTGCAAGCGAGAGGGCGTCGTTTGAAAAACCGGCGAACACGACCATGTCCTCCACGCCGAGCCTTTTCGCCTTTTCCTTGAGCCGCACCATCTCAGGGCCGTCGCCGACGATGAGGCATCTGACCCCCGCTGAAGACATGCGGGGGCAGGCATTTTTACCGCCCTTTTTTAAAAAAGGCAGCGCGTCAATGAGCAGGGCAGTCCTTTTCCTTTTTAAAAGCGAACCCACCGTGCCTATCAAAAACGTATCCGCGACGATGCCAAGAGAACTTCTCACCTCCCGCGCATCCCGCAGCGGCCCGGCGTCCTTGTCTATCCCGTTGTAAACGACAACGCACCTGCCTGCCTCCACCCCGCTTTCAACGAGGGCGTCCCTGACCCCGCTTGACACGCAGATGATCTTTGAGACGGCCGCGTTCACGGCCCCTGCCTCGGATGCGTTCAGCCGCGCCACCGCCCTTGAGTGCTGAACGCAGGGCAGACCCAAGGAACCGGCGGCCAGTATGCCTTCGAGGTTTGAAGAAGGCTGGTTGTTCAGATAAAGCAGGTCTGCGCCGGTTTTTTTCAGCACATCCGCGATATCAATGGCCGCAGGAACTATCCTTTCCCTGTAATCGCGGGAAAAGACAAACCTCTTTTTAAGCGAAGGGCTGAAAAAAAACAGCGCCCTTCCGGCCTCGCGCACGGCCTTTGAATAAGGCAGCCTTTGGGGACGCCTGAGCAGTATGAATTCTACGCCCAGCCTTTCAAGCTCTGCCTTGACAGTTGAGGATTTTCCCTTTGGATAATTATCATAAAAGAGGGCCTTTAAGCGGTATCTCTTTTTGTCAATCCTCGCCACGAGCTCAAGCATGCTGTTTGTGCCGCCGCCCCATTCCCTGCCCGTGTCGAGTATCGCTATCGTCTTTTTCGTCATTTTCCGCCCCCCGCTGAAGGCACGCGGGGGCAGGCAAGCGCCTTCTCGTATATCCCGTAAATCTTAAGCGCGTTCTTTTTTGCGTCAAAATGCGCCAGAGAGCGCCTCCGGCCCTTTTCGCCAAGCTCCTTCCTTAGCGCGGCGTTATCCATAAGAAACGCGATCTTATCGGCAAGACCGAAAAAATCCCCAGGAATGAATGTCAGCCCCGCGTCGCCGACTATCTCAGGAATAGAACCGGTTGCGGACGCTACGGGAGGAACCTTGCATGCCATCGCCTCCACGAGCACCATGCCGAACTGCTCCTGCATGAGCATGGTGGGGAAGCTCGGCATTACAAAGATGTCCGCCGAGCTGTAAAGCCGCCGCATTTCCATATACGGCACAAAGCCCGCGTAGCGGAAGTGCCTTTCAATTCCGGCCTCTTTAATGATCTTTTGAATATTGTCAAACTGCGCGCCCTTGCCCGCGATGAGGAAAGTAAATGCCTTATATCCCCTTTGCAGGAGCGCCTTGGCCGCGTACGGCAGCATCTGCACGCCCTTCCATGTGGCGAGCTTGCCGACATAGAGGATGACCATATCGCCTGCGGGAACGTCAAACTCCCTCAAAAGCGCCGCGTCCCTGTCTACCGGCTTGAAAAGCTCTGTGTCGAGGCCCGTATAGACCGTCGTTATCTTTTCCTCAGGGAAGCCCTCAAGGAGCATCGTTTTTTTTATGGTGTCGCACCAGGGGATGAAGTGATCTACCGCGCCGTAGCAGCTCCGCTTCACGTAGATGCTCTTGTCGTCGAAAACCTGCCTGTAAGGGATGTTCTCCGCGCAGCTCATGATGAGCTTGAAGCGCATGCCGCGTTTTTTAAGGCATGCGGCCGTGTAAAGTGTCCTCGACGCCTCCGAGCTTTCGACCACGTCCATGCCTTCGAGGTATTTGCCGAGGGAGTTATAATAAAAATCCATCTTCTTGAAAGGGGCGCCGACGAGCCTGCCGATGGACTCGGCAGGCCTTGCCGCGCCCAGCAAAATCTCCTCCCTGTGGGTAAGACGCTGCATCTTCAGCTTTATGTCTTTTACGTCATGTTTGTTCTTCTCGCCGACGAAAAGGGTCGCGTCTGCCCCGTTGATATCCGCAAGCGGCTCAAACATCTGCGCCATCCATTTCGACACGCCGTTATCCCAGACGATGCCTATCTTCACCGCGTTATCCCCGTAATATACCTTACCGCCTCGCAGACCTCGTCCACCGTTATCGCCTCCATGCACTTCTGGTAGGCGCACTTCTTGCTCACGCACGGGTCGCAGGTGCGCGGCTTTTTTATCACCCTGTGCCTGTGGGCGTCATAAAGGGGGCCGGTCACCCGCGGGTCTGACACCGCGAAGAGCGCCACAACGGGCGTGCCCACGGCAAAGGCGATATGCATGGGGCCGGTGTCCCCGGTTACGAACACGTTAAACCGCTTTATGAGCGGCGCGACCTGCCTGAGAGGCAGCCTTCCAGCGGCGACTATCTCACGCCCGCCGATGCCCTCGGCAATATCCTCGCACATGCGCCTCTCCGCCGGTGATCCGGTAAGGACTATATGCACGCGCCGCGAATTTTCCCTGAGCCTTTTGCCAAGCTCTATGAAGCGCTCCGGGAACCACTGTCTTGAAAGGGTCGACGCGCCCGGCTGAAAACCGATGATGACGTCTCCATCCTTCACGCCCGCCTCTTTAAGGAATCCGTTTGCCGCCGCCTCGTCGCACTCGTCGGTGAATATATCCATCTTCAGGCCGTCGGCCTTGCAGAGCGCCAGCCCGGCGGTCTTCAGCCGGGCCTCGATGCCGTGCGGCACATCCTTCCACGCAGCCGCGCCGTTCCTGCCCTCGCATGTCTGAAGCGGGGGTCGGTTTGAAAGAAGAAAGGCGAACGGACTTACGTTCGGCAGTTTTAAAATAAAAGACGCGCCGGCGAGATAGCTCATGGGGGTCGCCTGCGGCTCATTGCCGTGCAGTATCAGCGCAAGGTCAGGCGAATAGGCGCGAACTTTTCTTATCGTGGAAAAAAACCGCCTGTATCCGCCGTAATACGGAATGATGGCGTCTATGTTCGGATTATTCGCGAACAGTTCCATGTTGGCCGCGTTAAAGAGCGCGATGATGCGCGCCTTCGGGTAGCTCTTTCTCACCGCCCTTATGGCCGGAGTCGAAAGAAGCGTATCGCCGACGGCCGTTGATGAGACGATAAGGATGTTTCTCACCGCATCCGGCTTCAGATGCCCGACGTCCGTCCGCCTGTTGTCAAAGGCCTTCAAAAGCCTCATCGACAGATATAAAAGCGTTTCCAAAGGTTTCAAATTCGTTCCGTGTTTTTTCCATCGCCGTCAAAAGAAGTAAAGTTCTTTGGGCCTGCCTTTCTCTCAAGAAAGGCAGGTCAGCCTTTTACCTTCAGGTAGAGTTCCGCGAGGATGGGGCTTGTGTAGACCTTGACCCTTGAACGGAACCACTGGGCGCCGTCCTTTATCACTATCCTGCGTATCCCAAACGGGTCGGCCCCTTCCTTCGCCACGCCGTGCTCCGTGGTGAACAGCGCCTTATATCCGGCCTCTTTCGCGGCTTTTACCGCGGCGGCCGTATAGCGTCCCTTTGGCCAGCAGAGGTAATCGCACGGCTTGCCGAGATTTTTCTCCATGGCCTCTTTTGAATCCCTGAGTTCGGTCATAAGCTCCGCGCCTTCGAGCGTATCGCAGTCCTTGTGCGCCGCCGTGTGGGAGTAAAACCTGACCAGGCCGGATGCGTCGGCCTCTTTTATCATCTCCCAGTCCATGACCGCTTCATGGAACCGCCCCTCGGCGATTATCTTCTTCGTGCCGTTGTGGGTAGGCGTATTTTCCCTGTAATCTTTGAGAGCCTGAAGCCTGTCAACAGCCGGCGCGGCCGTGGCCGCCCCGGCCCAGTTGCTTACTGTAAATATGGTCGCCTTCAGGCCGTAATGCTTTAGGATCGGATACGCGAAGACGTAGTTATCAAGATACCCGTCGTCGAACGTAAGGGCGATGCCCTTGTCCACATGCGGCTTTGTCCCCTGCATGAAGCCCACTACGTCGTCAAGGGACAGCGTCTTGTAGCCGGAGTGCCTGATGTGCTGGAGCTGGCTTTCAAAGACCTCCGGCGTAATGGTCAGCATGTCGCCCTTATTGGGGTTTACATGATGGTACATGAAGACCGGGATTATCGGCATAGGCCGCCGCCGCATTTTTTCAAGTTCATAAGCTCTTCGTAGAGGCTTCTCATGCGCTTTGACATGGTGTCGGTTGAATAATTTTCAACGGCCGTGCGCCTGCCCTCTTTACCCATGCGCTTTCTTAAGGACGCGTCCTTCAGCAGTCTTATAATGGCATCCGCAAGCCCTGCGCTGTCTTGGGGCTCTACGAGGATGCCGGTCTTTCCTTCGATGACGGCCTCCGGCACGCCCCCGACGCGCGTCGCGATGACGGATATACCCATGGCCGAGGCCTCCAATATCGAAGTGCCGAGGGCCTCCTGCAATGTCGGCAGCACGAAGATGTCCAGCCCCTTTATGACCGACGGCACGTCGCTCCTCAGGCCGAGCAGCCGCACGCTGTTTTCTATGCCTAATTCCTGTATCCTTGCCTCGATATTTTCCCTTTGCGGGCCGTTTCCGGCAAATACGAAAACGGCCTCCGGCACGGCGGCAAGGACGCGCGGGATGGCGTCAAGGAGGACGTGATGCCCTTTTTTACGCCTTAATATGGCGACCGTGCCGACGATTAACGCGCCGTCCTTTAATCCAAGCCCGGCGCGCAGGGTGTCGGGAGTTTTGTCCGGGTCGAACCTCGCAAGGTCTATGCCCGTGGGTATGGCTGTGACCTTTGCCGCGGGTATGCCTTTATCCTTCACAAGATAGCTTCTCACGTACTGGCTGACCGTGACCACCCTGTGGGGAAGGAGCGCGTAGCTCGCCCGCGACGTGATGGGCAGGGCCAGATGCCTTGTCCTCACGATGCGCGGCCTTTTAAGGGAAAGCCTTCCGGCAACGGCCCCTAAGAAACTGTCAACGCCGCTGTGTGTGTTGACTATGTCAACATTTTCTTTTTTTATAATATCCATTATCCGCCAAACGGCGCACATATCATAAGAGCCGCGCATGGTGTGCGTTAAGACCTCGATGCCTGCGGCCCCGGCCCTCTCGCTCAGTTTGCTGCCGGGCTTGCAGAGTATCATGACCCTGTCTCCGAGCTTTTTAAGCCCCAGACATTCATGCAGGGTCCTGTTTTCCTGCCCGCCCCAGCCGGCGGACGACTCGGTATGGAGTATCGTCAGCATTTTGCCCGGCCTGCCGGCGGCCGCGGCGATGGCCTGGCAAACCGCATTATGAGGTGGTCGCCCAAAAGCGCCTCTTTTGATGAAATCGCCCTTAAGAGCGCGGCCTTTTCGGCGTTCCTCTCAAAAAGCAGCCCTGCCCAATAGAGCGTCTTTAGAAAGAGATAAAGCGGCACATTCGCGGCCTTTAACCTCGACGCCTTCAGCGCCTTCATCTCAAAGCCGTTCTTTTTCATGCGGCCTATTATCTCGATAAGGGAAATCGGGTTGTATACCGCCATGTCCCAGCCCTTGCTTTCATCAACCGTCCTGAAGGGCTTGAAGTGCGGAAACCATCCCCTTTGGAAAAAATAAATCCTCGAATTCGCGCTGAGCACATTCGGCGTGCTGAGGATCATCTGCCCGTCTTTCTTTAAAACCCTTTCAAACTCACTGAAGACAAGGGCGTGGTTGTCAAGATACTGAAGCGTCTCGCTGCAAAGGACATAGTCGAATGCGTTTGCCGCAAACGGCAGCGGCCGGTTCATGTCCGCGCGCACGAAGGTCTCCTTCAAAAACGGCGCCTCAAAAAGGTCTATGGGGAATACGGAGAACCCCCTTTCCTTCAAAGCCCTGCCTATGGATTCGCCGCCTGAGCCGGCGTCAAGTATCCTGCCGGGACGAAGCCCGGTTATCATCTCTATTGCCGCGCTCTGATGCCTTTTCACTGTTATTATTCAGCCCCCGCCCACCCCCACCACCCTGCCCTCCCCCGTGAAGGGGGAGGAGATAAGGAGAGGGTCATCTCCCACCCTAACGCACAACGCCAAGTTTGTCTTTCAACATCTTCCAGACCTCGGCCGCCTCGATGGCGTCAAGGCAGTCGCTCTTTTTCGTGCCTTTGCATCCGTCCTTGCCGCAGGGGACGCAGTCCCAGTCCTTCTGGATCACCGTATTAGCGCCGAAACACTGAACGCCGTTTTTTTGCGGATAGGCCGCAGACGGGTCTTCACTGGCCGCCTTGTTGTCCCACGGCCCCCAGTCGAACGCGCCCGACGGGCCGAATATGCCGACGACCCGCGCGCCGCACGCGGCGGCTATGTGCATGGGGGCGGAGTCAACCCCTAAAAACATCACGGACGACCTTGAAAGCGCCGCCATCTGCTTTAAATTCAATTTGCCTGAAAGGTCTATCGGGCGGGTCCTCATGCGCGAAATGACGGACGCTGCCCTTTTCATCTCCCTGTCGTCCGGCGCGGCGGTGATCACGGTCTTAAAGCCGTTCATCTGGAGCATGTCCATGACCTCGGCCATTGCCTCATCCTTCCAGCACTTAAAGAACCAGCGCGAGGTCGGATGCACGTGGACGAAAGGCTCGCCCGGTTGAACCCCCTCAGGGGGTTGAACCCCTTCAAGGGGCTTAACGCCATTTTCCTCCAAAAGCCTTTTGACAAATGAATCGTCCGCGGCAGAGGTGAAGATGTCCACCGTGAGATCCGCCGTGTCAATACCAAAGCTCCTGACAAGGGCCAGGTCTCTTAAGACCGTATGCAACCTGCCCGCCGGCCTTCCGGCGAGGTGGGTGTATAGATATTTTTTTCCGGCAAACCCCTTGCCCATCGGGTCGCAGCCGAGGCGGTACCGCGCGCCGATGAGAAAGCCCATGAGCGCCGGCCTGTCGCCGCCGGTAAGGTCAACCGTCATGTCAAAGCCGCGCGCGCGAAGATCCTTAACGAACTTCAGCTCCCCCATCCCCCGCTTCAGGCACGCGAGGGCAGGCGTCCTGCCGGCGATGGACAGGCCCTTGACTGACCTGTTAAACGTAATGACCTCTTCAATGAGCGGATTTAACGTGAGCATGTCTTCTGTTCCGGAATTTACGAGGGCCGAGACCCGCGCGCCGGGAAAGCTCTCTTTAAGCGCCCTTACGGCAGGAACGGCCAAAAGCACGTCCCCGATATGCCGGAGCTTGATAACAAGTATCTTTTTTACGTCCTTGAATTCGTTCAACTTGATGCTGCCTCGTCCGGGCTTATGCGTTAGAAGGTTACTAAAAAACATGAATCCAATCAGGCTGCTCAAATCTTCCCATCGTAATAATAAAGACGCAATGGGAACCCAGCCAGATGCAAGCCCAGCACCACTTTCTGGCATAAATTAACGCCACATCCCAAATATATGAGGCAGAAAGTGGTGCTGGGGAGGAAGCAACGAATGAGCAACTGTGTTGTCAAGAGTCATATATCGTAGTGCGAGGCTTCAGCCTCGCTTCCCCGCTTAAAGCCTGCGAGGACATGTTTTCAGCAGCCTGTTACTGCATTTCGCGGAGCTTTGCGTACTTCGCAAGAGTATAGCAGGCGTAGAGCATTGACAGGGTAAGCCCCATCGCCCCGTCAAGGAAACCCAGCTTGAGGATGTACATCTTTAGAAACGTCAGGGGCGGCCTCAGAAGGATATCGGCAACGCCCGCCCGTTTTCCTTTGTCCTTCAACTCCTCGGCGGCAAGGGTCGAGTACCGCTGCATCCTCGTGAAATAATCCGTTATGTCCCTGTACGTCCGGTGCACGAGCGGGTTTTTAAGCCTGCTGGTCAGGCCGTCAACCGTCACGGCCTCGTGAACCCTTGCCTCGTTAAAAGAGCCCTTATCCTTCCTGTAAAGCCTGAGGTTGTAATCGGGATACCAGCCGCAGTGTCTTATCCACCGCGCGCCGAAGTAATTTTTTCTTGCGACGTAGCAGCCCGCCTTCGCGCCGTCTTCAACCGCCCTTTGCAGCTCGTCTTTCAACTCAGGCGTTATCTGTTCATCCGCGTCCACATTTAAAATCCATTCGTTCTTCGCGCGCCCGGCGCAGAGGTTTTTCTGCTTCCCGTAGCCGCGCCATGCGTCTTCATAGACCCGCGCGCCGTATTCGCGGCATATGGAGACGGTCTTGTCAACGCTGCCGGAATCGGAGACAATTATCTCGTCGGCCCATCTGACGCTCTCAAGGCACCGGCGTATGTTGGCCTCTTCGTTAAGCGTTATTATGGTGACGGATACCTTCAAGAGGTCCTCTAATAATCCCGCCATGCGGCCTTGGCCGCGGCAGGCGTGCTAAAACGGGTTTTTGTTATCTGCCTTTTCCATGCCGTGCGCGGATAAACAGGCCCCACGGATCCGTTCATTCAAAGCGGGCGTATTCAACAGGATTTCCTGAAAAATCAACGCATTCGGGCCGCTCGATGGCATCTTCCCTGTCTCCTCCCCCTGAGGGGGGAGGGCCGGGTGGGGGTGGACCAAACCGCCTTCCGCGTTAACCCTGTCAACCGGCGTCTTTAACCGCCTCATCAACAAGCATCACCGGAATGTCGTCTTTTATCGGATACACGACCCGGCACTTCTCGCAGGCAAGACCGTCTTTTTTCTTGTTCAACTTCACCGCGCCCTTGCATACGGGACAGGCAAGTATCTCAAGAAGCTCTTTGTCCACAGCCATGTTAACCTCCGGTTATTCAAACTTTCCACCGCAGCTGTCATCTTTTTAATCGTATATTTTAACAGGAAAAATAGGTTTATTCCGGGGAGATCTCCGCCGCGGCATCTCCCGCCTTGCCGCCCATCCTGAGGTATTCTACGCCGCCGATCATGCTCACGACAGCGTTTATGCCAAACCACAGGATGGATAGGGTAAATGCCTCCTCCGCGCGCGCGCCGGCCTTCATGAAAAGAAAAACAAACGCGCTCTCACGCAGCCCCAGACCGGAGACCGACACCGGCAGCATCGACACCGTGGTGGTAAGCGGTATAAAAAGAAAGAAGTAGCCAAAACCCACGTTCATGCCCAGACCCCTGCTGAGGATAAAATAACCGAGAATGACGCTGCCCTGCACGACAAAAGACAGGATGAATATCCTCACGAGCAGCTGAGGGCGCCTCTTATACCCCATGAGCACCTTGTAGAACGTGTCTATCTTCCTGTTTATCCCGTAAAAATGCACCTTTGCCAGTATCGCCATTACCCAGCTGTGCAAAGGCCCCACCCAGATGACAAGGCTCATCGCTGTGAAGCCGCCGATAAGGACGACCAGTAACCAGCCGATCCCCGCGCCCTCTATAAGCGCATAACCGGGAATAACGGCCATAGCGGCCATTAATATCAGCGCGGCAAACCCGACATACCTGTCCATGAATATCGAGGCCAGCGAGATATCGCCCCTTTTGGACTCCCGATAGAGGTAATAACCCTTCACCACGTCACCCCCTACGGCCGTGGGCAGGAAGTTATTGAAAAACATCCCGATGAAGTAGATGGAAAGGAGCTTCAAATACGAGGTGCCTATATCCTTTTTAAGGATTACCGACCACCGGTAGGTTGAAACAAACTGCGAAAAGGTAAAGATGAAACCGGAAAGCACCGCGAGCGGCAGGTCCACCGCGCGGAGCGTTTTCCAGAAGGCGCCGGGGTCCATGCGGCTAAAAAGGGCATACAGTATGGCGCCGCTTACGGCTATCTTTATTATTACGGAGATGGCTTTTTTCATCTATGTAAAAACGTCCCTTTTCTGTCATCCCCCGCTTCAAGCACGCGAGGGCAGGCAGGAATGACATTTTTCCTGTCATTCCTGCGTGTTTAAGGCGGCGCGCCGCGCGGGGGGTCAAACCCCTTGAAGGGGCTCGGCCCCTGAGGGGGCTGAGCCCCTTCAAGCCGTTACCGTTTCAAGACCTTTTTCACCGTGAATATGGGTTTACCCTGTGATTCATGGTAGACGCGGGCGAGCATCTCGCCAAGAAGCCCCATGACGACGAGCTGAACGCCGATGATGATAAGGAGAACCCCCAGGAAAAGAAGCGGCCTTGCGCCTATGCTCTGACCGAAAAAGATCTTCAGGATGCTCAAGTAAAGCCCTATCAAAAAGCCGGCAAGCCCAAACCCCATGCCCAGCCCCCCGAAGGCGTGGATAGGCCGCGTGGAAAAGCTCTGAAGGAACTTTACGGTGATAAGGTCGAGTATCACGCGCACCGTCCTTGAAATACCGTACTTCGATCTGCCGAACTGTCTGGCGTGGTGCGCGGTCTCAACCTCTTCTATCGAAGCGCCCACCCAGCTCGCCAGCGCAGGGATGAAACGGTGCATCTCGCCGTAGAGTCTGACGTTCTTTATGACCTCTTTTCTATAAGCCTTGAGCGTGCATCCGTAATCATGCAGACGCACGCCGGTGACCTTTGATATGAGGCCGTTGGCTATCATCGAGGGGAGCCTTCTGGAGATGAACTTATCCTGCCTGTTCTTCCTCCAGCCGCTCACCACGTCGCAGGTCTTTATCTTCTCAAGAAACTTCGGAATGTCTTTCGGGTCGTTTTGCAGATCCGCGTCCATCGTGATGATGATATCGCCCTGCGCGTACTCAAACCCCGCGGCCATCGCGGCCGTCTGGCCGAAGTTCCGCCTGAAGGCTACGACCACGACGTTCTTGTCCTTCGCGTGAAGCTCTTCAAGGACCTTCATCGTGCCGTCCTTGCTGCCGTCGTCGACAAAGACGATTTCGTATTTGTTCGGGACGGCGTCCATCACGGCCTTTATGGACTTATAAAGGTGCGGCAGACTCTCTTCCTCCTCGAATACCGGAATTACTATGGAAACGGTCTCTTCTGAACTTTTCCTGAACTCCACAACCGATCCTCTCAACGTAGCCTCCGCTTTTTCATTTTCATGAAGACGATCCCTTCCTTTTCTCCTCCCCCCCTGAGGGAGCTGAGCCCCTTCACGGGGGAGGGCAGGGCGGGGTGTTGGCCTGCCGGCCCGCAAGCGGTGTTGCCGGCCCGCGGATATCAAAACCTGCCGTGTCCGGACGCCTGCCCCTTCATACCCTTGAAATTATAACAGCTGAATATGGAAAAGTCTTTGTCCGCCCTGCCGCCCCTGTAGATGGTAAAGAGCTCCCTGCCGCAGCTGTCGAACGCCTCCGCTACCATCGGCTCGATGGAAGCGTCGCCTCCCTTGACGTAGACGGCGTTCTGGCCGGTAAGACCGTCAAACCCCGGCCAGAGGTCGTATTGGTTCATGCGCCTCTGGCCTGTGTCCACGTTGTAGGCAGACGGATTGCCCCGCGTATAAAACGCAAGCTCGCTCGTTATCTGATACGTGTCGCTCATTACAAACGCGCGCCCCATCGCGTCCCTGACGTCCGAGACCTTTTCTCCGAGCTCTCTCCAGTCCGTGACCCTGTTGAACGGCGCGCCCTTCATGGCGTCCCTGCCGGTTAACATCTCGACAGTCCACGGGAAGTAGGCCACAAAAGACGCCCCGACGCCGAGGCCTATGGCAAGCCCGGCGACGGCGCGAAGCCGCCGCCTTGCGCTCCTGCCGGACTCCTTAAAGAGCCTTAGAAATAAAAATACAACGGCGGGCAACAGCGGCACATAGGCGGCTACCGCCCAGTTGGCCTGCACTTTGCCATGAACGCTCTTGGCAAGAAAAAACAGAAACAGCGGGACGGATGAAAAAAAGACGAATAAAAGCCCGCTGTTTTTCCCCTTAAAACCGTCAACCCCCGCCTTCCACGCTGCGTAAACAAGGCCGATGAACAAAAGAGGCGTAATGAGCAAAAACTGCGAGCCAAGGAACTCAAGGGGCGAGGTCAGTGAAAAACCGCCTTCTCCAAGATGGGCCTGCCCCATAGTATGCCTTATTGTAACCTCTCCATGCGTTAGATTCCAGTATATAACCGGAATCATGAAGACAAGGCTTATGGCAAAGGCGATATACGGCTCCTTCCTTTTAAGCCAGCGCTTATCGCCGCGTGACGCCAGAAGGAAAAAAAACAGCGCCGGATAGATGAATACCATCGTGTATTTGCTCAAAAAGCCAAACCCGGTTGCCGCGCCCGCAAGGCACCACCACAGCTGCTTTTCGGTGTCAAGCCCCCTTTTAATGCAAAAAAAGGCCGCAGTCCAGAAAAATATGAAAAGAACGTCCGTTGTGATGAGTATCCCGCCTATGGAAAAAAACGGGATTGCCATGGACAGCAGGGCGGCGTAAAAGCCCGTCTTTTCATCGTCAAAAATATCTTTTCCGAAAAGATATATCAGATACGACGCAAGGGCCGAGAAAAAAACGGCCCCGGCACGGACGCCAAAGGCGGTCTGGCCGAAAACAGCCGTGGTCATGGCGATAACGTAGGCGACCGCGGGGCCTTTGCTGTAATAGCTCCAGTCCAGATGGCGCGACCATTCCCAGTAATGCGCCTCGTCCGGAGAAAGGTCCAGGGGCGTAAGGCCGATATACAGCAGCCTCAGAAGCGAGAGCGCGAGGATTATTATAACGAGCCTGTTTTTTTGCGCCGGAACGCGGCCGTCATGGTTCATTTTCAGTCTTCACGCGCCGGCCGAAAAGCGCGCCTCCATACCGCCTGTCAGCCTCGGCAAATACAAAGGCCACGCTCGCGCCAAGGAGCGCCCCTCCGACGGTGTCAAGCGGATAGTGCACGCCTACGTAGACCCTCGAATACGCGACGGACACGGCCATCGCCATGAACGCCGGCGCGTATCTCCTGTATCTCACCGAAAGAAAAACCATCGCGGTGAAGATAGTCGCGGCATGGCCGGACGGGAATGAAAAGGATTCGGTGCATCCCACGAGAAGCCGCACACCGTCAAAGGCATTGCACGGCCGTATCCTGCCGACCGCGTGCTTCAGAAGGTTTGCGATAAAATCGCTCAGCAAGACCGCCATTATGAGAAGGGCCAGGCCCTGCGCGCCTCTTTTCCTCTCTTTGATGAGTATGACGGCTACGGCGAATATTATGACCCCGTAAAAATTGCCCTTGTTGGTTATAAACGGCATCACCACGTCAAGCACGGGATATACGGCCCCGTTTATAGCGCGAAAGGCGTCGGCGTCAAAACTCTGGATCATGCCCATTTACAAATCCTCGCTCTGTTTTAGTCATACCGGCCTTTTCAAGCGGCAGTCGATTTTATCCCAACCAGCGGCGCGCATATCATTATCGCAGCGCAACACCCCCGCTTCAGATATGCGAGGGTTGAACCCTTTCAAAGGGCAGGCTTCAGTGTCGCCGTCCTGTCAAGCGAGACTAAAGTCTCGCGCTGCGTTCGAGCATCTTATCAACGGCCATGACGACCTCTTCAGCCGTTATCTCCGTCATGCACCTTGCCCCGGAACATCTCTTTTTAAAGCATGGCGAGCATTTCAATTCTTTTCTTATTATTATGTGCTGCCTGCCGTAAGGCCCCGTCCTCCACGGCGCGGTGGGGCCAAAGAGCGCGACCGTCTTTGCGCCGACTGCCGAGGCTATGTGCATTGGGCCGGAATCCACGGTGAGGACGAACCTTGACATCTTCTCAAGCGCCGCAAGCTCCTTTAGCGTCGTTTGTCCCGCGAGGTTTACGGCCATTTTTCCTATGCGCTCTTTTAGACCGTCAAGCCCGTCTTTGTCGGCCCTGCCGCCTATGAGCACGGCGTGCATGCCTCTTTTTTCAATTATGGCCTTTGCCGCCCCGGCAAAGGCGTCGTCGTTCCAGTGCTTTGTCCGCCACCTCGCGCGCGCGGCTATCACGAAAAAGGGCGTCCTGACGGATATGCCGCCGCCCTTCAGGATGCCTTCAGCCTTCTTTCTTTCCTGTCCGCTTATGTGCAGCGGAAAAACAGCCTCGCCGCTTTCCCCGCCGGCGTATACGGCCAGATCAAGGTATCTGTCAACCGCGTGCCTGTCAGGGTCATAGGGCGCGGCCTTTTCGTTCAGGAAAATATGGCTCAGCTCCCTCGCGTTTGAAAAGCCGATCCTGCGCCTGCCCTTTGAGAGCCAGACCCACACGCCGCTTTTCAAAAGCCCCTGAAAGTCCAGCACCATGTCATAGCGGACCGAGGCCAGCATGCGCGCGGTCCTTATATTTTCAATAAAATGCGTCTTCCATCCCCGGTTCTTGACAATGATGACATTATCAATAAGCGGATTTCCCGAAATGACCGCCGAGGAGGCCTCCTCCACAAGCCAATCTATCCGGGCCTTGACCCCCTTTTTTTCAAAGCCCTTCCTAAGCGCGTAGAGCGCGGGCAGCGTCTGAACGACGTCGCCGATGGACGACAATTTTATTATTAATACCTTCATCCCGTAGGCCGCATCCCTATTCAATCACAGGCGCCGTTCTTGCCGGCTTCTTTCAGAAGCGAACGCGCCGCCTTTATTACATCCGCGGCGTCCACGCCCTTCAGGCATCTGTAATGGCCATACGCACATTCACGTTTAAAGCACGGGGCGCATTCTATCTTTTTTTCGACCACCCTTGCCGCCCTGCCCACGGGCCCGGTAAGCGCCGCGTCCGTTGAGCCGAAGACGGCCACGGTTGGCACGCCAAGGGCCGCCGCCACGTGCATGAGGCCCGAATCGTTCGTCACAAAGACCTTTAACCGCGAAAGAAGCGCCATGCACTGCCTCAGCGTCGTCCTGCCGGCGAGGTTTATGACCCTTCCGGCGATAAGCTCCGCCGCGTCCCTGCACGCCCCGGCATCGTCCACGCCGCCGAAGATCACCGGCACTCCGTTATATTCCTCTGACAAGCGCCTTAATACCTCGGCAAAGCCTGCGGCAGGCCACCTCTTTGCCGGGCCGTAGCTTGCCCCCGGGGCGGCGCCGATAAGCGCCCCTTGAAGGGGCTGAGCCCCCTCAGGGGGTTCAGCCTCTTTTTTAATGCCGTTTTGCCTGAGGAACTCATCCGCCCATCTGATTTCCTCGTCCTTAAGCCTGATAACGGGCGTCGGCGGCTTTGAGGCCTCCGCGGCGTCAAGCTCCTTTATGATATTCAAATAATAAAAGACTTGATGCCTTTTTTTTATCTCAGCCGTTGCGGCTACCGGCCTCGTAAGGAAACGCCTTCTTAAATCCCTTACGTAGCCGATCCTCTCAGGTATGCCGGAGATAAAGGAGACAAACGCGGCGTCAAACGCGTTCTGAAAAAGCACGGCCATGTCAAAACCGCGCGCCTTTATCTCTTTTCTAAGCCGGAGCCTTCCGGTCACGCCCTTATGTCTGCCGTTGGCGTCGTATTCCATCACCTCGGCTATGGCCGGATTATTTTCAAAGACCGGCACGGCCCTGCCCCTTGTGAGCGCCGTTATTTCGGCGTCAGGATAGGCCGCCTTCAGGGCGGCAACCGCAGGAAGGCACATGACGGCGTCGCCTATCCAATTAGGCGCCCTCACGAGTATCCTTTTTATCTCCTTAGGCTCTTTTGTCTTACTCATTATATTTGCCGCTATATAAAAAACTCCTGAATTTTCATCGTAAATACACGATGTTCGAATTTATTATTATATTATAAAAGCCCGTTTGTTTGCAAACCAAACTTACCTTTTTTGAAAAAAAGGCGCTGCGCACGGCTAAAGGACTAAATGTAGCAAGTTACCGTGAATTTGCAATTGAGGCACAATGAACGCTCTAAGCATTGCTCACCGCAGGTGCTGCGCACGGCTAAAGCCTGAATACAATCCCTTAGCTTTGCCCCGCCGCAGGCGGCCAAAAAACTTTAATGTCTTTACATATTCTGACCTCCGCTTTAGACATGCGGGGGCAGGCACAAAATATTTGACGTTGCCTGGAACGGACTCTGGCAATGCAATCCCATTTCCCATTTTGCGGCGCAGTATGCTATATTATCGGATTATGGGGCCTGCCCTGCTTAAACTTGTCATAGAGGAACTCGGCGCGCTTTTGACCGGCGGGATAATATCAAAGATCCACCAGCCGGATGATAAGGAGATAATCCTTACGGTATTCGCACGGGGCGCGGACCTGCGCCTCCTCATCTCGGCGCACCACAGGCTCGCAAGGCTGCACCTGACTGAGCGGGAGTTTGAAAACCCGCCCACCCCGCCCCGCTTCTGCGCATTTTTACGGAGCAGGATAACGAACGCGCGGATAACCTGCATTACGGCGGAGCCGGGCCAGCGCATAGCGCGCATCGGCCTTTTAAAACACGCCGACAGGGCGGATGAGACATTCATCCTTACCGCGGAGCTTACCGGCAAATCGGCCAATGTAATACTTACGGACGGCGACGGCGTCGTTCTTGACAGCTTAAAATACTTCCAGCCGGAATCATCTCAACGCGCGGTAATGCCGGGGCTTAAACTCGCCCCCCTTGCGCCAAGGCCCGCCCTCGCAGGCTTTAAGCGGGGGACAACGCCTTCCGATGAAGAGCCGATTCTGAAAGAAGAAGGCGTCACATGGAACAGCGCCGTTGACCGGCGTTACTCCGAATTATCAGACGAAGAAATAACGGGGCTTCGGCGAAGCCGCCTCAGGCGCGCCATCAACGATGCGGCAAAAAGGCTCAAACGGAAGATTGAAAACCTCAATAACGACAAAAAACATGCCGAGGAGAACCTCTGCGCCGAGATGCTCGGCCAGCTCGTCGCGCAAAATCTCGGCAGGATAAAGCGCGGGGATGCTGAAGTCGCCGCGGTCAACTACGCCAAGGAGCCGCCGGAAGAGGTGAAAATCCCGCTTGACCCGAAGCTCGGCCCGAAGGAAAACCTTGAAAAATTTTTCAAACGGTCAAAAAAGGCCAAGGCCGCGCTGGCGCTGCTCAGGGACAGGCTGCCGCAGACCGGGCGCGAGCTTGACTACATTGCCG
Source organism: Deltaproteobacteria bacterium (assembly GCA_016234935.1). Classification (GTDB taxonomy): domain Bacteria; phylum Desulfobacterota; class GWC2-55-46; order GWC2-55-46; family GWC2-55-46; genus JACRNL01. The sequence goes on along the minus strand of JACRNL010000011.1, from coordinate 100,895 downwards.
AGCTTGAGTACGAATGGGAAAACGCAACGGCGCCGGAGGAGTTACGGGCGATCGAGGATGAGCTTATGAACGAGGGATATCTGAAAAAAGCGCCGGATGCCGGCCATAAAACAAAACCGGAGCAGGAACAGGCCGAGCCGGTAAGAAGGTTTACCTCAAGCGACGGCTTCGAGATGCTTTGCGGAAAGAACGCGGCAGGCAACGACCTTATCGTAAAGAGGCACGCCTCCGGCGCGGACATCTGGTTTCACGCCGAAGGGGTCCCAGGCTCTCACGTGCTCATAAAAACCGCGGGCAGGGCAAAAGAGGTCACAAAGAAGACCATCGAAGAGGCCGCGGCGCTGGCCGCGTGGCACTCCAAGGCCCAGACTGCCGCAAAGGCGGCGGTCGTCTACACCGAGGCCCGCAACGTCAGAAAGCCCGGAGGCGCCAAGCCCGGCATGGTGACATTAAAGGAATACAGGACAATCGTCGTGAAGCCGCGGGCCATGGAATGAACACTGCCTGTAACCGGCCCTACAATCAGCTATCCGACTGGCTCAAGGAACGCTTCGGGCAAAAGGTCTTCAAGATAACGGTCAACGCCGGGCTGACCTGTCCCAACAGGGACGGCACAAAGGGGACGGGCGGGTGCGTCTACTGCGCCGAGGGCGCGCTTTTGCCAAAAGACTCTCCCGCGTCTTCCTCCGTAATAGAGCAGATAACCGCCGGCAGGGAGCGCATACGAAAGCGCCACAAGGCCGAAAATTTCATCGCATACTTCCAGCTCGGCTCAAGCACCCACGCCCCTGTCAAGCGGCTTAAAAACATCTTATCCGGCGCCCTTTGCTTTGCGGACGTACTGTGCGTAGCGGTGTCCACAAGGCCGGACTGCCTTGACGAAGCCGTCCTTGACCTCCTTTGCGAGATACGGAAAAAAAAGCCGCTCTGGATAGAGCTTGGACTGCAGTCCTCAAGCGACGCAACGCTCACGAAGGTAAACCGCTGCCACACCGCCGCGGACTTTGACGACGCACTCATGCGCGCGCATAAGCGGGGCATAGACGTCTGCGCGCACGTCATCCTGGGCCTTCCGGGAGAATCAAAGGATGACATGCTCGGCACCGCGAGGTTCATATCCTCCAGGCCGGTGTGGGGGATAAAGTTCCACCAGTTGCAGGTATTGAAAGGCACGCCCCTTGAGCAGATGTACAATACCGGCGGCGTCAGGGCGCTGCCCCTTGAAGAATACGCGGATATCGTGGTAGAATGCCTCGAACTTCTGCCGCCGGACATGGTCATACACAGGCTCTGCGGCGACTCCCCTGAGCGTTATCTTATCGCCCCGAAGTGGGGCGCGAACAAGTTCATGGTCATGGAAAAGGTGCTGAGGCTTCTTTCAGAGCGCAAGACCTTTCAGGGCGCCAAATTCACGCCCGCATCGGCGGGTAAAAAAGGAGATTAGATGACAGACCCAAGGGTCGGGAAACTCGCAGGCATCCTTGTAAACCATTCGCTCGGCGTAAAAAAAGGGGATAACGTCCTTATAGGCGCGTCATCAGAGCTTGCCAAGCCGCTTGTGCTTGAGGTCTTCAGGGAGGCGCTGAAGGCGGGCGGCAACCCCCTGACGAGCGTCGCCTTCGAAGAGACGCTCAATATCTTTTACTCGTCCGCCACAAAGGCGCAGATTGAAAATTTTCCAAAGACGCGCCTCTACGAGGCAAAAAACATAGACTGCTTCGTCAATATCAGGGCCTCGGTCAACAAAAAGGCGCTTGCCGGCATCGACCCGGCGCCCATGAGCGCGCGGGCAAAGGTCTTGAAGCCCATAAGCGAGGAGATAGTCAACCGCAAACGCTGGGTGCTTTGCAACTACCCGACAAACGCCCTTGCGCAGGAGGCGGACATGAGCCTTGAGGAGTACGAAGACTTCCTCTACAACGCCACCAACGTAGACTGGACAAAGGTGAAGCAGAAAGAAATGAAGCTGAAGGCCGCCCTCGACAAGGCCGGCGTGGTCAGGATAGCCGGCAAGGACACCGACCTCACCATAGGCATCAGGGGGAGAAAGGCCATTCCATGTTACGGAGAAAGAAACATGCCCGACGGAGAGGTCTTTTTATCTCCTCTGGAGAACTCGGCTGAAGGCCATATATACTACGAAATGCCCGCCATCTATCAGGGTAAAGAGGTTCTGGGCATACGTCTCAAATTCAAAAAGGGCAAGGTGGTCGAGGCGCACGCCGACAAGAACGAGGCGTTCCTTCTTGCCATGCTCGACACCGACAAAGGCGCGAGGTTTCTGGGCGAGCTCGGCATAGGCGTCAACTACGGCATACAGCAGTTTTCAAAGGACATCCTTTTTGACGAGAAGATAGGCGGCACGGTGCACCTTGCCGTGGGCCGTTCATACGCGGAGGCCGGCGGCAAGAACCAATCCGCCATCCACTGGGACATGATAAAGGATCTGCGGCAAGGCGGGGCCCTATACCTCGACGGAAAAATTATACAGAAAAACGGCAAGTTCCTTATCTGAAAAAAACGTCTTGCCGCTTTTTTTCCGCAATCAATAAAACCTTGACACGGTTTTATGCAGAAGATATCATCTGAAATCAGTATTTTTACCGGCAAATTTCCGGTAAAAGAGCAAAAACATGGAACATGAAATCGTATCAAAGTCCTTTAAGGACAGCATAAAGGTAAAGGAGCGTTTTTTTACTAAAAAGAACGCTTCCCTTATCATCGAAGCCGCCGAGGCTGTGGCCGCCTCATTCAAGTCCGGCGGCAAGCTCCTTATCGCCGGGAACGGCGGGAGCGCGGCCGACGCGCAGCACCTTGCCGCGGAGTTCGTAAACAGGTTCGAGATAGAAAGGCCGCCTCTTCCGGCCCTCGCGCTGACGACCGACACGTCAAACATCACATCCATCGCCAACGACTACTCGTTTGATCAGATATTTTCAAAGCAGGTGCGCGCGCTGGGAAAACCTGACGACGTGCTTCTTGCCATCTCAACGAGCGGCAATTCCTCAAACGTCACGAAGGCCGCCGAGGCCGCCCGCGCGATGGGCATAAAGGTCATCGCGCTGACCGGCAAGGGCGGCGGCCATCTGGCGGGCAAGGCCGACATCCTCATAGACGTGGACGCTAGGGTGACGGCAAGGATACAGGAAGTCCACATCACCGTCTGCCACGTCCTTTGCGAACTTGTCGACCATATGCTCTTCCAGAAGGTCTCTTAGATGAAGTCCAAAACCCATGCCTTCAAAAGGTCTTTTTAGATGAAGTTCAAACCCCTGTCGTCAAAAGGCTTGAAGACATATTCCATCAAGGACAGGGCCAGCAAGGTCAGCGTAAGCGACTTCGCGGGCATCCCGCCAAAGGGCGGCACGCTCAAAGGCTTTCTCGATAAACTCCCGGACATACTCGCCGCGCGCAGCCTGAAGGCCGTTGCCTCGGCAATAGCAGCCGCACATCGCGGCAAAAAGACCGTAGCCGCGGGCATGGGCGCGCACGTAATAAAATGCGGACTTTCCCCGCTCATCATTGATTTGATGGAGCGGGGCGTCGTCAACGCGGTGGCCATGAACGGCGCGTGCGTTGTCCACGATTTTGAAACGGCATACGCCGGTTGCACGTCCGAAGACGTTGACAAAGAGCTGAAAACCGGCGCGTTCGGCATGGCCGAGGAGACCGGCTCCATACTGAACAAGGCGATAAAAAAGGGCGCGAAAAAAGGGCTCGGCAGGGCGATTGGCGAGATGATAGCAAGGTCGAAGTTCCCGCACAGGGACAAGAGCATCCTTGCCGCGGGCGCGCGGCTCGATATCCCGGTGACAGTCCATGTCGCGCTCGGAACGGACATCCTGCACATCCACCCCCGGATGGACGGCGCCGCCACGGGCGGCGCCTCCATGAGGGATTTTCAGCTCTTCGCCGGAGTTGTCTCGACGCTTAAGCATGGCGTATACCTTAACATCGGCTCCGCCGTGATTTTACCGGAGGTCTTTTTAAAGACCGTCACGCTTGCAAGGAACCTCGGCCGCGACGTAAGCGGCTTCACCACGGTGAATATGGACTTCATCCAGCAGTACAGGCCCCTTACGAACGTCGTCAGAAGGCCGACTGCCGGCGCGGGGGCTCAGCCCCTTCAAGGGGTTGAACCCCCTCAGGGGGCAGGCTACAGCCTCACGGGCCATCACGAGATAATGGTGCCGCTCCTTTACGCGGCAATAATCGAATCGCTTTAAGTTTTTATATACTGTCATTCCCGCCTGCCCTCGCGTGTTAGAAGCGGGGGAAGTTTTAATCGGGAATACAGGAATGGTATAAAATTGGGACTCATATTATGAAAAAACAAAAACCATGGTCTGGCCGTTTTTCCGAAGATACGGACACTCTGGCGGAGGAGATGAACGCGTCCATCTCCTTTGACAAACGGCTTTTCAGACACGACATACGCGGCTCCATCGCCCACGCCGGGGTTATCGCCAGGGCAGGGATAATCACCGTCAGCGAATGCAAAAAGATAATCAACGGGCTTCGGGCCGTTGAAAAGGAGATCAGCGGCGGCCGCTTTCGTTTCTCGCCGGACCTTGAAGACATACACATGGCTATCGAACAGCGGCTGACCTCGCTTATCGGCCCGCTCGGCGGCAAGCTCCACACCGGAAGGAGCAGAAACGACCAGGTCGCCCTCGACATGAGGCTTTACCTCAAGGACGAGATATACGAAATAATATCACTTATCCACGCATTCAAGCTCTGTCTCGTGGAAGTGGCCGAAAGAAACATCGGCTGCGTAATGCCCGGCTACACGCACCTTCAAAGGGCCCAGCCCGTTCTTCTCAGCCATCACCTGCTGGCGTATTACGAAATGCTGAGGCGCGACAGCGGCAGGCTTTTTGACTGCCTTGACCGCGCGGACTCCATGCCCCTTGGGGCCGGCGCGCTTGCCGGAAGCCCGTATGACCTTGACAGGCGGTACTGCGCCAAGCTCCTCGGCTTTTCCAGCGTGACTGAAAACAGCCTTGACAGCGTGAGCGACAGGGACTTCGTTATAGAGTTCCTCTCGGCCTCGGCGCTGATAATGATGCACCTGTCGAGGCTGTCGGAAGAGATTATACTCTGGAGCTCGCAGGAGTTCGGCTTCATAGAGCTTTCCGACGCCTTCACGACCGGCTCGTCGGTCATGCCGCAAAAGAAGAACCCTGACATCGCCGAGCTTGGCAGGGGCAAGACCGGCAGGGTCTACGGAAATCTAATTGCGCTCCTCACCCTGATGAAGGGTCTGCCGCTTGCCTATAACAAAGACATGCAGGAAGATAAGGAGCCCCTGTTTGACACCATTGACACCCTGAAGCAGGTCCTTCGGGTATACCCGCCCATGATAAAAACGATGCGTGTGAACAAAGAGGCCATGATGAACGCCGCGAGAAAGGGCTTCCTTAACGCGACGGACGCGGCGGATTATCTCGTGAAAAAAGGGATGCCGTTCAGAGAGGCGCACGGGGTAAGCGGAGCTATCGTTGCATACTGCATCAAAAAGGGCGTGACCCTCGAAGAGATGGAGATGGACGAATGGCTGCGTTTTTCCAAACTCTTTAAAAATGACATAAAAGAAGCCGTAAACATAATGAACTCGCTCAACGCAAGAAAGATTCACGGCGGCACGTCCCTTGCCTCGGTAAAAAAACGCCTTAACACGGTCAAGGCCGAACTGCGGCAAGGCATTTAACAGAGGAACAAATGAAGGGGTTTTTCATCATATTTTTAATCATCTGCTCCGCCGCCGCAGTCTCATGCGGAAAGAAAACGCCTTTGGTGCCGCCGGATGAAGGCAGTTCAGCAGCGCAGAGAGCGCGGAGGGTTTGACCGATGCACTTTTTCACGAGAAAAGGAAAGACGCTCTACGCCGAAGGCGTAAGCATAGAAAAGATCGCGAAAGAAGCCGGCACGCCGGTATACATTTACAGCAATAAGACGCTCAAACGCCACTACCATGCCTTTGACGCGGCGTTTAAAACCGCGGCGCACATTATCTGCTACTCGATAAAGGCAAACTCCAACATCGCTGTCTTGAAGACGTTCGCCGATGAGGGCGGCGGCTTTGACATCGTCTCGGCTGGAGAGCTTTTCCGCGCCTTGAAGGCCGGCGCCGACCCACGCAAGATCGTCTTTTCAGGCGTGGGCAAAAGGACGGACGAGCTGGAATACGCCCTCAGGAAAAACATCCTCATGTTCAACGCCGAGTCGCCCGGGGAACTAAGGGCATTGAACGCGGCGGCAAAGAGGCTCAAAAAACGGGCCGGCTTCGCCATAAGGGTGAACCCGGACGTAGATCCCAAAACGCACCCGTATATTTCAACAGGGCTGAAGAAGAACAAGTTCGGCATCCCCTTTGAAACGGCCATTGAAGAATACGTCTACGCGCGCAAAAACCTTAGAAACCTCGACCCCATCGGCATAGACTGCCATATAGGGTCGCAGATAACGGAGATGCCGCCCTTTGCGGACGCGCTCAAAAAGACAAAAGAGCTTCTCAAAAAACTGCGGGCGGAAGGGCTCGCCATAAAATACCTCGACATGGGCGGCGGGCTTGGAATAACGTATGACACGGAGGCCCCGCCGCAACCGAGCAAATACGGCGAGGCAATAATAAAGGAAACGACGGGCCTTGACGTCACGCTCATATTCGAGCCTGGCAGGGCGATGGTCGGCAACGCAGGGATACTCGTAACAAAAGTAATCTACACAAAGGACACCCCGTCGAAAAAATTCATCATCGTGGACGCCGCGATGAACGACCTCGCGAGGCCGAGCCTTTACGGCGCATACCACGCCATAAAGGTTGTGAAGGAGACCGGCAGGCCTGAGATAACCGCGGACGTCGTCGGCCCCATCTGCGAATCCGGCGACTTTCTTGCAAAGGACAGGCTCCTGCCGGAGGTCAAATCCGGCGAACTCCTCGCGGTCATGAGCGCCGGGGCATACGGTTTTTCGATGTCAAGCAACTACAACGCGAGACCCAGGGCCGCCGAGGTCATGGCGGATGGGAATAAGTATAAAATCATCAGGAAGCGCGAGACCCTCGAAGACCTGATAAGGGGCGAAAAGGCATGAAGATACCGTTCACGAAGATGCACGGCCTTGGCAACGACTTCATCGTCGTTGACTGCCGGGAAAGGGACATCCCCTCGCCCGGCAAGGCCTTAAAGAGGCTCTCCGACAGACGCTTTGGCATAGGGTTTGACCAGGCCATGATCCTCAAAAAGCCGTCAAAGGGTATAAATGCGGACTTCCGCATGGACATCTACAACAACGACGGCGCGCGCGTGGAGATGTGCGGCAACGGAATAAGGTGTCTCGCCAGTTATATTTGGAAAAAGAAACTCTCCAAAAAACCGCGCCTCGACATAGAGACCCTCGCGGGCATAATCAGGCCGGAGATGGACGGCAAGCTCGTGCGCGTGGACATGGGCGAGCCTGTGCTTGAAGGCAGGGACATACCCGTTGCAAAGGACGGACTGATAAAGGACTACCCCTTTATGGCCGGTGATAAAACCTTCAGAATGACCTGCGTGTCCATGGGCAACCCCCATGCCGTGATATTCGTACGGGACGCAGACTCATTCCCCGTTGAAAAGTACGGCCCGCTTATCGAAAACAGCAGGTTCTTTCCCAGGAGGACGAACGTCGAGTTCATAGAGGTGACAAGCTCAAGGCGCATAAAGATGCGCGTATGGGAAAGGGGCAGCGGAGAAACTCCGGCCTGCGGCACCGGCGCGTGCGCCGCGGCGGTGGCCTCCAACCTGAACGGCTTCACAGGAACGAAAATAAGCGTCTCCCTTAAAGGCGGCACGCTGAAGATAGAATGGTCCAGGCAAGGCCGCGTCTACATGACAGGCCCGGCCCAAGAGGTCTACGAGGGCAGCGTGGACATTTAACTTGACGAGCTGGAAAATCTTTCTATTTTGTTTTAATATATTTGAGGAGGCACTTTTATGTTCAAAGGTTCGATAACCGCCATTGTCACGCCGTTTAAAAACGGCGGCGTAGACGAAGCGGCATTTAAGAAGCTTATAAACTTCCAGATAGAAAACGGCTCTGACGGCATCGTGCCGTGCGGCACTACGGGCGAATCAGCCACTCTCACATATGAAGAGCATGACCGCGTGGTGGAGCTTGCCGTTGAAACCGCGGCAAAGAGGGTGCCGGTCATAGCCGGCACCGGGTCGAACTCCACGGCGGAGACGCTCTCGCTTACGAAGCACGCGGAAAAGGCCGGGGCCGACGCCGCGCTCCTCATCACCCCGTACTACAACAAGCCCACTCAGCAGGGCCTCTACGAGCATTACAAAAAAATAGCGGAGGAAACGTCGCTTCCCATTATTCTTTACAACGTGCCCTCAAGGACAGGCGTAAACCTGCTTCCCGAGACAGTCGCGCGCCTTTCGCAGTTAAAGAACGTCGCAGGCATCAAAGAGGCCACCGGAAACCTCCAGCAGGCAAGCGACGTCATCGAATACTCAAAAAAAGGTTTTATCGTGCTCTCAGGCGACGACTTCACGACGCTTCCATTAATGGCCATCGGCGGCCACGGGGTCATCTCCGTCACGTCGAACGTCGCCCCGAAGGACGTCTCGGACATGGTGCGCTTCTGGCGCGCCGGCAAGCACGACGAGGCTAGGAAGCTGCACTACAAGCTCCAGCCCCTGCACCGCGCGATGTTCATCGAGACAAACCCTCTTCCGGTCAAGACCGCCCTTGCGCTCATGGGCATGATAGATGAGGAATTCAGGCTGCCTCTCGTGACGATGGACGCGTCAAACAGGGCAAAACTTTCCGGCACATTGGCCGCCTACGGGCTCGGCCTTTCAATCTCAGGCTCCAGGAGTTGACATGCCGGAAATATTGATAAACATAGCCGTCACAGGCGCCGCCGGCAGGATGGGCAAGGCCATCGTCGCGGCGGTCCAGACAAACCCCCATACGGCCCTTTCCGGAGCGCTTGAGGTATCAGGTTCGCCCGCCCTCGGCATGGATGCCGGAGAGGCCGCAGGCATAGGCAGGACCGGCGTGAAGATAACGGATGACCGGGACAGGGCCTTTAAAAAGGCCGCGGTCATCGTAGACTTCTCAACGCCGGAGGCCTCGATGATGACGCTGGAAGAGGCCGTCCACCTTAAAAAGGCACTCGTAATCGGCACGACCGGTTTTTCGCACCACCAGAGGGAGCGGATAAAAGAGCTCTCCGGCAGCGCGCGCGTGGTCATGTCGCCGAACATGAGCGTCGGGGTGAACCTCCTTTTAAAGCTTGTCCACGACGCGGCCAAGGCCATCGGCAGCGAATATGACATAGAGATAATAGAATGCCATCACAGGCACAAAAAGGACGCGCCCTCAGGCACCGCCGTGCGCATAGCCGAAGTCATCGCCGCTGCCGTTGACCGCGACCTTGAAAAGGTGGCCGTCTACGCGAGAAAGGGCATCATAGGGGAAAGGCGTCCGGAGGAGATAGGCATACAGTCCATCCGTGCCGGAGACGTCGTCGGCGACCACACGGTCATCTTCGGCGCGCCGGGCGAAAGGATAGAACTTACCCACAAGGCGTCCTCAAGAGAGACCTTTGCCCAGGGCGCCGTCAAGGCCGCCATATGGATAGCCGACAGGGAAAGCGGGATTTACGACATGCAGGACGTGCTCGGGCTTAAATAGACATCACCTTAACCGGAAAAGGAGACCATCAGATGCTTAAATACCTGCTTGCCTCAATCTTTCTTCTCACGTTAGCCTTTTCATCGCCGGCGGCGGACAACGCCGCGGCCTTCCAGGGGCAAGGGTGCATGGGCACCTGCACTGACTGCCACAGCATCAACAAAGAAGAGGCCGGAAAACTGCTGAAAGCGGACAAGTTCAAGGCTAATATAAAAGACATCCGCATGAGCCCGGTCAAGGGCATATGGGAAGTGGAATTCACGATGGAAGGAAAACCGGGAAGCGGCGTGGTCTACATAGACTTCGCCAAGAAGTTCCTGATAGAGCGCGCGACCTTCACCCCGCTTGAAAAACTCGGGGAAGAGCCTCCCGCCCAGAAGATAGACATCAGCAGGATACCGCTCGACAAGGCGCTGCTATTCGGCAGCCCGGCCGCAACAAAGAAGGTCATCATCTTTTCAGACCCGGAATGCCCGTATTGCGTAAAACTGCACACGGAAATAAAGAACATAATCAAGGACAGGCCGGACGTGGCCTTTTACATAAAGATGTTTCCGCTTGAGACGCACCCAAACGCCTATAAATCCAGCACGGCCATCACCTGCAATAAATCAAATAAGCTCCTTGAAATGGCCTATGCCGGCAAGAAGCTCCCCAAGGCAAAGGCCTCCTGCAAGACCGACGAGGTTGATAACAACCTTAAGCTCGGCAAGGAGCTTGGCCTGCACGGAACGCCTGCGATAATACTTCCCGACGGCAGGTTGATACCCGGCTACGTGCCGGCGGACGTGCTCTTGAATATGATAGACAACCCTCCGGCAGCGGCCAAACCCGATGAAAAGCCTCCGGAGAAGGCCGAAACTCCGACTGCCGCCAGGCCCGATGAAAAGGCCCCGGACAAGGCCGAAACTCCTGCAACGGCCAAGCCGCAGCAGCCATCTTCAGGCAAATGACATCATAAAACCATTAAACAAAAGGCCGCCCGCTTATAAGCGGGCGGCCTTTTGTGTATATACAATCATCTTGACTTTTAAAATAATAAAGTATATCACATCTGTGATATACTTTATATGGATATGAATGCCGCATAGCCTGAATTCAGCTGTTTTCCATCGCTTGGCGCGCGGATTTAGATACGCTTAAATCTGGAGCCGGCGGAGGGAGTTGAACCCACGACCTGCTGATTACGAATCAGCTGCTCTACCACTGAGCTACGCCGGCGATGGCGAGAAGTCACATCTAACGGCTAATAGAAAAATGTAAGCCATGCCGGTAAATTTGTCAAGACTTAAGTTTGCTTTTGTAACGCCAAAAGGCGGCATTTCTATTTTGGAGAAAAGATAACTTTTCTAAATTGGCTTGACGGGACTTAAGTTGCCTTAAAAATGCCCTTTTGATAAATATCCAATATTTGAATCTTATATTGCCATAGGATTCATCGGGACCAAAAACCACAACATCTTAAACATCATGCCAAACAACGCCGCCGCCGGACTTTCAAAGGGCAGAATCCTTATCATAGACGATAACCGCACCAATACGGCAATGGTCAAAGACGTGCTTCTTGCAAACGGCTTCGAGGCGCTCTCGGCCTGCAACGGGCCTGACGGCATCGGCGCGGCAGCGGAATTTAACCCTGCGGTAATACTGCTTGACCTCATCATGCCGGGCATGGACGGAATAGCCGTATGCCGGAAAATTCGCGGGCTAAACCTTCCGCTGAGGCCGTCCATCATCGTCGTGTCCGTGAAGAACGGCAAGGACGCGATGGTCGAGGCGCTTCAAAGCGGCGCTGACGACTTCATAGTGAAGCCCATCCACGAAGGGGAGCTCCTGTCGCGGATAAACGCGCAATTAAGGATAGCGGAGTTTTACAAAGGAATAGAGGAAGACAAGAAAAATTTGGAAAAAATACTATCCATAACGAACGCCATATCCTCGACGCTTGACCCCAGCGAAGTCCTCGGCATTATCGTGAAGGAGGTCGCGGAGGCCACCAATGCCGTGCGCTGTTCCATCGTTCTTATCGTTAAGGATGATGAAGGCTACGTGCTTGCCTCGCACGACGACCCCGGCGTGAAGGATCTGAGGCTGGACCTTTCCAAATACCCGGAAATAAGAGAAGCGGTGGCCACGAAGAAGGTCCTTACGATAGACGACATGGCCGCGCATCCGCTGACGGAAAAAATAAAAGAGCAGGTCAAGGGGCTTAAGGGCATGAGCGTCCTTATAATGCCCATAGTCTTCAACGACGACGTGCTGGGCACCATAATACTGCGGACAAGGCGCGGGGGCAGGCGGTTCAGCGATAAGGAAAAGACATTTTGCAACGTCGTCGCAAACGCCTCTTTCCACGCCATCAAAAACGCCCGCCTGTTCGAAAAGGTCACGCGCGAGAAGGAACACCTTCGGGAAATGGCCATAAAAGACCAGCTCACCTCGCTCTATAACCACAACTTCTTCTATACGAGGCTTGAAGAGGAGTTTGAGCGGGCTGTTCGCTACGAACTGCCGCTTGGGCTGATCATGATGGACATTGACGACTTCAAGAAGATAAACGACACCTACGGCCACCGCGCCGGAGACGGCGTGCTTAAAGACATCTCCGCGTTGATAAAAAAGAGCGGCAGAAAGACCGACATCGTCGCCCGCTACGGCGGGGAGGAGTTCGCGGTGATACTGCCGCACACCACGCTAAAGGGCTCCTTTGACGAGGCCGAGAGGCTTCGCCATCTCATAGAAAGCCACACCTACGCCGGGCTTTTGAAAACGCGGATCACCATGAGCCTCGGCGTTGCCGCATACCCAAACGGCGTCATGAACTCAGGAGAACTCGTGAACCGCGCCGACAACGCGCTATACAAGGCGAAGTGGAACGGCAAGAACCGGGTCTGCATGGACACTGAAGAGGAAGACGACATCGCTTAGAGGAACGTACTGCGAGGCTTTAGCCTCGCCTGCTGGAATCAGACAAAGAGGCCGCAAAAACAGCGAGGCTGAAGCCTCGCGCTACGTTGCAAACCGCCGAAACTCCCTACCCCTCCGTCATCTTGTAAGCGCAAAGGCTCCCGCACATGGTGCACACGGATGAGTCCGACGGGGGGCTTGAATCGCGCAGCAGGCGCGACCTTTCCGGGTTTATCGAAAGTCTTATCTGCTCTTCCCAGTTAAGCGCCTTTCTTGCCCTTGCGAGCCTTGAGTCCATTTCCATGGCCCCGCTTACGCCCTTTGCGATGTCTCCGGCGTGCGCGGCAATCCTGGCGGCAATGACGCCTTCCCTTACGTCGTCAACCGCCGGAAGCCTTAGATGCTCGGACGGCGTCACGTAGCAAAGAAAGTCCGCCCCGGCGGATGCCGCTATCGCCCCGCCGATGGCCGATGTTATGTGGTCGTAGCCCGGCGCGATGTCCGTGACAAGCGGGCCGAGGACGTAGAACGGCGCGCCCTTGCAAAGCCTTTTCTGAAGGAGCATATTCGCCTTTATCTGGTCAATGGGCATGTGGCCGGGGCCTTCGATCATCACCTGGACGCCGCCGGCGCGGCACACGTCGGCCAGTTCTCCGAGGGTAATAAGCTCCGCTATCTGCCCCCTGTCGGTCGCGTCGGCAAGGCACCCCGGACGAAGCCCGTCGCCGAGGCTCAGAACGACGTCGTATTTTTTGGCTATCTTCAAAAGGCGTGGGAATTCCTCAAAGAGCGGGTTTTCCTTTTTATTGTGCCGCATCCACTCGGCCGTAAGCGCCCCGCCCCTGCTGACGATTCCCATTATGCGGCCTTCTTTTTTCACGCGCTCAAGCGAGGCAAACGAGATGCCGGAATGAACGGTCATGAAGTCAACGCCGTCCTCGGCCTGACGCTCTATCACGTCGAAAATCTCATCCGCCGTAAGCTCGACGAATGACCTGCCTTTTTTAACGCTTTCGAGGGCGGCCTGGTAGATGGGCACTGTTCCAAGCGGGATGGGCGACTCCTTCAATATCTCCCTTCGTATCTTATCCACGTCGCCGCCAGTTGAAAGGTCCATCACCGCGTCCGCCCCGGCCTCCACGGCGGCACGGAGCTTTTCAAGCTCCACGCCGACGTCCATCATGTCCTGCGAGGTGCCGATGTTGGCGTTCACCTTTGTCTTGAGCCCTCGGCCCACGGCCAGAGCGGGAATCTTCCGGTGCAGCCTGTTTTTAACGATGACCGCAACGCCCTCTTCGACAATGGCCCGCATCTGTTCCGGCGCGACGCGTTCCTTGAGCGCGGCATCCTTCATCTCCCCGGTTATAATGCCCCTGCGGGCGGCTTCAAGCTGGGTCATGTTAGCTCCTTACGGTTTAGCAAGTTGCGAAAAAACTCAAAACATGGTCAGGCTGCTCAAATCTTCCCATTGCAATAATAAAGACGCAATGGGAACCCAGCCAGATGCAAAGCGTCGAGGAGTGAGGAACGAGGCGCACTTTGTTGTGCGCCGCAGTGACGAATGACAAAGACAACGCCGCAGATGGGACTTTTTCAGCAGCCTGTTAGCTCCGTCATCAACTCTTTCACATTGCCGCCGACGTCATTGCCGTCAAGTATCGCGGTGATAACGGCAACGCCCTTTGCACTTGCGCTAAGGGCATCTTTTATTGTCTCTCTTTTCATGCCGCCTATCGCAAAGACCGGTATCTTAACGGCGTCCGCGGCCTTTTTCAATTCCACAAAACCTGCCGGCGGCCCGTAGGCGGCCTTAGAGGGCGTATGACAGACAGGGCCAAAGGTGATGTAGTCAGCCCCGTCTGCTTCGGCCTGCAGGGCCTCTTTCAGCGAATGCGTCGAAACGCCGATGAGCTTACCCTTTGCGAGAAAGGGCCGCGCGTCTTCAGGCGCGAAATCAGCCTGCCCCAGATGAACACCGTCGGCATCCGCAAGGAGCGCGGCGTCAAGCCTGCCGTTTATAATAAATATCGCGCCGCGCCTTGACGTAACCGCGCGGAGCTCCATGGCAACGGCAAGCAGCTCGCCAGCCGGTAAATCCTTTTCCCTGAGCTGAACAAACCTTACGCCCGCGCTGACTGCCTTTTCCACTGCGGCAACAAGCCCTTTGAAAGGGTTCAACCCTCTGAGAGGGTTCAACCCCTTGCCCTTGCAAAGCCGCCTGTCCGTCACGAGGTAAAGCGGCGAGCCTTTAAAAATATCAGCCATGCGTCAGCTTCTTTTTCTCCTGGTTTTTTTTGCTTCTATTGTCTGAGGCTGCCAGAGCCTTCTATTGATGATAAAAACGGCGACTGATACGGCTATGAACGCGCTTACAAGCTGGGCCACCCTGATGGGGCCGAGCATCAGAGAGTCCGCCCTGAAGCCCTCTACCACGAACCGGCCGGACGAATAGAGCGCGATGTAGGCCGCGAATATAAAGCCGTCTTTGTGATCCCTCTTCCTCAAGGACAGCCACAGGAATAGAAAGATGCAGAAATTGACAGCCATCTCGTAGAGCATGGTCGGATGAAGCGGGATGCCGGGAAACTGGGATCCCGCGATGCTGCCCGGCGGGAAGACAACGCCCCAGGGCATGGTGGTGGGCCTTCCGTGCGCGTCGCCGTTCATGAAGTTGCCCAGCCTGCCGAATGTCTGCCCTAATATCAACGCCGGCGCCACCGCGTCAGCCATGCGCCAGAACGCAACGCCGTGCCTTCTAAGGTAGACCCACGCCGCGGCCGCGCCGCCGATAAGCCCGCCGTGTATGGCAAGCCCTCCGTGCCATATGGCCGGTATCTCGGCGGGATTTGCCGTGTAATAATCCAAGGTAAACAGAACATAGTATATCCTCGCGCCGACGACGCCGGCGATGACCGTCCACGTTATGAAGTTTACGACTTCATCGGCAGTAAGGCCTATCGCCTTACGCACGACCTCCCGCTTAATGATATACGTTGCAAAAAGTATCGCCACGACATACATGAGGCCGTAAAAGCGTATTTCGATAAAACCGTATTTAAAAAGTATCGGGTGCACGGCGTCTCCTTTCCCGGCGATAAATTGAGCTTTTCGGGGCACCCATCCGAAGGATGGGTCGGCCTGCCTACTCTATCAAACCCGTCAGCGGGCTCGACGCCGCTCCATAGAGCTTCCTCGGTATCCTGCCTGACAAATAAGCAAGCCGCCCGGCCTCTACCGCAAGGTTCATGGCCCTTGCCATGGAGACAGGGTCTTTAGCCGAGGCTATCCCCGTGTTCATCAGTATGCCGCAGCAACCAAGCTCCATTGCCGCGGCCGCGTCAGACGCCGTGCCCACGCCCGCGTCGACTATCACCGGCACGCGCGCTGACTCAAGGATGATCATGATGTTATGGGGATTTCTTATGCCAAGGCCGCTCCCTATGGGCGCGGCAAGCGGCATGACGGCGACGCAGCCGGCCTCTTCGAGTTTTTTCGCCATAACGGGGTCGTCGTTTGTGTATGGCATGACCTGAAAGCCCTCTTTTACCAGAACCCGCGCGGCCTCTAAAAGCGCCTCGTTGTCCGGAAAGAGCGTCTTTTGATCGCCGATGACCTCCAGCTTCACGAGGTCGGTCTCAAGGGCCTCGCGGCCAAGGCGCGCCGTGCGTATGGCCTCATCCGCGGTGTAACAGGCCGCGGTATTGGGCAGAAGCGTATACCTCTCAGCGTCAATGTGGTCGAGCATGGACTCGCCGGTCCTGTCGAGATTCACCCTTCTCACGGCAACCGTGACTATCTCAGCCCCGGACGCATCCAGCGCCTTTTTCATTATTTCATTCGACGGATATTTGCCTGTGCCGACCATCAGACGGGAGGTGAACTCCCTTGTTCCTATTTTAAAACTGTCCGCCATTTTTTCTTCTCCTGTTGATTATATCTCTCTCGTATCAAAGTTAAGGCCTTCGATAAAATTATCCGCCCCCTGCCATGCGTATTATCTCCAGCACGTCGCGCTCCTTGATAATCGTGCCGGCATAAAGTCTTTTCAAAACAACCTCTTTATTGAGTTCAACGGCGATGCCATGCGTCTTTATTTTAAGAAAGTCAAGAAGCGTCTTTAGCGTCATGCCGTCTTCGACCTCTCTTTCGATGCCGTTTATCCTGATAATCATCGGAGTTACCTCAAAAATAGACATCCCTCTTGCCGTTTTCAAGCTCCTTGAGCTTTTCCATAACGGCCTTTTTCATTGCCTCGTCCTTTATCTCATCCAGCGCGGCGTTAAGCGCGCCCTGGAAAAGCCCCTTAACGCCGTTTCCTGCCCTCGCGTGCCTGAAGCGGGGGCTTGAACTGTCCGCGATGTATTCCTTCAGCGTCAGTATCGCGTTGGCGTGGCAAAACCTTTCCATCTCGCCTTTAACGGTCTTTTCCGTGAAGTTGCCGCCCACCCTGCCGGAGCGGTAGCACGAGGTGCAAAGGCTCGGCAGGCCTCCCTCCTCGACGATTGACGCCATCACCTCGCTAAGCGTCCTGTGGTCGTTCGTTGAAAACTGTTCAAGGATTTCCTTGCCGCCGCCGTTCGTATAGCCGCCGGGGTTGGTGCGCGAGGCCGCGCTCAGCTGCGTTGCGCCGATATGGAGCAGTTCCCTGCGCAGACCTGCAGGCTCCCTCGTCGAGATAACCACGCCGGCTGACGGGACGGTTAAACGAAGCACGGCTACGGCCTTTTTGAATTCATCGTCATTTACGGGATACGGCGGAGCGCCAAGAGCGCCGCCTTCAGCCGGGCGGAGCCTAGGCACGGAAATGGTATGCGCGTGCGCGCCGAACCTTTCATATAAATGCAGCGAGTGCGCGATGGAAGATAATATCTCAAATTTAAAGTCATACAGCCCCAGGAGCGGGCCTATGCCGACGTCTTCAAACCCGGCTTCCAGCGCCCTGTCCATAACGCCGAGCCTGAACGCGAACTCCTTTTTCATGCCCCACGGGTGCATCTTTCCATAAGTCTCGCTGTGATAGGTCTCCTGAAAGGCCTGAAACACGCCGACGCCGGCCTTTTTAAGCTCCCGAAAGCCCGCCACGTCCATCGGCGGGGCGTTCACGTGGACTATCCTCATGCCGGTCTTTTCGTAGACGGCCCTTACGCAGGCGATTATATAATCGAGCCCCCAGCGGGGGTCTTCCCCTGTGACGAGCAATACCCTTTTAAAACCCATCTCGACAAGGGCGGCGGCCTCCTTCACGAC
The DNA here is from genome assembly GCA_016234935.1 of Deltaproteobacteria bacterium. Taxonomy (GTDB): domain Bacteria; phylum Desulfobacterota; class GWC2-55-46; order GWC2-55-46; family GWC2-55-46; genus JACRNL01. Next base: position 83,048 of record JACRNL010000011.1, on the reverse strand, counting down.
CTCTTCGATTTCAAGGGCCTTGCGCGCCACGGTTTTGTTCGCGCTCCTGAAGCCGCAGTAGAGGCATCCGTTCGTGCAGAAGTTCGAAAGATAAAGCGGCGCGAAAAGGACGACCCTTTTGCCGAAGACGCGCTCCTTTACCGCGCCTGCCGCGTCAAGGATAGCGCTGACCGCGTCATGGTCCCCGGCCCTTAAAAGCACGGCGGCCTCTTCAATGGCAAGCCCCTTTGCCTCGCGCGCCTTTTTGATGACGTCAAAGACCGCGTCCCTTGATGCAGGGCCGTTTTCAAGGAGCGTCTCTATATTTTTGCCGTCTATGCGCATCTGAATCCCTTTCCATCGCCGGGGGCGCAACCCCTCGTCAAGGGCAATAAAAAAAGCCGCCCGAAAATACCGGCGGCTTTGCTGATAATGCAATGGAACGTCTTTAATTCAAACAACCTTCAGCCGCTTTCCTACGCCGGCATTACCCGGTTCAGGTCGTCGGGGTCATCTCCATTCGGAGAACTCTCAGCCTTGCGGCTCCCCCAGCGCTATATGTTTTTCAGCAACCTCAATCCCTTTGTCAGATAAGTTTGCTCGCGGAAATTATCGCGTCGGCGATTTCACGCATCTTTTTGTTTTCCTTTTGCGAATGGGTCTGCATCATCTTGAAGGCGTCTTCCTCGGAAAGGTTGCTCCTTTTCATCAGGATGCCCTTTGCCTTCTCTACGACTTTGCGCGTTTCTATCGCATCCTTGAGGTCGCTTACCTCGCTCTTGAGGCTTTTAAACTCTTCGTAACGCGCCAGCGCAAGCCTTATAGCGGGCTCAAGCTGCTTCTTGGTGACAGGTTTGACGAGATACGCAAAAACCCCCGCGTCTATGGCCTTTAATGCCATGTCATCGGAGGATATCCCCGTGATGAGTATTATGGGAACGACGGTCTTTGCGGTTATAGCCCTCGCGGCCTCGATGCCGTCCATCTGCGGCATCTTAACGTCCATGATCACAAGGGTCGGTTTAAGCTCTACGGCCATCTCTACGACATCCTTGCCGTTCGATGCCGCTCCCACAACCGAATAACCCAAAAGCTCAAGCTGATTTTTGAGAAATAGCCTTGTTTTTGCGTTGTCCTCGGCGATCAGGACTTTATGGAGGTTTTTTTCTATGATGTTTGTTTTTGCCATCTTGACAAGTATAGCCTTCGTGACTATCACACAAGAATAATATAAAATATGTCACTTAGTCAACATGTTTATGTGCTGTTTTAAAAAAATAAAAGCGCAGGCCTTGAAATCAGCAATGGGTCAGGCAGGTTTTTTTGCATTCCGAGGCGATACAGTCCAACATTGCGCTGCCGCTTAAAAAACTTTCAGGAACGCACGGGAGTTCCCTTATGCTTAAAAACCTTTCAGGAACGCACGGGAAGTTCCCTTACGCTTAAAAACCTTTCAAGAACGCACAGGAAATTCCCGTACATAATGGGCTCTTCATTTATGCCTTCAACCGACTTAAGTATCTCCTCGGACATTGCCCTGTATGCGTTATTGCCGGCAAGTACGGAAAGTCTTAGAAACAGCTCCGCCGCGGCGGAGTTGCCTGAAGGCACGTCATTGTCAAAAAGGTCTCTTTCCCTGACGAACAGCCCCTTGAAGGGGTTCAACCCCTTGCGGTCTGAGGCGCAGTCGAAAAACAGGGCCTCGCCGCTGTCATAAAAAAGGTCTGTCATCGTCCGGGCCAATCCAAGGCTCTCCTTGAGCCATATTTCCTCTCCTGTGGCATCATGGAGCGAAAGCAGGGCGCATCCCGTGAGCGCATAATCCTCAAGCCCGCCGGCCGCGCCGGCCTTGCCGCCGAGATGATAGCGAAAGAGCCTGCCTTCTTCATCCCTCAATGAGCCAAGGATGAACCGGGCGCATTTTTCAGCGGCGTCGAGAAGGTCCTTTCTTCCGAAGGCGCGGCCAGCCTCCGCAAGGGCGCTTATCACAAGGCCATTCCACGCGGCGATTATCTTTTTGTCGGTATTTGGCCGCCGCCTTTTAAGGCGCGCCTCAAGCAGAACCTTCTTCATGTTTTTTATGTCTTCGGGCAGCGGTTCGCCCGGCCTTTTAAAGAAGTTGTCTATGCGCAGGACGTTCTTCCCTTCAAGGTTGCCCTCTTCTGTCACGGAAAAAAACCGCATGAACCTTTTCGCGCCGGCCTCGCTCAAAACCGCCCGTATCTCAGCCGCGTCCCACAGATAGCAGCCGCCCTCCTCCCCCTCGACGTCCGCATCCTGGGATGAGTAAAACCCGCCGGACGGGTCGCGCATCTCCCTGAAGAGATAGTCTGCCGTCTCAAGCGCGGTTTCCTTAAAAAACTCCAAACCGGTCCCCCTGTGCGCGAACGCGCACAGCTCAAGCAAAAGCGCGTTGTCGTAAAGCATCTTTTCAAAATGCGGCACTTCCCAGCGCTCATCCACTGAATAACGGTGGAAGCCGCCTCCAAGATGATCATACATCCCGCCGGACGCCATTGCCGAAAGGGACTTTTTCACAATGGCAAGGGCCTCCTGCTCGCCGGTGCGTTTATAATACATATAGAGAAACTTTAAAAACATGGCATGGGGAAACTTCGCGCCGGAGCCAAAGCCGCCATAGAGATTGTCAAAGCGCCGCCTTGCCGCTTCAAAAGCCGCATCCGCCAAACCCCTGCTTATCGCGACCGGCTCCGTAATCTTCCTGTGCGCAAGCGCCTCGGTTATATCCTTTCCAACGGCGTCTATCCTCGCCTTATTCTTCCTGTACGCCTCGCTTGCGGCCAGAAGCACTTTTTTAAAAGGCGCCATGCCGTAATTCTCATCCGGAGGAAAATATGTCCCGCCGAAAAAAGGCACACCGTCCGGCGTGGTAAACACATTCAGCGGCCATCCGCCGCTTCCGGTCATGGCCTGCACGGCCTTCATGTAGAGGCTGTCTATGTCAGGCCTCTCTTCCCTGTCCACTTTTATATTAATGAAGTTCTCGTTCATTATCCGCGCCGTATCAGCGTCCTCGAAGGACTCCCTTTCCATCACGTGGCACCAGTGACAGCTCGAATACCCGATGCTGACGAGCATGGGCTTGTCCTCGCGCCTTGCCCTTTCAATCGCCTCATCCGACCATGGATACCAGTCCACCGGGTTTTCCGCGTGCTGGCGCAGGTACGGACTTTTCTCGTTGATAAGACGGTTCTGCTTATGCGCGCGCTCTGCCATACTTTTATTTTATACCAAAAACCCCGCAAAACAACTTCCAAAATTAAAAAGAGCGTGTATAATCCAGTGATATATCAATAAGGAGGACCTTTATGAAAAAAGTTCTTATGCCGCTTGCCCCCGGGTTTGAGGAAATAGAAGCCCTTGCAGTGGTGGATATACTGAGGCGCGCCGGGGCTGAAGTAATTATCGCGGGAACAATCAAAGGCGCCATCGAAGGCAGGAGCAGGATACAGGTCCTCGCCGATGCCGAGCTTGACGCGGTGGCAAATGACACGTTTGACATGATCGTCCTGCCGGGCGGAGCCGCAGGCACGGAGAACCTGAAAAAAGACGAGCGCGTCAGGAAGATAGTCCATGATCTATTCGAAAAGGGTAAATTCGTCACGGCCATCTGCGCCGCGCCCGCGGTATTGTCTAAAACAGGCATCACAAAATACCGCACCATAACAAGCCACCCAAGCGTGCGCGCCGAGCTGATAGCCGCAAAAATCAGCGACGAGCGCGTAGTCGTAGACGGCAACATCGTCACCAGCCAGTCCCCGGGCACCGCCATAGAATTCGCCTTCAAGCTCGTGGAGCTGCTCTATGGCCCGGAAAAAGCAACGGAGGTGAACAAAGGAGTGATGGCGAGGATATGAAGGAGGGTATCTCAGCTGGCCTCAGCGAATGGCTGGCACAGCCCGCCCTACGAGGCTGGACGCTGGAGCGTGGAAACGATAAAAGACATCAGAATATTACACATTGCTACTTAACCCGTACCATTTGATCTCTTAAGTTTATCGGAACATCGTTCAAAAGGACTATGTACAACTCGCTTGGATTTTGCCTGTTGCCATTCACTATATTCTTACTAAGCCCGGCATTTACCTTCTCCGGCGATAAGGTCCACATCGCCCCGGTAAGTGGGTCAACAATAAACCAGCCTATCAACCCGCCAAATATAATATTACCGAACAGATACCATCCACCCGCACTGCTCTTTATGGTAACAACTTGCTTTGAATAACCATCTTTTGCGATATCTACTGTGTAATCCTTACCATGAAAATACCCATCCCCTTTTGCAAGAAGTATGGATGTCGGTGTTGTCCCACTAAAAACCGCCTGTCCATATTCGTCTTTAATGGAAATCTGCGCAGAGTCAGGGTTACTGTTAATTCCGATAAGCTGAGTCTTACCGGCGATGATAGAAGCACATCCGGTTGATAAAAGGAGCATCATTATGACTAATGGTGCCCGCACTAATGGTACCCGCAAAAGAGCGGTCGTAGCCAATAATCTTTTCATTCCTGTCATTCCCTTCATACAATGCCCCCTTTTCAAAATGTTGTTTTTTCCTCTATGATGGAGTGAACTGACTCGCGCCATCGCCACGAACAAAAGCGTTGAAAGTAACTCTATTGCCATTAAAAATTACTATAAATTAAAGGCATTAGTTATTAATACTATATCCAATACATACTAATTGTCAATAAAAATGTGTGTATTGCATCATTCAAGGATGGCAGCAAAAGATGCATCATTTCCTTCAGGGAGGGTGAAGGAAATGGTGAATTCAAAGAAACTCTTCGGCATAAGAATAAAAAGCCTCAGAGAGAACAAAGAATGGACGCAGGAAGTTTTGGCCGAAAGAATGGATATAAGCGCGCACTATATTAGCAGTATTGAGCGTGGCAAGGAGAACCCTACATTCGACATGTTGATGAAGTTTTCAGACGCGCTTAAGGTTGACATGTGGGAGCTTTTTGACTTCGAACATGAAGCAAGCCCAAGAGAACTGCGGGAGATGCTCAAGAGATTTGTAAGTGATATTGATGAAGAAAAACTCAAGGACGCTGTAAGAGTTTTAAGGACGATGGTGCGGTAAAGATAATTTTTATCATTCCCACGCTGAAACGTGAGAACAATAAATCAAAATCAGATTCCCGATTAGAACCCTATGCGGGTTCAAGTTTGCAACTTGAACCCATAAGTTCGTGCGAGGATCGCGAATAGTTGGCAGGTATGACCGTTCATTATAGCTACGAATCAAAAGGGTTCTGGTTACAAACCTGAACCCGCATAACGCGGAAGTGCTGCGTAACCTTTTTCCCCTCACCCTACCCTCTCCCGCGAGGGGAGAAGAGAAAAAAACATTTTAGCGTTCCCACGCTCCGGCGTGAGAACGACGGAAAGTAGTGCGAGACTTCTACCGAGCTGTTTTGCAGCACCCTTGCCTGATTGCCGACAAAGCGAGGCTAAAGCCTCGCACTACGAGTTTCTTATCTTAATTCTTGCTCCCCTGCCGCCTTCACCGCCTCAAGCTCCTCCCATCTCTTGCAGGCCGCTTTTAGCTTTTGTTCTATCTCCTGCATCCGCGCATTTGCCTCGGCGGCTTTTTGGGGGCCTTGTTTGTAGAAGTCGGGGTTTGATGTGGTCTCGAAAAGCGCCTTCTGCTCGGCCTCGATGGCATCTATCCTTTCGGGCATTTCCTCAAGTTCACGCTCTTCTTTAAAACTCAGCCTTAAAGGTTTGTCCTTTTTCTGCAGCTGCTTTTGTTTTTTTTCGGCTTTGTCCGTTATCTGCTTCGGCCTCTGAGCCAGCCAGTCGTCGTAGCCGCCGATGTATTCATTCAGGCCGCTCTTTTCAAACACTATCGTGCTCGTGACCACGTTATTTAAAAACGCCCTGTCGTGGCTGACAAGGAGCACGGTGCCCGTGTATTCCGAAAGAAGCTCCTCAAGGAGGTCAAGCGTCTCGCTGTCAAGGTCGTTTGTCGGCTCGTCCATGACGAGGACATTTGACGGCCTCGCGAAGAGCTTTGCAAGAAGCAGTCTGTTCCTCTCGCCGCCTGAAAGCGCCTTTACGGGCGTGCGCGCCCTTGACGGAGAAAAGAGAAAATCCTGAAGATAGCCGATTACATGGCGGGGCTGGCCGTTTATGATTACATTGTCGTTGCCTTCGCCGATATTATCCTGCACGGTGCGCTCCTCATCAAGGACTCTCCTGTGCTGGTCAAAATAAGATACCTCAAGGCGCGTGCCGAGGCGCGTGCTCCCGGCCGTAGGCGTAAGCTCCCCAAGCAGGAGCTTTAAAAGGGTCGTCTTGCCGGAGCCGTTCGGGCCGATGATGCCGACCTTGTCGCCGCGCATTATGCGCGTTGAAAAATCATTTATAACAGGCCCGGCGTTATCATAGGCATAGCTTACGCCTTTGGCCTCTATGACGAGCTTGCCGGAAATATCGGCCGTCTGCACCTTCATGCGCGGGCCGCCTTCTATCTCGCGCCGCTCACTGCGTATCTTTCTGGCCTCCATCAGCGCGCGCACCCTGCCTTCGTTCCGCGTCCTCCTTGCCTTGACGCCCTGACGTATCCAGACCTCTTCCTCCGAGAGGCGCTTGTCAAAAAGCGCGTTCTCCCGCGCCTCGGAATGAAGGAGCAGTTCCTTTCTTTCAAGGTACTGCCTGTAACCGCACGGCCAGCTGATTAACCTCCCCCTGTCAAGCTCGATTATGCGCGTGGCAAGCCTTTCAAGGAGCATCTTGTCATGTGTTATAAAAAGGAGCGTGCCGCGGTAGCTTAGCAAAAAGTCCTCAAGCCAGCCGATGGAATCAAGGTCAAGGTGGTTTGTAGGCTCGTCAAGGAGCAGCAAATCCGGCTCGGCGGCAAGCGCCCTGCCAAGGAGAACCCTTCTTTTATAGCCGCCGGAGAGGCCGGAAAACCCGGCGTCCGCCGGAAGTTTCAATTGCGATATAACAGTCTCTGCCCGCTGGCTTGCCTGCCAGCCGTCCTTGACATCAAGCTCATGGTGAATCCTCTCAAACTCCGGCATGACGCTGCTGTCGCCTTCGCCGAGCTTCTTTGCCGCCGCATGATACGCGGCAAGCAGCCCGCAGATGTCGCCAAGCCCGCCGGTTACAACGTCAAAGACAGTGCCTGTAAGCGCGCCCTCGCCCGGAACCTCCTGCGAGAGCATCGTAGCCTTCAGCCCCGGCGCGCGGATAATCTCCCCGCCGTCTGGCTTGACTTCGCCGCTAATCAGTTTCATAAGGGTTGATTTGCCCGCCCCGTTACGCCCGACAAGGCAGACCCGCTCGCCCTTTTCAATCTGCAAGTCTATCCCGTCCATAAGGAGCGGGTTTCCAAAACCGACCGCTATCTGCTTCAAGTTTATTAAGGCCATCTGTCCCCGTGCGCCGAATTTATTAACAGGCTGCTGAAAAAGTCCCATCTGCGGCGTTGTCTTCGTCGTTCGGAACGAACGGCGCACAACAAAGTGCGCCTCGCTCCTCACTCCTCGACGCCTTGCATCTGGAACTTTTTGAGCAGCCTGACCAGATTTTGAGTTTTTCCGCAGCCTGTCAATTAATTATCATATCACAAGAAGATTGTGATTTGTTAATTCGTTGACCCCGCCTGCCTTTTACTGTAAAATATAAGGTTTAAGTAAAAGACCGATAATATCTAACCAACAGCAGGAATTCAAAGATGAGCAGACAGGAAAAAGAGGTTCGGCGCAGGCGCACATTCGGCATTATAAGCCACCCTGACGCGGGAAAGACCACGCTTACGGAAAAGCTACTTTTGTTCGGAGGCGCGATACAGATGGCGGGCGCCGTGAAGGCGAAGAAGGCGTCGCGCCACGCCACAAGCGACTGGATGGCGATAGAGCGGGAAAGGGGCATCTCGGTCACGACCTCGGTGATGAAGTTCAATTACCGTGACTTCGACATAAACCTTCTTGATACGCCGGGCCATCAGGACTTTTCCGAGGACACCTACAGGGTTTTAACCGCCGTGGACAGCGCCCTGATGGTCATAGACAGCGCGAAGGGCGTGGAGACGCAGACGGAAAAGCTCATGGCCGTCTGCCGCATGAGGAATATCCCGATAATAACCTTCATCAACAAGCTCGACAGAGAGGGTCTGCCGCTGCTTGACCTGATGCACGACATCGAGGAAAAGCTCCAGATAGAATGCACGCCGCTTTCCTGGCCCATCGGCTCCGGCAAGGGTTTTAAAGGGGTCTATAACCTGTACCGGAAGGAATTAAACCTCTTTACTCCGGGCGAGGATACAAGGAAGCAGGAGGTCGTCACCATAACCGACCTAGGCGACCCGAAGCTCGATGAACTCCTCGGAAGGCAGGCCGATGAACTGCGCGAGGATATAGAACTCCTCAAGGGCGCGGCCAACCCGTTTGAATACGAGCATTACCTGAAGGGCAGCCAGACGCCCGTATTTTTCGGCAGTGCGATAAACAACTTCGGGGTAAAAGAGCTTCTCGACGCCTTCGTGGAGATGGCCCCCTGCCCGATGCCGAGGGCGGCGGTCTCAAGAGAGGTCTCTCCTTACGAAGAGCAGTTTTCCTGCTTTGCCTTCAAGATACAGGCGAACATGGACCCGGCGCACAGGGACAGGATAGCCTTCATGAGGATATGCTCAGGCAAATTCACAAGGGGCATGAAGGTCATCCACCACAGAACAGGCAGGGAGATAGCCTTCTCAAACGCAACCATCTTCATGGCGCAGGACAGGACGAACATAGAAGAAGCATACCCCGGCGACATAATAGGCATACACAACCGCGGGACGATAAAGATAGGCGACACATTCACAGACAAGGAGCCGCTGAAGTTCACCGGCATACCGAGCTTCGCGCCGGAGCACTTCAGAAGGGCGTACCTTAAAAACCCTCTGAAGATAAAACAGCTCCAAAAGGGGCTTCAGCAGCTTACCGAAGAGGGGGCAGTGCAGGTCTTCAGGCCCATTCAGGGGAACGACTACATCCTCGGCGCGGTCGGCGCGCTTCAGTTCGACGTCACCATGGCAAGGCTCAAGGACGAGTACGGAGTAGACGCCGTTTACGAATCAACGGCATACGCGAGGGCGCGCTGGATAAGCTCGGATAACAAGAAAAAACTCGCTGAGTTTGAAAAGGAAAATATCGCAAGGCTTGCCTGCGACTCCGGCGGGAGCCTCGCGTTCCTCGCGCCGAGCGAGTGGCAGCTTAACTACGTCATGGAGCAGTGGCCCGACATAACCTTCCATAAAACCCAGGAACACAACTAAAGAGGCTCCCTCTAATTTCCCCTCTTTAAAAAAGAGGGGAAATGTTTATCCCCGCCGCCGCTAAAATGCCTCCACGCGTAATAAAGGCCGCTGTAGACGGTGATAAACGCCGTTAACGCCGCAAGGGCCGTAAACCACGCGCTGGAAAGCCTGCCGCCTATGAACAGCACATAAAGGACTGTTGCTGTCTGAAGCAGCGTATTGAGCTTTCCAGCAAACGCCGGGGAGACGTTTGGCGTTTTTCCGTAATAGCGAATTACCGCGATGCCGCCGAGCATGAGCAGGTCGCGCACCGCGACAAGGACACACAGCCACAGGGGTATGGCGCCCTTATAGGTAAGGACGAGGTAGGAGGCGGTAAGGAGGAACTTGTCGGCAAGGGGGTCGAGGAGCTCTCCGAGGTGGCTCTGGAGGTTAAACCTTCTCGCGATAAGGCCGTCAATCACGTCCGTGGCCCCGGCAACGGCAAACACCGCCGCGGCGTAGCCGGACATGCCGGTAAGCACGAGCATGGCGAATACCGGGACGAGCGCTATCCTTAACGCGGTGAGTATATTGGGGATATTTCTATACATAGCGTCATAACTCTGTATGCGCGTTCATTTATGACGCTGTGCATGAACATGCCGGACGGCCGTTACGGGAGCCACTGAAAGAAGGTCTCACTGCCGGACGGCTCCTCGGCGACGGGAAGCGTTGAGAGCACCATGTCAACAAAACGCTGCACGCGCGGCTCATATGCCTTTAAGATGGCAAGCTCCATCGGCTCCGCGTCGAGCTTCAAGTCCGATTCCTTCGTGGCGTATGCGGCCTCCCAAAGAAGCTCTCCGTCTTTCGAATAGAGGCTGAAAAGGGCCTTCACGGTCAAAGCCGAATAAGCCGCAATCTTTGAGCTGTTCCATTTGACGATGCGCACGCGCAGGGCTGAGTCCGTCTTCAGGGCGGCAAGTTCCTCTTTCGAGAGTTTATCGGCATTCGCCGCGCCGGCGAGCCGCCTGTCGGTCTCATCAAGCGGCAGCATCCTGTAATTCATCAGCGACATCTTCTCAAGCGACATCTTCCTGAAAAGGCCCGTTACGGCGTCGGCTTCTTTCTTATCCTCAGGCCCGCCGTCCCACACGACGGGCAGCGCCGCCGAGGTGTATGGCTTTGACCTGCCATATTCATCGTAAAGCGTATGCGTGACGCCTGCGGCACACCCGGAAAGGAGCATCATAAGCGCCAGCGCCGCCGCGAGGCGGGGCAAATGTCCGTTCATCATCCCTTTAATCATTCCTTCCATCATTCCTTTTGGGGTTGAACCCCTTCAAGGGGCGCAAAATATTTTATCGCTATCGTCTGCGCGTCAGCGGCAAATACGGAGTAATCATCTCCGGCCTCGGCGCCAAGCCTTTCCACAAGGGCCGCCTGGGTATCCGTGCTTTTTACGGTAAAAACATACCGGGAGCTCGAAAAAGAAGCGTAGGAAACATCCTTTACCGTTGGTATGCGCGAGAAGGTTTCCATTAAAGACCTATACGCGTCGTAGCCGGGGATATCGAGCATGACGAGGGTATAGGCATTAAGGCCGGCAGTCCCTTTCGAGGCAATGGCGCGGGCCAGGGCTGTTTTCATCTGGTCCATGTCTATCGAAGCCTCGAGCTTCACCTGATAGGTCTCTATGACCGGCGCGGCCTCCGGCCCCGGCGGCCCAGGGGGCAACGCCGGCTCCTTCGGCAAGGGCGGGGCTTCGGGGACCAGCCACCCCTCGGACAATATCTTATACGTCAGGACATAATCCGTCAGGCTGGAATAAAGGCCCGGGTATTCGGACGGCTGGACCGCGGCGCGCTCGCCCTTGATGACCGCGGCAAAGACCTCCCTGGCCGCCTTTTGCAAGGCGTCTTCTATGGCGAGCTTCTTTACGTCCGCGGCCTCGTCATACTTCACCGCCTGACCTTCGGCCCTTACGGTCATCACCTCGGCGGGAGAATTCAAAGGGAACGCCAAAAGAACCGCCGTGCAAAACGTCAATGACAAAAAAAACTTCTTCAATTCAAAAATACCTCGATTTGTTTTATTATATCTTTTTTCAGCGCGGGATTAAACCATCTTATTTCCGCATCTTTCCTGAACCACGTGAGCTGGCGTTTCGCGTAATGTCTGGTGTTCCTTTTCAAAAGGCGCACGGCCTCGTCAAGGGGATACTCCTTGTTTAAGAACCCGGCCATTTCCTTATAACCCAGACCGCGCATAGGCTTCAAACCGGCCTGATATCCCATTGCGATTAAAGCCCTTGTCTCTCCAACAAGACCGGCGGCCATCATGTCATCCACCCGCTTTTCAATGTCCGCGTAAAGGGCCTCTCTCTCCTTGCAAAGACCGATCTTGAGCGTATCGTATGGTCTGGCGGAAAAGTTATGCTCGCGGTGAAGCTCCGACACCGGGCGCTTTGCAAGATAACAGACCTCGATGGCGCGCACAACGCGCCTTAGATTATTCGGGTGCATGGACAGCGCGGCAACCGGGTCGGCCTCTTTAAGCCTTTCATAGAGCGCCTCGCGGCCGTTTGCCTCCGCATACTCGACAAGCCCGCGCCTCATGGCCTCATCCGCCTGCGGCCCCTCGAAAATACCCTCGGTGAGCGCCTTGATGTAAAGGCCGGTGCCGCCGGAAACGATGACGTTTTTGCGCCTATTCGTTATCTCCTCCACCAGCGTGGCGGCGTCATCCCTGAAACGCGCGGCGTTGTAATCCGCGTCAGGATTTACGACGTCTATCATATGATGCCTTGCCCCGTCCCTTTCGGCCTTTGACGGCTTCGCGGCGCCGATGTCCATGTGCCTGTAGACCTGCATGGAGTCCGCGCTGATTATCTCCGCGTTAAAAAGCCCGGCAAGCTCCACGGCCAGAGAGCTTTTCCCCGCGGCGGTCGGCCCGCAGATGACGATTATCTTTATCTTCATCTCTTGAAGACCGCTTCTATCTCTTTTCTCAAAAACTTCTTCACCACTGGCCTGCCGTGCGGGCAAAAACCGGCAAAGTCGATATACGCGAGTTTCCCTACGAGGGCGTCGGCCTCTGCCTGCTCAAGCGGGCGCGCCCCGCGTATGACGCTGTGGCAGGCTATCCTCATGAGCGCGGCCTCTATCCTGTCTTCAAGCCGCGAACTTGCGCTTTCATCCGACAGCTCCTCGGCAATATCCTTAAGCAAATTAGCGCAGCTTCTTGACGCAAGCATATCCGGAACCGATCTTATCAAAAATGTCTCCCCGCCCTCCTTGATGGACGGCCCGAAGGGCGTAAGCTCAAAGCCGAACCTGCCGAGATGCTCCATAGCCGCGCTGAGCGCGTCCTTCTCCTCAGGGGTCGTCTCGATGCGCTCGGGCACAAGGAGCATCTGCCTGTTAAGCGCGGCTCCGCCGCATACCGCTCTTTTAAGCCTCTCAAACGCGGACCGCTCCTCGGCTCCGTGCTGGTCTATTACGTAAAAAAAAGCGTTTGCGCCTGAAGGGGACTCAGCGATGAGGAACTCGGCCCATAACTGCCCCACCGCGCGCAGGCCGAGGAATTCAGGGTTTTTGACCTCTTGCGCGCCGCCGGATGCCGCCTCATTGAAAAAGGGCAAGCCGTCCTCTGCCTCCCGCAGGCCGCCATACGCCGCCGGCCTCTCGCCTGCGTGCGCGCCGGCGGCTTGCGTCCAGCCGGACATACGGCCTATCGGGGCATACGGAAATGCCGCCGGCGCCGCGCCCATGCCGAGCGCGCCCCTTACCGCGGCCTTTACGATGTCATAGACAAAGCCGGGGCTTTTAAACCTTACCTCGCTCTTTGCAGGGTGGATGTTTACGTCAACGTCTTCAGGACTTATCCTTATATCAAGGACGGCAAACGGGAACCTCGATGTTTCAAGGATAGTCCCGTAGCCGTCGATAACCGCGCGCGTTATGCCCTTATCCCTTATCCACCTGCCATTCACGAAGGTGTTCACGCCCTTTAGCGTGGCGTAGCTCTGCTCATGAGAGCCGATAAAACCCGTGACAAGCGGCGAGTTCACCTCGATGATATTTTTAAGAACCTCATCGCCAAAGAGGTCGAATATCCTGTCGCGCAGCGTCCCGGCCTTCGTGTCAATGGATTTGGTCGAGCCATGAAAGAGCGTGAAACTCACGTCAGGATTTGAAAGCGCGATGCGCCGCAGCACCTCAAGCGTCCTGCCGTATTCGTTTTCAGCCGAGCGCATGAACTTAAAGCGCGCAGGGGTGCTGTAAAAAAGGTCTTTCACCTCTATGGACGCGCCCTCCGGGCATCCGTCGTCAGCCGCCAACGGCTCGGCTCCGCCTTCTCCTCCGATAGCCACCTTCGTGCCGGACAACGCATCCCGCTCCCTAGTGCGAAGGCAGACCTTTGCCACCGCCGCTATGCTCGCAAGCGCCTCTCCGCGAAAACCGTAGCTCGTTATGCGCGACAGGTCTTCCTCGCTTGCGACCTTGCTCGTCGAATGGCGCATGAAGGCGATGAGCGCGTCCTGACGGCACATGCCCCCGCCGTCGTCAACGACCTTTATCTGGCGCCTTCCGCCCTCGGCAAGCCACACCGAGACGTTCTTCGCGCCGGCGTCAATGGAGTTCTCTATAAGCTCCTTTACGACCGAGGCCGGCCTTTCGACGACCTCGCCGGCGGCTATCTTCCCGGCAAGCATGGGATCGAGTATGTTTATCTTTTGGGCCATTATTTAATTTAGAAATTTTTTCAACGGGCAACTTTCACACAGGGGTTTTTTTGTCTTGCAAAAGTCCTTGCCCGTCTTCACGATGAGCGCGTGGTATTCGTTGAAGACGCGCGCGTCCTCGCGGAGGTTTTCCATGAACAGGGATTTAAGCTCCTCGTAGCCGGCGTCCTCTCCGGCAAGGCCGTGGCGAACGGCTATCCGCCTGGTGTAGGCGTCAACGACGAACTCCGGATGGCCGCCCGCGTAAAGGAGTATCGAGTCCGCAGTCTCCGGGCCTATGCCGCTGACAGATAGCAGCCCGGCCCTTAGTCCGGCGGTATTCCCGCGAAGCAGCCTGTCAAGGCTTCCATCGTGTTTTTCAAATAGATGCGCGGTGAAGTTTTTAAGACGCTTTGCCTTGACGTTAAAGTATCCTGCCGGGCGTATCTGCTCCGCAAGCTCGGCTACGTCAACGGCGTGCATGCGCCGAGGGACAAGGAGGCGCGCCCTTTTAAGGCGGGTTATGGCCTTTTCGACGTTAATCCAGGCGGTGTTCTGCGTGAGGATGGCCCCGACGATTACCTCAAAGCGGGTGCGGCCCGGCCACCAGCCCTGCGGCCCGAAGGCGCCAAAGAGGGATTCGTACCAGGCGGAAATGGCCTTTTTACCGTTATCCTTTACGCAGTGCATCTCTCAGGAGGTTGATTGCAGGTTTTTAAGGCCCCGGATCTCGTCCGGCGTGAGCATCCTGTACGCGCCGGGGGTCTCGATGTCGAGCTTTATCCCTGCGAATTCTATTCTTTTAAGCTTGGACACGGGATGGCCTATGGCCATGCACATCCTTTTAACAAGCCTGTTCCTGCCCTCAAAAACGGTAAGCTCTATCCACGAATTTTCCTTTGTCTGCCTTATGAACTTGGCCTTTGCCGGAAAGGTCCTGCCGTCTTCAAGCCAGACGCCTTTAGCGAGCTTTTCAAGGTCTTCCGGCGAAGGCACGTCCTTGACCTTCACGAGATACTTCTTGGGGACGTGAAAGGCCGGGTGGATGAGCATATGCGAAAGCTCGCCGTCATTCGTAAGTATGAGCGCGCCTTCAGCGTCGAAGTCAAGCCTGCCCACCGGATAGACCCTCTCCTTCACGTTCCTTACGAGGTCAACAACGACCGGCCTTTTTTGCGGGTCTGATACCGCGCTTATATATCCCTTTGGCTTATTAAGAAGTATATATACCTTGTTCGTATCGGAGTGTATGCCCCTGCCGTCAACGGTCACGCGGTCTTTTGCCGGGTCAATCTTTACCCCTAATTCCGTCACCACAACGCCGTTCACCTTTACCAAGCCCTCTAATATCAACTCCTCAGCCTTCCTTCTTGACGTCACCCCGGCCGTTGCTATCACCTTCTGGAGCCTCTGGGGCGCGCCCGCCTTCGCCGCCGCCGGTTTTGGCGTCTTCAAAAGAGCCCCCTGCCGAGGGGTCTTTTTCCTCTTCAGCCGCCTCTCCTCCGGCCTCAGCCGGAGCTTCATGCCCGGCGTCAGCTTCGTCTTCGGCTCTGTCTTCGGCTCCGGTTTCTGTTCCTGTTTCCGGCCGTCCTTCAGGATCGGCGCCGGGGCCTTCGTCTGTTCCTGCCTCAGACTCCTCGTCTTTCTTGGCTTCAGGCCCTTCGTCTGTTCCTTCTTCAGGCGCGCCTGCGGCCTGCTCGATTTTCTGCCCCTGTCCTGCATTTTCCTCCTCCAGCGCCTGTATGTCCTTTAAACTCGGGAGGCACCCGAGGTCTTTAAGGTCAAAGGTCTCCAGAAACTCCTTTGTCGTGCCGTAGACAACGGGCCTTCCCGGAACCTCTTTTTTGCCGACTATCTTTATGAGCCTCTTGTCCATGAGGGTGGCGAGCACGCCGCCTGAATCAACGCCCCTTACGGCCTCAAGCTCCGCCCTCATGACCGGCTGTTTGTACGCGACTATGGCGAGGGTCTCCAGAGCGGGGCGGCTCAGCTTCTGCGCGCCCGACTTGAAAAGCCGCCTTACCCACGCGGAGAACTCCGGGTTTGTGCGGAACTGATAACCGCCCGCGACCTCTTCTATCAAAAGGCCGCCCGCCCTGTTCCTGTAATCCTCTATAAGCTCGCCGAGCGCCGCCTTCACGGCCGCCCTGTCTTCATCCGGCATGAGGGCGCAGATGCCGTTTATCGTGAGCACGCCTTCAGAGGCGAATATCAAAGACTCTATGAGCGGTTTAAGATTGTCTTTATCCATCATGTCTCTCTTCACTTAGCAGGCTGCTGAAAACGCCCCATCTACCGCGTTGCCTTCGTCACTCATCACTGCGACGTGCCCAAAAGCACGCCTCCGTTCTTCGCTCCTCGTCGCCTTGTAGCTGGGGCGTTTTGAGCAACCTGCTGAGAATTTGAATTTTGTCAGAAACCTGTTAATTTACCGGATCATTGACCGCGGCCTCCTGCTCCTTGCTCCCGTCGCGCGAATATACCCGGATGATGCCGTCGTCCGTCTGGTGTATCTTTATAAGCTGAAGCTTGGCAAGCTCGAGTATGGCGAGGAAGGTGACTATTATCTCGCCGCGCATCGCCCTGTCCGCGAACAAGGAGGCAAAGGCCGCGCTCTTTTCAGAGCCGAGGCGTTCAAGGACGTAGTTTATCTTGTCGGCTATCTTGAACCTTTCGACGGTAAGATTAAGCCCAGCGTCCCTGGGCGCCCTCCGAAGGATGCCCTTTATCGCCTCCATCAGGTCAAACACCGATACGTTCACGAGGCCCGGCTCCTCCGCCTCCGGGGCAACGCCGAGCCCCCTTGGGAAGACGTCCCTGCCGAGCATGACCCTTGCGTTAAGCTCCGCCGCCGCGTCCCTGTACCTCTGGTATTCAAGGAGCCTTTTGACGAGCTCTTCACGCGGGTCAGCGCCTTCTTCCTCCAGACCCTCGTGCTTAACCTCCACCGGCAGGAGCATCCTGCTCTTTATATGCACAAGGGTGGCGGCCATTACAAGAAACTCGCCTGCAAAGTCCAGATTCATCTCCTTCATCACGTCAATGTACTCGATATACTGGTCAGTTATCACCGCTATGGGGATGGAATAGATATCCACCTCGTTCTTCTTTATGAGATGAAGGAGCAGATCCAGCGGGCCTTCGAATACTTCAAGTTTGACGTTGTAGGTCATATGACGATTTACTCCAGCCTTATGGCCTTTCTTACCTCTGCCATCGTAACGCCGGCAACGGCCGAGGCCAGGGCGCCGCCTGCGCCGAGAATCGCGTTCACCATCTCAGGGTCTTTCTCAAGCTCCGCGCGCCTTGCCTGTATAGGTTCAAGGTCGGCCAGCACCCTGGGCACCACGGACTTCTTGCATTCGATGCATCCTATGCCTGCGGCGGCGCAGCCCTGGCGCACCCATTCCTTTGTCTGTAAATCCGAGAAAAGGACGTGGTAGGTCAGGTAAAAAGGGCACAGATCCGGGCTGCCCGGGTCTGTCCTTCTTTTCCTCGCCGTGTCCGTGACCATGGAAAGGAGCTTTTGCTCAATGACCTTGGGGCTGTCCGACAGGAATACCGCGTTATTGTAGCTTTTGCTCATCTTCCTGCCGTCAGTGCCGAGTATCTTCGGCACTTCCGTCAACATGGTCTGCGGCTCAGGAAAGACCTCGCCGTAGAGAAAGTTGAAACGCCGCGTTATCTCCCTTGAAAGCTCAAGGTGCGGGGCCTGGTCAATGCCGACCGGAACGACCTCGGCCTTGTAGATGATGATATCCGCCGTCTGAAGCACAGGATATCCCAAAAAACCGAATGTGTGAAGGTCTTTATCACTTACCTCGTGGAGCTGTTCCTTGTATGTCGGGTTCCTCTCAAGCCACGAAAGGGGGGTTATCATCGAAAGGAGCACAAAGAGCTCCGCGTGCTCCTTTACCGCGGACTGGCGGAAAAGGACGGCCTCATTCGGATCAATCCCGGCGGCAAGCCAGTCAAGCACCATCTCGCGCGTGCTCTCTTTTATCGCGCCGGGGCTGGCGTAGTCGGTCGTGAGGGCGTGCCAGTCGGCCACAAAGAAATAGCAGTCATATTCCTTCTGGAGCTTGAGCCAGTTTTGTATAACCCCGTAGTAATGGCCCAGATGGAGCTTTCCGGTGGGCCTCATGCCGCTTAAAATCCTCTTTTTGGCCATCTAAACCCCGCCTCCCGTGAGAAGTCCGGCCATGAAGTAAACCAGCGGGGAGACAACCCTGTTGATAGCGCCCGTCATTATAAGAACTATGAGGATTAAAAAACCGTAACGCTCAAGCCTCGCAAAGGCGAATGCCTGGTTAGCGGGCAAAAAATGCGCTAACACCTTGCTGCCGTCAAGCGGCGGGACCGGGACCATGTTGAATATGGCGAGAGATACGTTCATGATTATGCTCAATTGAACCATAATGTAAAGCGGCCTGAAGACCCCCGGCATCCCGGAAAGAAAATCAAACATGCCTGCGTGAAGGAGCTTGAAAAGCATGGCTGAGAGCGCCGCAAGCATCAGGTTAGAGGCTGGCCCGGCAAGGGCGACCAGCATCATGTCCTTTGAAGGATTCCTGAAGTTGCGGGGATTTACCGGAACCGGCCTTGCCCAGCCGAACATCCCTGAAAAGAAAAGCGCCAGAGTTCCTATGGGGTCAAGGTGCTTCAAGGGGTTTAGAGTCACCCTGCCGAGCATCCTTGCCGTCGGGTCTCCCCGCCTGTCCGCGACCCACGCGTGCGCGCATTCATGCACCGTAAGCGCGAATAGTATCGGCGGCGCGGTTAAAATAATGCGTTGTATTGTATCTTCAAACATATAGGTTCCGTTCCTTAACACATAATTTTATCAGATGCCGTCTATCTGCGTCAACGCTAATATTGTAAAAAACCTGACTCATTCGCTCCTTGACAGGCAAGTATATGCGCAGTATAAGTTATTTCATGGTCATCGGCGTGCCAAAAGAGATAAAAGACAACGAATACCGGGTTTCCGTCACCCCGTCCGGCGTCGTTGCCCTGAAAGAGGCTGGTTGCAGGGTGCTGGTGGAAACCAACGCCGGGGCTGGAAGCTCGTTTGACGACGAGGAATACCGCAAGGCGGGCGCCGAGATATCCTCAGCGGAAGAAGTGTGGAAAGCCGCGGAGCTTATCGTAAAGGTCAAGGAGCCGAGGCCGGAGGAATACAAATATCTCCGTGACGGCCTCGTCATATTCACCTTTTTGCACCTTGCGGCGGAGCCTGCGCTTACAAGCGCGCTCGTAAAAGGCAACGTGACGGCCATTGCCTATGAAACAATAGAAACAGATGACCGGATGACGCCCATCCTCGCGCCCATGAGCGAAGTGGCAGGAAGGCTTTCCGTTCAAATCGGCGCGAACTATCTTTTAAAATCAAACGGCGGACAGGGCCTGCTTTTAAGCGGCGTGCCCGGAGTTCCATGCGGCGTCGTGACGATACTCGGCGCGGGCATGGTCGGCACAAACGCCGCGCGCATAGCCGTCGGCCTCGGCGCGGAAGTGACGGTCCTTGACGCCGATGCCGGCCGCTTCAGGCGTCTGGAAGGCATGTTCGGAGCGCGGATAAAGAGCCTTTATTCCAATTCATACAATATCGGACAGGCGGTAAAGGCCGCAGACCTTCTTATCGGCGCCGCCCACGTCCCCGGCGCAAGGACGCCCAAACTCGTCACGCGGGAGATGGTCGCCTCCATGAAAAAAGGCTCGGTCATCGTTGACGTATCCGTTGATCAGGGCGGGTGCGTGGAGACCATCAAACCGACCACCCATTCAGACCCCGTCTATGAAGTTGGCGGCGTTCTTCATTACGGCGTGGCCAACATGCCCGGCGCAGTCCCTAGGACATCCACCTTTGCCCTTACGAACGTCACGCTTCCCTATCTGCTTAAAATAGCAACCCTCGGCCTTAAAGACGCCGCAAACAGCGACCCTGCCCTCAAAAAAGGCATCAACGTCCATCAGGGCATGGTCACCCACCGCGCCGCAGCCATTGCCACCGACAATGACTGGCGTCCCCTTGCCGTCCTGTAAATTCCCGGTTCCGCTTGACAAAGGCAAACCGCATACCTACATTTATAACAAGAGAGCATTGCGAATCATCCCCCATCAGGGGGAAGGAAATAACATAATCAACCTGCCGCAAATCCCGTTTTTAAAAAAACTTCCTCCGGCATGGCCGCGGCGCGCGCCGCGGCCATGCCATACCCACCCCTTCACTCCACCGGAATGCCTTTATTATCGTTCCCACGCCCCGGCGTGGGAACGCGGCCCCGGACGCTTCAGCGTCCTGTTGCTGTTTTGCAGTTCCGTAGGGTGGGCACAGCCCCCCAAAATAGCTACAAGCTCTTACATTTAATCAATTTTTAAAAAATTCATCTCCTTTCGAATAAGCCTATCAAGAATTCTCCGACCCCAAAAAAGATAACGCTCATCGTCCTTCTTTAATCTTACACGCCTGCCATGAACAAGTTTGGAACGCACTTTATATAACTTTTCAAACATATCTCTTATTTCTTTCCTATCTACCATGTTTTTCCCAAGGATGTAGGCACATCTATCGGCTAATCTTGTTGTCAGCGGTTCTTTTTCGTTATCTATATCACCTAAAATAGCTTCGATGCCGATACATATCTGAAGGAATGCTACTGTCTCATCAGAATTTATTGATGCTTCAAAAGCCCATTCAACCGCGCTTTTGATCGCATTAGCATCTTCATTATCAGCTGGGGCCGTTATCAAATTGATTGTAGGCTCCAATTTGTGTTGGTTATATTCTACTCCTTCTTTTGTTTTCATTTCTGCGATAAAATCCGCACTAAAGGATATCTTTTCTAAATACTTGGCTGTATGTTCTGGAATCGAAACATGACAAGATGCACTGTCTGGTTCAGCCTTATCAAAAACAACTGTACGTAACCCCTTTGAAAATGAAGAGCCCAGTATAATAGGAGCTCTTAATGCTTCAATGAATAATTTGTTTATAATACCTAAATGTATAAACTGTTTAAATTTTGAAAATGCATTTATAAACGCGGGGTCATCTGCAGAACCTTCTGTGTAGCCATCTTCCTCAATACAAATATATGTCTTTCTTGCTTCTAAAAATCCTGAGTTTGATCCACGTAGAGCATTAACTAATAAACTACCGCGGGGAGCCGTATCATGATTATTTTTAATCAAAAAATCTTTTGATAAATCAACGATTCCTTCTCCAAATCCCTCAATACTCGGACAAGGAAAACAAAACTGATATTTTCTCGGTATGCTTTCAATGTATTTGATGACTGAGTCAAACAGTTGCTCTGTTATTTCATTACCCAGTAATTCTTTCAAACCGCCTGTTGCAGTACGATTATTTGGAAATTTTTCAGATAATGCTTGCCATACTCGATTAGAAAATATGCTCAGAACACTACTGAAGTCAATCCAATCCTTGCGATGTTTTATTACTTCGGATGCAAACTTTTTTAAATTATCATAATAGGAATTAAATACTGGCCAAGTATTTTCTACCTTACAATTCTCCAATGTCAATTTTAAGCTCTTTTTCATTTTGTCTAATGCTTTAGGATGGATCATAAAATATTCGCCATGTAAACAGTTTTACATTATAAAAATGTGAAACCCTTACCCCACATTGTCATACTCCCGCACCCTGAAGGCCACGCCTATCTCATCTTCGGCCACCTTTCGGCAGGCTTCGACGTCGAGGCCGGGGACGGCTACTATGCTGGCGATGACCTTTGAGATGTGCTTTTTGGCCTCTTTCAGGAAAAAGAGTATCGCGGGGTATGCGGCGTCTCCGAAGGGCGTTTTTACGAGCTTCTGGTAGGTGGCTGAATCCGGCGCGTTCAGGCTGACGGAGATGACGTCAACGAACTTCAGCTCTGAAAGGACGTTCCTCTTGTGCACCAGGTTGGCCAGTCCGTCGGTGTCCACCCGTATCCTGCAGCCCATCCTTTTTAAATACATGCCGACCTCCTTTACGAGGTCAAGCCTTATAAGGGACTCTCCGAAGCCGCAAAAGACTATCTCGTCATACTGCAAAGGGTCGGGGCCTACGGCGTCAATGACCTTCTTGAAGTCGGGCTCCTCGCCGAGGCGCAGGTAATGGCCCTTCACGGTGTAGGATTTGAACTTCGCGCAGAAGGTGCAGTAGTTGGAGCACCTGTTGGTGACGTTCAGATAAAGGGAATTTCGTATCTTATAGGCTATCTTTATCTTGTCTTCCTTATCCTTCCTTAACGCGAAGAGGTCTTCGGCGTTATTCGTCGTTATGCGCGCCACGTCTTCGATGGACAGGCCCTTTATCGCGGCTATCTGCCTTGCTGTGTCCACTACGAAGGCAGGCTCGTTCCTCTTGCCGCGGTGGGGCGCCGGCGCGAGGTAAGGGCAGTCGGTCTCGATGAGCAGTTTTTCCATGGGGACTTTTTTGACGATATCGCGCGCCTGGGCCGCGTTCGGGAAGGTGATGACGCCCGTGAAGGAGATGAAAAAACCGAGTTTCAGAACCTCTTCGGCGGTCTCCCCTGTGCCCGAAAAGCAATGGAACACGCCGCCTGTCGCTTGAGCGCCCTCGGCCTTTAATATTTCGATGGTATCTTTGTCCGCCTCGCGCGAATGGACGATAAGAGGCAGATTAAGCTCCCTTGCAAGGCGTATCTGCCTTATGAAGACCGCGCTTTGAACGGCGCGAGGGGATTTGTCGTAGTGGTAATCAAGGCCTGCCTCGCCTATGGCGACCACCCTGCCCCTGCCGCCGCCGTCCTTCCATTCGAGGGCGCATTTTTTTATGAGGTCGAACGGTTCGTCGCCGGCAGCGTCCTTTGCATCGTGCGGGTGCACGCCAAGGGCCGCATAGATAAATGCATGCTCTTTCAGGACTCCGGCCAGCGGGCCGAACCCTTTTTTCCTGTCCCAGCATCCGACGCTGATGATATTTTTAAGGCCGGCCTCGCCCGCCCTTCGGACGGCCTCTTTTCTGTCAACGTCAAAACGCGCGTCGTCGAGATGCGCGTGGGTGTCTACGAACGAAATATCTTTTGTCATCGCCTTGATTTAAGTCCTGACGTAATCTTTGAGTTTAGAGGAATACCAGTAGTTTTTAGAAAGCACGCGCTTGATGGTCGGCGTGTCGGCCTTAAAAGGAAGCTCCGGCGGGGAGGGAAGGGCAAGCTCGTGCGTGCTTGAAAACGGCGTCTCACGGAGCTTCAGATTATACGCCGCCACCATAAGGTGCTCAAGATTCACCGCGTCCTGTATGTTATAGGCAAGGAGCGTCTCCACGGCCTTGTAATTCCTGTTCCTGAGAAAATCGTTCCACAGCAGCACGGCAAAGTAGCCGTCAAGGCCGCTAAGCTCCTGCCTGTCTATGCCCAGCGTCTTTTCACACTTCTTCAACCCTCCCGAAAAACCCAGCCCGTTAAGGAGATGCCTCAGGTCTATATGCGCGTGCTTTAATTTGATCTTGAACTGGCTTTCGATAATCGGCAGGTCAAAGGACTTGCCGTTGTAGGTCACAAGGAGCTTGTATTTTTTTATGTCGTTCTTGAAGTCCTTCAGATTGCGGTCTTTTAAATAGTAGGATACCGAGCGGCCGTCAAAGAGCGCTATGGTCGTTATGTAGCCCCTGTCGCCCATTATCCCGTTCGTTTCGATGTCCAGATAGGCGCACTGTTCCCTGAACTCGCGGAAGATGCGCCAGTGCGCGCCTACGGGAAGGAGCCGGGCAAAATAAGCTGAGTCTTGCTCGCCCAGATGCCTGAAGGATTCCCTTATGCCTTCCTTCAGGGAATGCGCCTTCTTTTTTAAAGGCAGCGCGTCGCCGTCGATAATCTCATCCCATGAGAGTATGCCGTTTTTCCATAGGTAGGACTCCAGCTTTGTGCCGAAACCAGGCAGGTGGCAAAATGTATTCTTCAGCATAATTTGAAATTATATCACTTTTCGATGCGCCCGGCGACAAAAACATTAAGCCTTGGTCACAGGGTTTGCCGCAGGGTTTGATTGACATAAGCCGCGCTATTCTGGTAATTTATATTGTGATTTAAATCATGCTTGACCGGGGTTTTATGGGAAACGGCAGGGTGCTTGTGGTAGACGACGACGCTTTTTTCAGAATAGCCTCTTCCGATATACTGACTGGCGCAGGCTTTCACGTTCAGACCGCGCCGTCCGGCATAGAGGCGATAAACCTCATTGAGCACAACGAATTCGACGTCGTGGTGACGGACCTTGTAATGCCGGACATAAGCGGCCTTGAAGTCCTTGAAAAGGCCAAACAGATAAACGCCCTTCTTGACGTTATCGTCGTCACCGGCCACAGCTCCATAGACACCGCCGTTGCCGCCCTTAAAAAAGGCGCCTTTGACTACATAAGAAAACCCCTGAACGCGGACGAGCTTATCCTCGCGGTCAAGAACTGCCTGGAGAAAAAGGCCCTCATTGAGGAAAACTTCGAGATAAAGCATTTCTTGAAGCTCTACGAGGTCAGCAGAAACCTCGCTTCGACCCTGGAACTTAACCGGCTCTATTCGCTCTCGCTTGACGCCATGCTCCAGATAGTGCCGGCGGAGGCGGGCATACTCGCCTTTTACGAGCAGGATATGACAAGACTCGATATAAAGGCCGAACGGCACATAGCTTTAAGCGGCGCGGAGAAATTAGTGCAGGCGTTCGGTCAAGAGTGCGGCATTGAACTCAAAAACCTTTCCAGCGTCATAGTGATATCTAAAAACGAGGCAAAATGGCGGCACATGGAGGAGTTGAAGGCATACGGCAGCATACTCCTTGCGCCTGTCGTCAAGGGCACGGATGCTATCGGGTTTTTCATGCTTTTAAGCAAGCCGGGCGGGGAAGTTTACGGCGTCAAGGAGATCAAAAACGCCATGTTCATCGCGGAGCACGCCTCACAGTCCTTTGAACACGCACGGAAGTTCGCCGACGCCAAGGAAATGGCCTACATAGACAGCCTCACCAACCTCTACAACGGCAAATACCTGGAAATAGCCCTCGACAGGGAACTCAAAAGGGCCATGCGCCTCATGATGCCGGTCACGGCGCTGTTTTTAGACCTTGATAACTTCAAGATGATAAACGACAGGAACGACCACCTCGTGGGCAGCAAAGTGCTCGTCGAGATAGCGAAAATACTTCTCCAAAATGTGAGGGATGTGGACACCGTCGTCAGATACGGCGGCGATGAATACGTGATACTGCTCGTTGACGCCGGCCACGACATGGGCATGCGCGTGGCGGAAAGGATAAGGCTGGCCATAGCCAGCCACAACTTCCTGAAGGATGAAGGGCTTGACGTGAAGGTCACCGCGTCCATCGGCCTGGCTACCTTCCCAATACACACGAGGGACAAAAAAGAGCTTTTGAAGATGGCGGACAAGGCGATGTACCATGCAAAGGACATCTCAAGGAATACGGTCTACCTCGCGCCCGTGCCTGAGGGAGCCGGGGAGTAAAATCACAAGACCGCATTTAAGAAAAAACTGAAAGCGGATCCCTTCCCCGGCCTGCTTTCCACGTGCATCCTGCCGCCGTGTCCCTGTATGATGTGCTTGACGATGGCAAGGCCAAGGCCCGTTCCGCCAAGCTCCCTGCTCCTTGCCTTGTCCACCCTGTAAAACCTCTCGAATATCCGCGGTATGTCCTCAGCGGGGATGCCGATGCCGGTGTCAGCCACGTCCACACGGACGCTGCCCTCGATCCTTGACACGCTTATGTTCACGCTCCCGCCCGAATGAGTGTATTTTATGGCGTTGTCCACGAGGTTCACCACGACCTGCTCCAGCCTGTCGCGGTCGCCCATCACCTTGGGCAGCCCTTCGGGAATGCGCGATGATATCGTTATCCGCTTGTCCCTTGCCTGCTTTTCAAAGCTCTTCACGGTCGGGATAATCACCTCCCTGATGTCAACCGGGGCGATTTCCATGGTCATCTGATGGGATTCGAGCTTTGAGAGTATCAACAGGTCGTCGATAAGCCGGGCCATGCGCGTCGCATGCCGGTCTATTATCCGCAAAAATTCCGTCAGCGTGTCCTCGTCATCCATGCCGCCGTCAAGAAGCGTTTCCGAGTATCCCTTTATGCTGGCAAGCGGAGTGCGCAGTTCATGCGAGACGTTGGCGACAAAATCCTTCTTTATGGTCTCCACCCTCTTTTCCTCGGTGATGTCCTGAAGAAAAACGAGGAGACCGCGGTCGCCGTCAAGAGGGACGCACCTTACCTTGAAAAACCTCCCGTGTTCGCTTATCTCGATGATGCCGGATGCGGGCGGCATGGTCCTGCCGAACTCTTCGACGGTCTTTAAAAAGGCGGTGTTGGCGATTATTTCAGAAATCGGCCTGCCCTCGACGCCGCCCTTTACAGGAAATGAGTTCAAAAAAAAGGGGTTGGCATAAAAGACGCTGCCTCCCCTGCCGAGCGCGAGAACGCCCGTTTGCATCTCCCTTACCGCGGCTTCGAGTATGATATTTTTTCGCATTGCGCCTTTTATTCCGCTGCCTTTGAAAAGCGGCGCGAGGCTTCAACCTCGCTTCCCCGCTTAAAGCCTGCGGGGACATGGTTTTGCGCCGCCCTTGCCTGATTGCGGCGAGGCGAGACTAAAGTCTCGCACTACACCTATTCCCTGAACCTGTAGCCAGCCCCGCGCACCGTCTCTATGTATTTGCCGCAGCCTTTGAGCTTTACGCGCAGCCGCCTGATATGCGTGTCAACCGTCCTTGAGCCGACGTAGCATCCGTGTCCCCAGACATCGTCAAGAAGCGAATCCCTCGACCTGACCCTGCCCTTTGAGTTTAGAAGCTCGCCAAGGAGCTTGAACTCGGTTGAGGAAAGGGTAATCTGGGCCCCCTTCACCATCACCTTGCGCCTTGGCGC
Source organism: Deltaproteobacteria bacterium (assembly GCA_016234935.1). Classification (GTDB taxonomy): domain Bacteria; phylum Desulfobacterota; class GWC2-55-46; order GWC2-55-46; family GWC2-55-46; genus JACRNL01. The sequence goes on along the minus strand of JACRNL010000011.1, from coordinate 56,184 downwards.
GTCAACCGTAAGCTCGTTAAAACTCACGACGCCTTCCACGGCCTTTCCCCCGGTTCCGGCAGCCCTTTTAAGCACGGCCCTCACCCTTAAAAGCAGTTCACGCGGACTGAAGGGCTTGGTGATGTAATCCTCCGCGCCAAGCTCAAAGCCGATGATCCTGTCTATCTCCTCGCCCTTTGCCGTGAGCATTATCACCGGAATGACGCCGGTCTCGCTTGAGGACTTCAGTCTTTTCAAGACCTCCGTTCCGTCCATGTCCGGCAGCATTATGTCGAGGATAACGAGGTCCGGCCGCTTTGAGCGCGCCAGTCCTATGGCCTCAGGGCCGTCCTTTGCGAGAAGCACCTCGAACCCCGCCTTCCTGAGGTTGTAACTGAGCAGATTCAATATGTCGGCTTCGTCGTCCACGACGAGTATCCGCTTCATTTTGCCAGACCCTCTATCAAATCCTTTACACGCCCGTGAATATCGTCCTTTACCATCTCCATTAACTCGCGCGGCCTGCCGAGCGGGTCTTTTATGGGCCAGTCTATCTTGCCGCCCATGTAGTCCGCGGGGCAGATGCTGTCGGCGCTCTGCCCGCCGAGGGTAACGACCATCTCGGCCCATTTGATAAGCTCATTGGTCACCTGCCTGGAACTCTGCGCCGATATGTCAATGCCTTCCTCACGCATGGCCTCTATGGTCTCTTCGTTCACATAGCCCGTGGCGGCTGTCCCCGCGCTTTTCACGTCAACGAGGCCGTTTCCATAGCGCCGCGCAAAACCCTCGGCCATCTGGCTCCGGCAGGTATTCCCCACGCAGATGAAAAGTATCTTTTTAGGCGCAGCCATATGTTCTATTTAGCATAAAATGCGTTATTTGGGCAATGCCTGAAAAAAGCCCGGCCTTACAAAAAGCGTCAGCCTATCCTACCATGCCCCGGTCATCAGATATTCGTGCATCGAGTCCGCGGCCCTTCTGCCGTCGCCCATCGCGAGGATGACGGTGGCCCCGCCCCTGACGATGTCACCTCCGGAGAATACGCCTTTTTTGCTCGTCCTTCCCGTATCCTGGTCAACCGTGATGTTGCCCCATTTATTCACCTTTATATCCGGCGTGGTCTGCGGGATGAGCGGATTGGCGCCGTTGCCTATGGCGACTATGGCCACGTCCGTCTCTATCTGAAACTCGGAACCCTTGACCTCTGACGGCCTTCTCCTGCCGGACTCATCAGGCTCTCCGAGAACCATCTTAACGCATTCAACGGCAATGAGGCGCCCGTCCCTGTCGCCTGTGAACCTCTTGGGCGCGGTGAGAAACTGGAACCTGAGTCCCTCTTCCTCTCCGTGATGCACCTCTTCAACGCGCACGGGCAGCTCCTCCCTTGAACGCCTGTAAACTATCGTCACCTCTTCAGGACAGAGCCTCAGGGCCGTGCGCGCCGAGTCCATCGCGGTGTTGCCGCCGCCGAAGACCGTTACCTTGCGTCCGCGTATGACCGGCGTGTCGAACTCAGGGAACAGATAGGCCTTCATCAGGTTGACCCTCGTCAGATACTCGTTGGCGGAGTAAACGCCGATGAGATTTTCTCCGGACAGATTCATGAAGTTCGGCAGTCCCGCGCCCGAACCGACGAACACGGCGCCGTAGCCGTCCGCGAGGAGTTCGTCTATCGTCTCAAGCTTTCCGACTACCGCGTTTAAAACTATCTCAACGCCCATGCGCTTTAAAAATTCAACCTCGGACTGGACTATCTTCTTCGGAAGCCTGAACTCCGGTATGCCGTACATAAGGACGCCTCCGGCAGTGTGCAGGGCCTCGAAGACCGTGACCTTATGGCCTTTCTTGACGAGGTCTGAAGCGACCGTAAGTCCCGCGGGGCCGGCTCCGACCACAGCCGCCCTTTTCCCCGTCCACTTCGGTATCTCCGGCAACTCCGCCTCGCCGTGCTCCCTTTCATAGTCCGCGGCAAACCTCTCAAGCCTGCCGATGGACACGGGATCTCCTTTTTTGCCGATTATGCATACCTTTTCGCACTGGTCTTCCTGCGGGCAGACCCTTCCGCAAACAGCAGGCAGGCCGTTGGTCTCCTTTATCTTCCTTGCGGCCTCGGAGAACTTCCCCTCGGCGATGAGCCTGACGAACCAAGGGATGTTTATATTAACCGGACAGCCGCCGACGCACAGCGGCTTTTTGCACTGGATGCACCTTGAGGCCTCAAGCATGGCCTGCTCCGGCGTATAGCCGAGAGGGACTTCGAAAAAATTCCTTATCCGCTCAAGCGGGGGCTGTTCCGCCATGGACTGCCTGCCGCCTTGTTTAGGTTTGGCGTCTTTTGGCCCGCTCATTTGTCGCACCTCTCGTAGCATTTGTCGCCCTCGTGGTACGTGAACTCCTCCATGGCGGACTTTTCTTCCTTAATGTAGCTTCTGTTCCTCATTATAAGCTCGTCAAAGTCCACCTCATGGCCGTTGAACTCCGGACCGTCCACGCACACGAACTGATTTTTTCGGCCTATCGTCACCCTGCATGAACCGCACATCCCCGTGCCGTCGACCATTATCGGATTAAGGCTCACGACGGTTAACAGCTTATACGGGCGCGTGGTATTGGCAACTGCCCTCATCATGGGAACCGGGCCTATGCCGACTACGCAGCCAATCTTCATCCCCTCGTTGATGAAGTTTTGCAGCACCTGCGTGACGAAGCCGTGGTGTCCGCAGCTTCCGTCGTCGGTAGTTACCCACAGCTCGTCGCTGGCCTCTTTCATCTCCTTTTCAAGTATCAAAAGCCCCTTTGTCCTCGCGCCGATGATTGATATGACCTTATTGCCTGCGGCCTTCAATGCCTTTGCGATGGGCAGCACCGGCGCCGTGCCTATGCCGCCTCCCACGCAGACCGCGACGCCGAAGTTTTCAATGTGCGTGGGTTTGCCCAGAGGGCCGACCACGTCGAGAATGGAATCGCCCGCGCCCATGTCGCCGAGGATGGCCGTGGATTTACCGACCTCCTGGACGATTATCGTGATGGTGCCGGCCTTTTCATCGGAATCCACGATGGTCAGCGGTATCCTTTCCCCGTGCTCGTTCATGCGCAGGACGACGAACTGCCCGGCCCTTCTCTTCTTTGCGATAAGAGGCGCTTTTATCTTGTAAAGATAAACCGTGTGCGCCAGCTCCTGTTTTTCCGTTATCTCATACATTAAGACGCACCTCCCTTGTAAAAGGACGGTTGAATTCAAGATGTTTCGACGGCATATTAAAACCCTTCACATACCAAGGGAAAGCCAGAACTCCCTTTAAAACCCTTCACAGGCCGAGGAAAAGCCAGAACTCCCTGTTTCCCTTAGCGCCGGTTATCGGCGACTCGGTTTCGCCTATAAATTCAAAACCCAGACCTTGGGCAAATGCCCTGATACGCTCCACTGCCTCTCTTTGCTTTTCCGGGTCTTTTAGGATGCCGCCTTTGCCGACCTCTCCCCTGGCGGCCTCGAACTGCGGCTTCACAAGGGCGAGCACGCGGGAGCCTTTCTTTAAAAGCTCCCTGACCTTCGGCAGTACCTTTTCAAGCGAGATGAAGGATACGTCTATCACGGCGATGTCGGCCTTTTCAGGTATCTCCGCTGGGTCAAGGCGCCTTATGTTGCGCTCCTCAAGAAGGACTACCCTCTCGTCGCTCCTCAGCTTGAAGTCCATCACGCCTTTGCCCACGTCAACCGCATAGACGCGCCTTGCCCCGCGCTGGAGGAGGCAGTCCGTAAACCCGCCGGTGGATGAGCCTACGTCAACCGCAACAAGCCCTTCAGGGGAAAAATTAAAAACATCCAGCGCGCCTGCGAGCTTCAGCCCGCCCCTGCCCACGTAGGGGAGGGAGTATTTCAACTCTATGACGGATTCAACGCTTACCGCGGCTCCGGCCTTGGCGTTACTATCGCCGTCAACCATAACGCTGCCTGCCATAATAAGCGCCCGCGCCTTTTCGATATTCGGCGCAAGACCCCTTTGGACAAGGATATTATCAAGCCTGTCTTTTTTCCCCCCTTTGCAAAAGGGGGCTAAGGGGGATTTTGTAATAGTGTCTTTCACCTTTTGAGGTTTTTTAGTTCTGTTCAATATGCGCCCTATATCTGAAAAACTCACATACAAGGCGTACTTTTGGGTACGCCTCAATGACATCGGATATGGACATTGGAACGTCGCAACCCCGGTTGTTGTGCGCAGTTTCGACTTCTTCAAAGTCTTTCAGAATTGGCCCCACAAATTTACTGTATCTCCGTAAACCATTTGAGAATATTTGCTGGAATAATTTTCTTATTTTGTTCTATAAATGATTCAATTTCTTCTTTCCTAATAACATTCATATTGTCTTCTTTATTTCCTAAAAAACAGTTATTAGGCTGAAATAAAAAAATGATTTCTTTGTTGTCACGATAATCATCAAGATTTATGTCTGAGTTACCAGTCTTTGCTTGAAGTATTGCTCTCTTAAAACTTGTTTTATTAATCAAATAAAATTCGTAGGCCATAGTATCTTTTTTGCGAGAATTCGGAATAACGTACCAATTATTAACTTGCAAGTAGAGAAAAATTAAATCTTCCACTTGTTCATCAGAAAGTAAATTCCATATCGAATCAATTTTGTCAATTTCATATTCCGTCTTCCCGCTTAATTCGTTCCACAGTTTTTTCGTATAAACAAATGCTGTTTCATCAGCTATCTCCTGAATAGTCCTTGAGGCCCTGAAACAAGCAATGATTTTCCCAGGCACTTCATCTATTGACCCTACCTTCATGAATTTGACTCTGAAGACATTGACAATATCAGCATCCCGCGCTTCAGCATTATCAAAATACTCCCATGGAGACAACACTTGCCCAATATAATATTGACCTTTTGTATCTCTCGTCCAAACTAAATCACCTTTTGAAACCCACTTTTTTATGTAACGCACAACGGGAATATTGCCTTCATACTCTTCTACTGCCCGCTTCTCATAAGTATCCCAGTCAATCAGTTCATCTTCTTGCTTAGGTATCTGCCAACCAACACCCAATAGCTTATTTTTCAGACAATACCTGACTGACAATTCAGAATTAGCTAAGCCACCTTGAGGTCTAATATGAATCCTGAAAACGTACATATTAAGTTTTCCTATTTCTCCAAATTTGTGAGGCCAGTGACGATCTTTGATGCCAGCCATATCCCCGCAGGCTTGAAACGGGGAGCAGTAGATGGGGCGCTTGAGGCAACCTGATCAATATGCCCTAGGACGCGGCACCCACGGCCTTCCTGCCGGCCAGAACAAACTCCGCCACTACCCGCTCAATGCCGTCCGCGTCAAGGCCGAGCCTCTTTCTTAATTCATCCTGTCCGCCGTGCTCGATGAACTCATCCGGCACGCCGATCATCTTCATCGGGCAGGGCATCCCACGCTCGCACAATAGCTCCGCCACGGCGCTCCCGAAACCGCCCATGACCGCGTTCTCCTCGGCCGTCACCACGCCAAAACGCGCGGCGGACGCGGCTCCGAGGATGGTCCCCTCATCAAGCGGCTTCACAAACCTGGCGTTTATGACGGCGGCTCTTATGCCCGCCTGCTCAAGCCTTCCGGCCGCTTCCAGCGCTGGATAGACCATCGTGCCGAAGGCGATTATCGCAACGTCCGCGCCTTCCTTCAAGACCTCCGCCGTGCCGGCCGGTATCTCCTTCAACCGGCCTTTGACGTCAACGCTCCGGCACGCGCCGCGTGGATAACGGATAGCCGTCGCGTGGCCGTACTTGGTTGCCGAATAAAGCAGGTCCCTGAGCTCCACGTCGTCCTTGGGCGCGGCTAATATGAGATTGGGCAGATGCCTGAGGTAGGAAATGTCAAAAAGGCCGTGATGCGTCGCGCCGTCCTGCCCGACGATGCCTGCCCTGTCCATGGCGATGACCATCGGCAGATCCTGCAAACATACGTCATGAAAGACCTGATCATAGGCCCTTTGCAGAAATGTCGAATAAATGGCCGTTATCGGCAGGAACCCTTCCTTGGCAAGCCCTGCCGCAAAGGTCAGCGCGTGCTGCTCGGCTATGCCGACGTCGAAAAACCGCGCCGGAAACATCCGGGCAAAGTAGTCAAGTCCCGTGCCTTCGGGCATGGCCGCGGTTATGGCGACAACGCGGCTGTCCTGCTCCGCTATCTCGACGAGGGCGCTGCTGAAGACATTCGTGTATGACGGTTCAGGCGCTTTTTTGCCCTTGCCTGTCTTGACGTCGAAAGGCCCGACTCCGTGAAAAGACGCCGGGGCTTCCTCGGCAGGGCGGTAGCCCTTGCCTTTTTTCGTAAGCACATGCAAAAGCACCGGCCCTTTTACTTCACCGATGCCGCCGAGCGTCATGATGAGTGCGTCCGTGTCATGGCCGTCTATGGGGCCTACGTAGTTGAAGCCGAGCCCCTCAAAGAGCATCCCAGGGGTAAAAAGCGTTATAAGCGAGTCCTCGGCCCTTTTTGCTATTCCAAGGAGCCTGTCGCCGACGACCGGCAGTGATTTGATGAACGTCTCGGCCTCTATTTTTAATTTAAGCGCAAGCCTTCCCGTCAGCTTCCTGCTTAAAAAAGTAGACAGCGCGCCTACGTTCTTTGAGATGCTCATCTCGTTGTCGTTAAGGATAACGATAATGTCTTTTTTCAGATGCCCCGCGCTGTTAAGCCCCTCGAAGGCAAGCCCGGCCGTCATGGAGCCGTCGCCTATGACGGCCGCGACCCTGTAACTCTTTCCGGCAAGGTCCCTTGCGGCAGCCATGCCGAGGGCCGCGGAAATAGAGGTGGAGGAATGGCCCGCGCCGAAGGCGTCGTAAACGCTCTCCGCGGGCCGCGGAAAACCGCTTATGCCGCCCCACTGACGCAGAGTGTGGAATCTGCCCTTGCGTCCGGTGAGTATCTTATGCGCGTACGCCTGATGTCCCACGTCCCAGACGATCTTGTCCTCCGGCGCGTCAAAGACGTAGTGCAGGGCAACGGCTAATTCCACCGCGCCAAGGCTCGACGCCAGATGCCCGCCGGTCTCGGAAACGATGGAGATGATAAACTCCCGTATCTCGCGGCTAAGCTCCGGCAGCATGGACTGCGGCAGCTTTTTAAGGTCCGCGGGAAAGTCTATGTCGTCAAGCAGTCTGGTCATGTTCTGTTTTGTTTAACTCTGCATTTTTAAATTGGTCAAGCTACACCGGGTTTCACCCTGCCGATTATTCAATCCAATCGTAATTCCGGACGATTCAAGCCCGGCCATGAAAATCTACTTCTTCCTCGCCACTATGTAGCGCGCTATCTCCCTGAGGGGGTCGGCATTTTTATCAAAACCTTTCAGCGCGTCTATTGCCATGTCCGCCAGCTCTTTGGCCCTTTTCCCGGACTCGGCCACACCGACGAACGCCGGATATGTGGCCTTGCCCTTTTTCTTGTCTCCGCCCGTGGGTTTGCCCGTCTCAGCTGAAGATCCCTTGACGTCGAGGATATCGTCGGCTATCTGGAAGGCAAGCCCAGCGCTCCTGCCGTAGCGCGTAAGGGCCGCGAGTTCGTCCTCTTTAGCATTGCCCAGCACGGCGCCGCATCTTATTGATGCGAGTATCAACTCACCCGTCTTATGGATGTGGATATATTCAAGCACCGGAAAAGCTGTCTCCTTGCCCTCGGACTCAAGGTCTATGACCTGTCCGCCTATCATGCCGGTCGACCCCGCGGCTCGCGCAAGCTCGCCGACGGCCTTTAAAACCGCGTCCTTCCGGGCGCCTCGCGAATTTGCCGCCATTTCAAAAGCGGCGGTAAGCAGAGCGTCGCCGGCCAGTATGGCAATGGCCTCGCCGAAGGCCTTATGGCAGGTGGGCCTTCCCCTCCTGAGGTCGTCGTCGTCAAGGGCCGGCAGGTCGTCGTGTATCAGCGAATATGTATGCACGCATTCAATGGCGCAGGCCATGTCAAGGGCGTCTTCCATGTTGCCGCCCACAGCCTCATTGGCGGCAAGCGTCAGAACCGGACGGAGCCTTTTCCCGCCGGCAAAGAGGCTGTAGTGCATCGCCGCATGAAGGCTCTGCGGATATTCGTCCTTCTTTGCCAGCAGCTCTTCGAGCCTTTTGTTTATGATCCCGTTTTTTTCAAGGAGATATCTTTCTAAATCCAAACCGTCCTCCATGCCGCGCCGCGAACATTGAGCTATATACCGACCGGCGCCATAAGGAAATTAACGCCTTCCATCCCGGTAAAATACAACCATACCCTTGATTTTACTTAAAACTAAATAATATCAAAACAGCATATAAAAAACAAAGGTAAATGTGCTGCGCACGGCAATTTGCCGTGGAACTCCGGCGTCATACGGGACTGCCGGCGCGGCATTATTCTTCTTCCACGCGGCGGTTAGATGCTGAAAAATAAAGACCCCTTTTGCCGCATACCGGCAAAAGGGGTCTGATTTTTTCGCAATACGGCCTTTTTCAGACAAACAACTTACCTTTCATAAAGGGCTGATGCTTAAAAACATTACCCCTTAATCCATACTCCGTGTCAAGCCGAAGCCTCGCTGACGCCCTTAGACTTTACGGACGTTTGATGCCTGAGGCCCTTTAGGTCCCTGAGTGATCTCAAACTCAACCTCCTGACCCTCCTTCAAGGACTTGTATCCCTCGCCGGTAATCGCCGTGTAGTGAACGAACACATCCTCTCCCGATTCCTGCTGGATGAAACCAAAACCCTTTGTGTCGTTAAACCATTTTACTTTTCCTATTGCCATCGCTGTGCCTCCTTTTTCATGACTTTCACGCAGAGTGCGCTGAAGGTAGAAAACCAGTCAACAAATAAAAAGCCGTGGGAGAAGATTTCCCCCACAGCCTCTTTTTATATCACCGGTTACCCGTAAAACACAAGACTATTACCCTCATTGTAGAATATGGACGTATCCTAACAAGTTCAGAAAAATGTGTCAAGGATTTTTTAAACGGCGCGCTAAAAGCGGATGACAGGCTCAGTCCACCAAGTCGGAAAGTTTTACCACCTCCACGCCCTGCTCCTTCAGAAAGGAAATGTTGCGCTTGAGCGCGGCGATGGTCTCCGGGTAGGGGTGGCCGATGGCAATGGCCTTACCCTTTCTGCGTGCCATGGTCACGAGTTCATCGAGCTGGCCCTTAATGTATTTTTCTTCGCGCGTGTTGTCGAGGAAGACATTTCTGTCGGCGTTTCTGACGCCCATCTCCCTGGCGATCTTGCCGGCTATCGAGCTCGCCGACGTGCGCGAATCGAGGAAATAAAGTTTGTTTTGCCTCATCACGTTCAGCGCCGCCCACATCAAAACGGCGTCTTCCGTGAACTTTGACCCCATGTGGTTATTCACGCCGCCGGCATACGGCACATCGTTTATGCCGGCAAGCGTCTGCCTTATGACCTCCCTCGCGGACATGCTCGTTAAGAGCGCGCCTTTGCCGGGATTTTTGTCCGAGTCGCCCAAGCTCAGGCCTTTGGGCTCCATGGGCAGGTGCAATATCACCTCCCAGCCCTTTCTAAGATGTATCTTCGTCGCGACGGCCTTTGAATGCCTCTGAAAAGGCAGCACCGCGACCGTCAACGGGGCATCCACCTCAAAAAGCTCATTGAGCTTCTTGAGGTCCGAACCCATGTCGTCTATCACTATCGCGACCTTGAAAACGGGTTTTGGAATTACCGTTTTTTCCGGCTGCACGCCTGTTAACGGCGCCGCCGCCTTCACGACCGGCCGCTCAATCTCCGTTGGAGGGCCGCTGAATTTAATCAGGAAAGCGCCGGCAATAATACCGGCGACGACCCCTATTACAAAAAGACCCGGTCTGAAAGGGCCTTTATCCTTACGGCCTGTTTTCGCCATTGCCAATACGCCTTTTCCGGAAGAATTTTTTCTTCATCCCCCGCTTCAGACACGCGAGGGCAGGCCCCGATTAAGGGAGATCTGCGGCTCATCTTTTAGGTGAAAACCGGCCACGCGGCTGTTCTTCCTGAACGGATCAGCTGGCCTTGGGCATCCTTTCTTTGAAGATATACCAGCTCTTGAGATAATCAACGGCCCTGTTCAGCTGTATATCCTCGCCATCCTCGCCTTTTGCGCCTTCCTCGGCTTTCTTCACCTTGTCGTTATTTTCATGCGCCTTTTTTACCTCGTCATCTTTGGCGTCTTTCTTTACCTTAACATCTTCACGCGCTCCATCGGCGACAAGGTGTCCGGCAAGGTCTTTTTCCTTCAGGTACCCCTTGGGGGTCTCTCCCACTACTATGTCCGGCTCTATGCCTTTTGCCTGGATAGACCTGCCGGAAGGCGTGTAGTACTTCGACGTCGTAAGGCGCACGGCGCTGCCGTCAGAGAGCGGGACGATGGTCTGAACAGAGCCCTTGCCAAACGTAAGCGTTCCGAGGATGACTGCCCGTTTGTGGTCCTGAAGCGCTCCAGCGACGATTTCAGATGCGCTGGCGCTGCCGCCGTTGACAAGCACTATAATCGGGTAATCAGGCTGGACCCTGCTGCCCTCGGCCTTGAAGGTCATGTCCTGGCTGCCGCCCCTGCCCTTGGTGTAGACGATGAGACCGGAATGAACAAAGAGCCTTGATACGCCTACCGCCTCCTGCAAAAGCCCGCCGGGATTGTTCCTGAGGTCGAGCACAAGACCCCTCAATTCGCCCTCTTTGGGCCTAATCTCTTTGAGCGCCTTATCAAGCTCCGACGACGTATTTTCCTGGAACTGGGTTATCTTCACATAACCCAGACCGTCTGAAAGGCTCTTATACTTCACGCTCTTCACCTTGATGGTGGCCCTGGCAAAGGTGAAGGACTTGGGGGCATCGAAGGCTTCCCTCATGATGCTGATGGTAACGCTCGTGCCCACCGGGCCGCGCATGAGGCCTACGGCCTCTGTTATGGTCATCTCTTTCGTGTATTTGTCGCCTATCTTGACTATTTTATCGCCGGCTAAAAGGCCCGCGCGCGAGGCAGGGGTGTCGTCAATAGGGGCGATTACCGTCAGCATTCCTTCCTTCATGCCTATCTCGATGCCTATGCCGCCGAAGACGCCTTTTGTGTCCACCTGCATCTCGCTGTATTCCTCCGGCGTCATGAAGCTCGAATGAGGGTCAAGGTCTTTGACCATCCCCTTTACCGCGCTGTATACAAGCTTCTTGGAATCAACGTTTTCAGCATAGTCGCTCTGGACTATGCTTAATACGTCGGTAAATACCTTCAGGCTTTCATAAGTGTTATTGGTGACTGCCGTGACCTTTTTCGACATGCCCCAGAGAACAAAGGTCATGGCAACGGCAACTATCGTTAACCCTGCCATTGCTCTATGCCTGCCAAGTCTTTTGAACATTTTATGTTTTTTCCTCCCTTTCAAATGCTGATTACACAGTATATCAAAAAATCAGGTTTTTTGCCAATATTGCAAAAAACTCGCCTTTTTTTAAAAAAAGATGCTGCGCACGGCAAAGCCTAAGTGCAACTATTCAGCTTTGCTCACCGCAGGTGCTGCGCACGGCTAAAGTCAAAATACAACCTTTTAGCCATGTCCCCGCAGGTTTTAAGCGGGGATTTGCTCACCGCAGATGCCCGAAAAACTTCAATTCCTGCTAACGCAGGTTCTTGCGCAGCTCAAAAAGCGTTTCAAATGCCTCATTGTCATTCCCGCCTGCCCTCGCGTGTCCCCCGATAGAAACATTCGGGGACGAATCTAAAATATTTCCGCGACCGTTTTACCTTGCCGCCAGCCATGCAAAAGGGTCTCTCGAAACGCCTCTTTCGCGTATCTCGAAATATAGCCCCGGGCTTGATTCAAGCCCTGTAGAGCCGACAAGACCGACGACGTCGCCTCTTGCGACGCCGTCTCCCTTTTCCTTCATGGTCTTAAGCAGATGCGCGAAAAGGGTGTAATAGCCGTCGCCGTGGTCAAGGATGATGATGTTGCCGTAGCCCTTCAGCCACCCCGTGTAGACGGCCGTGCCGTCGTATATGCTTTTGACGGCCCTCCCCTCAGGGGCCTCTATCAATATCCCGTTATTGAACGTAAGCGTCCCGAACTTCGGGTGCCTGACCTTTCCGTAGCCCGACACGACAATCCCCGCGACTGGCATTGGAAGCCGGCCCTTCATGGCGGCAAAGCCTTTCGCATTTTGAGAACGCGGCCGCTCGTCCGCGCGGAGTTTTTTCACCAGATCGGCAAGCCCGGCGGCTGCCTCTTCGAGCTCCTTTACAACCCCGACGCCTTTTTCCTTCTCGCGCCGCGCCGCGTTAAGGAGGGCGGTCTTTTCGGCCTGCGTTGCCTCGGCCTCGCCTTTTTTAGCGAGCATCTCCTTCCTTGCGCCTTCGAGCGCGCCCGTAAGCTCGCGCTGCCTTTCCCTCTCAGCCGTGAGCCTTGCGATGGTCTCTTCACATCTGCCGATAAGCGCCCTGTCCGAATCCGTCACGGCGGCCATGTACCTCTGCATCCTGCCGGGACCAAGGGAGTCCCCTGCGTCAATGGGCATGGGCAGGAGGATGTTCACAGCCTCGTAGCCGCGCGTCTTGTAAATGGCGCGAAGCCGAAGCCTCAAACGCCCGTTAAGGGCCTTTTTCCCGTTTTCAAGGCGCTCTATTTCCGCAGAGGCCGCAAGGAGGTTTATTTGAGCGGTTTCAAGCTCCAGCGATGCCCTGCGCAGAACTTCCTTTTTGCCTGCAAGGGCGATGTTTATCCTCTCAAGTTCCGTGAGGATGGACACCTCCTTTTGCGTTATCTTCCTTACCGCCCGCTTCTCCTGCCTTATTCGGCGTTTTACATCTTCAAGGCTCTTTTCCTTTCTGAGAAGCTCTCCCGTTGAATCGTGACGCTTTTCAGCCCCTGTAGCAGGCATTGAAAAGAGCACAAGGATCATAACGGCCAGTAAAAATCCCTTAATGACTTCAAAAGACCCTTGCAGACTGAACGTGCGCGTCTTCATGACTTTAAAAGACCCATGCAAACCGAGAAGACACATCTTCATGACTTTAAAAACCTCTCCGTCGAGATAAAACTGCCCAAGGCCCCCATGAATACGCCGGTGAAGACGAGTATCGCGGCAACGGCGGCCGGCGTCAGCGGCATGTCAAGCATGAAGCTGAAGTACGCAGGCACGTTGGCGGCAAGGACGCCCCGCGCCAGTTCAAGCATGCCAAGAGACAGCGCGCCTCCGGCGGCGCCGAAGATCGCGCCCTCGATGAAAAACGGAAGGATGATAAACGCCCTGGATGCGCCGATAAGGCGCATGACCTCTATGTCGCTTTGCCGCGCGTAGACGGCAAGCCTTATGGTGTTCGTTATGATGAAGATGGTCGAGGCCGCCAGGAATACGCCGATAAACAAAGCGCCTATCTCTATGAACCTCAAGAGGGCTGAGAATTTTTTAAGCCACTCCCTGCCCCATTGCACGTCTTCGGCCCATGAGAGCCTTTTAAGCCCTTCGACTACGGTCATGAACATCGCAGGCTCAAGATAGGCGTCAGCCACCCTTATCTCGATAGAAGCCGGAAGCACGCCCGCGTCAATGCCCTCGAGCGCCGCCTCGTGCCCCTTCATGGCCTGCCTGAGGATGCCCAGCGCCTTTTCCTTCGAGACGAATGCCGCGTCTTTAACGCCCCGCACGCCGAGCGCGTCGCCGCGAAAGGTTTTCTCTCCGGATGACAGGGCTGCGTCTCTGATATAGACGAGGATATGCACCTTGTCGCCCTGCGCCGTCACGGACTTATCGATGTTTATGAAGACAAACAGGAACAGCGTGAATATCGCGAGCGTAAGGCCCAGCGTGATGGACGTAAAAACGGTAGTGGCGAGGTTTTCCCTTATCGAACGAAACGCCTCTGAAAAAAAGTATCTTGCGTTGGCCGCCGCGCCCCGTATCACGCCATCCTCCCGGCTTCCAGATGCACTATCCTTTTGCCGTATCTGTCAATCAGCCCCTTGTCGTGAGTGGCCACGACGACGGTCGTACCCTTGCCGCTAACCTCCTTGAAAAGCTCCATGGTCTCAAGCGACAGCTCAGGGTCGAGGTTGCCGGTAGGCTCGTCGGCGAGGATTATGGCAGGGGCCTTTACAAGGGCGCGCGCTATGGCGACCCTCTGCTGTTCGCCGCCGGAAAGGCTCTCGGTCTTAAAATTAGCCCTGTGCAGGATTTTAAGGTACATCAGCATCTTGACGACGCGCTTTTTTTCCTCGACCGGATCCACGCCCATTACGCGCAGCGCAAGGGCGACATTGTCGTAGACGGACCTGTGCGGCAGGAGCTTGAACTCCTGGAAGACGAAGCCGATCCTTCTCCTCAGGCGCGGTATCTCGCGCGGAGGTATCTTGAAGTAATTTCTTCCTTCGATTATTATCTGGCCTTCGGTGGGGCTCTCGGAGCCGAACATTATCTTGAGGAGCGTGGATTTCCCGGCGCCGCTGGGCCCCGTGATGAACAGGAATTCACCCCTTGAGACCTTGAGGGTAATGTCCTTAAGCGCGGGGGCGGATGAGTCGTAGCTCTTCGTTACGTTAAAAAGCTGGATCATCTTTTAACCGGTAGTATTGATGATGACCCCTTCCTTTTATCCTCCCCCTTCACGGGGGTTGAACCCCCTGAGGGGGCTCAGCCCCTTCAAGGGGAGGGCAGGGCGAGGGGTGGAGCGGCCCTTTAAGCAGCCAGGCAACACGCCTGGTAAATTATCCCAAGCCGCTGATTTTTAGTCAAGGGTTTAAAGGCGGCTGACGCCTGTCTTGAGGCTGCGACGTTCATGATTAAAAGGCTCTCACGGGCAGGAAAATACCGCCTGCGCAAGGCTCATTCACCTGGCCCGGCATCAAGATGCCCGCCGTGCCTGACGGAATTTTTAGCGGCATGGAAGGTGCGGCTGCTGCGGGAAATACTTAAAAAAAAGAATGGCGGGGCCGACGGGACTCGAACCCGCGCCCTCTGGCTTGACAGGCCAGCGTTATAACCGACTTAACTACGGCCCCATTCATCACGAAACATACGGCGGTGAAAAAAACATGCAGAAGTTTTGGTAGGCGGAACAGGGATCGAACCTGTGACATCAGCCTTGTAAGGGCTGCGCTCTACCAACTGAGCTATCCGCCCGTCATCGCGGCCTTTCAGGCGACTGCCGCCGTAAATTGTCCCCAGTAAAAGAATCCCCGCCAAAGGACGGGGATTCTTAAAATCTGCCGCTCTAATTTTTTATCAGCTTTCACCGGCAAAGTCAAGGAGAATGCCGGAAGATTAAAAAATAAGGTCTTATTCGCGATATTTCTTTAGATATTGAGAGAATTCTTTCGGCCAATTCTTCAGAGGGGAAACAAGACCATTTGTCTTTTCTTTCATAAGTCTATATATTCCAAACTGAAACATTTCCTGTCAGATGGTCTGCAAAATATATCCCTACCAAAGACATATTTAAACCCTTCTTTCTCCACTAACTCTATTTTTTCTCTGACATCACTCATGACTATGCCTCCTCACGCTACCCTCTCCCACGATGGGAGAGGGATATAACTTTATCTCCGCCCCTTTCAGTGCCTTACCGCCTCGCCGGCGCTTACGGCCTCCGGCATGGGGGCTGTCTTTTCATCAAGCGTGCTCTTACCGCCCTTGAATATCTCTTCCGGCCCCTTCACGCTGAGGGCGCGCGTCAGGACCGCGTCCATGTGATCAACTGGTATTGGCTTGACCTTATTTAAGATCAGCGTTGGTATCTCCTTCAGGTCCTTCTCGTTTTCCTTGGGGATAAGGACTGTCAGGATGCCTGCCCTGTGCGCGGCAAGAAGCTTTTCCTTAAGCCCGCCGATGGGCAGAACCTTTCCGCGAAGCGTTATCTCCCCTGTCATGGCGACGTCTTTACGCACCGGTATCCGTAAGAGCGCGGACGCTATGGCCGTGGCCATCGTTATGCCCGCTGACGGGCCGTCCTTCGGGATGGCCCCTTCAGGGACGTGTATGTGTATGTCGAGCTTCTGGTAAAAATCCTTCTCAAGGCCCAGCTCCGTTGCCCTGCTCCTTATGTAGGTCATGGCTGCCTGAGCGGACTCCTGCATCACGTCGCCGAGCTTGCCGGTGATAATGAGCTTACCCTTGCCGGGCACGAGCGCGACTTCGATGTTAAGCAGCTCTCCGCCCGCCTCTGTCCATGCAAGGCCTGTCACAACGCCGACCTCGTCGCTCTTTTCTATCACGCCGTAGCTGTACGGCGGGACGCCGAGGAATCTGGCAAGGACGCGGGCCGTTATGTTGACCTCATGGTCTTTGCCCTTTTCGATTATCTCCTTTGCCGCCTTCCTGCATATGGCCGCGATCTGGCGCTCAAGGCTGCGCACGCCGGCCTCCTTCGTATAGCGCCTGATGACGGTAAGTATGGTGCCCTTGCTGAGCCTCAGGTTTTCATCGGTCAGCCCGTGCAGCTTAAGCTGTTTCAGGAACAGAAACTTTTCAACTATATGGAGCTTTTCAAGCTCCGTGTAGCCGGGTATCCTTATGAGCTCCATCCTGTCAAGGAGGGGATACGGGATGCCCTGCACGGAGTTTGCCGTCGTTATGAACATTATCTTCGACAGGTCGTAATCGCTGTCAAGGTAATGGTCGCTGAAGGTATGGTTCTGCTCCGGGTCGAGCACTTCAAGAAGGGCGGACGCAGGGTCGCCCCTGAAGTCGTGGCTCATCTTGTCGACCTCGTCAAGGAGCAGCACGGGGTTGCTTGAGCCGGCTTTTTTGAGCGACTGTATTATCTTGCCCGGCATGGAGCCGATATAAGTCCTTCTGTGCCCGCGTATCTCGGCCTCGTCCTTTACGCCGCCGAGGGACAGGCGCACGAAGTTCCTGCCCATGGCGCGCGCTATGGATTTGGCAAGGGAGGTCTTCCCGACGCCCGGAGGGCCGACAAGGCAGAGTATAGGGCCTTTCATCTCCTCGACAAGGCTCCTTACGGCAAGATACTCGACGATGCGTTCCTTGACGTTCTTAAGGCCGTAGTGGTCTTCCTCAAGCACCCTTTCCGCCTCGCTTATGTCCTTTTTATCTTCCGTCGTAAAGCCCCACGGCAGGCTTACGAGCCAGTCTATGTAGTTCCTTGAAACGGTGGCCTCGGCGGACATGGGAGACATGAGTTTTAACTTCTTCAGCTCCTGCCTGGCCTTCTTCGTGGCCTCTTTGGACATCTTCTTGGTCTTGAGCTTTTCCTCGAACTCCTGCACCTCGCTCTTGAACTCGTCCTTTTCGCCAAGCTCCTTCTGGATGGCCTTCATCTGCTCGGAGAGGTAGTACTCCTTCTGGGTCTTTTCCATCTGCTTCTTGACCCTCTGGCGTATCTTCTGCTCCACTTCGAGTATTTCTATCTCGCTCTCCATGATGCTGTAAAGACGCTCAAGCCTCTTTGTGGGGCTTGACATCCCCAGGAGCGCCTGCTTGTCGTCTATCTTCACAGTAAGGTGCGAGGCTATGGTGTCGGCAAGACGGCCCGGATCTTCGATGGAGGTGACGCTTACTATCATCTCCGGCGGTATCCTCTTGTTATACTTTACGTATATCTCAAAGGACTTTACCACGGAGCGCACGAGGGCCTCCGTCTCCACGGCCTCGTCTAACTTCTCTTCGACCTCTTCGACCGCGACCATGAAACAGGCGTCTTCAGAGACGAACTCCGTAATCCGCGCCCTTTTCTTGCCCTCGACAAGCACCTTTACGGTGCCGTCCGGCAGGCGCAGAAGCTGAAGGATGGTGCCGAGCGTTCCGATCTCATAGATGTCCGCCGGCAGGGGCTCTTCGGTCTTGGCCTTTTTCTGGGCGGCCAGCAGAACGGACTTGTCCGTATTCATCGCCTGCTCAAGGGCCTTTATGGATTTTTCCCTGCCCACGAACAGCGGAACCACCATGTATGGAAAGATTATTATATCCCGCAGAGGTATCAGCGGAACGGTTAGCTTTGATTCTGTTTTATTATCCGTCTTCATATGCCCTCCTAAAAGGCCGCGCAGCCGGATAAAGGACAGGCTGCCGCGTCCTTTATTCCGGGGTAATCGTTGACCGCGGCGGTGTTACGCCGTCTCGGCCCTGTTGCCGTAGACTATGATGGGCCTTGCCCTGTCCGAGATAACGTCCTCGTTTATGATGCATTCCTTTATATTGGTCTGCGACGGCAGTTCATACATGGTGTCGAGCATTACGTTCTCAAGTATGGCGCGAAGCCCCCTGGCCCCGGCCTTTCTGCGAAGGCTCTCCCTGGCCACGGCGGCAAGGGCGCCCTCGGTGAATTTGAGCTTCACGCTCTCAAGCTCAAAGAGCTTCTGGTACTGCTTTACGATGGCGTTCTTCGGCTCAACGAGTATTTTGATGAGGTCCTTCTCGTTAAGCTCGCTAAGCGTCGCGATGACGGGCAGCCTTCCCATGAACTCCGGTATAAGGCCGTAGCTCAGAAAGTCCTCCGGCTCCACCTGCGGCAATATCTTCGACGGACCTGTCTCCGCCGCCCTTTTGCCTTCGCCTCCAAAGCCGACCATGCGCTTGCCGACCCTCTGCGCGATGATATTGTCCATCCCTGTGAACGCTCCGCCGCAGATGAACAGGATGTTAGACGTATCCACCTGCAGGAACTCCTGCTGGGGATGCTTTCTGCCGCCCTTTGGCGGAACGTTGGCGACAGTCCCTTCGATTATCTTCAAAAGGGCCTGCTGAACGCCCTCCCCTGAGACGTCGCGCGTAATGGACGGGCCGTCGCCCTTTCTGGATATCTTGTCTATCTCGTCTATGTAGACTATGCCCCTCTGGCATCTCTCGATGTCGTATTCGGCGTTCTGCAAGAGGCTTAAAATGATATTCTCAACGTCCTCGCCGACATACCCGGCTTCCGTCAAGGTGGTAGCGTCCGCTATGGTGAAGGGGACGTTGAGTATCTTGGCAAGGGTCTGCGCAAGAAGCGTCTTGCCCGAACCCGTGGGGCCGACAAGGAGGATATTGCTCTTTTGTATCTCGACGCTTCCGATGGATGCCTTGCTCTCGATCCTCTTATAGTGGTTGTGCACCGCGACGGACAGGACTTTCTTGGCAAACTCCTGCCCTATGACATATTCGTCCAGAACCCGTTTCATCTCCATGGGCTTGGGGATATGGTGTTCACGGCGCTTGAACTCTTCCTTTTCGTATTCCTCGGCGACTATGTCGTTACAAAGCTCTATGCACTCGTCGCATATATAAACCATCGGCCCTGCGACGAGTTTTCTGACCTCGTCCTGACCCTTTGAACAGAAGGAACAGGTAAGATAACCGCTTCCTTTTTTATTTATCGTCATTTGCGTTCCTCCGGCCCTTCCCCGCTTCAAACCTGCGGGGACATATGTTTATGAATCCCCGTTGTTGCCGCTCGGATTATTTAGCAGGCTGCTGAAAAAGCCTGCGCGATTATATTAGTTTTTCAGCACCCTGTTAAAACAACCAGCCGCCTTCGCAAAGCCACCATCTTGATTTTGCCGCACTTTTCACAAGACCACTATTTTCCAGGGGTCTTGGGTACCTCCGATAGAGGTCTTCTCTCTATTACACTGTCTATTATACCATATTCCTTGGCCTGCTGCCCGGTCATAAAGAAGTCCCTTTCCGTGTCCTTGTAGACCTTCTCAACGGACTGGCCGGTGTGCTTGACCATGATCATGGTCAACGCCTCTCTGACCCTTAATATTTCCCTTGCCTGAATATCAATGTCTGTGGCCTGCCCCTGCGCGCCGCCAAGGGGCTGATGGATAAGTATCCTTGAATTAGGAAGGGCGAACCTTTTGCCCTTGTCTCCGCCGCAAAGGAGGAGAGCACCCATGCTCGCGGCCTGCCCCATGCAGATGGTCGAAATGGACGGCCTGACATACTGCATTGTGTCGTATATCGCAAGCCCCGCGCTCACGAGCCCGCCGGGGGAGTTGATGTAAAGGTGTATGTCCTTTTCAGGGTCTTCTGATTCAAGGAATAATATCTGCGCTATGATTAGGTTTGCGATGTTGTCGTCAACCTGAGTGCCCAGAAAAATTATCCTGTCTTTAAGGAGCCTTGAATATATGTCGTAGGCCCTTTCCCCCCGCCCTGTCTGTTCAACCACCATCGGGACTAACATCAATAATACCTCCCTTTTTAAAGACCGGACGCCCTTGCTTAAGCCCGCCGCTTCTTCATGGAACCGCAAAAAAGGCGGCTGCCTGCGTTTATGCCGCTTTCCTGCTTTCGCTTATGATCTTGTCAAAGACCTTCTCGTGCTTAAGGCCGTCCCTGACGATATCCACCGACCCTTCCCTTTCGATCCTTGCAAGAAGCGACTCAAACGGGACATTCCTTGAAGCGGCCAGATGCCTGATGGCGGACTCGAACTCCTCGCCCGTTACCTCGACCTTTTCCTTTGCCGCTATGGCGTCAAGCACCATGTCCTCTTTCACCCTTCTGACCGCGACGTCGCGGTACTTGGCCTTAAGCTCCTCGGAATTAAGCTCGGCTATGCCCGGGGTGACTATCCCATGGCGCAGATTATCAACGAGATTGCCGAGTATCACGCCAAGATACCTGTTGACCGTGACCTCAGGAACTTCAAACGGGTGCTTTTCTATGAGTTTATCGAGTATCTCGTTTTTAAGCCTCTCCTTGTCGCTCGCCTCCTTCACCTTCACGACCTCTTCCCTGACCTTTTCCTTGAGCTTCTCCAGGTTTTCACAGTCGAGGTCTTTGGCGAACTCATCGTCAAGCGCAGGTATGACCTTCTCCTTCACTGACTTCACGCTTACCTTGAAAAGACCATCCTTGCCTGCTATCTCTTCCCTTGAGTGTTTCTCGGGGAATTTGAGCGTGAACTCCTTTACCGCGCCCTTTGACAGGCCCACAATAGCGTCGTCAAAGCCCGGCACGGGCGTCCTTTCGCCTATCACCACCTGGTAATCCGCCGCCTTTGAACCTTCTATCGGCGTCCCTGCGACGCTTGCATCGAAGTCCACCGTGACGATGTCGCCGGCCCTGGCCGGCCTGTCCGCCTCTTTGAACTCAGCCCTTGAATCCTGAACGCCTTTAAGTCCCTCTTCCACGTCTTTGTCCGTGACCTCCACGGCCTCTTTTTTCAGCTCCATGCCCAGATAGCCGTCTACGGTTATCTCCGGCGTCACTTCAACCGTGACTAAGTAGGAAAATGCCTTGCCCTCCTGAAGGGTTTCGGGCTTCACGTCCACACTGGGCCTGTCGGCAGGAACGAGACGCTCGTCCTGAATGGCGTGGATATACGACTGCTCGACCATCTTCGTGGCAAGGTCGTAGCGGACGCTTTCGCCGAACCTTGCCTTTATGATACTCAGCGGAACGGCCCCCTTCCTGAAGCCTGCGATAACGGCGGTGGCCCTTGCGTCTTTATACGCGGCCTTTAACCCTTCATCGACGCTTTCACTTGGTATCGTGATGCTGAGCCTCTTTTTTACCGGCCCTAAGTCCTCTACTTCAATCTTGATGTGATGTTTTGTGTCGTGCATTTTTCCGTTCTTCCCTTTATATTTTTACTGCCTTTTTCCAGACACGCCCTGAAAAAAAGAGGCGCATACGAACCTTAATCCCTCATTGCTTACCTTCTTTTTCCAGAAAAAGAAAGGAAATATTTTTGTGAATCGCTTTTTCTTTGCTTACTTTCTTTTTCCCGAAAAAGAAAGTAAGTGGTGCGAGAGGGGGGAATCGAACCCCCATGGTTGCCCACCAGATCCTAAGTCTGGCGCGTCTGCCTGTTCCGCCACCCTCGCGGATTTGCCCGTCATTTCTCTAAAAACCTGGACAGTCCAGAGGTAAATCCGGCCGCTCCAAACCCGATACACATTATATTTGTTTCAAATGCCCCTTGCAACAAAAAATACCTGCCGCAAAACAGGCGGTAAAAAATCATGCCCGGACGCCGCTTTCACGGCACCGGCCTCAAACGCGCCAACGCAGGAGACTGACAGAATTAAGGAAATGTGCCGGATGGATGTTTGATATTATAGCAAGGGGGCTGTTTTTACAACATTTTTCTGAAAGATATGTTTCTCTGAGAGACGCGGGCCCGCGGCGTCCGGCAGGCGATTATTCCAGAACAAGCTTACCCAGCGTATCGTCGAACATGATGAGCCTTACCTGAGCCGGTTTTATATCAACCGTCTCCTCGAAGGTATAATCAGGGGCGTCTTTCCTGCCGCTGTCGCCGAGACGCGCGTTCAATTTATGCCGGCCTGGCGCTATGATGAACTCATCGTAGACATACGACGCCATGTCCTTCTTAAGCCCGGTCGGAGCGTATGACCTGTCAAGGACTTCCCTGCCGTCAATGGACAGCGATACATGCACAGGGAACCTTTCCCGCGGGCAGCCGGCCAGCCGCGCCATGTTCATCTGCACGCGCGAGGTCTTCTTTAATGCCTTTCTGTACCGCTCGCCTTCGCTCTTGATTACCTCCGCCTCATCGCAGTTTACGACCTTTTTGCCGATATGCTTGAAGGCCACCTTGACGGACGCGTCCTTATTCGTATAAAACGAATACGGCGGATCAGATTGGAAATAGACCGGTACCATGAATATGCCCAGAATCAAGGCGGCCTTCAGCGCGAAAACAACACTGCCCGGCCAGCCGGTCTCTGCCCGAGCGCCGGCGCCGGCTGTTAAAACCTGTTTTTTCCTGCCAAGGGCGGAAACAAACCAAGCCGCGGCAATAAGCGCCGCAAATGCGATAACCTCTTTTATAAGGGTGTTTGTCATCTCAACTTACCCCCTTCTTTTTAAGGGCTCTTGTCGAAGCCGCAGGTTGGCCATTTGAAAAGTGTTTGTCATCTCAACTTACCCCCTGAGGGGGTTCAACCCCCTTCTTTTTAAGGCCGGCGTAAAATGACCGGAGCTCGCCCATGAGGGCCTCATTTTCAACGGCAGAGAGCCACACCGCCCTTATCCGGCTGCGGTCAACGGACTTTCTGACCACCGGCGGGCGGAGTCCGGCAAGCCTTCCGGCAAACCAGGCATTGCCCGTCCTGTAACTGCAATCTCCCTGCCTGCATCCGGCAACGAACACGCCGTCCGCCCCTTCGTCAAGCGCAAGGGCTATCATCGAAGGCTGGAGCATGCCTATGCATGGCAGATGAACCGCGCGCACCCACTCGGCGTCCTGTATCCTTCCGCCGGACGCACCTTCTATGCCTGCGCCCTTGGCGCAGAAAAAAGCAATGACCTTCTTATCGGCCTTGCCGTCAAGCTCCCTGCAATGTCTCGTTATCGCGTCCTTTACCATATCTTCGCTTATATTCGGAAGGTTTATCGCGTTATAGTCGCACGCGCCGGCGCATATGCCGCAGCTTGCGCACCGGTTGGACATCACCACCGCCTCAAGGTCATACGTCTGCCCGTCCGTCCTTTTTATCATCTGGATGGCCTGATAGGGGCAGTCCTCCACGCACAGCTCACAGCCGGTGCAGTTTGAGAGCGTCACCTTGGCCGCAGGGTTCCTCACGGCCTTACCCCATGCCAGCCACGGGACAGCGGCAAAGGCCAGAGTAAGCCCGGCCGTGAAAAACCATACCTGATGCTCGGAAAAATACTTCAAGAGCGGGAAAATAAACATGAAAAACCAGTCAAACGGCACGTCCAGAGGCAATGTTTTAATATCAGCCGCAGGGGCGCTCACGGCGGGCTTCAGGAATGCAAGCGCGAGAAGCACAAGGACTATCCCGTAGGAGACCGCCTTCGGCGGGTTGATTATGGACTTGGTTATCCTGCTGATATGAACCATTATCAGGAGAAAGATGACGAACAGCGTCGTGAAATGTATGAACAGGATGATATAGAAAAAGTTATTAGTAAGGGTTTCGAGCCTTGAAAAGCTGAGGGAAAGCGGCAGGCCGAAGATCGGCACCGCCTCTATCAGACGCGAGGACAAAAGCGCGATAAGCTGCGCCCTCTTGTCCCAAACCATCCAGTAGCCGATGATGCCGCCGATGATGATTATCCACGCGATAATGACGCCGGAGACCCACGCGACCTTCCGCCAGTGCCTGTACCTGTCAAGCACGTAGCAGCGGAGCGTATGCAGTATGGCGGCTATCACAAGGCCGTCGGAGGCGTACCTGTGCAGGCTCCTCATTACGCCGCCCAGATACCACTGGCCGTGCGTGAGCGCCTCGACCGACGGGTATGCCTCTTTTGCGGAAATACTGTAGAAGAGGAAAAGATAAAGGCCGGAGACAAGGATGATCCATATGAAAAAAATACAGACCGCCCCGAGGTAATAAAAGGGATTATACGCGCTCGGCGCGGCGTCGTTGACGGCCTTTTCAAGCCATAACCAGAGCCTTTCAGCCGGGCCTGCCTGCTTGAAATAGCGCTGTGTGTCTTCCATTTTTTCCACCTGCCTCCTATAGGCCTCTTGGCGGCCTCTTGCCATTGCCGCGCATATTTTTTTGAACCGCTTTTTTTGCTATTTTCCCCTGAAATTACGCCTGAAAAAACCCTTTATCTTCTTCCCCCAGACGAGGCCGATTATCACGGCAAAGACGGCCGTCTGCAGAAAAATGCTGACGAGTATCGGATAATCAATGACATACCTGTTCGAGTAGGGGTCGTACTTGTAGCAGAAAAATTTTATCTTGTCCACGAGAGACGACGACGAAACCGCGGGCTTGCCCGTTATCAGTTCCTCGAGCCTCTGTCTTATGCCGCTTCCGTCAGTCCTTATGCTGTATACCTGCTTGTAGATAGTCCCGTCAGACTTCATGACTGAGGCCATGTCTATATGGTCGAAGCTGCCGTCGTCTTTCGCGGCGAAAAAAAAGCCGAACTTGCCGGTCAGCGCATTTACGTCCTTTTGCGCCGGCGCCGCAAACCTCATCTGGCCGAAGTCGCGCGTAAAGCGCAGGCCGTACTCCTTGAGCCTTTTGGGCGTGTCGCGCTGCGGATCTATACTGATGGAAAGGACGTTGAACCTGTCCCCCTGAGGGGGCTTGACCCCTAACTTCGCTCTGGCGTCAACCGCGGCCTTTTTAACCTCGGCGGTAACAGCCGGGCATACATGCGGACAGCTCGCGTAGATAAAGCTGACGACAAGGGGCCGGCGCCTGTCCCCTTTAAAGTAATCGCTGAGATGAAACTTTATGCCGTCCTGGTCTGTAAGCTCAAAATCACCGGGGGCAGTGCCTTCGGCCCTTGCGGCGGCGTCCACCGCGTCTCTCATGGCGGCGGCGTCAAGCTCGGACGCGGCAACTGGACGCGCAAACAAAAAGAGCGCGCACGCGAGCGCCGCGCATAGCGCCGTTAAAACCGGCTTCTTTTTTATCTTCCACATCAGCAATTTCAAATACCTTACGGATTTTATCAAGATTGATTTTAACAGTATAACATGCGCGGTTGTATGATTTTTATCATCCGTCACGACATTCTATCAGGCTGCTCAAAAAGCCCCCGACCCATGCTCCGCATGGGTGCCCCGAAGGCGGCGAGGAGCGAGGAATGAGGCGTGCTTTTGGGCACGCCGCAGTGACGAGCGACGAAGACAACGCGGTAGATGAGGCTTTTTCAGCAGCCTGCCGCGGAAAAAAAGGCGGGGCCGCGTAACACCGCTCGGCCCCGCCTTTTGTCCCTGCCTTTCCCGCCCTGATGCGTCCCGCCTTACGCGGCGGCCTATTCGATCTTTTTGCCCCATATCATGGAACCAAAGCCGATGGCTATGAAAAGAATTCCGCCCGTTACGGAGAGAATGGCGCCTATGCCCATCATGCCGAGAAAGATGTCGACCATAGGGTCAAAGGTGTGGTTGAACAGGGCCCCGGAGAAGCTTATGTCGTAGTGCCTCCTCGGAACGCCGAACGTCCCGGCGCTCATCATGCCGATGGAAAGCATCGCCACGCCCGCGCCGTAGAGATACGGCTGGATCGACGCGAAACCCTTCCATATCAGCTCCCTGGCGAATATGTATTTAAGTATCAGGTACGTAAAGCCCATGAACGCTACCGTCGTGCCCGCAACGACCGTGCCGTGGAAATGGCCCGTGATGGCGAAGGTGTTGTGGCGGATGATGGAGAACTGCTCGGTCCCGAAGATGACGCCGGTAATGCCGCCGAGGAAGCCGAACAGGAGTATCGAGATGGCGGCGGCCGAGAAGGCCGGGTTGCCCCACGGCGCCCTCTTGAGCCATTCAAAAAGCCCTCTGGTGTGCCCCTGCTTCCTGAGCGCCACTTCCATGGAGGCCGGTATGGCGAACGCGTGGATCATGCTCGCTAGGACCGCCAGATGCATCATGTAGCTGGTGTTGACGATCTTGTGCCACGTGGAAAGCACGGGGTCTACAAGAAGATGATGCTCCGAGGCAAGGTTGATGAAAAGGATGTAGAGTATGAACGCCGTCCTTGAAAGCTTCTCGTTCACGGGCTTGCCGCCCACGACAAAGGCCGACGTCATGTACCAGACCGCCACCATGGCGCAGACGTTTATCTGCTGCGAGGCATGGCCGAGCCCCCAGAAGACAAGCCTGTAGGCCGACGGGTCGACGTAGCTGATGATGTCCGCCGACCAGAGGAAGGTCGGGATGAAGATGCCCGCGCCGTGGAGGAGCGTAAAGACGCCGATGATGCTCGCGGCGGCGATGCCGAAGGCCCCGAGAGGAAGCGTCCTCTTGTAAGCGCCTTCCTTTTTCGCGTAGTAGATGTTGACGAAGAACATGATGAAGCCGATAAGCGCGCCCACCGCGAAGAGGATGATGCCGAGGTAATACAGCGGGTCGCCCTTAAGCGGCACGTAAGAGGTAAAGAGCACGTCGGCCCTGCCCATGAGAACTATCGTGTTGATAAGCGCGCCGCCTATGAGCATGAGGGCGAACGATATCCAGCTTATCCACGCCGCCCGCACCCTCGTGCCAAGGAGCACCGACGACGCGAAATACACCAGGGCCATCTCGAAGAAGATGATCCATGCCAGCAGCGCGTCAACACCGTGGAGCGTGAGAAAGCGGTAGTAGTTAGTGAGCGACAGAAAGTGAATGCTCGGCCACCTTGTAAGGGCCACTAAAAAGGCCATGAGTCCGCCCACAGCGAGGGTGGCCAGGGCGGCTATCACGTTCCATTTTATAAGGTTCGCGCTGCCCTGTTCTATCTTCATCCCTGATAAGGTGCAGGTTCTGTATTTAAAGTCCGCCATTTTTTCCAATTCCTCCATTTCTCTGTTTTTTTACAGCCTGCGCCGCGGCGGCTGACGTTTCCTGCGTCCGGATACCGGGGGCGCAAGACGTAAAAAAGTTAATGCGCCAAAATAATGAATCAAACGTGATTATCGCATTTACCCTGAGCCATTCGCCTATGTTATTACAAGCGAAACTGACAATCTAACAGCTTCGCTCAGAATAAATTTCACAAAGGGTCTTCAAGGATTGCCTTCGCCGCTGCATCCCTTATTGAACGCCCCAGACCTCTGCGAGCCATTTATAGTGCGCCCACCAGATTATGATAAAGACCGCCAGGAAAATGAACGAGAGCACGAAAACTCCCGGGGCGTGCATTTCTTTAGACTCTCTGTCGTCTGACATTGTTTCCTCCTTTTTTCGGATACTGCTTGAAGGGGCTTCAGCCCCTTGCGCGCCTTACTTCACGTACATCTTGCCGACCATCGCGTGATGGCCCAGTCCGCAGAACTCGTTGCATATGACGTGGAACTCGCCTGACTGCGTGGGCGTAAGCGTGAGCACGTAGTCGTATTTCGGCAGCACCATGAAGTTCATATTGACAGGCTGTATGGAAAAGCCGTGGTCAACGTCCATTGACGAGATGTGCAACCGGTAGGTCTTGCCCTTCTCGAGCTGGACTATCGGGTACCACTCCCACATCTTCGCCCTTATGAAGACGGGTTCGTCCGGAAAGGCCTGAACTATCGGAACGCCCTTTTCCTCGCCAATCTTGTGCTTTGCCACCATTGCCTCAACGAGTTTGTCAAACTGGTCGGGCTTGACCGCGTATGTCTCGGCAGGCGGGTTCTGCGCGCCTATGAAGTGATATACCGGCATATAGATAAAGGTAATTAGCATCCATACGAGCGCAACGGCAACCCATATCCTTTCATCCTTGCTTAAAGGCTTCCACCAAACCCTTTCCGGCTCATGTATTGCCATCTCTTTATTTCCTCCTTTATTCTGCGGCTTGACGCCATCCCGCAAGGGGCCGTAATACCACTCCCCCCGCCGCCCTGCATCGCCATACATCTGAAATAATGACCGCTGATGGACGGTGATTAAATTGCCTTTGTCTCCTCCCCCTTGACGGGGTAGAGCCTGCCCCCGCATGTCTGAAGCGGGGGGGGTGAACGCCTTCCCCTTCCCCCTCACCCTACCCTCTCCCGCGCCTGCCCTCGTGTGTCTTCAGCGGGGGAAGGGAGAGGAGAAAGAAAGATTAAAAAAATTCTTCCTCACACCTGCGGCAAGCCCGCTGTCCTGTTAAGGCGCCAGAGGCAGCGGGGGCACGTTCATTACCTCGATAAGCCCCCACACCGTGTAGATGATCGTAGGCACAACAATTCCCACCACCAGAAGCAGAAAAATATTGTCATACCAGGCCTGCCCGCTCGGTATAGGAGCGCTTATATTGTTTTCAGCCATAACCCTTCCCTCCTTTTTTTAAAAAGCCTTTAAAGCCGAACAGCGCCGCTGACAGCCATGCCGCTGTTTTCAAAACCTGTCAATTTTACAGGCTAACTATAATCAGAACGGCGTTCCGGGTAAATGACTTTTATCATTTTTTCCTTAAATCATAGCCCTGTTTTCCGGCACGTCAAGTAGACAGGCAGTGCAAAGTTCGTTAATGCGATGCTCGTAGTGCGAGGCTTCAGCCTCGCTTGATGCAATTAGGCAAGGGCGGCGCAAAGACAGCGAGGCTGAAGCCTCGCACTACTTTTCATCGTTCCCATATCAGGCCCCCCTCCCCAACGGGGAGAGGGGGTTTTTCATCGGGAATCCGTTTCTTTATCAGCCCCAAAAATAAAACCGGCAGGCCATGTTAAATGGCCTGCCGGTTTTGGGTTGTTCTATGCGCAAGATTTCAAACCCTGCTTACGACATGCGGCTTAGAAGTTCGCGGTCAGCTGCAGATACGCGAAGTCCTGTGACGCCTTGCTCTGCGCGGATGTGAGCTGATTCGTTATGAACTTGCCCGGGCTGAAACGTCCGTAGCCAAGCTCCATCGCGACGGCGCTGTTGTACTTATATGCCGCAACGAGGTCTATCTCGCTTCCGACCTTGCTTGAGGTATTGTTCGCATTAGCCGCGCGGATACCGGTCGGGACGCTGTTCCATTGTGCCGCGCTGTACCATGCGTCCTGCTTCTGGGCAAGGCTGAAGCTGTAATATGCCGCAGTCACGGTGAGCTTGTCGATAGGGTCTGCCTTGACATTCAGGTTCCATACCTTTGCGTTCCTCCAGCCCTGCTGGTCGGCAATGCCGAACTTGCCGTGGTTGGTGGGGAAGAGGTTGAAGAAGGTCTTTACCTTCTCATCCGTGCCGTCCTTGTCGCCTGAAGCGAAGTCATACTCCAAGCCTACCCTGATCTTTTGCGGACTCGGGACGGTGTAGCCTGCCTTCAAAGCATAGGCCATGCCGGAGAACTTGTAGGTCTTCGGCGTGGTCGTCTCAACCTCGCCGGTCTGGAAAGGCACTTCAAGCGTATAGTCAAGGCCTTCAACCGCGCCCTTTACCCTGAAGCCGTAGGTGTAGAGGGTCTGCGTCTTGGTGGTTAGGCCGCTAATGGCGGTGTTGCCGAGGGAGGCGCCGAAGCCGAACGGGCTTCCAGTGCTCTGGGTTTGATCCTTAAGTGAAAGGATGTATACGTCAACGGTGTTATTCGGCACAACCTTGGTTGTGGCATAGATGCCGTTGAAGTTTTGGTCGCTTGCCGTCGTATTGTTCTCTTTGATCTTCGAGGTGAAGACGTCTATCGTGGCCGGCTCGGTGTTGACGATGAACTTCAGGGCGTCAAAGCTCCTGCCGTTGTTCGACCAGCCGAATGAACCCACAAGCCTCTCATCGCCGTATGCGAGTTCCTGACGGCCTGCCTTCAACGTGACCGGCGCGCCGAAAAGCTTGTCCATATTCACATATGACTCATGAAGGTCGACCGAGTTGTTAGACGCAGCCGTCGTAGCTCCCGCTGAGGTGAACCCATTTCCATTGTCCGTAAGCTGCGGCCCGCCGTTAGCGTTGACTGCGGCGCCCCACGCCCTTGTATCCTGAAGGGTGATCTTCACGGAGGTGTCATCCGTTGCCTTTGCGTTGGCCGTAAGTCTTACCCTCTGGCCCCAGAAGTCGACGTGGTCGTTTGCTTTCTTATTAAAGTCAACGTTGTTCCACTGCTCGCCCCTTAACCTGTACTGTCCTGAAAACGCCACTTCCGCCGCGTTAGAGGGCATAGCCCATGCAGCGGTGACGGCCACTGCGAATACCGACAATAGTAATCTTTTCATCCTTCCATCCTCCTTGGTTTGGGTATAAAAAGCTTCCATGTTGAATTAAAGCGCCGGGTAAACTCAGGCCCGCGCCGTTCACTCTCGTTCCAGCCAACGCATATACGGACTCAGGAGCTGTTGATGCAAAGGTTCATGTTTATCTACGCCAGTGTAGATTTACGCCATGTGCGGCTGGCCTCGATTCCGGCGGCGTCAGCATAAAGCTACGCCAAAAATCCTTCCAGCAACACCGGAAGCGCAACTTGCGTCATGGCTGGCTCTTTTAAAAGTTGTTATACTTATACACAACCTTGCCAACGCTGTCAAGCACTTTAGCTGATTATGCAATTTTTTCTTTGAACGTAAAATATCGCGCCTTTCCGCGGTTAAATGTATTTAAATGAAACACGCGTTAAAACCGGTTATATCACCCCTGCCTTTACGATGTCGTGCATGTGCACGACGCCGGCCACGTTGCGCGTGCCTGAGTCGCATACGAAAAGGACGGTGATGGTGTGCTCCTCCATAATGCGCAGGGCCGCCTCCGCAAGCTCGTGCTTTGCGACGGCCTTGGGGTTTCGCGTCATGACCTCGTCAACGGTCTTGCCGGTAAGGTCAACGCCCGCGGAAAGCGCCCTTCTCAGGTCGCCGTCGGTTATTGCGCCCACGAGCCTGCTGCCTTTGAAAACTCCGGTTATGCCGAGGCGCTTGCCGGACATTTCGATAACGGCGTCCTTTAAAAGCGTGCCTGCCGCCACGCGCGGCACGCGCTCTCCCGTGTGCATCAGCTCCTCGACGCGCTTAAACCTCCTGCCGAGGCTCCCTGCAGGGTGAAGCTCGGCGAAGTCTCTGGCCTTAAAACCCTTCCTGTCTAAAAGGGCCACGGCAAGGGCGTCTCCCATGGCAAGGCACGCGGTGGTGGATGCGGTCGGGGCAAGCCCAAGGGGGCAGGCCTCCCGCTTCACGCCCACGTCAAGCACGCAGTCGGCCTCTTTGGCGAGGGTTGACTTCATGCTGCCCGTCATGGCTACCATCGGCAGGCCCAGACGCTTTACAACGGGTATTATTTTTATCAGCTCGTCTGTCTCGCCGGAGTTCGACACGGCGATGAGGATGTCGTTTTTCATAAGCACGCCAAGGTCCCCGTGCACGCCCTCGGCCGGATGCATGAAGAAAGCGGACGTGCCCGTGGAAGCAAGGGTGGAGGCTATCTTCTGGCAGATGATGCCGCTTTTGCCCATGCCGCTGACCACGACCTTGCCGGTGGTGGATATCATCATATCAACTGCCCTGGTGAAGTTGCCGTCAAGCCTTTTGGCAAGGTCTCTGACAGCGTCGGCCTCTATCTCAAGCACGCGAAAGGCCGCCGTTAGAGCCGCGTCATCTTTATTTTTGTGTCTTATTGTCATGATGGCCTGTCCGTACCTTTAATTATAAACGTAGTGCGAGGCTTCAGCCTCGCTGTTTTGCGGTTTTACGGCGCTCTTACCGGATACGGCAAGCGGGGCTGAAGCCTCGCACTACGAACCATGCCCTGACTAAAGCCTACAAAGACGCCTTAACGCGGACGTCTATCTCTATTAATTCGTCTATGATGACCTTTACGTCTTTAAGCGCTATGGAGTTCGGGCCGTCGCAAAGGGCCTTGTCCGGGTCGGCGTGGACTTCCATGAACAGGCCGTCCACGCCCACGGCAACGGCGGCCTTGGCAAGATAGCGCGCCATGCCCCTGTCTCCGCCTGAGCACGAACCCTGGCCAGCCGGGGTCTGCACGCTGTGCGTGGCGTCAAAGACAACAGGGAAGCCGAATTCGCGCATCCGGGGCAGGCCCCTGAAGTCGACCACAAGGTTATTGTAGCCGAAGCTCGACCCGCGCTCGGTGACGGTTATCTTGTCGCTGCCCGCGCTTTCCACCTTGGCGATGGAGTGGCGCATGTCGTGAGGGGCCATGAACTGGCCCTTTTTTATGTTCACGACGCGCCCTGACCTTCCCGCCTCGACAAGCATGTCGGTTTGCCTGCAAAGAAAGGCCGGTATCTGGATTATGTCGGCGACAGCCGCCGCTTCTTTTATTTCCTCAGTGCAGTGAACATCCGTGAGGATGGGAACGTCGAACTCTTTTTTCGCCTTTTTGAGTATCCGCAAGCCCTTTTTAATGCCCGGGCCGCGGAAGGATTTGACAGAAGTCCTGTTGGCCTTGTCATAGGATGATTTAAAGATAAAATTAACCCCTGCATCGGAGGTTATCCTCTTAAGCGCTTCGAGCGCGGCAAGCGTCATCCGCTCGCTCTCTATGACGCAGGGGCCCATTATAAAAAAAAGCGGTTCATCGCCGCCTATGTAAAAATCATTGATTTTAATCTTCTTCATCTATGCCTCTGCGGGAACCGTTTTTGCCTTTTTAACCGCTCTTGCCGTCCTGCGCCCCTTGCCTGTCTCAGCCTTGGCGGTAAGCACGGCCTTCACGAAGCCGCGGAAAAGGGGATGCGGCTGCATGGGCTTGCTCTTGAATTCAGGATGGAACTGGCAGGCTACAAACCACGGGTGGTGCCTGTATTCCATTATCTCCACGAGCGACTCATCCGGAGAAAGGCCGCTGAACTCCACCCCTGCCTTCGCAAGCGCGTCCCTGTATCTGTTGTTCACCTCGAAGCGGTGGCGGTGCCTCTCGCTTATCTCCGATGCGCCGTAGACCTGATAGGCCTTTGTGCCTTTTTTTATAACGCACGGATAGGCGCCGAGCCTCATGGTGCCGCCCTTGGCATTGACGGCCTTCTGCCCTTCCATTATATCTACCACGGAGTTTTCCCCGTTCGGGTCGAATTCCGATGAGTTCGCGTCTTTGATTCCGCAAAGGCTCCTCGCTATTTCGATAATCGCCACCTGCATTCCGAGGCAGATGCCGAAAAACGGTATGCCGCTTTCCCTCGCGTATCTTACGGCGGCTATCTTGCCTTCTATGCCTCTGCTGCCAAAGCCGCCCGGTATGAGGATGCCGTCTACGTTTTTAAGGAGCGCCGGCGCGCCTTTTTTCTCGACGTCCTCCGAGTCGACGTAATGGAGCGTCACCCTGCAATTATTGGCAAGCCCGCCGTGGGTGAGCGACTCATGAAGACTTTTGTATGAATCCTGCGTGTTGATATATTTGCCGACGATGCCGATCGCAACCTCGCGCCTGGGGTCATCGGCCTTCCTTGCCATCTCTTCCCATGCCTCGAGCTTGGGCGAGCGCGTCCAGATGTTAAGGAGCTTTACTATCTTGTCGTCAAGCCCCTCGCGGTGGAAGACCAGCGGCACTTCGTAGATGTTTTTAACATCCTCCGCCGATATGACCGCGTCCCTGTCGACGTTGCAGAACAGGGCGATCTTGCCTTTCATTTCCGGCGTAAGGGGCCTGTCAGACCTGCAAAGGAGGATGTCGGCCTGTATGCCTATCTCGCGGAGCTTATTGACGCTGTGCTGTGTGGGCTTGGTCTTTATCTCATGCGCGGTCGCGATATAGGGAAGGAGCGTAAGATGCACGTAAAGGACGTTTTCCTTGCCAAGGTCAAAGCGCAGCTGCCTTATGGCCTCAAGGAACGGCAGGCTCTCGATGTCGCCCACGGTTCCGCCTATCTCGATAATGGCCACGTCGGCGTTGTCGGCGATGCCTAATATCCTGCCCTTTATCTCGTCGGTGACGTGCGGCACGACCTGGACCGTGTAGCCCAGATAATCGCCCCGTCTTTCTTTTGTGATGATGGAATCATAGACCTGACCGGTGGTGAAGTTGTTCCTTTTAGTCAGCTTCGCGTTGGTGAACCGCTCGTAGTGGCCGAGGTCAAGGTCTGTCTCGGCGCCGTCGTCGGTCACGAATACCTCGCCGTGCTGAAATGGGCTCATGGTGCCCGGGTCCACGTTAATGTAAGGGTCGAGCTTTTGAAGCGTGATGGTCAGCCCCCTTGCCTCAAGGAGCGCGCCTATGGACGCGCTGGCAAGCCCCTTGCCGAGGGACGACACCACCCCGCCGGTGACGAATATGAACTTCGTCTTTATGTTCTTCTTATGTTCCGTCATTAATCGCCCGCCGCGCTGACAAACGGCCATTTTCTCACTATTTCCCTGACCCTCTCAAGGTCTTCGGGCGTATCCACGGACACGGGGTTATACGGGGTTTCAACCACTCGTATCCTGTGCCCGTTTTCAAGTATTCTCAGCTGCTCAAGGCGCTCGCTCTTTTCAAGGGGGCCTCGGCGCATCCCTGAAAACTCCAGCAGAAAATCCCTTCTATACACGTAAAGCCCTATGTGCTTGAACAGGCGCGGGGCCGCTTCTTTAAATGACGTATTATAATTGGGTATCGGGCTTCTTGAAAAATAAAGCGCGTTGCCGTCTTCGTCCGTGACCACCTTCACCGCGTTCGGGTCAAGGTAATCATGCTCATCGGTTATCCTTGTCTTTAACGTGCAGACCTTGAGCTCCGGCCGTTCGAGCATGGGCCTTATCGCATCGTCAATGGCCGCCGCTTCTATAAGCGGCTCGTCGCCCTGAACGTTTACGATGATGCCGGCCTTTATTTTCAGCTTTTCCACGGCCTCTGCTATCCTGTCCGTGCCGGAGGCATGACGGTCTGACGTCATCACGGCGCGCCCGCCGAACGCCTCCACCGCCCTCAATATCCTTTCATCGTCCGTTGCGACGATGACTTCGCCGGCAAGGCTCGCGGAAAGCGCCCGCTCATGAACCCGCTGGATCATCGGCTTGCCGCCGATATCTGCAAGGGGTTTTCCATTCAGACGCGTGGAACTGAACCTGGCGGGAATAACTACCACTGCTCTCATTGCAATCAATATATATCAAACCTGAGATTTATGTCAATACCGCTTACCTTTTTTGAAAAAAAGGTAAGACCAAAAAACTTTATATCTAATGTCTTACTCGCAGCGCGAGGCTTAGCCTCGCCGAAACAGTCAGGGTTGGCGCAAAACGGCTCGATAAAAACCTCGCGCTGCTTTTTATACGCTTGACACGGCTTTCAAGCGGTTATATGCTTAAAAAAAATATAAACTCACGTCAACATGACCGGAAGCCTGAAACTAATCATACCGCCTGAAGAGATACATATCATAGTGAGCCGTCTCGCAAAAGATATCCGGGCGGAATATGGCGCGAAAAACCCGGTCTTTGTGAGCGTCATGAAGGGCGCGCTGGTCTTTACCGCCGACCTTATCCGCGCGGTCAAGGTCCCGCTGGAGGTGGACTTCGTGCAGATGTCGAGCTACGGCAAATCAACCATGCCTGCGAAAGAACCGGTGATGACAATGGACGCCTCCCTTGACCTCGCAGACCGGCACATAATCGTTG
Source organism: Deltaproteobacteria bacterium (assembly GCA_016234935.1). Classification (GTDB taxonomy): domain Bacteria; phylum Desulfobacterota; class GWC2-55-46; order GWC2-55-46; family GWC2-55-46; genus JACRNL01. Next base: position 20,408 of record JACRNL010000011.1, on the reverse strand, counting down.
TGGAGGCCATGATAGACCGCGGCGTCACCATATCCGCCCTTGTCAGGTATCTGGCGCAAAAAGGGCCTGCCTCCATAAGGGTCTGCACCTTGCTTTTAAGAAACCGGCGCTCCTTCACCAGCCTGCCCGAAATAGACTTCGTAGGCACGCACGTCAGCGACGGCTTTGTCGTGGGTTACGGGCTTGATTACAAAGAGCGCTACCGCCACCTGCCGGGTCTTTACATGCTCGACGCCGCGCAGTAATAATTGCCGAGGAACAGGCCCTTGACCCTGCCCGCGCACATCACGGCGCTGCTTGACCCCGAAGCCTACCCTGAGCGTCCCGCGTCAATTGAACTTCGCCAGACGCACATCTCCTACATCTTTTTCACGCCGGACGCCGTCTATAAGATAAAAAAACCGGTGAACTTCGGCTTTCTGGACTTCTCCACTCCGGCTAAAAGGCTCTTTTACTGCAACGAAGAGGTCAGGCTCAATAAACGGCTTGCCCCGGACATGTATTACGGCGTCGTCCCCGTGTGCGAAGAGGGCGGCCGCGTTCGCGTTGGCGGGCCGGGGACTCCTGTTGATTATGCCGTAAAGATGACGCGGCTCAGGCCTGAAACCATCCTTGAGGAAATGGTTAAAAAGGACGAGGCGGCTCCTGAGATAATCAAGAAAGTTGCGCAGGTGATAGCCGGCTTCCACAAGGCCGCGGCTACGGACGCGCGCATATCAGCCTTCGGCTCTGCCGATGCAATCAGAAAAAACTGCGAGGAGAACTTCTCCCAGACCGGCGGTGGGGGCGCGGCGGCCATGTCCATGTCCATCTCCAGGGAACGCCTCGGCGCGATACGCGGATATGCCGTCGGATTTCTAAAATCCAACGAAGCCCTTTTCCAAAGGCGCGTCAAGGACGGATTCATCAGGGATTGCCACGGCGACATACATCTTGAGAACATCTCGATAGACGGCGGCGTAAGGATATTCGACTGCATAGAGTTCAGCGAGCGTTTCCGCTTCTCAGACACTGCCTCGGACATCGCCTTTTTGTCAATGGACCTGGACTTTCACAACAGGCACGATCTGGCGCGCCTTCTTGAGGATGAATATCTCTCTGCCATGAACGACTCAGACGGCGGCAAACTCTTAAACTTCTATAAATGCTACCGCGCCTACGTCAGGGGCAAGGTGGACGGGCTGAAATTCATGGAGGCCGAAGTGACGGACGCGGAAAAAAGCGAGGCCTTTTTAAGCGCCCTGCGCCATTTTCACCTCTCCGCCGTCTACGCCTCCGGCGGCTTTATTCCCATGATGATAATCCTCGGCGGCCTTTCCGGCACAGGGAAGACCGCGCTGGCAATGCGGCTCGCCAAAACCATAAACGCCCCTGCCGTCTCCTCCGATACGGTCAGGAAGGAGCTTGCCGGCGTATCCCCTCACGAGCGCCTTAGCGCGGGATTTCAAAAGGGCATCTACTCCGCGGAGTTCACGGAAAAGACATACAACGAACTCGTCTTACGCGGGGCAGGCCTTCTCAGGCAGGGACGCACCTGCATACTTGACGCCACATTCTCTAAAAACAGCTTCATCGAAAAGGCGCGCGCGGCGGCCTTGTCAGCCAAAGGCGGCTTTAAAATAATAGAATGCCGGGCAGGAGACGAGACCATAAAAGACCGCATAACAAAAAGGCTTGCCATGCCGCCTGCGCCGGGCGAGCCTGTCTCGGACATTACATGGGAGGTCTATCAGGAACAAAAGAGGTCTTTCGAAGCAATTGGAGGGCCGATACTATCGTGCAATGCCGAAAAAACCTTGGATGAAAACAGCCTTCTGGCGATAAAATGGCTCTTCAGTTGACACTTGTTAAAAACATGGGAATATGGTTAAATTCAGGCCATGCCAAAGACTGAAAAGGAAAAACCCGTTGCCGACTCTGTCGTGCTCGTAAGCGGCGGCCTTGACAGCGCCGTCACCGCCGCCATAGCCGCCCGGCTTGGTCATCCGGCCTTCCTTCACGTGAACTACGGCCAGCGGACAGAGGCAAGGGAGCTTGCTGCCTTTGACGCCCTGACGGGCCGCTATAAGATAAAAAACCGGCTCATCGCCGACATAGCGTATTTGAGCGACATAGGCGGCTCGGCCCTTACCGACAGGAAGATAGACGTGCCCAAAGGCGACGTCGGCAGAAAAGATATACCGCCGACATATGTGCCCTTCAGGAACGCCAATCTACTGTCCATAGCCATATCATGGGCGGAGGCGCTGGGCGCAAAGGCGGTATTCATCGGCGCGGTCGAGGAGGACTCCTCCGGCTACCCTGACTGCAGACGCGAATTCTTCGACGCCTTTGAAAAGGCCGTCGCGCTCGGTACGAAACCCGGCGCGGGGATCAGCATAATCACCCCGCTCATCCATATGCGTAAATCCGAAATAATCAAAAAAGGCGTTGAACTCGCCGCCCCGATGGAGCTGACATGGTCTTGCTACAAGGACTCCGACATGGCCTGCGGAAACTGCGACTCATGCCTTTTAAGGCTTCGCGGCTTCAAAGAGGCCGGCATCACAGACCCGCTTGAATATAAAAAATAAACATGTCCCCGCGGGCATTAAGCGGGGAAAGGTGAAAAAATGACATTTCTGCAATACCTGCAGGTCAAAAAAAAGATAGACACCGCAGACAAAGACATAATGGACCTCACGGACGAATATTACGATGAGTATATGGACTTCCTGAAAGGCATGAAGGACGGCTGTTCGCCGAAGGATTAAATACATGAGAGAAACTTTTTTGAAAAAATCTGTCATGCCCGAGGTTTTAATCGGGCATCCAGCGTCTTTTGCAACGCAGGCGAAAACATAAAGAAACACTGGATGCTCTGATGCCCCTACTGGATACCCGCTTAAAGACTGCGGGAATGACAACATAAAAGTTCCCCCATGTATTAATACGGCGCGAACATCGGGGTAACGCCTATATAAACCTTTGGCTGCGGGTCAAAGAGCTTAAGTTCCATGGGCGTGACAACGGGGTAGGTGTAATCCATCTTCCCTATCTTCCCTGTCCGGGCGCCTTTTACGACGCCGGCGACAGTGACCCTCTTGGCTGGTTTGAAGACGGCGGTGTCGAGGAATTTTTCGGCCTTTATGATAAAGCGGCCTTTTGAAAGACTCTGGCTTTCGGATTGAGGGGTGTCATCGGAAAAGAGTTCCGTCTCAAGGACTTCTATTTCAGTAGAGTCCTCCATGTTCTCCGAGGCAAGTATTATTCCGCCCCAAAGCACACCGCGGCCTGCGTAGGCATCAGGCTTTGCGCGGACGATATCCAGCGTCAGGCCCCTGTCAACCTTTTTCAGCACAGCCTCGGACATGACCGAGCCGCACCCTGAAAGGGAAATCGAAAGAAGCATCAATGAAAGCGCCGACCATCTCATAAAATGAATTGTACAACCACTGCGGGGCTTGTCAATGACAAAAAAAATCTCCTTTGCTGAATTAGAGGCCATGCGCCTTGCGCCGTATGCCTCTAAAAGCTTTGAGACAAAGGGCAGGCGGCACAGGGAAGCCGAGCATCCCTTCAGAACGCCGTTTCAGAGGGACAGGGACAGGATAATACACTCCAACGCCTTCCGAAGGCTTGAGTACAAGACGCAGGTCTTTGTCTACCACGAGGGCGACCACTACCGGACGCGGCTTACCCACACCATAGAAGTCGCCCAGATATCGCGCACCATCGCCCGCGCGCTGGAATTGAACGAAGACCTGTCCGAGGCCATCGCCCTTGCGCACGACCTCGGCCACCCGCCGTTCGGCCACTCCGGAGAGAAGGTCTTAGACCGTCTCATGAAAGACCACGGAGGCTTTGAGCACAACGGACACAGCCTGCGGATTGTCCAGGAGCTTGAGAAACGATACCCGGCCTTTGACGGGCTTAACCTTACATGGGAGGTTCGCGAGGGCATCGTAAAGCACAACTCCGAGCACGACAGGCCCGGCATGAACGACGACTATGAAAAGGACAGGCCGCCCTGCCTTGAGGCGCAGATAGTCGACATAGCCGACGAGATAGCCTACAACAACCACGACATAGACGACGGACTCCTGTCCGAGATGATAGACCCTGACGCCCTGAAGGGCGTTGAGCTGTGGAACGGATATTTTAACGAGATAAAGGCGGCCCACCCTGACGCTGACTTCAAGATATTAAAGTACCAGACCATTGTCCGCATCATAAACGCGCAGGTGACGGACCTTGTTGACACCGTAAGGGCGGCCATAGAAGAAAAGGGCATAAAATCCCTCGCAGACGTAAGGGCCGGGAAAAAAGCCATCGCCCGCTTCAGCCCGGCAATGGAAAAAAAGAACAGGCAGCTGAAAAAGTTTCTTTACGAAAACCTCTACCGCCACCACCGCGTGGAGCGCATGGCGGACAAGGCCGAGCGGATAGTGACCGAGCTTTTCAACGCCTACAAGCGCGCCCCGCGCCTTCTGCCCCCGCGCCTGTGCTCCCTCATCGAACATTCAGGCCGCGAAAAACACCGCGTAATCTGCGACCACATCGCCGGAATGACCGACCGCTTCGCCCTCGATGAGTATAAAAAGCTCTTTGACCCGTATGAAAAGGTATAAAAAACTATGATATCCTTAACCGAGGGGGCTTGATTTTATGAAAAGATACGCGGTTACGGCCATAGGCAGGGACACGCCGGGGATTGTCGCGGCGGTTACAAAGGCCCTTTATGAGCACGGCGCGAACATTGAAGACTCCAGCATGACAAGGCTTGAGGATGAATTCGCAATAATCCTCATAATGACCATTGACAAGAAGGCCGGCATCAAGCCGCTTTTAAAAGACCTTAAGCAGGTTGAAAGCTCGCTTGGGCTTGCCATCCACGTTAAGGAGATAGAAAAACGCCCAACCCCAACCATAGGCCAGGAGGAGAGCAGCCACATCATAATCATCCACGGCGCGGATAAGGCGGGCATTGTCTACAAGACCACCTCCCTTCTTGCCGGGATGGGGGTAAACATTACCGATCTTGAGACAAAGATATTAAGCAAAGGCGATCAGCCCGCGTATATCATGGTGCTTGAGGTCTTTATTCCCAAAGAGATTCAATTTAAAACGGTAGAGGACAGCCTGAAAAACCTCGGCGAAAAGCTCGACGTCGCCATAAAGATAAAGCCTGTTGAGGCGTACGAACCGCTATGAACTTCCATACATGCCCGTCCTGAATATCCTCAAATATCCCGACCCTTTGCTTAAAAAGGTCTCTTCCGTGGTGCGGGAAATGAGTCCGGAGGTCTCCTCGTTCATACGGGATCTCCTTGATACCATGCGTGCCTCTCCCGCAGCCGTGGGCATTGCCGCCCCGCAGGCGGGCGTGCTCTTGAATATCATCATAATCGACGTGACGCCAAAACACCCCGGCCAGGGCCTTACCGTAATGATAAACCCTGAGATTATCTCATCAACCGGCTTAAGGACAGGGAGAGAAGGCTGTCTGTCCATTCCGGAGTATACGGCGAACATACACAGGGCACAATCTGTGACCGTGAAAGGGCTTACCCCCTCCATGCAGGAGATTATAATAGAATCGTCAGACTTTGAAGCAGTGGCATTTCAGCACGAGCTTGACCACCTTAACGGCATATTGTTCATAGACAGGATATCGAACATGAAAAGGGATCTCTTTAAGAGAAAATCCAAAGGGCAGGCAAGCGGCAACCCCTCATCCTGATATTTCCCGCTTGGCTTTAGCCGTGTGCAGCACTTGCGAGTTATCAGTTATCAGTGACGGATAACAGATAACCGATAACTGATAACCTTTCTTGCCGTGCGCAGCACCTTTCTTTCAAGAAAGGTAAGTTTTGTTGCTTTTCCCATTCTTTTGCTGATATAATAACAGGTAAATTTTCTTAAGGAGGTCTTTTACAATGAGTGACTGCGGAAGCTGCGGGCCGGCGGGAGCCGGGCCGTTTTCTGAAGGATTGGAACTGGTAGAGTTCGTTTACAACGCGCACGGCAGCGGAGTAAGGAACGCGCCTATATCAAACGGCGGACTTCCCGCCAAATGCCGGGGGTGCGGAGCCGATTTTGTCATGAAGACGTTCGTCTCCAAATGCCCCAAGTGCGGAGGCGTGCACGCCGTCTCCCCGCCAAGGAGCGAAGACCCCGACGCTGTTCAGTTCGCCGGAAAAGGGTACAAACTGCCGGGAGACAACTAACGGCCGGACAGAAAACAGTTTTCAAGATCCCGGCAGGGCAGGCCTTTTTTAAAAGGCCTGCCCTGTTTTTTTATATCGGGCATCTGTCGTTAAGGAGCTCCAAGGCGGCGTTCAGCTGGGCGTGGTTTCCAAGGATCACCATAACATCCCTCTGCTTTATAAGAAAATCCGCTCCCGGGTTTGTCTCTGCCTCTCCATTTCTAACGACGGCTATTATCGTCGCGCCGGTCTTTTTCCTTAAACCCACGTCGTTAATGGTCTTGCCCGCTATCGGACAGGAGCCTTCGACATAGAAGGTGTCCATGAGGCTTGCCTCGAGGATGCCCGTAAGATTAGACAGTTTCGACAGACGCTCGCCGGTCATGGAAGGGGTTCTCAGCATCGCGTAGCCCTCATTCCGGACAAGGTCTATCTGGTTCTGGATGATGTTGCCGGGTATCCGGTAATCCTTCAAGACCCTCGCGAATATTTCCACCGACGTCTCGAACTCCTCTGGGATCACCTGGTTTGCGCCGAGCTTATAGAGATCCTCGACCTCTTTGATGTAGCGCGTCCTTACGAGGACGGACACGGCGGGGTTCATTTCCCTCGATATCTTCACTATGCGCCGCGCGCTTATGGGGTCTGATATGGCCACGACGACTATCTTCGCGGACATGACGCCCATCTTTTTAAGTATCTCCGGATGGCTCGAGTCGCCGAAGTACGCCTGGTGGCCTCCGGCCTTTGCCTCGCGTATCCTGTCCATGTTCACGTCGACAATAACGCAGCGAACGCCGGTCTCCTTCAATACCTTCGCGAGATTTTTCCCGTTAAGACCGTACCCGATGATGATCACGTGGTTGGAAAAGGCGGCGTTTTTAGCCTCGGTCTCCTTTTCATTCCACATGTCCGCGCCGCCGAGGCGGCGCCCCACCGCGAACGCGGCCTTTGAAGAGCCCTGGAAGATGAACGGCGCGGCCGCCATTGTTATGATGGACGCGGCCAGCATGGTCTGATACCGGCCGCCGCCAAGAAGGCCGTAGCCCTCGCCCATCTTTATGAGGATAAAGGAGAACTCGCCTATCTGCGACAGCGTCAGGCCGACGGCGATGGACAGGCGCGGCGGATACTTGAGCAGACGCACCACGCCGGCGATTACCGCGGTCTTTAGGACGATAATAGCGGCGACCATGCCGGCGACAGCGGGCAGGTGCCCGGCGAGATACTCGAAATTAAGGAGCATCCCGATGGAAATAAAAAAGAGGCTTGCAAAGGTGTCCCTCAGCGGCACGACCTCGGCCACTATCTGGTTTGAGTATTCGGACTCAGAGATGGCAATGCCGGCGATAAAGGCCCCTATGGCCAGCGACAATCCCAGCCGCGAGGCCAGCCACGCGGTCCCAAGACAGACGAGAACGATTGAAAGGATGAACACCTCCCTGTTCCTCAGCTTCACGACGCGGTGGAACAGCCTTGGGATGAAGAAGGCGACCGCCGCGACTATCACGCCGAAGGCGAGGATCGAAAAACCGAGGCCCCTGACGACGTCAAACGCCGTCATGTCCGTCTTTGCTCCGAGTGTCTGCACGACCATGACCATCAGGACCACGCAGATATCCTGAAAAAGGAGGATGCCGATGGAAAGGTTGCCCTGAGGGGAGTTCACCTCGCCCTTGTCCATAAGGAGCTTTAAGACAATGGCCGTTGACGACGGGGCGATGATAAAGCCCATGAGCGCTGCCTCGGACAGGGGCAGTTTGAAGATAAGACCGATGACGAGGACAACGGCAACGGTGACGGCGACCTGAAGGCCGCCACCGAGTATGCCCTCCCTTCTTATGTCGAGCATGCGGGTGAGCGAAAACTCGAGACCGATGGTAAAAAGAAGGAGCACCATGCCAACCTGCGCGAGGGTGTCAACGGTTCCCATGCCGGTCACAAGGGCCAATCCGAACGGCCCCATGATGACGCCTGTAAGCAGAAAGCCGATAATCGTAGGAAGGCCGGCGCGGGTAAGGACGATGCTGATGGGCACGCTTACGGCCATGAGAAGCACTATGTCTTTGAGAAGCGGCAGGTTTTCCAAGAAGCCTCCGTCAGCTCTCCGGCAGCCTGCTACGATGATATAGCCGCGCTGATGCCATGTCAAGGCCGGCGCCGCCAACGCCGGACTTGAAAATCTTTGCAATATCAACCCGGTTAAAGTATAATATTCTATTAGAGTTATTCATCGCCTGGCTGAGGAACCCTCTATCATGGTCACGATAAACGGCAAGGAAATCGCCGCCGCGGTGCGCAGTGTGCTTAAAGAAGAGGTAGCCGCGCTTAAAGCGGCGCACGGTCTCACCCCGGGGCTTGCCGTAGTGCTCGTGGGAGAGAACCCGGCATCCAAGGTCTATGTGCGCAACAAGGCAAAGGCCTGCGCGGAGGTAGGAATCCGCTCCTTCCAGCATCTCCTTCACGAAAAAGCGGCCCAGGAGGATATCCTCGGCCTCGTAAGGGAGTTGAACGAATCAAAGGACGTCCACGGCATACTCGTGCAGATGCCTTTGCCGCCGCAAATAGACTCGGCTGCCGTTCTTGAGGCGATTTCCCCGGACAAAGACGCCGACGGCTTCCACCCCTGCAACATGGGCCGTCTCATGGCGGGCATGCCGTCGCTCCAGCCCTGCACTCCCTTGGGTATCATGCGGCTCATCGAGCACACGGGCACGGACATCTCCGGCAAGGACGCCGTCGTCGTCGGCAGGAGCAACATCGTCGGAAAGCCCATCGCCCTCATGCTCCTTGCGCGCAGCGCCACCGTGACCATCTGCCACTCGAAAACGGCCGATATCGCCAAAAGGATCTCCGGCGCCGATATCGTCATCGCCGCCCTTGGAAGGCCGGAATTCATAAAAGGCGATTGGATAAAGAAAGGGGCCGTCGTCATTGACGTCGGCATAAACCGCCTGAATGACGGCAGGCTCGTCGGCGACGTGGAGTTCGGCGGCGCCTCAAAGCGCGCCTCCTTCATAACGCCTGTCCCCGGCGGCGTCGGCCCCATGACCATCGCCATGCTTTTACAAAACACCGTTACAGCGGCCAGACTGCAGGCCGGAATAACCGTTTAAAACCATGATCATCACAAAAAAAAAGGCAGCTAAAGACATCCTTGACGCGCTTAAAGGGTCAAAAAGCGTATTTCTCTTCGGTTGCGACACCTGCGCCGAACAGTGTTCAACGGGCGGAAAAAAAGAACTTGACGAGATGAAGGCCCTGCTTGAGGAAAACGGCATTAAGGTTACCGGGTCTTCTCTGCCGGAGGTCACGTGCTACAGGCAGTATATCGTAAAAGAGTTCAAGGGCCGCGGCGAGATAGCATCCGCGGATGCGCTGCTTGTGCTCGCCTGCGGCGCGGGCGTTCGCACGGTGGCGGACGTGGCGCCGGAGGCAACGCCGGTTATTCCCGCGCTTGATTCGCTCTATCTGGCCACCGTCGAAAGGTTCGGCCGCTTCCTTGAAGGCTGCGCAATGTGCGGCGAATGCGTGCTTGCCGACACGGGCGGCATCTGCCCGCACACCGAGTGCCCCAAGGGCCTTTTGAACGGCCCATGCGGCGGCGTGGCGGACGGCATGTGCGAAGTAGACACGGCCCAGCCGTGCGCGTGGGTCAGAATCTACAACCGCCTCAAAGAGCAGGGCAGACTGCATCTCATGAAAAAGGTGCGCCCGCCCAAATCGCACGCAAACAACGTAAAGCCAAGGAAGACGTTCCTGCGCTCCTACGAGCGGGAAATCGTAAAAAAACCGGAAAAAAAGTAAGGTGACGTTGGCAGGTTGCTGAAAAACCATCAAAACGTAGTGCGAGGCTAAAGCCTCGCACTACGTTTCAAAATGCCGCATGGTGTGAGACGTAATTTTATGTGCGCCGTTCGTTCCGAGCGCCGCAGCCTTCGCAACGGAGAGTTTTTTTCGAACAGCCTGCCAACCGCTTTCGGAGGTCTTGCCCTGCCAAAGCATATGAAGACCGCCTTCATCTACTCCGGCAACTTCGGCTCATACGCATACAGCGCGGGCCATCCCATGAGGCCCGTAAGGCTGAAACTCACATTTGAGCTTATCAAGGCGCTCGGCCTTGACGCCCTGCCTTCATCAAACATCATCGAAGCGCGCCAAGCCTCAAGAAAAGAGCTTCTCCTCTTTCATACTCTTGAATACATAAAGGCGCTTAAAGAGGCCAACACCGGCATCATTCCAATTGACGGCCCCTCCCACGGGCTTGGCCTGGGCGACAACCCCGTGTTCAAAGGCGTCTACGACTGGTCTTGCCTTTCCGCCGGCGCGTCCCTTCAGGCGGCTGAGGCAGTCGCAACGGACGAGGCTGACATCGCCTTCAACGTCGCCGGAGGCCTGCACCATGCCATGCCTTCAAGGGCGTCCGGCTTTTGCTACATAAACGACGCCGCCATTGCCATAAAATACCTCGCCGGCCTCGGCAAGAGGGTCGCATACGTTGACATAGACGCCCACCACGGCGACGGCGTGGAATACGCCTTTTACGATTCGGATAAAGTTCTGACAATCTCGATTCACGAAAACGGCAACTGGCTCTTTCCCGGCACAGGCTTTGCCACCGACATTGGCGCGGGCAAAGGCAGGGGTTATTCTGTGAACCTGCCACTGCCGCCTGAGACCGGCGACGCCGTATTCACGAATGCGTTTAACAGAATAGTCCCGCCCTTTATTGAGGCCTTTAAGCCCGACATCCTCGTAACCCAGCTCGGCGTTGACACCTTTGACACCGACCCCATTACTCATCTCAGCCTGACCACGAACGGCTTTGAACGGATGGTCAGGAGCTTTAAGTCATTTAACATCCCGTGGGTTGCCCTCGGCGGCGGCGGCTATGACCTTTCAAACGTAGCGCGCGCATGGACGCTCGCCTGGACGATAATGAACGACATGGAACCGCCTGAAACCATACCGGATGATTTTCTTCAAAAAAATTCCGACATCTTCAGGTCGAAGTTCCTAAGGGATGAACCGATAAAACCCCTGCCTTTCAAACAAGAGACCCTTGCGCTTATACAAAATGATATTGATTACCTGCTGAAAGAGGTCTTGCCGATGATAAAAAGCAGCGCGAGGCTTTAGCCTCGTGCGCAGCGCCTTTCTTTCGAGAAAGGCGGATTTGACCTGCTTGCTTTCATATGTTAAAGATATCTTATGGACGAAAAGACCGCCGGGATTGAAATCGAGAAGCTCCGCTCTGAGATAAATCTTCACAACTACCGCTACTACGTGCTTGACAGCCCTGTTGTCACCGATGCCGAGTATGACCGCCTGATGAGGCGGCTGGAGGGGCTTGAGAAAAGGTTCCCCAATCTCGTCACGCCTGATTCGCCAACCCGGAGGGTCGGGGCAAAGCCGCTTGAGGAGTTCGGCGCTTTAAAGCACACCATCCCGATGCTGTCGCTCGGCAACGCCTTAACAATGGAAGAGGCCATTGAGTTTGACGAGCGCGTAAAGCGCAACCTAAAAATGCCGCTAAATGAGAACATCGAATACGCCGCAGAGCCGAAGATGGACGGGCTTGCGGTCGAGCTTGTCTACGAAAACGGCGTATTCACAAAGGGATCAACGCGGGGCGACGGCGTCATCGGAGAAGATGTCACGCAAAACCTCCGCACGGTGCGGAGCATCCCGCTCAGCCTCGGCGTAAAAGCAGGAGAAAAAACCGCGAACAAGATACCAAAATACCTTGAAGTCAGGGGCGAGGTCTTTTTGCCGCTTGAGAGCTTTAAAAAACTTAACAAAGAGAGAGAGGCCGCCGGTGAGAGCGTCTTTGTTGACAGCCCGAGAAACGCCGCGGCAGGCTCGCTCCGCCAGCTTGACGCGCGCATCACTGCAAAGCGCCCTCTCGATATCTTTTGCTACGGAATCGGCTCTGTCGAGGGCGCGGCCTTCAAAACCCACCTTGAAACACTTGAGTACATAAAATCGCTCGGCCTCAAGGTCAACCCGTTTGCAAGGCTCGTTAAAGGGATTGACGGAGTTTTAAAATACCACGACGATATGGAAAAACAGCGGGAAGGGCTTGACTACGAGCTTGACGGCGTGGTCATAAAGGTCAACAGCCTTGAGCTTCAGGCGCGCCTCGGCATCCTCACGCGAAGCCCGCGCTGGGCGCTTGCGTATAAGTTCGCACCAAAGCAGGAAACCACGATTGTTAGGAATATAATCGTCGGCGTTGGCCGAACGGGCGCGCTCACACCGGTGGCCATGCTCGAACCCGTAAAGATCAGCGGCGTAACGATCGAGCGGGCCACGCTCCATAATCAGGACGAGGTTGACCGAAAGGACGTGCGCGCAGGGGACTCTGTCGTTGTCCAGCGCGCAGGGGACGTCATACCTGAGATAGCCTGTGTAATAAAAGAAAGACGGCCGCATGGCGTGCGCCCCTTCAAGATGCCGGACAAGTGTCCTGTCTGCGGGGCAGCCGTTGAAAAGATCGGCGCCATACATTTTTGCACCGGCGGGCTTTCATGCCCGGCTCAGCTCAAGGAAACCATAGCGCACTTTGCATCAAAACGCGCCATGGACATTGACGGCCTCGGAGCCAGTCATGTTGAGCAGTTCGTTGACGCGGGCCTTGTAAAAGACGTTGCCGGCCTTTATTATCTGAAAAAGGACGATATCCTCAAGCTCGAAAGGTGGGCGGAAAAATCCGCCGACAACCTTTTAGCCGCCATTGAAAAGAGCAAGCACCCGTCCCTTGACAGGCTCGTCTTCGCCCTCGGCATCCACGGCGTTGGCGAACACATGGCAAAGCTGCTTGCAAAAGAGTTCGGCTCCATTGAAGCGATTATCAATGCAAGCGAGGATGAACTGCTCGCAACGCATGAAATAGGCCCGGAGACCGCGCAAAGCATCCTTGATTTCTTTAAAGAGAAGCACAACCTCGCTGTCATCGAAAAGCTGAAAAAGACAGGCGTGGAGTTTAAAAAGGCGGAGAGGGCAAAAAAGGGAATATTCGCCGGTATGACGTTTTTATTTACAGGAAGCCTGAACTCATTTTCAAGAGACGAGGCCAAGGAGCTGGTCGAGGCCGAAGGCGGCGTTGCCGTTGAAAGCGTCAGCAAAAAGTTAAGCTGCGTCGTGGCCGGCAAGGAGCCCGGCTCCAAATACGAAAAGGCAAAGGCATTGGGGCTGAAGATAATTGACGAGGAAGAGTTTAAGAAGATGGTTGGGCGGTAAGCATGACCGAATATGACATCTTAATCGAACATCAGCAGGAAAAGAGAGCAGTATGTAAATAAGTCCATCCTTCCTACCTGTAAAACTTCTCCTTATCATAAATAAGCGTATCGGCCTCCCTCATGACGCCGCCGTCGAGACATTCGCCGATGAAGATGGTGTGGTCGCCGGCTTCGATGCTTGAGACCACCTTGCAGTCCAGCCACGCGGTGCAGTCCTTGAGAATCGGCGAGCCTGTAGCCTTCACGTCATAGTCCATGTCCGCGAACTTGTCGGTCTTTTTGCCGGTTTTAAGGCCGAAGTGCTTGCCGAGCATGATATTTTCAACGCTGAGGACGTTGACGGCGAAGATGCCTGAGCTTTTTATCATCTCGTGCGAGTGGCGGGTGTTGCCTATGGCGACGGTGATGAGCGGCGGCTCGAACGAGGCGCGCGCCACCCACGCGGCCGTCATTGCATTGACCTTCCCTTCATTTTTAGTGCTTATGATGTAGACGCCGTGGATTATCCTGCGAAGCGCGAGGGACAGTTCCGGTTTGATAGTCATTTTGCAGCGGTCTCCTTTTGTAAAAAAACAGTACCGGATATTCAGGCGCGTCCCCGCGCAGAAACATCGCAATTCCTCCCCGCCCTATTGACATGAATTGCTCCGCGCAATCCGTCCAACAAAAACAGCCTGTTTTTTACCTGCCAGGCTTACTTGGAGTGGCGGTCGGCGACCTTTGTCGCGCCGAAGGAGTCTGGCTTGGTCCTGGCCGCGTAACCGGAGCCGGTGACCATGCCCACGACCTCGCGGATTATTTCCCTGCTGGCGCCGTTGCCGCCCACGTCGAGATGTATTTCAACAGGGAGCTTCTTAAAGCCGTTTTCATTGAGCTTCGTCCTGATGATGGTGGCAAGCTCGATGGACATGGTCGCCTCGTAAAGCAGCCTGTGACGCATGCCGCCTGTCTTCTTCCTGCGGTTCCTGCTGTAAAAATACCGCCCGCCGTTGCCCACCCTGTGGATGACGACCGCGCTTACGAAGAGGGTTTCCGTGTTGACGAAGGAGTCTGTTCCTATGATGAGATTATACTTGCGGGATGGGTCTGAATAGATGTATTCGACGGCCCGGCCGAACATTTCATCGAGCGTGAGGCGTCCGAACGTCGGGCTTATGAAGTCCCTGTGCAAGCCGTTTTCCTCCGGCGGTGTTTGCCAGTCCATTAGCCAAAAATCCTTTTGCGGCAGATTCCCAGAAATGCGCTTAACTTGCCGAGCAGTTGCTTGCGTCTAAAAGAATATTACTAACAGGCTGCTGAAAAAGCCTCATCTACTGTGTTGTCTTCGTCGCTCGGAACGAACGGCGTATCCAAAAATACGCCTCATTCCTCGCTCCTCGACGCCTTGTATCTGAGGCTTTTTGGGCAGCCTGCGCGAGTATATTAGTTTTTCAGCGCCCTGCTAAAAATAATTTAACGAAACGATGTTTTTTAGCGGTCAGCCCATCTCCTCTTCCAGTTTCTTTATTGCCTTTTCAGACTCAAGGAGGGCCAGTCCCGTGGATTTTGCCTTGTCCATTGCCAGCACGAGGCAGTAGCCGTCCTTAATGGCGGTGATGATAAGCTTGTTCGTCCCTGTGGTGACGACGACGGACTTTACCTCTACCTTGCCGCCCTTTTCAGAGGAGATGTTCTTTATTATGTTGAAGATGACCGCGTGGTGCGCGCCGATGAGGCCGATGTCGCTCGTGGTTGACTCCGAGAAGGCGGCGACCATCTCGGCGTCATAGTCGAGCATTATCGCGCCCTCGGCCCCGACGGTCGTTGCCAGCTCTTTCAAGATAATGTCAAAGGACATCTTCCATGCTCCGTTAACGGCCTTTAATGCCTTATTTTCTCTCCATGCGGCCCTGTTGTCAATTGCTAACTGTTAAAATGTGTTAGCACGGCGATTATGTCCCCTCTAAGCGTTAAAACCTGACGGTGACTATCTTCGACACGCCCGGCTCCTGCATGGTGATGCCGTAGAGAGCGTCGGCCATTTCCATAGTCCTTTTGTTATGCGTAATGAGAAGGAACTGCGTGATGGCGGACATCTCCTTAACGAAGACGTTGAACCTGTCTATGTTGGCGTCGTCAAGCGGCGCGTCAACCTCGTCGAGCAGGCAAAACGGACTCGGCTTTATGAGGAAGATGGAAAATATCAGAGAGGTCGCCGTCAGGGCCTTTTCGCCGCCGGAAAGAAGCGCGATGTTCTGGAGCCTCTTGCCCGGAGGCTGCGCGGCTATCTCCACTCCCGCCTCAAGCACGTCGTCGGATTCGGTGAGCCTCAGCTCGGCGCGCCCGCCGCTGAAGAACCTCGGGAAGTTCTCGGAGAACTTCTTATTTATCTCGTCAAATGCCGTCTGGAACCTCTCCCGCGTGGTGCGGTTGATGCGCGTTATCGCGCCCATGAGGCTGTCAACGGACTTTGTCAGGTCGGCCTGCTGTTCAAGAAGGAAATCGTGCCTCCTTTCAAGGTCGTTGAACTCTTCAAGGGCCGACAGGCTCACCTCTCCGAGCGCGTGCATCTTTTCCCTCAGCTCATCCCTTAGCGCGCCAAGGGCCGTCTTGTCCGCGCCTTCTTCCGGCGGCGCGGCGTTTCTTATGTCTATCCCATACTTCTCCGTGACCTTTTCCGCGTGGTTTGAGAGGCCAAGCTCCGTTTCCCTTATCTCTATTGTCAGCTCGCCCCTCAGCTCGGCGCATTCGGAAAGCCTTTCCTTCAAGCCCGTTATCTCGGCCTCTATCGCGTTCATGCGGCCCGTCAGGACGCTGAGCTCTTCATTCCTTTCAACCTCGCCCTTTTTCGCGCCGTCTATCTCCTTCAAAAGCCCTTCGACGCGGGCCTTAATGCCTTCGGCGGCCTTTGCCTTTTCCCCTGCCTCGGCTCTGCCGGCATCTATCTGCTCCCGCCTAACGGCGCCCCTTGCCTGGATGTCAGCCGCGGCTCTTTCCTGCCGGACAAGCTCTTTTTTAAGCGCGTCAAGCCGCTCCTTTGCCTGCGCAAGGGCGATACGAACCCCAGTGTGCTCTTCGTTTATCTTTTCCTTTTGGACGGCGACCGCGGCAAGCTCTTTGCGTATCTCGGAAATCTTCTCTCCCCTTGCGGCGAGATCCTTTTCAACGGCGTCCCGCTCGGCTGAAAGCTCCGCTTTTTTCGCGGCTACGGCGGTCATCTTTGACGCGGCATCTTCGACCTCGGTCATAAGGGCGTCCCTGGCGCCGGAGAGCCTTAAAGAATCGGCCTCCTGCCTTTTAAGCTCGGCCTCAAGGCCCACCCGCTCTATCTCTATGGCGTGAAAACCCTCCCTGAACTCCTCAAGCCGGGCTTTGGCCCCGGCAATCCCGCTCTCGGCGGCCCTCAACTCGGCCTCAAGCGCCGGAAGTCTTTCGCCAAGTTCCGTTACCGCGGCCTTTGTGTTCTTTATCTCGCTCCTTTTCTGGAGTATGCCCTGAAAGCCTGTGGCCGCGCCGCCTGTGATGACGCCCTGCGCGTCCACGACCTCGCCGGACAGCGTGGCGATGGTCTTGCTGGGCAGGCTGTTTTCATTCCACAGCTCCAGCGCCGTCTTAAGCTCATCCACAACAACCGCGTCGCCGAGGAGAAAGTTTACTATGCCGTGGTAGCCGTCTTTTATCCTGACCTCGCCAATCAGCTCCCTTGCGCCCAAAGCGCTAAAACGATGCGAAAACGCGGCAGCCTCAAGCACGGGGGCGCCGAAGGGACGGGCGTCTTTAACCGGCACGAACGATCCCCTGCCGGAGCCTGTGGACTTCAGGTACTCAACCGCCTCCATGCCCTCGCGATGGCTCTCGACGATGACATACTGAAGCCTCTCGCCCATGACCGCCTCAACGGCCTTTTCATAACCCGGGTTCGTCTCTATAACGTCGGCAAGAAGGCCGAGGACGCCGTTCTTATCTTCCTTTCTGAGGATGGCCTTGGCGCCGGCGCCTATGTTCTCAAGGCTTTTTTCCATCTCCTCAAGGGACGAAAGACGCGCCGAAGATCTTGCATGGTTGTCTTTTAACGCGCGGAAATCCTCTTCTTTGGCGGCTGCGGCCTTTTCAAGGAGTTCAAGCCTTGACTTCACCTCGGCGGCAGAGGCCTCCTCGGCGCTTTTTTTATCTTTCGCCGCCTGCAACGCGTCCCTGAGGCCGCGTTGCGGCTCTTCCTTTGACGCAAGGGCCTTTAAAACATCTTCGAGCTCGGCCTTTGCCCTGGCCTCTTTCACCCTGTGGTAATCCTCGTCCTTCAAGCAGGTCTGAAGGGCGTGCCTGATGTCGGCGGCCCTGGCGCTGAGCTTTAATGATTCAGTATTCTCCTGCCTCTCAAGCGCCTCTTTTTCCCTGAGCGTCCTCGAGACCGCGTCAAGCCTTTCACCGTTCTCAATGGCCTTCTTTGTCCCGTCCTCGGTCAAACGGGCATGCTCGTCAATGGCGGTTTTTAATCTTTCAATATCGGAAGCGGCCGCATCTTTGCCGCGTAAAAGTTCGTCTACCTCACGGGAGAGCCTTTGGGCGTCGCGGTTAATCTCCTCTATGCGCGCGCTTGTCAGCTGGAACGCGTGCTCTTCGGACTGGACAGCCTTTTCAAGGCCGAATACCTTCTCCCTCGCGTTCTTGAATTCGTTTTCGGCATTGAGGTAATCTAATTTTATCCCGCCAAAGGCGGCATCCTTGGCAGTTATGCCGGCATTAAGCTCTATCTCGCTGTCCTTTATGCCTTCAAGGCGCTTTGTCATGTCGCTTAAGGAAAGCTCCATGCGGGCGAACTCCATTGACGATATCTTTAAATCCACGTCCTTGAACTCATCCCTCAACGCCTTGTACCGCTCGGCCTTTTTCGCCTGCCGGTTCAGGGAATTGAGCTGCCTTTTTACCTCGCTTATGATGTCCGAGACCCTTGTGAGGTTTTCCCTCGTGGCCTCAAGCCTGCGGAGCGCGGCCTCTTTCTTGTGCTTGAACTTATTGATGCCGGCGGCCTCTTCGAAGATGACGCGCCTTTCTTCGGGCTTGGCGTTCACTAACCAACCCACCTGTCCCTGCTCGACGATGGAATAGGCCCTGCCGCCGATGCCGGTGTCAGTGAAAAGTTCCACTATGTCGCGCAGACGGCACTGGACTTTATTCAGGTAATATTCGCTCTCGCCGGAACGGTAGAGTCTGCGGGCGACTTCTATCTCGGCGAAATCAACAAACCTGGCCGGCGCCGTTCCGTCGTCGTTTGAAAAGGTCAGGACGACCTCGGCCATGCCCATTGGTTTACGCACGTCGCTGCCGTTGAAGATGACGTCTTCCATGTTCTTGCCGCGCAGGTGCCTTGCGTTCTGCTCACCGATGACCCAGCGGATGGCGTCGACGATATTGGACTTGCCGCAGCCGTTCGGGCCTATTATGCCGGACGTGCCAACGGAAAAGTTCAGCGTGACCTTGTCAACGAAGGACTTGAAGCCGTGTATCGTGATCCTTTTTATCTTCATTCAGGGAAATGTATGCTCTCTTGTTATTTATAGATTATCTTATTTGCAAAAAGATTGGTGGAGGCGACTAATTTGAGAGCAAATGTTAGCAGAATTTTATTCCATTGTAAAGCGCAAAAAACTACAACATGGCGGGTTAAAAACTACCGAAGATACCACATATTGTGTTAGCCTGCAAAGAAACGCTCTCCCCCGTTAGAAGGGGAGAGCGTTTCTTTTAACTGTCTTTATAAACCTTGCCATGAACCGCATGACCTTTGAAAATTTTTTTAGCGCGGCTTATTTCCTGCCTTTTTTCTTTTTAGGGAATCTTAGCGCGGCCTGCGCGGCGGCAAGGCGGGCTATCGGAACCCTGAACGGGGAGCAGGAGACGTAGTCAAATGCGTTTATATGGCAAAATACCACCGTGGCAGGGTCTCCGCCGTGCTCCCCGCAGATGCCTATCTTGATGCCGGGGCGCGCCTTTCTGCCCTTTTCAATGGCAATCTTTATCAGGAGGCCCACCCCGTCCTGGTCCAGAGACTGGAACGGGTCGTCTCTGAGGATGCCGGACTTTTTATCGTCGACGTAATCCGGCAAAAACCTTCCGGCGTCGTCCCTTGACATTCCAAGCGTCATCTGGGTAAGGTCGTTCGTGCCGAAAGAGAAGAACTCGGCCACGCCCGCCAACCTGTCGGCAAGCAGGGCCGCCCTGGGGACTTCTATCATAGACCCGACGAGATATTTTATCTTCACCTCGTGTTCCTTCATGACGGCGTCGGCCACCGCGCGCGTCCTGTCCGTAAGGATGGCAAGCTCCCTTGAGTCAATGACCAGCGGATGCATTATCTCGGGAAATACGTGCACACCCTTTTTCCTGCACTCGCAGGCCGCTTCCATCACGGCCCTGACCTGCATCTCGAGTATCTCAGGATAGGTGATGCACAGACGGCATCCCCTGTGTCCGAGCATGGGATTTGCCTCGTGCAGCCTGTCTATTTTCCTCTTAATGACGTGGAACGGCTGGCCTATCATCTGCGCCAGATGCTTCTGTTCGTTTTCAGTGTGCGGGACGAATTCATGGAGGGGCGGATCGATAAGGCGTATGGTGACGGGCTTGCCTTCCATTGCCCTGAATATGCCTATAAAATCTTTTCTCTGAAAAGGAAGGAGTATGTCGAGGGATTTGCGTCTTGTCTCCTCGTCGTCCGCGACTATCATCCTCTGAATGGCGATGCGCCTTTCGTCGGTGTCGAAGAACATATGCTCCGTCCTGCAAAGGCCGATACCCTCCGCGCCGAGGCTTACGGCCCTCTCGGCGTCATACGGGGTGTCTACGTTCGTCCTCACCTTCATGGTGCGTATCTCGTCGGCCCACTTCATGATGGTATTGTATGAGGCCGGCAGTTCGGGCTTTATGAGGCTCATCCCCCCCCTGAAAACCTCTCCGGTGGAGCCGTTTATGGTAATCTCCCCGCCCTCCGGCATACTTG
>JACRNL010000005.1 GCA_016234935.1 Deltaproteobacteria bacterium | reverse complement strand
TCATTCAGATACAGCCGGTTGACAAGGACGATGAACCGGCCTCTGACGGGACGATAAAGATCGCCCAGGTGCGGGAGCTTCAAGATGCCTTAAGGCACAAGGCCGAAGGGGGCAAAAAGGCCGCCATCGTCGAAGGCGCCGGCAGGATGGCGCTGCCTGCGGCAAACGCCTTTTTAAAGACCCTTGAGGAGCCGCCCGCCTCGTCCGTCATTATACTCATAGCGTCGAAAACAGCGGAGCTTCCGGCGACGATAATCTCGCGCTGCCAGAGGATAAGTTTTAAACCCCTGCCGGTATCCATTATCAGGGACTATCTCATCGGGCACAATGGCGCCGCGCCGGATGAGGCGGACGGCGCGGCGCGCCTTTCCGGGGGGAGCATCCCGGCGGCGATGAAGTGCCTCGCCGCGGGGTTTCTGGAAAAAAGGAGTGAAACGCTTGCGGCCTTTTTATCCCTGAGGCCGGACGATACCATCGGCATGTTGAAGCTCGCGGAAGAGCTTTCAAAAAGGGACGATTTAGAAGAGACGCTCGAGTATCTAAAGACCATGCTGAGGGACAGCGTCGTCAGCCTCGAAGGCAGGCCGGACCTTGCGATAAGCAGGAGCGGTCTTTTTAAGACGGCCGGAAGGGGCGGCCTTACGATTGAACGGCTCATTGACTCCTATTCGCTTATCGAGCGCGCGAGAGCGGACATAATGCCTCCAAGGTACGCGAACAAACAGCTTGCGATGGAAAACCTTTTGATGGGGTTTACCGGAAGCATGGCAATGTGACGGAAAAGTCCGCGAGGCAGCGGCAGTCTTCGGCGGACATCGGGACGCGGAACCGTTTAACTTACAAAGGGGGTTTCAAACCCCCTGAGGGGGCTCAGCCCCATTTTCACCTAACAAAGGCAAAAGGCCAACGCCTGTTTTTTTACACTTTTAACACGCGGAGCAGGCGCGGCCTTTAAGAGGTATTTATGGCAAGATTGGTCGGCGTAAAATTCAATAAGGCCTGCAAAGTCTATGACTTTGACCCAAACGGCATTGACTTAAGGCCCGGCGAGATGGTCGTCGTCGAGGTGGAAAAGGGGCTGGGCATGGGCACCGTCGCCTACCGGCCCAAAGACGGAGAACCCCTTGAAGGGGCTCAGCCCCCTGAGGGGACTCAGCCCCTTGCCGGCAAGACCTTGAAAAAGGTCATCCGCAAGGCGGACAAAGTAGACCTTGAGCGGCACGACTTCAACACCGAGCGCGAAAGCGAGGCCCGGAGGATCTGCAGGGAGAAGATAGCGCAGTTTAACCTGCCCATGAAACTCGTCCGCGTGGAGTATCTCTTTGACTCCAGCAAGGCAATATTCTTCTTCACCTCCGAGACGAGGGTGGACTTCCGCGAGCTTGTCAAAGACCTCGCCTCATTCTTCCACACGCGCATAGAAATGCGCCAGATAGGCGTTCGCGACGAGGCAAAGATGCTCGGCGGACTCGGCCCGTGCGGCAGGGTCCTGTGCTGCACGGGCCATCTGACGGACTTTGAACCTGTGACGATAAAGATGGCCAAGGATCAGAACCTTGCCCTGAACCCCGTGAAGATTTCCGGCATCTGCGGCAGGCTGATGTGCTGCCTGAGCTATGAGCACGCGATGTACAAGAGCGAAAAGCTGAGAAAGGCCGCAGCCGCGCAGGCCGGGACTGCGGCGCAGACTGCCGGCGCTCCGCAAGCGGAAAAAGGCGGATGCGGATGCGGCGGACGAGGCGAACATAGAAAACATGGCGAAGTCCAGGCAAAGGTCAATGACCGGCCAGCCCGGGAAGAGCCGCCAAAGCAGGACGCGGCAGCGGCAGCCCAGCCTGAAGACAACGCTGACGGCAAGGGGCATATAGAATAGATGTCTGAAAAGAACAGCGCCTCCGGCACATTCTACGTTACCACGCCGATATACTACGTAAACGACGTCCCGCACATAGGCCATGCCTACACAACGGCCGCCGCCGACGTTATAGCGCGCTATAAGCGCCTCAAACTCGGCAGGGAGAACGTCTTTTTCCTGACCGGCACGGACGAACACGGACAAAAGGTGGAAAAGGCCGCCCTTAGCGCCGGTGTAAAACCCCTTGAGTTCGCGGATAGCGTCGTCACGCGGTATAAAGACCTCTGGGCCAGGCTCGACATCTCACACGATGATTTTATCCGCACCACCGAAGACCGCCACAAAAAGGCCGTTCAAACCATCTGGCGGATAATAAAGGAAAAGGGCGATATATACCCCGGCCATTATGAAGACTGGTACTGCACACCCTGCGAAAACTTCCTCACCGAGAATCAGCTTGTAAACGGCAAGTGCCCTGACTGCGCAAGGCCCGTTGAAAAGCTCAAAGAGGAGAGTTACTTTTTCAAGCTCTCAAATTATGCCAAAGCCCTGCTTGCTCATATAAAAGCCAATCCCCAATTCATACAGCCTGAGAGCAGACGAAACGAAATAAAGAGCTTTCTTGAAAAAGAGACGCTCAGGGATCTAAGCGTCTCAAGGACGACCTTTTCATGGGGCATCCCAGTGCCCGGCGACCTCACCCCCACCCTGCCCTCCCCCGTGAAGGGGGAGGAGATAGGGAAGTGGTCATCACATGTGATGTACGTCTGGTTCGACGCGTTGACGAACTACATCTCGGCCCTCGGCTACCCGGATGATGAGCGGTTTAAAAAATTCTGGCAACGCAACGACAGTAACGTCCTGCATATCATCGGCAAGGACATCCTGCGTTTCCATACGGTCTACTGGCCCGCGTTCCTGCTCTCCGCAGGCATTAAACCTCCGACAACGGTCTTCGCGCACGGCTGGTGGACAGTTGACGGCCAGAAGATGAGCAAATCAAAGGGCAACGTCGTTGACCCGAACGCGATAATTGAAAAATACGGCTGCGACCAGTTCAGGTATTTTCTCCTGCGCGAAGTGCCATTCGGCCTTGACGGCGACTTTTCAATAAAGGCCCTTGAAGGCAGGATAAACAGCGACCTTGCCAACGACCTCGGCAACCTCCTTTCAAGGACGATTTCAATGGTTGAAAAATACAGAGAGGGAAACATCCCGCCTGCGATTAATTCGAAAGACGGCGACAACGAGAGAAATATCCATGAGTCTTTGCGTCATTTAAATGCCGCGACCACTGGCTATGATTTTTGGCTTGACAGCCTCCAGTTTAACATCGCCCTTTCGCAAATATGGACTATCATTCGCGCAATGAACGCCTACGTTGACCAGGCTGCCCCCTGGAAATTGGCAAAAGACAATAAACAAGCCGAACTTTCCAACGTGCTCTACACCCTTTGCGAAGGCCTGCGCATCATCGCTGTCTACGTCTATCCCTTCATGCCGTCGTCCGCTCAAAAGATATGGAACGCCCTTGGCATAAAAAAGGATATTTCAAGCGTATCCTTTGACGAAGAGGTCAAATGGGGAAAAATGCCTGAGGGACTACGCATTGAAAAGGCCGCGCCATTGTTTCCGAGGATACAATAGCCCCGAACTTCGCAAATACCCCGCAGTGCGTGACTATCTTTAAAAACTACATCTCGGTAGAAGTCTCGCGCTACGTTTTTTAAAAAACGCATTGCTTGACTTTATTGATAAATTTCGTGACAATGAAAATATATGGTACAGAAAGACCTCTTTGAACTCCACGCCGACATTTGTAAGACGCTTGCCAACCCCAAGCGGCTTGAGATAATCTACGCGCTCAAGGCCGGCGAAATGGCCGCCGGGGAGATAGTAACGGCCCTCGGCATCCCCAAGTCGAACGCGTCGCAGCACCTTGCCCTGCTTCGCGCCTGCGGGGTCGTCAAATCAAGGCGCGCCGGGGTGAACATCTACTATTCCATATCAAGCCCCAAGATCATCTCCGCCTGCATGCTCATGAAAGAAGTGCTGATGGAGCAGATGGAAGGTAAAAAGACCCTTTTAAAGAAGCTCAGGAAGTCGGAGTAAGCCCCGCCTCAAGGCATCTGTTATAAAACCCCTGACCACATTTTAAAGGTAGTTTTTTAGCAGGAACAGACCTGTTTATTTGGTAATGCCAAATATTAAAGTTCTTTGGACTTACCTTTCTTTCAAGAAAGGTAAGTTTAAATGTCTTTACATCGGACTATTTTTATTCTAAAATATTAAGTTACGTTTTTATACTATAAACCATTAGCCAGCAGAGGTATCTTTCATGGAGCAGAAGAATTTAAGAAATATCGCAATCATCGCGCACGTTGACCACGGCAAGACCACGCTGGTTGACGCGATGCTCAAGCAGTCCGGCATCTTCAGGGACAACCAGACAATCACCGAAAGG
Organism: Deltaproteobacteria bacterium; assembly: GCA_016234935.1. Classification (GTDB taxonomy): domain Bacteria; phylum Desulfobacterota; class GWC2-55-46; order GWC2-55-46; family GWC2-55-46; genus JACRNL01. The sequence goes on along the minus strand of JACRNL010000005.1, from coordinate 232,280 downwards.
GTCATGGACAACACGGACCTCGAACGCGAGCGCGGCATCACCATCCTTGCCAAGAACACATCGGTCTTGTATAACGGCACAAAGATAAACATCGTTGACACGCCGGGCCATGCGGACTTCGGCGGAGAGGTGGAACGCACCTTAAAGATGGTAGACGGCGTTGTCCTTCTCGTTGACGCCTCGGAAGGGCCGCTTCCGCAGACGCGTTTTGTTTTGAAGAAGGCGCTTGAGCTTGAACTCACGCCCCTTGTGGTTATTAACAAAATAGACAGGCCTGACGCGCGCATACAGGAGGTGGTCAACGAAGTATTTGACCTCTTCATAGACCTTGACGCCGCTGAAGAGCAGCTTGACTTCCCCATAATATACACAAACGCCAAAAAAGGCACCGCGGCGCTCGCGCCTGAAGACCCTTCCACAAACCTTCACCTGCTTTTTGACGCCATTGTCAAGACCGTGCCGGTGCCTGCAGGAGAGCCGGACGCTGTTTTGCAGATGCTTGTCACGAACATCGACTATAACGACTACGTTGGCCGCCTCGCCATATGCCGCATTTTTAACGGCACGGTAAAGCTCGCCGACACGGTTGCCATGATAAACGCGCAGGGCGCGGCCATAAAAATGAAGATAACCGCGCTATTCGCCTTCCAGGGCCTTGAACGTGTGCCTGTAAAAGAAGCGCCGGCAGGAGACATCATCGCGCTTGCAGGCATGGAAGGCATCAACATCGGCGACACGGTCACGAACGCCGACACACCGCAGCCCTTGCCCCGCATAGTCGTGGACGAGCCGACCATTTCAATGGTCTTTTCCGCGAACACGTCTCCGTTTGCCGGAAAGGAAGGCAAATACGTCACATCAAGGAATATCCGCGAGAGGCTTGAAAAAGAGCTTCTCTATAACGTATCCATCAGGGTTGACTTTGAAAGAGCGGACTCCTTCAAGGTCATGGGCAGGGGCGAGTTGCAGCTTGCCATACTAATCGAAACAATGAGAAGGGAAGGCTACGAGCTTTCCGTATCCATGCCCGAGACCATCACCAAGACCATTGACGGCAAGCTGCATGAGCCGATGGAGCTTCTTGTCATCGACATACCGGAGGAGTTCATTGGCGTCGTCACCACGCAGGTAGGCTCAAGAAAGGGCAAGATGCTGAAGATGCAGAACAACGGCCACGGCAGGGTGCGTCTTGAATTTAAGATTCCTTCAAGGGGTTTAATCGGCTTCCGTTCGCAGTTCCTCACGGACACGAAGGGCACGGGACTTTTAAACCACATCTTCGAAGGATACGAACCATGGTATGGGCCGATATCAAAGAGGCTCTCCGGCGTGCTTGTCGCCGACAGGACAGGCGTGACGACCATATACGCCCTTTTCGGACTTCAGCCGCGCGGAACGCTTATCGTTAAAGAGAGCATCCCTGTATACGAAGGCATGATAGTCGGCGAAAACGCGAGAGAGAACGACATGGACGTGAACGCCGTCAAGGAAAAGAAGCTCACCAACATGCGCGCCTCCGGCTCGGACGACACGATGTTCCTGTTCCCTCCGAACATCCTCACCCTTGAGCAGGCGCTTGAGTTCATCAAGGACGACGAGCTCGTCGAAGTGACGCCGCAGTCCATAAGACTTCGCAAGAAGGTTTTAGAAGCGAACAAGCGGCCAAAGAGAAGTCAGGGATAATTTTCCCGGTTGTCTGATAACATTCGTTAAAAAAAACAGAAAGGAATCAAAAGAGAAAAAAAAGGGTTATCCTTGCGGATAACCCTTTTTTATTTATTATGAAACGGCCCGTCTTGACAAAACAATGGAAAGCAGCCACACTTACATTGCAAAGACAAAATTACTTGATTTAGAGCACGATATAAATTAATATAACAAACGTAACCTTTTAAATCAGCGGAGATGGGCACTTCCTTATCTCCTCCCCACTTGTGGGGGAGGGCAGGGTGGGGGGCTTGGTGAGAGTAAATATGAAATATTATCTGGTTTCTCCCGGCGAGACAGAAAACGAAAAGGTCCGCCCCTATTACTGGAGCACGGATCAGGGGGACAGTTGGATAGGCATTGCGCGCGGCATCTGGCGAAAAAAGCACGCGGCTGACCTGATTAAAGAGGTGTGCGAAGCCGATGACCTGACCGGCCTTGACTGGAAAAAAACGCCTTTTCGCAACGACGGCCTTGCCTCAGGCTGGCTCAGCAGGTGCGGCAGATTTTTCGGCTGCCCGTCGTGCTTTCACGACATCATCGCCGCCATTGTAATCGGCATGAAGGTGCCGGAGCTTGAAAAGACAGGCTGGGTAAGGATACACGACAAAGGCCGCATAGCCTGCGACCACCGTTTAACCGAAGAGCAAAAAAACTGGCTGTCGGAACACGGGCACAAGGTGCTGGACTGGTATTGAGTTATTTTACTATATAAACCGCTATCTTCCCTTTACCGCCTTCAAAAGTCTACTTAAAACCCCTATAAGGCTTTTTTCACGGTAGACGTATTCCGGGCTTGTGCCTTCCAATTCCCTGCCAAGCTCCATTTTAAAGGACGATGATTTTTTTATCGCGAGTATCTGGGATGGGTAGACAGACCTGTGTCCGGTTATCATAAAGCTGACAACGCAGGCGATTGCCGCATAGGAGGCCACCTCGGCGCCGAAAAGCTCAACGGCCATTACGCTCGCCGCAATGGGCGTGTTTGACGCGCCCGCAAGAAGGCTCACAAAACCTATTGCCGCGAACATTGACGGGTCTACGCCCATGAAACTGCCAAAGACGCTGCCCGACGTCGCGCCGACAAAGACCATCGGCGTCACCTTTCCGCCAAGCCCGCCGAAGCCGAGCGTAATACCCGTATGAATTATCTTTAAAATCGGGTCATACCACGAAACAGCTCCGCCCTCTATTGCGGATTCCATCACGTCAAGCCCAAGCCCAAGCGGACGGGTCGAAAAAACAAGCGCGAGGACAACAAGCACAGAGCCGGCGATCAGGCTTTTTATTATCATTAAAAATTTTATCTTGGCGCAGAGTTTTTTGGCAAGGTGCAGCCCTTCGATATACGCAAACGAGCAAACGCCGAAAAATACACCTGCGGCAAGAACCTTCAGGAAAAACATATTGCTGAAGGCAGGGACGATCTTTATTGGATGGTAAAAGTAGGTTATTCCGAAATGCGACGAAACATGATAGCTGACTATGCTGGTGACAAAGGCCGGTAGGAGCACGTCATACATGATACTTCCAATGGCCAGCACCTCGACCCCGTAAAGAGCGCCTGTCATGGGCGCGCCAAAGACAGACGCAAAGCCGCCGCACATGCCGCAGACAACGAGCTTTTTCCTGTCATGATCGTCAAGCCCGAGGAGTCCGGTAAAAAACGCGGCAAGACCTGCCCCGATCTGAACGCTCGGCCCTTCCTTTCCGCCGGAGCCGCCAAAGGCGATGGTCAGGATAGTCCCGATAAATTCTATTGGGACAAGGATAAACCGTATCCTGCCCGAATGCCTGTTTACAGCCTCTATGGCAAGGTTCGCACCCGATGTCTTTTCTTCCGGCGCCAAATATTTTATTAAAATCGCCCCAACCAAAAGCCCAAGCGGCAGGAGCAGGAAATAATAGTCGGAATAACCTTTAATCCCTATCGCCGCGTTCAACGCCTTGATGTAAAGCGTAGTGGACAGGCCGGTGATTATCCCAACGATCGCCGCCAGGACAATCCACTTGACCACGCCAAGAAAAATTATCGTCTCTTCTTTCACCCGCTTTTTCATAAGGGAGCTTTAGTGGTGCGATGTTACAGGACGCTCCAGCGTCCCGTCGCACTTCACCGCCACTGATCAATCTCAACCAATCCTGCCTCACCGGCATAGCTGCGTGCGCTGGAGTAGCGCCACTGCTCGGCCCTGTCCACATAACCGCGCTTTACCGGGTTTGCATGGATGTAATCCAGCTTTTCACGCATCATCTCGTCGCTAAAGACCAATTCGGCGTGCGAGCCTTCCTGCCAGAACTGATACTCTCTGTTTGATTTATGCGCCCGCTTTGAAAAGCGCAGGCGCGTCAGCAGGTGCTTCGCTTGCTGTTCTTCGAGGTGACTTAAAATTCTTCCTGCGGTGAATGACTTGAAGCTGCTCAGGCATTTATCGAGGCGTTCGGCCTGTGCGATAAAGTGCATATGGTTTTCCAGAATGACATAACCGTAAAGCCGCAGACCTTCGTTTCTCCGCTGACAACGCCAGCTTTCAAGCAGTATGCCGGATATATCCGGGCTGGTGAAGATTGGCAGCCATTCCATGACCGTGCAGGTCATGAAGTGCGGCTTGTCAGGTTCGGGACATAACGGCTTCGTGCCATTTTGTTCCTGCGCTGCCGGTTTACCGGACGCTGGAGCGTCCTTGGATGCATTCCCACGCTGGAGCGTGGGAACGATAACAGATACTGATAGATAATGCTGACCTTTCACCCCCCCCTCACCCTACCCTCTCCCCAGAGGGGAGAGGAATTAAAAAGGGAAGCTACAGGTAGGTCAGCCACCCTGCATACTCTTTGTTCCTGCCTTTGACCGCGTCGAAAAAGGTCTTCTGGATATCCTTTGTAATCGCCCCGGGTCTGCCCTGGCCTATCGTGCGCAGGTCAAGCTCCCTTATCGGCGTTATCTCGGCGGCTGTGCCGGTGAAAAAGGCCTCGTCGGCCACATAAACCTCGTCACGTGTGAAGCGCTCTTCTTTTACGGTAAGCCCCTTGTCCTTTGCTATGCGCATGACCGCGTCGCGGGTGATGCCCTTGAGGTTAGACGTCAGCGGCGTTGTCTTTAAGATGCCGTCTTTGACGATAAAGACGTTTTCACCGCTGCCTTCGGAGACGTAGCCTTCCGTGTCAAGCAGCAGCGCTTCGTCGTAGCCTTCGGCGACGACCTCCCTCTTGGCGAGAATGGAATTGACGTAATGGCCCGTGACCTTTGCCTTTGTCATCACGCTGTTGACGTGGTAGCGGACGTATGAGGGCACCTTAACGCGTATGCCCTTTTCCATGCCGTCTGCCCCGAGATACGCGCCCCACTTCCACGCGGATATGGAAACGCGAACCGGGTTGTCCTTTGGCAGAATGCCCATTGCCCCGTCGCCGATAAACGCGATGGGCCTTATGTAGCCTTCCTCAAGGCCGTTGGCCTTGAGCGTTTCGATTACAGCGGCGTTTATCTCGGCCTCGGTAAACGGTATTTTCATCATGACTATGTGGGCCGAATCAAAGAGCCTTCGCGTATGTTCGGCGAGCCTGAAGACGGCGCTGCGGCCATCTTCGCATTTGTAGCACCTTATGCCCTCGAACACGCCGAGGCCGTAGTGCAGGGCATGCGTCAGCACATGCACGCTGGCCTTTTCCCAGTCAACGAGCCTTCCGTCCATCCAGATCTTCTTGCCTTTGTCCATTGTCTTAAAAACTCCTTTTCAAGGCGCGCCTGCGGGAATGTAAAAAAAGATTACCGCATATAAACCTAAACCCGCAAACGCGCCATTTTTCTATGCACGAACTCTTGGATTCAAGCCTGCCCCCGCGTGTCTGAAGCGGGGGGTTACAAACTTGAACCCGCATTAGACCCCCAGTAAAGACATTCGGGGATGACAGAAAAACATAGGGTTGGCTGATTTCCCCCCCCCACCCTGCCCTCCCCCGTGCATGCCCTCGCATGTCTAAAGCGGGGGAAGGGAGAGGAGAAAAAAACCGCCATGCCCTATTTTTCCAATTCAAGAAAACAATTAGCGCCCATTATCTCACCCACCCAACAGACACAAAATACGCCGCCTTTAAAAATTCGCCGACTCCTGATGCCCTTCCTCCTGATACTGGAAATGCGCGGTCTCCTGCCGGGCAGAGTCCTTTTTGAGCATGACGCATTTGCCGTCAAATACCGCGCCGTCGCCGATGATGAGGTTAGGCGTCCGTATCTCGCCCTGAAACTTCGCCGGGGCCTGAAGCTCGACCCTTGTTTTGGCCTCAACGATGCCGACGACCTCGCCGGTGATGATGGCGGTGTCCACCGTCACCTCGCCCTCCACCATGCCTGTGTCGCCGACCACGAGGGTGCCGCCGGCATTTATCTGCCCCTTGAAGTTGCCGTCTATGCGCACGGTGTTTTCAAAGGTGAGCCTGCCCTCGATGAACATGCCCTTGCCGATAAGCCCGATGACTTCCCCGCCTTTTGCCTTATCTTCCTTTTCCTTGCTGAACATTTTTAAAACCCCTTTTAGATATATTATCCGGTTAACCACCACTATTTTTTATAACTTCTCTTTTCATGACCGGAACTTAAAAACCCCTTTTGGATGTATTGCCCGGTTCACTATATGCAAAGCTGAAACCCTGCCCTTGTCCGTCATCCCCGAATGACATCCTACTGCGTAACCGACCTCAGCATGTCGATTATCCGCTCGCGCTCATCCGCTGAAAAATAAAGTATCTCTATCCTGCCCTTGCCGTTTTTGTCGTTTACGGCTATCTTCGTGCCGAAGATGCCGCGCAGTTCATCTTCAAGAAAATTCTGCGAGTTGCTTTGCCTGTTCGTCTTTACCGCGGTTTTTTTAGCCTTGCCGCCGGCAAGGACTTCGGCCTCCCTTACGGAAAGCCCCTTTGCGATGATCTTTGCGCAAAGCGCGGCCTGCGCCCCCTGGTTTTCAAGGGCTAATATCGCGCGGGCGTGTCCCATTGTTATCGTGCCTTTTAAAAGCTCCTCTTTAACCTCCGGCGGCAGCTTCAAGAGCCTCAGGTAATTCGCGACCGTCGCCCGTTCCTTGCCGACCTTCTTTGCGACCTCCTCCTGCGAAAGGCCGAAACCCATGAGGTTCCGGTAGGCCTCAGCCTCTTCTATCGCGTTCAAATCCTCTCTCTGTATATTTTCGATTATCGCGAGCTCAAGGCTTTCTTCGTCGCTCACGTCGAGTATCATTGCCGGGGCCTCTTTAAGGCCGGCCATCCGCGCCGCGCGCCATCTCCGCTCTCCGGCGATAAGCTCAAAGCCGCCGGCTGGATTCCTGCGGATGATAAGCGGCTCGATGACGCCCTTTTCCCTTATTGAATCCGACAGCTCTTTGAGCGCCGCGTCGCTAAAGGTCTTTCTCGGCTGGACTTTGTTCGGCGTTATGTCGGCAAGGGCGCACATAAGATATTTTTGCCCTGCCCTAACCTCCGTAGCGCGGCCGTCGCCTATCAGCGCACTCATCCCCCTGCCCAATACCTTCTTCCTGTTCAGCATAATGCCCTCAATCTATCTAACCTATTGATTTTAATAAGTTTATTAATGACTGCCGTTATTTCTTACAAGAAACTCTTTTGCAAGTTCCATATAGCTGAGCGAGCCGCGTGAGTTTACGTCATAGAGTATCACAGGCTTGCCGAACGACGGGCTTTCGCTCAGACGCACGTTCCTGGGGATAATAGTCTCAAATGTCTTTTCACCAAAATGCTTTTTTATCTCCTCTATGACCTGATGCGCCAGGTTGTTCCTTGAATCAAACATCGTCATTACTATGCCCTCTACCAAAAGCGATGGATTGAGATCAGCCCTTATAAGCTCTATCGTCCGCATTATCTCGCTTATCCCTTCAAGCGCGTAGTATTCACATTGCAGCGGAATAAGCACGGAATCAGACGCAGTCAGCGCGTTCACCGTTAAAAGGCTCAAAGACGGCGGAGAGTCTATGAAGATATAATCAAACTCATCCACCGCATCCCTAAGGCACTCCTTCAGCCTGAACTCCCGGTCCGGCAAATCCACAAGCTCCACCTCCGCGCCTATCAAATCCCTGCTTGAAGGCACGACCTTCAGATACCGTATCTCAGTATCCCTCCAAAGCGAACAGATGCCGGCATGGTTGATAAGGGCCTCGTAGATGCCGTTCCCGCTGTTTTTTTCAAGGCCCGTGCCGCTGGTGGCATTGCCCTGCGGGTCAAAGTCAATAAGAAGCACACGTCTCTCCGCCACAGCCAATGACGCCGCAAGATTAACGGCTGTCGTGGTCTTGCCCACGCCGCCCTTTTGATTCGCTATGGAAATTATTTTAGCCATATCCGCCAGAAAAGTTTAACATATAGAAGGTTGTTTTCAAATAAAAACTTACCTTTTTTGAAAAAAAGGTGCTGCGCACGGCTAAAGCCTGAATACAACCCTTTAGCTTTGCCCACCGCAGGCGGCCAAAAAACTTTAATTCAAAAGCCTCTCCGCAGCTATGCGGCATTGCCGTGCTTTGTCAGCCGCACTATCACCATAAACCTGTCGCTGAAAGGCACCTTTGCTTCAAGTATCTCCGGAGCTGAAATCCCCTTTATCCCGTCAAGCTCCTTAAGCTCATTGGCAACGGCCGGCCCCTTCATTGCTATAATATCCCCGCCGTCACGGCAATACGGGAGGGCAGCCGTTACAAAAGCGCCCAATCCGGCAAAGGCCCTTGATGAAACTGCATCAAACCGCCCGGCGTACTTTTCAATAACAACCATCTCCTCAACCCTTGCCGCTATCGCGTCTATTCCTTTAAGGCCCAAAGTCCTTATCACATGCCGCATGAAGTGCACCTTCTTCGCAGCGGAATCCATCATCACAACCTCAAGCCCCGGCATGGCGAGCTTGACCGGAATACCCGGAAACCCTGCCCCTGAGCCTGTATCCAAAAGCCTTAACCCTTCCTGCCCGCCATTCTTTAAAAAGGCGCATAACGTCAAACTGTCTAAAAAATGCTTTATAATAACATCCCTGTCCGTGGTTATCGCGGTAAGGTTCATTTTACCGCCCCATGCCTTCAATTCCCTGAGATATACCGAGAAACTCTCTACCACCTCAGGCGACAGCTCCACCCCAAGCTCAAGCGCGCCGTCTTTAAGCAGTTTTTTAAGGTCAGATTCCATCTTCTCCATCCCAAATGTTCCACGTGGAACCTACCTTTCTTGAAAGAAAGGTAGGCCCAAAGAACTTTAATTACTGCTAACGCAGGTTCGTGCACGGGTGCAGGCGCTATGCACGACGCAAAACAGACTTCCTTCTTTTAAAAAAAGGTGCTGCGCACGGCTAAAGCCTAAATACAACCATTTAGCTTTGTTCCACCGTCTGTAGCCAAAAAACTTTAAAGCGAAAAACTCTCCGGTGTTCCACGTGGAACACTTGTCAGATTGTCTCTTCAATATGCCCCTATCTTCTTCAGATGCACCATGAGCATTGAAATTGCGGCTGGGGTCACGCCCGCGATCCTTCCGGCCTGGCCGATGGACTGCGGCCTGACAGCTAAAAGCTTTTCCCTTATCTCCCTTGAAAGACCGGACACATCATCATAGGGCAGGCCGTCGGGTATCCTGACGCCTTCGATACGCTTATAGCGCAGGGCCTCTTCGACCTGCCTCTTTATGTAGCCTTCGTACTTTGTCTCTATCTCTATTGCCTCCGCAATATCCGGCGGAATGGAAAAATCGTGCTTCGCAAAAACCAATGTCTGTTTTAGCGTTATGTTTTGTCTTCTTAAAAGCTCGCGCAACGGCGCGGACTTCTTAAGCTCGGTGGTATTCAAGGCGCCCAGCGCATTAACGACCCCGGCAGTCGGATTCACCCTTGTGTTATCGAGAAATAGGCTGACGGAATCCTTCAACTTCTTCTTTTCAAGAAAACGGCTGTAAACATCTTCCGTAACAAGCCCGGCCTTAAAGCCCTTTTCACGGAGCCGGAACTCGGCGTTGTCTTCGCGCAGGAGCAGCCTGTATTCGGCCCTTGAAGTGAACATCCGGTAAGGTTCCTTTGTCCCCTTGGTCACAAGGTCGTCTATCATAACGCCGATATACGCCTCTGACCTGTCCAGTACAAGAGGGGCCTGCCCCATAATCTTCAATGCGGCGTTGACCCCGGCCATAAGCCCCTGCGCCGCGGCCTCTTCGTAGCCTGACGTCCCGTTTATCTGACCGGCAAGGAACAGGCCGTCTATTGCCTTTGTCTCAAGGGTAGGCTTCAAATGGGTCGGCTCCACGTAATCATACTCGATGGCATAACCCGGCCTCAGTATCTCAACAGACTCAAGGCCGGCGATAGTCCTTAAAAAAAGAAGCTGGACATCAACAGGAAGCGACGTTGAAAGGCCGTTTGGATAGACTTCGTTTGTATTAAACCCCTCAGGCTCAAGAAATACCTGATGCCTCTGGCGCTGCGGGAACTTTACGACCTTATCCTCAAGAGAAGGGCAATAGCGCGGCCCCGTGCCTTCGATTACGCCGCTGTAAAGCGGCGAACGGGCGAGATTCGCCCGGATAACCCCGTGCGTATCGTCATTCGTATAGGTTATGTGGCAGGCAAGCTGCGGACGCGTAATAGGAGGGGATGAAAAGGAAAAAGGCTTTAAATCCGCAGGGTTCTGAAGTTCCTGTTCTATGACCTTTGAAAAATCTATCGTCCTTGCGTCTATGCGCGGGCAGGTTCCTGTCTTCAGGCGGCCCATGTTGAAGCCGAATGCCTTTAAAGATGCGGACAGGCCCTTGCTCGCGCCATCCCCCGCCCTTCCGCCTTCAAAGCTCACAAGACCGATGTGCATCAGCCCTCTAAGGAAAGTCCCGGCCGTGATGACCACTGCGCGGGCATTGAATACCTCTCCTGTATTAAGGCGCACGCCGGCCACCCGGCCCCCTTCAACCATCAACGCCTCGGCCATTGCCTGCCTCAGGTAAAGATTTTCCGTGCTTTCCAGCGCAAAACGCATGCGCTGTTTGTAAAGGTTCCTGTCTGCCTGAGCGCGAGTCGCGCGGACGGCCGGGCCTTTGCTGTCGTTCAGCAGACGGTACTGTATGGCCGTGTCGTCAATGGCGCGGGCCATCTCTCCGCCCAGGGCGTCTATTTCCTTCACAAGATGGCCCTTGGCGATCCCGCCTATGGCAGGATTGCAGGACATCTGGCCGATGGTGTCAAGGTTCATGGTCACAACGAGCGCTGAAAGCCCTTTGCGCGCGGATGCTAAAGCGGCCTCACACCCCGCGTGCCCCGCGCCTATAATAATGATATCGTATCCGTTTTCATGGCCCATGGCTTGAATTTATCATTTTATAGCATCAAAGAAACCTGTGTCAATTGGTTTCGTCCGAGGCGCTGACGGTGGAAGGGGAACAGGCCTTTCAGTATTGCGTATTAATGGTCTAATTAGCTAATTTTAAACGGAAAAAATATTGGCAGAATACGGTTGACATTATTTTAAAAAAAGGTATACTACTACGCTATGCCTGCAACTAAAACCAAGACCAAAAAAACAGCAACTAAAGCAAAAAAAGCGGCCCCTGCCAAAAAGATTGTAAAGGCCGCTCCCAAAAAAGCCGTTGTAAAAATCGCGGCGAAAAAGCCTGCGGTCATAGCCGCTCCCCCGAAGGTTGAAAAGCCGTCAAAGGGCAAAAGCTCTATTAAAAGAGAGGCCATCAAAAAACTCCTCGACGCGAAGTCAAAGATACTGCAGGAGGTCACTCAGAAGGTCAGGAGCGAAAGCAACACCCTGAAGTTCGAGATCGGCGACATCTACGACGTCGCAAGCAGCGAGCGCGAGCGCGAACTTTCCCTGACGCTCGGCGACCGCGACAGGGAAAAGCTCGCCGAGATAGAAGACGCCTTCGAGCGCATCCGGCTCGGCACCTACGGAGAGTGCGAAGAATGCGGCGAACCCGTAGCCGAGGAAAGGCTCCGCGCGCTTCCCTTTACAAGGGTATGCGTCGAGTGCCAGTCTCGCAATGAAAAGGAACAGCGGATAAAAGGCCGGGTTGAAGAAGAATCGGGCCTGGGCATCCTTGAAAAGCCGGAAGACGAAGACGAGTTTTAGCAGACCGCTGCCCTGCTGACATTTACAAAAATACGCGGCTTGCCCGGCACCACGTTCCGTTGCCAACGTTTGTATTACGCATGACTCCTGGCGATGGAAAGTGGTGCCGGGCAAGCCGTTTTGTTTTATGCTGCGCTGAACCCGTATGAACGTCACTATGAAGAAGAAAAGTCTCCTTATTTACGCGGCGGCCGCAATGTCTGTGTTCATTATCCTCACGGCCGTCTTCCTCAAAGAAAAAAAGACCGGCAGCGCGGCCTACTCCAGGGCGCTCATGGGCACGGTCGTCGAGATAACGCTGATGGACGGCGAAAAAACCTCGTTTAAGCAGGCCGCCGATGCCGCGTTTGGCGAGATCGAGCGGCTTGAAAAGATTTTCAGCTCCTACAAAACGGAAAGCGGCGTATCTGAAATCTCACGCTCCGCCGGCGGGCCTCCCGTAAAAACCGCCCCGGAATTAATAGAGGTGCTGTCAAAGGCCGTTACGGCTTCGCGCCTCTCCGGCGGCGCCTTCGACCCCACGGTCGGCGCGCTGGCAAAGGTCTGGGGATACTCCGGTGAAAAAGGCAAGCTGCCTGATGAGAAGGAAATTAGAAACATACTCCCTCTGGTGGACTGGCAGGGGATAATCATTAACAAAGAACTGTCTCTGGCAGGGCTTAAAAAGAAGGGGATGGCATTAAACCTCGGCGGCATCGCAAAGGGCTATATTGTCGAAAAGGCGATAGACGCATTAAAGGCCAACGGCGTCTCACGCGCCATAGTCAAGGCCGGAGGCGACATGGCCGTCTTTCAAAAAGAAGACGCCGGCAAGCGCTTCACCATAGGCATCCAGCACCCCAGGAAACCCGGCCAGCTCCTTGGCGAGTGCTATCCCGTTAACGGCGCCGTGGCCACCTCCGGGGATTACGAAAGGCAGTTCGAAATAAACAATGTCCGCTACCATCACATACTTGACCCCAGGACCGGCTGGCCGGCGAAACTCTCCCAAAGCGCTACGATAATCACGCCTGACGCGACCCTTGCGGACGCGCTGTCAACCGCCGTGTTTGTGCTCGGCCCTGAAAAAGGCATGGCGCTTGTAGAAAGTCTGCCTGATGTGCAAGCCGTGATCGTTAATGCCGACGGAAAAGTTTTTACATCCAAAAACTTCAAAGGGCGGATTTATTAGCGAGGAGCGAGGACTGAGGCGTAGTTTTGGGTGCGCCGTTCATTCCGAGCGACGAAGCCTGCCCTCGCAGGCTTTAAGCGGGGGACAACGACGTAGATGGAACGCTTGAGGCACTCCGGCGGCAGGTTGCTCAAAAAGCCCCAGCTACTAGGCGGCGAGGAGCGAAGAACGAGGCGTAGTGTGTCCTACGCCGTTCGTTCCGAGCGACGAAGGCAACGACGTAGATGGGGCGCTTGAGGCGGCCTGCCGGGCTAATCCAGAAGCAGTTCCTGTATCTTTGCCTTCAGCTCTTCAACCCAGAAGGGGCTTCCTTTTTGTATGAAACTCTTCACGTTAAGGTCGAACCACTTCGGATCTTCCACGAGATCGTCTATTATATCCTTGCCGGTCGTTAATACGGACGGTATTTTAAAACCAAGTGAAACTATCTTCCTGAGAAGTTCCTCCCCGTCCATTGTAGCGTCAGGGTCGGCCTGATTTTTAAGGTGCATATCGGTAACTATCAGCGTGACCGGCTTCGTCTGGACTGCCTGTATGGCCTCCTTCGCGTTTTTGACTATCATCATGGTCAAGCCGCTGTCTTTGAAGCTGTGGTCTACCATCTCGCGCGCGAGCTTGTCGTCGTCTACGATAAGTATGTGGTTTTTGGACTTTACCGAAGGCTCCGGCTGCGGGGCCTCAGGCTCCGGGGCTGCGGCTGCGGCCTTTTCCCTGGCGGGCATGATGCTGAAGCCCGTGACGTTGCGTTTGACGCTGTAAGCCGTGCCGCACCGGACGCAGTTTATCCTCGCGCCCTTTTCCAGCTCGGACATCATGCCTGAAGGCACCCAGAGCCGGAAGCGCGCCGGGCACTCCGAGCACTCTATCTCTACAGCCTCTTTTTTTACCGCCATGTTATTTTCATTTTCAAGCCCGAATGTCAGGCCCTGTCCTTGCATTGTTGTTCAACAGTTTAACTTATCAGGCAAATAATTGTCAACCCGGCATTTTTAAACTTACCTTTCTTGAAAGAAAGGTGCTGCGCACGGCAAAAGCTAAAATGCAACCCTTTAGCTTTGCCCACCGCAGGTGCCCAAAGAAGTTTAATTTAAAAACTTGCGCGCAGCAAAGGGACGAGGCTGCATCTTGGTCAAGTTGCGGAAAAACTCAAAATCTGATCAGGCCGACCCATCCTTCGGATGGGTACCCCGAATCTTCCCATTGCAATAATAAAAACGCAATGGGAACCCAGCCGGATACAAGGCGCACTTTGTTGTGCGCCGTTCGTTCCGAACAACGAAGCCTGCCCTCGCAGGCTTTAAGCGGGGGACAACGCCGCAGATGGGACGCTTGAGGCAGCTTGGCTGAAAGATATGCCTTGAAGGGCAGTGACAGCCTGTTCATCAGCTACTCAAGCATGCCCTTCACAGCCGCCACCTTGCCAAGCCCCATCAGATTAAACGTAAAAAATATTGATTTTTCCTCAGGCTTCACGGTATAAGTCGCGTTAACGCTCCAGCACTGGGGCTTATACTCCAGGCCGTAGACCGTCTCCAGCGATTTTTTCAAGTCGTCCGAATACCTTTGAGCATAACTCATGTTAACGGCCCTTGCGGCGCGATAATTCACGTAGGCCTCTATGTAGCGCGTCTGTGCCCTCAGAAACCTTTCCGTAAGAGAGACGCGGTTGCCGCCGGAGCCGGTCCATTCGACGGACGCATCGTAGCTTGTCGGCGTCTTATCGTAGGTGTTGAACTTTTCCTTTCCGCTTACCTTCAGGCCGGCCGCGGGCTTCAGTATCAGCTCCGCGCTTACGTCGGAAAACGGACGCCTCGGCGCGCTAACGGCATGGAGCCTCCTGGTGGCCTCATTTATATCATAGGTCTGGCTGATATCCATGTAAAGAAAGTCAAGATAGCTCCTGTTTCCGTTACGCATGAATTTTCCTGTCAGCGTATTGTTGAGCGAATATGTAAGCGCGCTTGCCGCCGGCAGATGGTCAACCGAGTCAAACACCGGCTGGTCATCCTGTATCATCTCAGGTAAATAAGTATACTCTATTTTCGGACGGATGGTATGTTTCACGGCGCCAGGCGCCCCTGAGTCCGTTTCAAAGATACGGACAAAGGTCGTCGTCAGATCGGCCTTTACGTCGTAGACGTAGCGCTCGTTATATCCGCCGCCCTGCGGGTCGCCATTGACCTCATACAGCGTCGCGCGCGGGGCGATGGACGGCGTAAAATCAAAATACCCTGACGCGTTTACCGGCAGCGAGAGCCTCGGATGCGCGTCAAGCCTTTGCCCCCTTACGCCGGTGTCCCTGTTGAAATTGATAAACGACGATTCAAAGGAGATGTAGAAAGGCGTGGACGCCACGCTCTGGTCTGCGCCTTTAAAATTCATCTCCGGCAGTTTTTGCAGGATGGTTGATTTATCCTGCACAAGCAGGTTGTCAAAATACCTCAATTGCGTCACGAAGCTGTAAGCAGACCAGCTTCTGCTCAGGGAAACATTGCTCTCAAGGCTCCCAAGCGAGCGGTCCTTGCCCGTCTTTGCGAAGTCTATGAAGTACTCATCGTCGCTTACCACGTTTATATTCGCCTTTATCACAAAGCCGCCGGGCAGATATTCGTTATGGTTGTATTTAAGCTGCCAGCGGTCATTGCTCGCGGTCATGGGCCTGGCGAGGTTGGCAAAATTTTTCCTGAACTCCCTGACCCTTTCTATGTTCTTTTCCTTGTATTGGTAGAAGTTGAACTCCCCGAAGCTGCTCCTTTTCCTTATGTACCTGTACTCCACGCCTTTGCCGAGACCCCTTTGAGTCTCAACATCCAGATAAAACGTCGCGTCCTCATTTTTGGCAATGTCCCAGAAAAAGGCGTTTTCAATGACAAAGCCGCGGAGCCTTGAATAACCGGGCTTGGGCGTTAAAAAACCCGTCTGCCTCTCGTTCTTTATGGGCACGGTAAAATACGGGGTATAAAGCACAGGCACGTCCTTTATCTGAAAAAAAGCATGCCTGCCTGTCATATATTGCCCGCGTTCGATGTTCGCGTGCGACGCGTAAAAGCTCCACGCCGGCCTCTGCCCTTCAGGACAGTCGCACGGGGTGTAGGTCAACTTGTCGGACTCATAGGTCTCCTCCCCGGTCTTCTTCATGACGTCGCCGGAGAGGTAGACGTTCTCTCTTTTGAAAAAAAGCCTTGCCTTGAAGATCACGACGGTCTCTTCCTTGATGTCCATCGTAAGGCTTTCGCCGCTCATTTCATTGCCGCCCTCGTCCGTGCCGCTAAGGTGGCCCCTGGCGGCGCCGGTGTTATTAACCATGTCGAAGACCATTTCGTCGGCCCTGAGGACGATCTTGTCCTGCACGGCCTCGACGTTCCCGCTGGCATGATACGTCTGCGCCGCGTTGTCGTAGTTCAGGCTGTCCGCCGTGACGTTAACGGGCTTGTCCTCCTTGAATATCTTCAAAGACCCCTCTTGCGAAAGGGCCGCAAGCGGAAAGAACGCGATAAAGAGCGCCGTGAACGCGAGTTTTTCGCAGAAATTTTTAAATGTTCGCATTGTGACCTTACGCCGGCCGGCCTGAGAGGCAACTGCGCTCCAGATGCGGCGAAGTTAGCATATACGGGAGTTTTTTACAAACTTACCTTTTTTGAAAAAAAGGCGCTGCGCACGGCTGAAATCAAAATATAACCCTTTAGCTTTGCTCGCCGCAGGCGCAAAAAAACTTTAATTCCCCCTGCCCAGCGCCTTCATCGCCTCACCGGCGGTGAATATGGAGCCGGCGACGCACACCGCGTCCTGCGGGCCTGCATCCTTGAGGGCGGCTTTAAGGGCGGCTTTGACGTTCTTTCTCATTAAAACAGGTTTTTCCTGAGATTTAAGCCGCCTTAAAAACCCCTCAAAAACAGGTTTTTCCTGAGATTTAAGCCGCATAAAAAGCCCGTCAGGGCTCATCGCGCGCGCTGTCTTTGGCGCGGTAAGGACTATGCGATCCGCAAGCGGAATAACCGCCTGCAGAAAACCGTCAATATCCTTATCCTTCATGATGCCGAGAACGAGGATAAGCCTCCTGTAACGAAAACCCCGAAGCGCCGTTTTCAAGGCGGCCGCCCCCGCCGGATTGTGCGCGGAGTCGATTATCACAAGGGGCCGCTTTCTGACGACCTCAAGCCTTGCCGGCCAGAATGCCTTCTTAAGGCCGCGCCTGACCGCGCTGCCGCTGATTTTAAAACCTGACCTCTGGAGGATTTCAACCGCGGCGAGCGCGCATGAGCCGTTTTTAAGCTGATGCGGCCCCCTGAGGCCAAGGCCGAGACCCGTAAGACCGGCGTGTATGCCGGAGTAATCAAAAAAAGACAGGCCGTTTTTCTCTTTGCCTGCCTTATACGCGAAATCAGTGCCAAGCCGATATAGTAAAACCCCTTTTTTCAGCGCAGCCGCCTTTATGACGGCAAGGGCTTCCGGCTTGACCTCGGCGGTCACGACGGCGGCAGCGGGCTTTATTATCCCGGCCTTCTCGCGCGCTATCGCGGCAAGGCTCCTGCCGAGAAAGTCCATATGATCGAAGTCTATGTTCGTGATTATGGAAACAAGCGGCCTCAAAACATTCGTGGCGTCAAGGCGTCCGCCCATTCCGGCCTCTATGACGGCTATATCTATCTTTTTCTCCCTGAAATACTCAAAGGCTATCGCCGTGGTGAATTCAAAAAACGACAGCCCCGGGCCGTCCGCCGCCCCTTGAAGGGGCTGAACCCCCTCAGGGGGTTCAACCCCTTTGAGCCTTGCCGCGATCCTCGCGAGATCCTTATCGCTTATATCCGCGCCGTTTATCCGTATGCGCTCGTTAAACCTCACGAGATGCGGCGAGGTATAAAGCCCGGCCGAGTATCCGGCCTCGGTCAATATGGACGCAAGCATCGCCGAGGTCGAGCCTTTGCCGTTCGTTCCCGCGACGTGAACCGCCGGGTAGGAACGCTGCGGGTCTTTAATGACGGATAAAAGCTTTTTTATCCTTCCCAGTCCCGGCCTTATGCCGGTACGCTCAAGGCCGTATATATATCGCAGGATTTCTCTGGAGGATGGCATTCGCTGGGCGCCGCTGCCGCAAGCCGCGGGAAGTTTTTAATGGCATTCGCCGGACACTGCTGCCGCAAGCCGCGGGGGGTTTTGGCGAACAGGCCGGATTTTCACGGCTTGCCTTTTTTTCAAAAAAGTGCTGCGCACGGCTAAAGTCAAAATACAACCCGTTAAGCTTTGCTCACCGCAGGTGCTGCGCACGGCAAAGGGAAAGGGCTGCATGTTACTGCAGGGCATCACTTAAGGCGTGATGGCCGGTGTAGACTTTGCTCACCGCAGGCGGCCAAAAAAATTTAATGCCTGCCGCGCAGGTTCGCGCGCAAGCGCTGCTGCCCTGCGTTTCCTGCCTTTACGAAATTCGGATATTGCTCAAGGTATTGTTATTGCCCATGCCTGTGGCCCAGCATGGCAAGAAGCCGCGTGAGGGTGTCCTTCATGTGCCTCCTCTCGACTATCATGTCGATCATGCCGTGCTCAAGGATATACTCCGACCGCTGGAAGCCTTCCGGCAGGGTCTGTTTGATGGTCTCGGCTATGACCCTTGGCCCGGCGAAACCCACAAGGGCCTTTGGCTCCGCGATGATCACGTCGCCGAGCATGGCGAAACTCGCCGTTACGCCGCCCATGGTCGGGTCGGTAAGGACGGATATGTATGGAAGCCCGGCGTCTTTAAGCCGCGCTATGGCCGCGCTGGTCTTTGCCATCTGCATGAGGGAAAGTATGCCCTCCTGCATCCTGGCCCCGCCTGATGACGAAAAAATAATGACGCCGCATTTCGCCTCAAGCGCGCCTTCGATGAGGCGGGCTATCTTCTCTCCGACGACGGAGCCCATCGAACCGCCCATGAAGGGGAATTCAAATGCCGCGGCAAAGACCCTGCGGCCGCCTATAAGGCCCGAACCGGTGACGACGGCGTCATTCATGCCGCTCTCTTTCTGCGCGGCCCTGAGCTTGTCTTTGTATTTTTTAAGGTCCTTGAACTCCAGCGGGTCTGCCGGCGACACCCCCTGGTCCTGCTCCTTGAATGTCCCCTCGTCTATCGTCATATCTATGCGCGCCCTTGCCGGTATCCGGTAGTGATGGCCGCACTTCGTGCATACGTCAAGATTCTTTTCGACGTCTTTTTTATAGATTATCTCCGAGCAGCTCTCGCACTTGACCCAGAGGCCCACGGGCACCCTTACGCTCTTGTCCCTGTCCGTCTCGCCGTTGGCAAGGGTCTTTTTCTTGAAAATGTCTTTTTTAAACCAGATCATGCGCCGCGTTCCTCCGGTTTATCCTCCGGCTGTCTGTTCTCCGGCTGCGCCGCGGGAGACAGTATGTTTATATCCGCGCCGGTGTGCGTGACGATGCCCTGGACCGTGCCTGCCTCGAACGCCTTTAAAAACGCATCCACGACCGCCCCGTCGAACTGCGTGCCGGAGAATTTTTTAAGCTCGCCGATAGCCACCTCCGCTGGAAGACCCTTTCTGTAAGGCCTCGTCGTGGTCATCGCGTCATATGTGTCCGCGACCGATATTATCTTGGCCACAAGCGGAATTTGACCGTCGAGAAGCCCCTCGGGATAGCCCCTGCCGTCCGGCTTTTCATGGTGATAGAGCATGCCGGGTATGATGTCCTTTAACTGCGGGACGTGCTTTAGTATCTGAACGCCGTAAAGCGGATGCTGGCGCATGGCCTCGGCCTCGTCGTTGTCAAGGGGGGCCTGCTTTCTCAATATGCTGTCCGCGACGCCTATCTTGCCGATATCGTGAAGCACGGCGGAGAGCCTTAAAAGCTCGGCGAACTCCGGCGTGACGCCTTCCATGAATTTGACTATGGCCATGCTGTACTCAAGCACCCGCTTGGTGTGGCCGCCGGTGTAAGGGTCTCTTTTTTCAATGGCCTCCGCAAGCGCCTCGCTCGTGGCGTAGAATGTCTCTTTTATCTCTTGGTAAAGCCGCGCGTTGTCGAGGGCTATGGCGACCTGGTTTGAAAAAAGCTGGAAGAGCCTCAGGTCGTCCCGCGTGAAATCCAGGCCGCCCAGACGGTTAATCGCCTGCAGGACGCCGATGACCTTGCCCTTTATCACGACAGGCACGCAGATCATGTTCCTCGTGCGGAACTTGCTTTTTTTATCCACCTTGCCCTGAAACCGCCTGTCCTTCAGAACGTCCGGGACTATCAGCGGCTTGCCGCTGACCGCGACCCATCCGGCTATGCCCTCTCCCATCTTGAGCCTTATCTCCTTAACCGCCGCGCCGGCCTCGCCGAGCGCGACCTCGAAAAAAAGCTCGTGCGTCTTTTCGTCTACCATCAGGAGAGAGCCGGTCTGCGCGCGCATGAGCTTCGTGATGGCCTCCATCGCCCTGTGGCGGACTATCTTCGGGTCAAGCGAGGATATAAGCAGGCTTCCAACCTCCTGCAGGGTGGCGGACTGCCGTATCCTGTTTTGCAGGTCGTTAAAGACGCTTGCCGATTGCATGATCATCGCAAAGTGGTTCGCGATGGACGAGAGCATTTTGAGGTCTTCGTTCTTAAAGGGCTTCCCGCCCTTCTTGTCAAAGACCTGCATGACGCCGATAGTCCTGTTCTTTATTATCAGGGGCACGGCCATGACGTTCTTTTGGGTGCCGCCTATTGGAAGCCAGTTCTTGTCCTTTGACAGATCGTTGGAGACATACGGCTTTTTCAAAGTCGCGACAAGGCCCACTATGCCCTGGTCGGCATACATCTTCCGGCCCTTTAGTTTTCGCGCCAGCGGGCCTTTTATTATCTTGAACGTGAGGTCTTTTTTCTTTTCATCAAAGATATATATCGTCCCGCTTGAACACTGCACGGCCTTCAAGGAAAAGTCCATGAGCTGCGAGAGTATCGTTTCGGTGCTGAGCGCCTTGACCGCGATCCCGCCTATCTGCCGGTAGATGTCAAGCTCGATGTTTAAAAGATCCACCTGCCGCTGATAATCTTTTTTTTCCATAGTCTGACCTTCTGGTTAAAGGTGACGTTGCTTTCGCGCAGCACCTGCGGTGAGCAAAGCTTAACGGGTTGTATTTTGACTTTAGCCGTGCGCAACACCTGCGGTGAGCAAAGCTTAACGGGTTGCATTTAGGCTTTAGCCGTGCGCAGCACCTGCGCTTTTTCTGTCATCCCCGATAGAGACCTTCGGGAATGACAATACTCCTGACTTTCGCCGTGCGCAGCGCCTACGCCCGCATTATACCCTTTTTCAATCCGGAAACAAAGCGTGAGACTTCGCCGAGCATCTTTACACTCTCTCCGGCGGTATCCTTATGCCTGGAGATAATATTTATAATGGCGCTTCCAACGACCACCGCGTCGGCGAAACAGGCGACTTCCCTTGCCTGCCGGGGCGTTGAGATGCCGAAACCGACGCCCACGGGCAGGCCTGTATAATCCTTTTTTATCTTCTTTACGTGCGCGGCGACTCCCCGGGAAAGGGCGGCCCTCGCGCCGGTGACGCCGGTGACGCTCACGAAGTAGATAAAACCAGAAGCCCTCCGGGAGACGAGGCGCATCCTGCCTTCATCGCTTGTCGGCGTAAGGAGGAATATAAGATCAAGCCCCTCTTTATCCAATTCGCGCTTGAAGTCGTCAGCCTCCTCAGGCGGCAGGTCTACCACTAACACGCCATCCGCCCCCGCGGCCTTTGCGCTGCAAGCGAACCTTTTTAAGCCGCAGGAGAGTATGGGATTGTAATATCCAAAAAGGACAATCGGGACCTGGCTTTTCCTGCGGACGTCTTTTACGAGCTTTAAAACGCCTTCAAGCGTCGCGCCGCCTGAAAGCGCCCTTTCGTAAGAGCCCTGAATGGTCGGCCCGTCGGCCATGGGGTCTGAAAACGGGATGCCCAATTCGATTATATCCGCGCCGGAATCTTCCAGCACGTGAATAATCCTTTCCGTAGTCGGAAAGTCCGGATCCCCGGCTGTAATGAAGGCGATAAGCGCCTTTTGCCCCTTAAGGCGCAGTTCGTCAAACAACGATTCTATTCGATTTGATTTTTTATTTAAAGTTTTCATAATTAATTGGCGCGGCTGAAAAATCCCCCCTCTTAATGTCCCGGATGGTGCTCAAAGCACTCAAACCTCGACCCGTCCCCGCCGATGGAAATTGGAAAGCCCTTTTTATCCTTTGCCGTATACCAGCGGCCTGTTTTGCTTTTATGCTCCGTCACGTCGGAAGGCTTCAAGCCCATGAGCCTCAATGACCGGGCGAATATCTCCTTTGCGGTAAACCGCGTCTCGTCCGGGAAAAAATAAACGGCCCGGAAAACGCCCTGCTCGATGGAAACGCTTATGCCGCGAAGCCCCAGGCTCACCGCGTCTTCCTTGCCGAGCATGTCCCAGTCCTCGTCGTGCCCCCATTCAGGGCTGTCGCGCTTTTCGATCCTGAATTTACCAGGGGTTATCTTTATAACCTTTGAAAATTCTTCCACCGGCATGCGGCAGGCGTCTTTTATGTTAAATATTAAAACCTCCGTTGCCCTTGCTTCCGCATATGCCGCCAGCGTCAGTATGATTAGCAGAGCCGCTGCCCTTTTCATATCTCAAAGCCGAAGGCCTTTGAAACCGTGTTTAAATCCTTGTCTCCCCTGCCTGAGAGGTTCACGATGATGACCTCTTTTTTATCCATTTTTTTTGCGGCCTTCATGGCGTAAGCGATTGCATGAGAGGATTCAAGCGCCGGGATTATGCCCTCGGAAAGCGTCAGGGCCTCAAAGCCGTTAAGCGCCTCTTTGTCGGTAATGGTGACGTACTGGACCCTGCCGATGTCGTGCAAATAGGCGTGCTCCGGGCCTACTCCCGGGTAGTCGAGCCCGGCTGAGATGGAATGGGTGTCTATTATCTGTCCGCGCTTGTCCTGAAGGAGATAGGTCTTGTTGCCGTGCAGGACGCCCACGCTGCCGCCGCTTATTGACGCGGCGTGTTTGCCGGTTGAAAGACCGTAGCCTCCGGCCTCGACGCCGGTCATCCTGACATTTTTGTCTTTGATGAACGGATGAAAAAGCCCCAGCGCGTTAGACCCGCCGCCCACGCAGGCCACGAGCAGGTCCGGCAGCCTTTTGGTTATTTTCTTAATCTGACGCCTGGCCTCCGTGCCTATGACGGACTGGAACTCCCTGACCATCAGCGGGTAAGGGTGCGGCCCGGCGACGGTGCCGATTATGTAAAATGTGTTGTAGACGTTCGTGACCCAGTCGCGAAGCGCCTCGTTCATGGCGTCTTTAAGAGTCCTACTGCCGGAGGTGACGGGAACTACTTTAGCGCCGAGGAGCTTCATCCTGAAGACGTTCGGCATCTGCCTTTTTATGTCGTCCTCGCCCATATAGACGACGCATTCAAGGCCGAACATAGCGGCCACAGTGGCCGTCGCCACCCCGTGCTGTCCCGCGCCGGTCTCGGCTATGATGCGCTTTTTACCCATGCGCTTGGCAAGCAGTATCTGGCCCATGGTGTTGTTGACCTTGTGAGCGCCCGTGTGGCAGAGATCTTCACGCTTTAAAAATATCTTCGCGCCGCCTGCCTTTTTTGTCAGTCTTTCGGCGAAATAAAGAGGCGTGGGCCTGCCGATGTATTCGCTGAGATAATACCTGAGCTCGGCTAAAAATGCCGGGTGGCGGCGCCACTTCAGATATTCCTTTTCAAGCTCTATGACGGCCGGCATCAACGTCTCGGAGATGTATCTGCCGCCATAGATGCCGTAGTGGCCCAGTTTATCGGGTAGATTTTTCATGATAATGTTCTTACCTTTTCAATGAACTGCCTGATCTTTTCCGGGTCTTTTTTTCCGGGCCTCAGCTCGACACCGGAGCATACGTCAACAGCATAGGGTTTAACGCGCATTATGGCTTCCTGCACGTTTTCAGGCGTAAGGCCGCCGGAGAGAATGATATTTCCAAATCTCTTTGCCGCCACGGCGATGTCCCAGTCAAAGGTCTTTCCCGTCCCGCCGTGGACGTCCTCATGGTATGCGTCAAGGAGGTATGCCGACACGCAATATTCCTTAATAACGTCAATGTCGTTTATATCGCTCACCCTTATCGCCTTTATTACCTTCAAACTCACCCTCTCGCAATACCCCGGCCCTTCGGTGCCGTGCAGCTGCACCCTGTCAAGGCCGCATTCATCCGTGGCCTTGTTTACCACGTCAGGGGTTTCATTCACAAACACGCCTATTGAAAGCACAAAGGGGGGCAGCTCTTTTATGATGCGCGCCGCCGTCTTCATGTCAACGCCGCGCGGGCTTTTCGGATAAAAAATAAAACCCAGCGCGTCCGCGCCTGCCTCGACAGCCGTCATTGCGTCTTCAATATTTGTTATGCCGCATATTTTGACCTTGGTGTTATGCAATGCCCATTAGCTCCTTTAATTTTCCGCCCATATCCTCTTCACGGATCAACGCCTCGCCTATGAGGAAGGCCGAAGCGCCCGCGTTTTTCAATACAGTTACGTCTTCAAACGTATTTATGCCGCTCTCCGCGACGATTATCCTGTCCTTGGGCGCAAGTTTCGCGAGCCTTACCGTCGTGCTTATGTCCGTTTTAAAGGTCTTGAGGTCGCGGTTGTTTATCCCTATTATCCGCGCCCCTGCCTCCACCGCCGCATCAAGCTCGCCCGCATCATGCACCTCGACGAGGGCCGCCATGTCAAGGGACGCGCTGAGTTCGATAAGCCCCTTCAGCGTGTCTTTGTCAAGTATGGCGGCGATAAGGAGCACCGCGTCAGCCCCGTATGCCCTCGACTCGACGACCTGATACTCCTCTAATATAAAATCCTTTCTGAGCACCGGCAGACGCAGGTTCGTCTTCATCGGCGGGATAAAGTCCAGATGTCCCATGAAGTATTTTTCCTCGGTAAGCACGGAGAGCGCCGCCGCGCCGTTCAATTGATATATCCTTGCTATCTCAAACGGATAGAACTGCTGCCTCAATATCCCTTTGGACGGCGACGCCCTTTTTATCTCGGCTATTATCCTTATCGCGTCCGGCCCGCCCTTCGTGGACACGGCCGCGGTAAAATCGCGCGTCCTGGCAATCCTGTCTATCTTTTTTCTGAGATATTCAATGGAATACTGCGCCTTGCTTCTGGCAACGGCCTCTTTTTTATATTTGATTATATCATCAAGTATCATTGTCTGTTTGTTTCTCCTCCATGCCGCCCTCTCCCGCCATTCCTTAGCCGTGCGCAGCACCTTTTTTTTCAAAAAAGCTAAGAGGGGCGGTTGCACTTGCGCACGAACCTGCGTCAGCAGGCATTAAAGTTTTTTTAGACTTACCTTTTTTTCAAAAAAGGTAAGAATGGATGCGTTCATCCCTGTCTGTTTGTAATTTCCCTGAGCCTCTCCAACTTTTTCATGGCCTCGCCTGAATCTATCGCCCCGCGCGATAGCGCTATGCCTTCCCTGAAGCCCCCGGCCATGCCCGACGCCACGACGGCCGCGGCGCTGTTCAGGATGACAACGTCCCTTTGCGGCCCTTTTTTGCCGCTGAGGATGTCTTTGATTATACCCGCGTTAACCTCAGGGTCTCCGCCTTTTAAATCTCCGGGCGCGCACCTTTCAAAACCGAAATCCTCCGGCTTTATGTGATAGGTCTTTATCGATCCGTCTTTAAGCTCCGTTACTCTGGTCTCGTCCGTTAGCGTGATTTCGTCAAGCCCGTCCTCCCCGCACACGATAAAGGCGTGCCTGGAGCCGAGATTGAAAAGCACCTTTGCAAGGACATCGGTAAGCGACGGGTCATACACGCCAAGAACCTGGCGCGTGGCCCCGGCAGGGTTCGTAAGCGGGCCGAGGATATTAAAGACCGTCCTTATGCCGATATCCCTCCTTACGGGCGCCGCATACTTCATCGCGCCGTGGAGCATGGGGGCGAACAAAAAACCTATGCCCGCCTCTTTAAGACATTCCTCCACGCGCATGACCTCTGCCTCTATGTTCACGCCCAGAGACGCCAAGACGTCCGCGCTCCCGCTCTTTGAGGATACAGACCTGTTGCCGTGCTTGGCGACGCAAACCCCGCAGCCTGCCGCGACAAACGCCGAGGCAGTGGAGATATTAAAGGTCATTGCCTCGTCCCCGCCCGTTCCGCAGGTGTCCACCGCATCTTCGGTGGGGCAGGCGACCTTTAACGCCTTCTCCCGCATGACCCTTGCCGCGCCGGTTATCTCGCTGACGGTCTCGCCCTTCATGCGAAGGGCCGTGATAAACGCGCCTATTTGCCCGGCGGACGCCGCGCCGGTCATCACTTCGTTCATTACGGACGACATTTCAGCTTCGGTCAGGTCTTCACCTTTGACGACCTTTGAAATGGCCTCTTTTATCATAACAGCCCCTCCTGCCTTTCTTGAAACTTACCTTTTTTGAAAAAAAGGTAAGCCCAAAAAACTTTAATTCTAAAGGGTTGCATTCTGGCTTTAGCCGTGCGCAGCACCTGCGGTGAGCAAAGCTTAACGGGTTGTATTTTGACTTTAGCCGTGCGCAGCACCTTGTATCTTCAAAAAATTTTTTAAAATGTCCTTGCCCGCCCTTGTAAGGATGGACTCCGGGTGGAACTGCACGCCTTCTATCTGATAGCTCTTGTGCCGAAGGCCCATTATCTCGTCCGCGTCCGTCCACGCGCTGACCTCAAGGCAATCCGGCAGCGTCTCTTTTCTTACGATGAGCGAATGGTAGCGGTTTGCCTCGAACGGATTTTCTATGCCCTCGAAAATAGTCCTGTTGTCATGATAAACCATCGAGGTCTTGCCGTGCATGAGCCTTGCCGCCCTTACGACCTCCGCCCCGAAGGCATAGCCTATGGACTGGTGGCCCAGGCACACGCCGAGTATGGGCAGCCTTCCGGCAAAGTGCTTTATCGCTTCAACTGAAATCCCGGCCTTTTTCGGGTCGCACGGCCCGGGGGAGATGACGAGCCTTTCCGGCCGCAGCTTCTCAATCTCCTTAACCGTAATCGCGTCGTTCCTGTAAACAACGACCTCTGTCCCAAGCTCCATGAAATACTGGACAAGGTTAAAGGTAAAGGAATCGTAATTGTCTATCATGAAAAGCATGAATTCACCTCTTGCCTTTTTTGAAAAAAAAGGCGCTGCGCACGAACCTGCGCAAATGCAGCCAACTGCTTAGTGTCGTTGTCTTGTTCCCGTAGTGCGACACTTCAGTGTCGCTGTCTTTGCGTTAGTCTCGCCAACACGACACAGCGAGACTAAAGTCTCGCACTTGCCTTTTTCGAGAAAAAGGTAAGACCAAAAAGCTTTAATTCCGCTGCGCGGAGGCGAACTTTAAAGCCCTCTTGCCATCTCTATGGCCTTAAAAACGCCCATAGCCTTGTTCTGCGTCTCTTCATATTCCTTTTCCGGGACAGAGTCCGCCACGATACCGGCGCCGGCCTGCACGTATATGCGGCCGTCCTTAATGACCATCGTCCTTATGGCGATGCACATGTCCATGTTGCCGGAGTAGCCGAAATACCCCACGGCGCCGCCGTATACGCCCCTTTTGCTCGGCTCAAGCTCTTCTATTATCTGCATGGCGCGAATCTTGGGCGCGCCCGTAAGGGTGCCCGCCGGAAAACAAGACCGCAGTGCCTCAAAGGTGGAACAGCCCTCCCTGAGCCTGCCCCTGACGTTTGAAACTATGTGCATCACATGGGAATACCTTTCAACGCTCATAAGCTCATCCACCTCGACCGTGCCCGCGGCGCAGATTCTGCCCAGGTCGTTCCTGCCGAGGTCGACGAGCATTATATGCTCGGCCCTCTCCTTTGGGTCTCTTAAAAGCTCCGCCTCAAGCTCGGCGTCCTCCTCAGCGTCTCTGCCCCTTTTCCTCGTGCCTGCTATGGGCTTTACGTTCACCTCGTCGCCATCCACCCGCACGAGCAGCTCCGGCGAAGAGCCTGCGATGGTCAAATCATCAAGCCGTAAAAAAAACAGATACGGCGACGGATTTACAACCCTCAACGCCCTGTAAATGTCAAAAGGGTCTGACTCAAGTTTTGCTGAAAACCTCTGCGACAGCACGGTTTGGATGATATCCCCTGCGGCGATATACTCCTTGGCCTTTTCAACGGCCTTGCAAAAGCCGTCCCTTGTGAAGTTCGACTTTATCTCATCCGTTCCGGCAGCGGCCTTGCCTTGCGTCTTTGAAGGGACGTTTGCAGCCGTCAAAACCTCGATAAGCGCGTCTATCTTCCCCTTTGCCTTTGCGTATTCATTTTCAAGGTCAGATGTCTCATTGATAAACGCATTGGATATGACCTTTATCCTGTGCTCAACGTTGTCAAAAACTATAAATGTATCCGTAAAGATGAAAAAAAGGTCGTAGACGTCAAGCTCCCTCGGCGCGCTGTCCGGCAGCCGTTCAATATGCCTTACGACGTCATAACCCATATACCCGATAGCCCCGCCGCTGAAGCGCGGCGCGCCCTCTATCGGCGCGGTCTTATAGCGCGTTGTCAGCCTCTTGAGCGCGTCAAGCGGGTCGCCCTCCTCCTCTCTTGAAACGCCGTCCTCGATTATCTCTATCCTACGGCCCTTGCTCCGCAGGACAGCCGAAGGGTTCGCGCCGAGTATGGAATACCTGCCCCACTTTTCGCCGCCTTCTACGCTCTCAAGCAAAAAGGCGTTGCCGCCCCTGTCTATCTTCCTGAAGGCGGACACGGGCGTATCCATATCAGCCAGAATGTCCCTGAAAACCGGCACGGCCGCCCCTTGCCTGGCCTTATCCTTAAAAACCTCAAATGAAGGAAGATATTTAGCTTTTTCCATAAGTCTCCTTACCTTTTTTGAAAAAAAGGTAAGCCCAAAAAACTTTAATTCCTGCTGACGCAGGTTCGTGCATGGATGCAGGCGCCATGCGCGATGCAAAAGAAAAATAATTAGCTTTTTCCATAAGTCTCCAAGAATATCATACCCTGCTCTTTATCGTCAACTTACCTTTTTTGAAAAAAAAGGTGCTGCGCACGGCTAAAGTCAAAATACAACCCTTTGGCTTTGCTCCAGCGTATGTAGCCGAAAAACTTTAATTCCTGCTGCGCAGGTTCGTGCACAGAACAGGCACGCTACGCGATACGAAGTATATTCGCTTCCTTTTTTTCAAAAAGGGGAACAGGAAAAGACAAATAAAAAAGGCCGCGGCGTTTTATAAACGCCGCGGCCTTTGAAGTTAATGGTCTACCCTTGATATCAGCTAAACAGACCCCTCACCGGCCGCGCCTGCGGCGCGCCATGTTATGGGGGTTATTGTCAATGCCATGAAAGAACCTGTTTTCAGCATAATACAAACAATATAAAATTTGCGCCCGCTAAAGTCAAGGAAATTTCAAATTGCGGAGGGTTGAACCCCTTCAAGGAGAGGTTGTAAGCATATATGTGAAATCGTTAAAATTTAAAACCCCTTGACGGAATGAGGTTGTTTATATATCTTTTACCTATGAGAAACCTCGCCGCGATTATCCTTGCCGCGGGCAAGGGCACGAGAATGAAGTCCGCCATGCCGAAAGTCCTCCATGAATGCGCCGGCCTGCCAATGCTCTCTTACCCGGTTAAGGCCTTGAAAGATGCCGGCGTTAAGAAGATCATCGTCGTCGTCGGCCACAGCAAGGACGACGTAATTGAAAGATTCCGCTCTGAAAAAATAACATTCGTCGAACAAAAAGAGCAGCTCGGCACCGGCCACGCCGTCATGTGCGCCATGAAGGCGCTCAGGGGGTTTAAAGGCGGCGTCCTGATACTGTCAGGCGACGTGCCGCTCATCACGGTGGAAACCCTGAAAGCCCTTAAAAACCTGCATTGCAAAGGCTCTAAAATCCTGTCTCTCATAACCGCCGTGCCCGTCAATCCGGCTGGATACGGCAGGATAGTGCGCGATGAAAATAACGCGGTCATCGGCGTGGTGGAGGACAAAGACGCTTCTTCCGGGCAAAAAAAGATACGGGAAATAAATACCGGCATATACCTAATTTCTTCCGGCTTTCTCTTCGCAAACATTAAAAAGATAGGCTCGGCGAACGCGCAGAAGGAATATTATCTGCCCGACCTCGTGCGTCTGGCGGTAAAAGGCGGCTCGAATGTAAAGGCCCTGACGCTCCTTGACCCTGAAGAGGCCATGGGCATAAATAACCGCGTCGAGCTTGCAAAGGCCTCCGCAATCATGCGCCTGCGCATAGTCAATGAACTGATGCTCTCCGGCGTTACCTTCATCCACCCGGAGACGGCCTATGTTGAAAACTTCGTAAAGATAGGCCCTGACGCAATCATCCACCCCTCGGTGCATCTGGGCGGGCAGACCGTCATAGCCCAGGGCTGCGTCATCGAACAGGGCGCGGTCATAAGAAATTCGCATATCGGCAAAAACTCGGTTATAAAAAGCTCGTCCGTCATTGACGCAAGCGTAATCGGCGAAGGCGCGGCCGTCGGGCCTTTCGCGAGGATACGCCCGGGCACAGTCCTTGAAAACCACGCCCATATCGGCAACTTCGTCGAGATAAAAAAATCCGTCATCGGCAAAGGCACGAAGGCAAACCACCTCTCCTACATAGGCGACGCCGTCGTCGGCGCCAATGTCAACATCGGCGCCGGCGCCATCACCTGCAACTACGACGGCTTCAAAAAGCACGTTACAATCATCGAAGACGACTCCTTCATAGGGAGCGACTCCCAGCTCGTAGCGCCTGTCAGAATCGGCAAAGGCGCATACGTAGGCTCGGGCACCACCGTCACAAAAGACGTTCCCCCGGGCGCCCTCGTCATCACAAGGGCCGATGAAAAAATAATCAAGGGCTGGGTTAAAAAACGCAGGAAAAAATAGCGGAAATGAATTATTGAGGGAAAATTTTCTGAAAAAAATTTCTCTCAAACATTAAGCTTCCGCTATATTCACCTGAGGAGATAACGGCATGACCGAGGATACAGGATTTTTTCAAGAGATATTGACGACGCTGGAGACCGCCAACGGGCACTTAAACCTTCCGCCCGCGGTTTACGAGCGTCTGAGAACGCCGAGGCGCTCGCTTATCGTGTCAATTCCGGTGGAGATGGACGACGGGAGCGTGAACTTCTTTAAAGGCTACCGCGTACAGTATGATTTCGCGCGGGGGCCCGCAAAAGGCGGCGTCAGATACCATCCGCGGGTGAACCTTGACGAGATAACGGCCTTGGCGGCGCTGATGACGTGGAAGTGCGCGGTCGTTGACATCCCGTTTGGCGGGGCCAAAGGCGGCGTGCAATGCGACACCTCGCGGATGAGCCGGAGCGAGATAGAGCGGCTCACCCGCAGATACACCTATGAAATAAGCGTTCTCATAGGCCCGGAGACGGACATACCCGCGCCCGACATGTACACCGACGAGCAGGTAATGGCGTGGATGATGGACACCTATTCCATGATGAAGGGCTATTCTGTGCCCGGCGTCGTCACGGGCAAGCCCGTGTGCATCGGCGGGTCGCTGGGAAGACGCAAGGCGACCTCCGGGGGCCTTGTCATTACGGTGCTGGAGGCCTTAAGGCATCTGAATATGCGCGTTGAGGGGCTGACTGTCAGCGTCATCGGCTTTGGCAACGTCGGCCTGTTCGCGGCAAAGCAATTTTCAGAACTCGGCGCGAAGGTCATCGGCCTGGCGGACTCCAAAAGCGCCATCCACAACCCCTACGGCATTGACGTTGACATGGCCGCGGCGCATAAAAAAGAGCGCGGCATGCTGAGGGACTTCGAGGGCGCGGACAACCTTACCATTGACGAGCTCCTTGCCGTTCCGGTCGACGTGCTGGTGCCCGCGGCCATAGAAGGACAGATACACGCGGGCAACGTGAACGGAATAAAGACGCGAATACTGGCCGAAGGGGCGAATAACCCGGTCACAAACGACGCGGACGCCGTGTTCAGGGACAGCGGCGTGTTCATGCTTCCCGGCATACTCGCAAACGCGGGCGGCGTCGTGGTCTCCTACTTCGAATGGGTGCAGGATCTACAGAGGTTTTTCTGGAACGAAAGCGAGATAAACGAAAAGCTCAAGGTCATCATGACGAGGTCTTTTAAGGAAGTCCTTGCCATCTCCCTTGAAAAAAAGGTGGACATGCGCACCGCCGCCATGGTGTTGGGGGTCAAAAAGGTCGCCGAGGCCGTCATGGTCAGGGGCCTTTATCCGTAATGTTCTCAAAGCGCAGCACCTGCCTTTCTTGAAAGAAAGGCAGGCCAAAGAACTTTACTTCAAAAGATTATAACGCTGAATGGTTGCATTCAGGCTTCTGCCGTGCGCAGCACCTTTTTTGAAAAAAAGGTAAGCTTTACTAAAACGCTTGAATAATCCGCCGGTCTCTGCTAAAGTGACGGCCTGCGCGAACCCTGACTGATTATCAACAGTTGTGCATAAACCTGTGAACAACTTTTTATTAAACGCTTCGGCTTTTTCCGATATTTAAAAACACTTAACCTGAAAGAAGCTCCCGTGGACATGAAAACCCTCTGGCATAACTGTCTTGACAGCGTTGCCGGGCATGTAAGCCCCCAGCACTTTGCCACATGGTTCCGGCCCATAAAGGCGGCTGAGAATAACGGGGCCATAGAGCTCAGCGTGCCTAACCGGTTTTTCCTGGAATGGGTAAAGGAGCACTATCTCCTGCTCATCCAGGACGTCCTGCACAGGCTTGCCAAAAAAGACGTTGAAATCATATGGAAGACAACCGACGAGGCGCCCCCTGCAGTCAAGGGCGGGGCAAAGGGCGCCTCGGGCAAAGAACTCTCCGCGGCCGCATCCAAGACGCTGAAGGCGCAGGCCGTGGCGGATCTGAACCCCAGGTATAGCTTTGAAAACTTCGTGGTGGGCGACAACAACAAGTTCGCCCACGCCGCGTGCACGGCTGTGGCCGGAAAACCGGCGGACAAATACAACCCGCTTTTCATCTACGGCGGCGTCGGTCTTGGAAAAACGCATCTGCTGCAGGCCATCGGCCACCGGGTTTTGGAAAACAACCCGTCCGCGCGCGTCTGCTACTATACTTCCGAACGGTTCATGAACGAATTCATAAACTATGTCAGCCATCAGAAGATGGCGGACTTTCGCGGCAGGTTCAGGAACGTCGACGTGCTCCTTATCGACGACATCCAGTTCTGGGCCGGCAAGGAACGCACCCAGGAAGAGTTCTTCCATACCTTCAACGCCCTTCACGAATCGCGTAAGCAGATAGTCGTAACGAGCGACAAGTTTCTAAAGGACATCGAAGGCATCGAGGAGAGGCTGAGGAGCAGGTTTGAAGGCGGCCTTGTGGCGGACATCAAACCGCCGGATATGGAGACGAAGATAGCGATACTCCTCAAAAAGTCCGCGCTCGAAGGCATAAAACTGCCGGAGGACGTGGCCGTTTTTTTAGCGTCCGTCAGCAAGACAAACATCCGGGAGCTTGAAGGCAACCTGAACAGGGTTATTGCCGTGGCAAGCCTTACCGGACAGGAGATCTCGCTTTCCACCAGCAAAGAAGCCCTTAAAAGCATTATTAAAGACGCGGCTGAAAAAACCGTCGCAATGGACGATATAATGAAGGCGGTCTCGGTGTTTTACAACCTTAAGCCTTCCGACCTCAAGTCTGAAAAGCGGCACAGAAATATCTCGATGCCGCGTCAGGTGGCGATGTTCCTTGCAAGGGAATTCGGCAAATATTCATTTCCTGAAATAGGCGCGGCCTTTGGCGGAAAAGACCATTCCACCGCCATACATGCCGTTAAAAAGATAAAGGCCGGTTTAAAGGAAGATTCAGAACTGAAGCATTCAATAAAAACCTTAAAACAAAACCTCGGCATTAACTAATACCTTTACCCTGCATGGCGTTAGCGCCTGTGCACGAACCTGCGTCAGCAGGAATTAAAATTTTTTGGGCTTACTTTTTTTAAAAAAAGGTAAGGGGAAAACCTGTTAGTTCTTTGTTGATAAGCAGGGCGTT
The DNA here is from genome assembly GCA_016234935.1 of Deltaproteobacteria bacterium. Lineage (GTDB taxonomy): Bacteria > Desulfobacterota > GWC2-55-46 > GWC2-55-46 > GWC2-55-46 > JACRNL01. The sequence continues at coordinate 198,297 of JACRNL010000005.1, read as the reverse complement.
TTAATGGTAGATTTTTTTCTACCCTGAACTGTTTATAAATCATGTCTTTTTATAAACAGATATAAATATATAAAAAATAAGTTTTTTTAAGCAGTTGGAACTTTATCAACAATAAACACCCCCTACTACTGCTACTATCTTTTAATATTAAAATAATATATAGTAGTAAGCGTTTTTGTCTAACAGACAAAAAAGGCGCTGCGCAAGAAAAAGGAGAAATTTATGAAGTTCGTCATTGAAAAATCTGACTTCATGCGGGTGCTTCAAAGGATTCAGGGTATAGTGGAAAAAAGAAACACTATGCCGATACTCTCAAACGTCTCCATAGAGGCCCTTAGTAAAGGCACTGTCAATATAACCGCCACGGACCTTGAGGTTTTTATAAAGGACGCCGTTGCCGCCAGGGTTGCAAAAGAAGGCACTGTGACTGTAAATGCCAGAAAGCTCTTTGAAATAGTAAAAGAGATGCCGGACGAAACGATAGATGTCGAGGTTAATAAAGACAGTAAGGTAACCATAAAAGCGGGCAAAGCCCGTTTTAACGTGATGGGCCTTCCGGCCAAGGACTTTCCGGTATTTCCTTCGATGGAAGAATTGAAGCTTGAAAAAATCGAAAAGGGCGCGTTAAGAGAGATGATTGAAAAGACGGCCTTTGCCGTGTCAACGGACGAGACTCGTTATAACATAAACGGCTTTCTATTGGAAAAGGACGCAACTTGCATAAAGATGGTCACGACCGACGGCCACAGACTTGCCCTTATTGAAAAAAAGGATGTCGAAAGCATTTCAGGAAAAGACGGTTTATTATCAGTTCTCCTGCCGCGCAAGGGCGTCATGGAATTTAAAAAACTGATTGACGAAAATGACGAAGGACAGTTTTTTTTAGGCATCTCTCAAAAAAACGCGGTGATGAAAAAAGGAGACACCATTATAAACATACGCCTGCTTGAAGGCGAATTTCCGGACTACAAGAAGGTCATTCCCAAAGATAATAATAATTCATTAACGGCGGATAAAGCGGCCCTTTTATCATCTTTAAAAAGGGTCACGATACTTTCCGCCGACAAGATAAAAGGGGTCCGTTTTAAATTCTCCGCCAACAATCTTGTCCTTTCGGCTTCAAGTCCGGATATCGGCGACGCCACGGAGGAGATGGACATCGAGTACTCCGGCGACCCGATAGAAATGGCCTTTAACGCCAAATATATGATAGACATGCTGGATGCCGTAAATGATGAAAAGGTCACGATAGAGCTTAAAGATTCCTTAAGCCCCGGCATCATAAGGCCGGCCGGTTCGACAGAATACACCTACGTCATCATGCCCATGCGTCTGTAACCTGCCTTTCTTGAAAGAAAGGTGCTGCGTACGGCTAAAGCCAAAATACAACCTTCAATGGTCTTGCCTTTTTTGAAAAAAAGGCAAGACTAAAAACTTTAAAGTTCTTTGGGCCTACCTTTCTTTCAAGAAAGGCAGGTAAAAATTGCTTGACATGACATGACGGTCTATGTCTAAATAATAAACTGCTTTGAATTATAAGATAAAACAGGAAGGTTTGACTTATGCCGAAAAGGACATTTCAGCCGCACAAAAAAAAGAGATTAAGGACGCACGGTTTTCTTGAGAGGATGGCCACCAAGGGCGGCAGAGACGTCATTAAAAGAAGACGCGCAAAAGGCAGAAAGAACCTGTCCGTAACAGTCAGCATGCCTAAGTAAACGACGCGCGAGATCGTTTCTGCAATGGATATACCCTCAAAGCCAAAGAAGAAAAGCCACGGCTTTTCCAAAAGGCAGCGTTTGTTAAAACCAGGGGAGTTCAGCCGCGTCTTCAAAGCGGGCAAGCGCCTTACGACCAGGAATTTTCTGGTCTATGTTTTAAAACACGGGAGAAACGAACCCGGAGGCCGTGCAGAGGATGAACCGGCCATGAACAGGCTTGGGGTGTCCGTCAGTTCCGCATCAGGCAACGCCGTCGCGAGAAACAGGATTAAAAGGCTGATGCGCGAGTTTTTCAGGCTGAAGAGGGATGCGATATTTCCGGATATAACCGCGGATATTGTAATAGCCGTAAAAAAAAGCGCAAAAGCGGCGGATATAAAAGACTACACCGGCGTGAAAGAGGAACTTGGTATTTTATACGGGAAGGCCTGGTAAAGTAGAACGTTAAAATCCGCCCCTTGAAGGGGCTCGACCCCCTAAATGGGCTCGACTTCTTTCAACAGGTTGCAGAAAAACCCTCGCGTGTCCTTTCCCCGGCAGGCTGCTCAAAACATATCCCCGCAGGCCTTAAGCTGGGAAGCTCCAGATGTAAAGCCCATTATAAACAAGGAAACGAGGGCGGCAAGCGCCGCAGGTGCTGCGCACGGCTAAAGTCAAAATATAACCATTTAGTTAGCTTTGCTCACCGCAGGTGCAGATGCGGATTTTTTCAGCAGCCTGTTAAGGGATAACGGCCTGAATCATGTGGAAGACGCCTTTTATATGGCTTATCCGTCTGTATAAGTCGCTCATAAGCCCATTTTTGCCGCCTGCCTGCAGATTTCATCCGAGCTGTTCGTGTTACGCCGAAGAGGCTATCGAAAGTTACGGGGTTTTAAGAGGCATCTTTTTGACCATGGGAAGGCTGCTTCGCTGCCATCCTTTCCACCCCGGCGGTTTTGACCCGGTGCCGCCGGCAAAAGGCAGGTCGTCCGCATCATCCCCGGAAAAGGCAACTTCGTGACAAATAAAAATATAATAATAGCCATAGTGCTTTCTTTAGCGGTAATGCTGATCTATCCGCCTCTCTTAAAGAAGTTCTATCCGCAAAGCCAGGCTCCGGAGACTTCCGCGACAGCCGGGAAAGAGGCGGAGGTTAAACCTGTTGCCGGCCCGCAGGCCAATGCCGCGGCGGCGTTTTCCGGAAAGGCGGCCCCTGCAACGCAGCCGTTAAAAGAAGTTCTTACGGTCGTTGAAACCCCGTTTTTCAAGGCCATATTCACCAATATCGGCGGCGGCATCAAAAAGTGGGAGCTTAAAAAGTTCAGGGAGAGCCAGACGCCGAACGCAAGGGTCGTCAGCATCAACGGCGCTACCCGTCAGGACGCGACCTTTACAACAAGGTTCAGGCCCGCCGGCGCCAAGGAGACAACCGAGCTTGTATTCCAGTTGAAGGGGCTCGGCCCCCTCAGGAGGTCAAGCCCCATTGAAGGGGTCAAACCCCCGTCCGGTAAGGACTTGAACATAGCCGGCAACCAGAGTGCGGAGCTGGTCTTTGTTGCCAACACAAAAGACGGCTTGAGGATTGAAAAGAAGTATGTCTTCAGCGGTTCAAGCTACCGCGTCTCGTCAGAGGTAAGCATAATCGGAGCGAAGGCCGTTAGCGGCAGCATAGAGACCCTCTTGTCCGCTTCGTTCGACGCCGGCGAGGACGCCGCGCACTATCACACCGGCCCCGTCATTCAGACCAAGGACAAGCTCTTGCGGCAGGACCTGTCAAAGGAGCCGCTGCAGACAGGCGGCGGCGAATTCAAGTGGCTCGGTCTGGAGAGCAAATACTTCCTTGAAGTCTTCATCCCCTTGAAGGGGGTCAACCCCAAAACACCGGCCGCGGTCAGCTGGACAACGCAGGGCTCCGGCTCCGGCGGGTCAAAGGCCGCCTTGCAGACGCAGATCGAACTGAGGCCCAATGAAAAGGCGGTCTATGCCTATGATATATTCATCGGCCCCAAGGAGTATGACCTCCTTCTGGCCCAGAAGAACGGCCTTGAAGAGGCGATAGAGTTCGGATGGTTCTCCTTCATGGCCAAGCCCCTTTTAGTGGTGCTGAACTTCTTCGAGAGATATCTGGGGAACTACGGCATCGCCATAGTCATCATAACGGTCATCATCAAGATAATCTTCTATCCGCTCACCAAGCACAGCATGAAGTCCATGAAGGAGATGCAGCTTCTCCAGCCGCAGATGGCGGCGTTACGCGAAAAATACAAGAGCGACAAACAAAAGATGAACAAAGAGGTCATGGATCTCTACAAGCGGTATAAGATAAATCCCGTGAGCGGCTGTCTGCCAATGATCCTTCAGATACCGGTCTTCATCGCCCTCTACGAAGTCCTTTATGTGGCGATAGAACTGCGCCACGCGCCGCTGTTTTTGTGGATAGCAGACCTCTCCGCAAAAGACCCCTACTACGTCACCCCGGTTCTCATGGGCATCACCATGTTCATCCAGCAGAAGATGACCCCGACGAGTATGGATCCCACGCAGGCGAAGATAATGCTCATTATGCCGGTGATCTTCACATTCATGTTCCTTAACTTTCCGGCCGGACTCGTGGTCTACTGGCTCATAAACAACGTCCTTTCCATCGCACAGCAATACAATATCCATAAAACCACCGCCGCGAAGGCATAGGGCTTATGGATTGTCGGGGAGAAAACCTTTCTGAGGAAAGGTTTTCTCCCCAAACCCCCGTGTGTCACTCAAAGGCAGGCTGCTCAAATCTTCCCATTGCAATAATAAAGACGCAATGGGAACCCAGCCAGATGCGAGGCGACGAGGAGCGAAGAATGCAGGCGTAATGTTAATTACGCCGTAATGATGAACGACGAAGGCAACGACGTAGATGGGGCTTTTTGAGGCAGCCTGTTAATAATCCATGACCAATGACACAATCGCGGCGGTTTCCACGCCTGTCGGCCAGGGCGGTATCGGCATAGTGCGGGTGAGCGGCCCGGACGCGCTTGGCGTGGGGCGTTCTGTTTTTTCTTCAAGGGGTTGTCTGAAGAACAGGCTGACGGATTTCAAAGAAAGGCGTTTTTATTACGGCGCATTTACAGACCCGTCCGGCGGCCCTGCGGCTGACGACGGGTTTTTTGTTTTCATGAAGGGCCCTGCCTCGTATACGGGCGAAGATGTCGTCGAACTGCATTGCCACGGCGGCGCGCTGACAGTTAAAAAATGCCTTGAGGTCGTTTTAAAGGCCGGGGCGCGTCTGGCCGGGCCGGGCGAGTTCACGAAGCGGGCCTTTTTAAACGGCAAGCTCGACCTCGCGCAGGCAGAGGCGGTCATTGACGTCATCAGGGCCTCTACCGAAGGCGCTCTTAACTCGGCAAGGAGGCGGCTTGAGGGCGGGCTTTCAAAAAAGGTCAACGCGATAAAGGAGCCTCTTATAGAGATGCTCGCGCACCTTGAGGCTGGCCTTGACTTCCCTGACGACGTGGAGCGGATGCCGGAGGGTCTTTTAAAGGGCCTTGAAGCGGCTGAGGATTTGATAAAAGAACTCCTTGCGACATATGAAGAGGGCATGATTTTAAGAGAAGGGATAAAGACGTTGATACTCGGTAGAACGAACGCGGGCAAATCGAGTTTGCTTAACGTCCTTCTTGAAGCTGAGCGGGCCATTGTAACCGAAGAGCACGGCACAACGCGCGACGTCATAGAAGAGGTCTTGAACGTCCGGGGCATCGCTGTGCGCTTGATGGACACGGCGGGCCTGCGTGCTGCGGCAGGCCGCGTGGAATCCATAGGCATAAAGGCCGCATGGAGGCACGCAAAGGACGCGGGGCTGATACTTTATGTCATTGACGGTTCGCGGCCGGACGGTTTTACGGAGGATTTGAAAAATCTTGAATTAATAGCGGGGAAAAAAGTTTTGATAGTGGCAAACAAGACGGATATCATCACCGGTAAAAGGCGGGCGGAGATACAAGAGGCATTTACGGGGAATAAGGCTGTTTTTATTTCCGCGCTTAAAGAGGAAGGGATTTCAGAGTTAAAAGAGGCCATCTGCGGCGCTGCCCTGGGGCATGGTTTAAATAAAGCCGGCGATAATGCCGGTGGAGATATGATAGCGTCCGTGCGCCACAAAGACGCGCTCGGCGCGGCGCTTGCCTCGCTCAAGCAGGCAAAAGCCGCCGCCAGCAACGGCCTTGCCGCCGAGTTCATTGCCGTTGATCTAAGGCAGTCCATCAACGCCCTTGGCGAAATAACCGGCGAAACCACCACAGAGGATATCCTTGACAGGATATTCAGCGGTTTTTGCATAGGGAAGTAGATTTGTCAGAATCGCTCCGGTATTTCATCTTTGCGGCGCTCTTTTTTTAACCGCGCCGCAAACTCCTCGAGGTTCAGCATCCGCAGCATTTTTCCTCTTTTAGCGCCTCAATCCCTTCTCTTATTATGAAAAAGAGCATCACGAAGGCGCCGACGGGGTCTGCCCACCACAGGCCGAAGAAGTAATTAAGCCCGAGGCCTAGTAAGAGCGCAACGCTTAAAAGCGAGCAGAGAAACGTCTGACGGGAATCGGCCTTCAAGGCCGCGCTGCCGATGCGTTTTGCCGTCCGGAGTTTTGCGTAAGAAAGAGCGGGCATGACAATTATTGAAAGGATTGCAATGACTATACCGAACAATGACGGCTCGGTGTGTTCATGGAAGTAGAGTTTTTTAGCGGATTCAAAGAAGACATACGCGGCAAGGACGAAAAAGCTTATACCCACGAGCTTGACGGCCCGTTTTTCCGCCCGTTCCTCCTCTTCTTCCGGGATTCTTCCGTGTATCGTAAGCCACCAGACAAGCACGGCGCCTGAAAATGATTCTATGGCGCTGTCAAAGCCGAAACCTATTAGCGCGATGCTCCCCGTAAGGAGACCCGCAACGATTGAAGCAACGCCTTCGAGAATATTGTAGCCGACGGTGAAGTAAGAGAGGATGAGGGCCTTCTTGAAAGGGTTCATGTGCGCCCGCGGGGGTGTCTTTGAAAGCGGTTAAGAAAACATCTTTAGACAAAACCTTCTCGCTGCGCGCCGTGCGCCTTCCAGCAGGCCTCGGCCTCTTCGACGTCTAATTTGCTACCGATGATGAGAGACGTTCTCTGATGGAGTTCGACAGGCTCTATCTCCATGATGCGCCCTGCGCCGGTGGAGGCCTTGCCTCCGGCCTGTTCGGCGATGAACGCGAGGGGGCTGGCCTCGTAGAGCAGGCGGAGTTTTCCCTTCGCGGACTTTTTATCCGCAGGGTAGAGGAAGATGCCGCCTTTAAGAAGGTTTCGATGAAAGTCCGCCACGAGCGAGCCGACGTACCTTGCCGTCGTGTCCCTGCCGTTTTCTTTTATCTTTTTGATATATTCCGCGGTGCCGGGCAGCCAGTGTTTTGAGTTGGCGTCGTTGATGCTGTATATCCTGCCGCGTTCAGGCATCCTTATGTTTTCGTGCGAAAGGAGGAATTCCCCGACGCTCGGGTCGAGGGTGAAGCCGTGCACGCCGTTGCCGGTGGTGTAGACCAGCATGGTGCTTGATCCGTAGATGATGTAGCCGGCGCAGGTCTGTTTGACGCCGGGCTGGAAAAAGTCCTTCTCCTCCACGTCGCACCCGTTCGGCCCCTTGCAGCATCTTAATATCGAAAATATCGTGCCCACGCTGACGTTCACGTCTATGTTGGACGAGCCGTCAAGCGGGTCGAAAAGCAGCAGGTAATTGCCGCGCGGGTATTTTGCGTCCACCTTTATGACGGTGTCCATCTCCTCGGAGGCCATTGCCGAGAGGTGGCCGCCGTGTTCCATGGCGTGGATAATGGCGGTGTTGGCGTAATCATCGAGCTTTTGCACCTCTTCGCCCTGGATGTTCCTGGAGCCGGTCGCGCCGAGGATGTCTATGAGGCCGGCGCGGTTCACCTCGCGCGATATTATCTTCGCCGCCACCACGAGATCTGAAAAAAGCGAAGTAAAATTGCCCGAGGAAGACGGAAAGCGGCGCTGCTCCTCAAGGAGAAATTTGGTAAGCGTGACGCCGATGGTCATTGGAACGCCTCCGTGCGCGTTTTAACTGTTGATGCATCAGACCGGGACGTTCATAATATTATTATATTCAGCGGCTTAAATCCAATAAAAACATTCGTGTCAAAGCCGCCCCACACAGCCCGCCGCTGGAATAAAAAAGAGCGGGCTGTTAAAAGAGCAGTCCGCCCCTGCGCGCCAAAAAAATAAAAAATGTTTTTTAATAATTCCCCTGGCCGGCCTGCATCTTGGGAAACTTAAAATCCTTCAATTCCGTGACCTCGAAAAGGCCCGGATATTTTTTCTCCTCAAGGAGTATTTTTTTAACGTTTCCCTGCCATAATGAATGGAAAAGCTCTTTTTCCTCGTCGGTTGCAATCCCCTGCATCACGAGCGGAGCCACGTCGTTCATGCGCATGTCCGGCGGTATGGCCTGCGGGTTGTAGGCGACCCTTACTGTTTTGCCGGTATCCTCCCTCTGGAAGATGAAGGTGTTGAACTCCGGATCTTTTGGATCAAAGAATAATTTATTGTTCCTGCCGTATTTTCCGCCGAGGCCTTTAAAGCCGGTAACGCCGGACGCGCCGGTTATGAAGGATATTACCTGCGCCTGCGGGCCATACGCAAGGTCGGCAGGGCCGCCCTTTATAAGCACCTTTATGCCGCCGCGCGTTGGAAGGTCATTTCCGTAAAGGGTTTTAAGCGCCAGCGCGGTCAGCTTGTACGCGCCGGATACCGCCGGGCAGGAATGTCCGGCCAGGAGCACCGCGTCCGTGTAGTTGAACACGAACGGCTCGCCGTCTTTCTGCGCGCCTAATATGTATGAGAGCGGATCCTTGAGTTTTATGGGCTCAACGTCCTTGAAAAATCCCTGTTTCCATTTTGTGGTTTCCTGTGTCAAAGCCGTGTCTCCTTCGCAGGGTATGAGACCCTATTTTAAAAAATGTTTTTTTATGCGGGTAAGCGATGTTTCAAGCCTTTGACCATTATATAATTATATCCATCCTTTTCAATATGAAAAATGTCATGTTTTCATATCAATGGGCTGGTCATAAAGGTGCACTGGTAAAGTATGCCCCGATTTTCGCTCTATTTCCCCTACCCTCTCCCTCCTCCTCCCACCATACCCTCCCCCTTCACGGGGGAGGAAAAAAGGAAGCGCCCATCAGGGGAGAGGAAAGAAAGGCGTTTGCCTCTGATGCTTTTTCAATAAAATAATAGAAAAAACATAAAAGATTTCGCTTGACAAATTTTATATTAATGATAAAAATAAATGTATACTCATTTTAAGATTATACTTAATATTAGATAGCACGGCAAAAACAATAAAAAAAGGGCAAATCGCATCTAACAATGCTTTCAACGTATCAAAATCTTTCGGGAGTACTAAACGAATTGGGCATACGGACACCGGATCTACTTGCTAAAATAGATATTCCGCGGCAGAAACTCTATTATTTAGAGCAAAAAGGCTTTATAAAGCCGCAAAAAACCGTTATTGGAGATAAGGAATTCAGGGAATATTCCGACGATGACGTAAAAAAGGTCGAATACATCTGGAAGTATTTAAAAAAAGGCTTTAAGTACAGGATTGCCTATGAAAAGGCAATGGAGGAGCTTAGCCACCCGCAGTTGAATTTGCATCCTGAACAGGGGGGCACGCCGCCTTCAGGCAAGAGCGAACATTAGCCCTGGAAAAAACCTAACAAACCGGTGTGTTAACGCCCTAAGGCCGGTTCTTAAAAAAAGGGGTTGAACCCCTTCAAGGAGGCATAATGGAAGGGCTTTCAAATTGCGCGCAGGCCCCCGTCAGTAACCTGGCCGAAAACAAGAGATCCGAGCTTGCGGAGGTCATTGACGAGCCAAGCCGAAGTAGCGAGTTGTGGGGTGATTGGAAGTGGCAGTTGAAAAACAGGATCACAACGCTTGAAGAAATCAGTGAACTCATCCAGCTTACAAAACGCGAGGAAGAGGGCATCAAGCGCGCAACGGGCCGTCTGGCAATGGCCATTACGCCGTACTTCTTTTCGCTTATAGACAGAAACGACCCCAAATGTCCGATAAGGAAGCAGGCCATACCGCGCATTGAGGAGTTCAGCGTTTCCTCGTGCGAGCTGGTAGACCCCTGCGGAGAGGACTCGCATTCCCCCACATCAGGCCTCGTCCACAGGTATCCGGACAGGGCGCTCCTCATCGTCACGGACTCGTGCGCCATGTACTGCAGGTATTGCACGCGCCGCCGCATGGTCGGCGAAGAGCTTCCGCCCATGTCTATGGAACGCTTCAAAGAGGCGGTAAAATACCTTAAATCCAAAAAGACCATACGCGACGTCCTTATCTCCGGCGGAGATCCGCTTATGATGAAGACCGAGGTCCTGGAGCAATATATAAAAGAGCTTCGCGCGTTGCCGCATATAGAGATAATCCGCCTCGGCACGCGCGTGCCGGTGACGCTGCCCATGAGGGTTAACGCGGAATTGGTGAACATGCTCAAAAAATACCATCCGCTCTACTTAAGTCTGCACTTCTCGCATCCGCGCGAGATAACGCCGGAGGTCGTGAAGTCCTGCGGCATGCTGGCGGACGCGGGCATACCGCTCGGCAGCCAGACGGTGCTCCTGCGCGGCATAAACGACAGGCCGGTGGTCATGAAAAAGCTCATGCAGGAGCTATTGAAGATACGGGTGCGGCCATACTACCTCTACCAGTGCGACCTGGCCATCGGCACCAACCACTTCAGGACGCCGGTCTCGGTCGGCATAAACATCATGGAAGAGTTAAGGGGCCACACCACGGGCTACGCCGTGCCGACCTTTGTCATAGACGCCCCCGGCGGCGGCGGAAAGATACCGGTGGCGCCGACATACCTTATCTCTCAGGCAAAGAACAAGGCCACGCTCAGGAACTACGAAAACAAGATATTCAATTATATGGAGCCGGCGACCATACCGTAAATAAGGCCCGGAATAATGTTTCCTCCACGGCGGCGTCTTTCCTCTCCGGAAAGCGCCGTTTTTTTTCAAAAAAAAGGTGAGATTTTGCGTCACGCACGAACCTGCGCCAGCAGGAATTAAAGTTTTTTGGGCTTACCTTTTTTTCAAAAAAGGTAAGGCAAAAACAGCTTGAATTACAGGGCTTGATTGCGTTAGAATTTACGGATACAATCAGATTCAATCCAAATATAAAAGGAGCCGGAAATATGAGCGCACAAGATGTTGAAATGAGCCAGGAATATAAGAAGGATCTGCTCGATATAATCTATGTCAGGTCTTTCATGTTCGACCCTGAAAAGGGTTTTACGCTTTCAAGCGGCAAAAAGAGCGACGTTTACATTGACGCGAGAAGGACCGTCCTCAGCGCCGAGGGCATGGAACTCGTGGGCTTCGCGTTTTTTCAGGAGGTAAAGCTCGAGCCTATTGACGCCATCGGCGGCCTTACGATGGGGGCCGACCCCATTGCCATGGCGACCGCGCTTGTCAGCACCATGAACGGCAAGTTCCTTGACGCGTTCGTAATAAGGAAAGAGCCCAAGAAGCACGGCACAGAGCAGTGGATAGAAGGCAATGTCAAGCCCGGCGCATGGGTTGCCATAATCGACGACGTGGTGACGACCGGAGAGTCCATAATAACCGCGGTGCAGAGGGCCAGGGAGGCAGGGCTTAACGTAAGGAAGGTCTATGCCCTCGTTGACAGGCAGGAAGGCGGGGCCGAGAACATAGAGGCAAAGACCGGCCTCAAGCTAAATGCGCTCTACACTAAATTAGACCTCCTTGAATTCCATCAGAAGATGGTCAAGGAAAAGGAAACGCCGGTCAAGACCAAACCCTTCGAGCTTGTCGGCAAGAGCCGTTAAGGATTTTTATTTTAAAGGGTTTCGATGTTTCGGCGTGTCCCTGCACCGAGACATCGCGCCTGCACTTTTTCTGTCATCCCCGATAGAGACCTTCGGGAATGACAATACTTCTGACTCTGCCGCGCGCAGCGCCTGCGGTGAGCAAAGCTATAAAGTAAGGAACAGCTTTTTTAGCTTTAGCCGCGCGCAGCGCCAATTACATGAACCTTATCTCCCCGCAAAACAGGATTATCTTTCCGCTTGACGTTCCGACGCCTGATGAGGCGCTCGGGCTTGTTGACCTGCTTAAAGACCGCGTCGGGGTTTTCAAGATAGGGCTTGAGCTTTTTACGGCTTGCGGCCCTTCGGTCGTGAAAGAGGTGAAGGCAAAGGCGCCCGGCGCGGCCGTCTTTCTCGACATGAAGTTCCACGATATCCCGGAAACGGTAAAAGGCGCGATGAAGCGGGCGGCCGGGCTGAATGTCGACTTCGTCACCGTCCATTGCGACGAGGGCAGGGGGCTTTTAAAGGCCGTTACAGAAGCCTGCGCCGGCAGTCCGACAAAGGCGCTCGGCGTAACGGTGCTGACCAGCCTTTCAGAGGAAGACCTTTCGGAGGCGGGCGTTGACCCGAAGTACAAAAACCCGGCTTCATTAGTGCTTCACCGGGCAAGGCTTGCACGGGTAGCCGGCTGCGCAGGCGTGGTTTGTTCCGGCCTTGAGGCCTCTGTCGTCAGGGCCGAGTTTGGAGAGGATTTTTTAATTGTCACGCCGGGCATACGCTCGGCGGACGATGACGCCGGCGATCAGAAGCGCACAACCACCCCTTATGAAGCAATCCTCAACGGCGCTGATTACATCGTCGTGGGAAGGCCGATCAGAAACGCGCCTGACCCGGTTAAGGCCGCGCAAAAGATATCATCTGAGATAGAGCGCGCATTGAAAAATCGTAAAATCTGCGGAAACTTCTGAAAAAACACAAAATTATCCAACCACAATATATACCATGCATCTCGGCGGTTTTAATGAGCCATGTTTCATTTAAAGACATTTGCAGTCGCCACCCGTCTTTTTTAACTTGAATATGCACGGCAAAATGTGCAAAATAACGTCTAAGTTGATAAGTAAAGATAAGTAAAAACGATTCTTGGATAATCACGGTTGACACTATGTTTTAAATGAGATATGCTTATTTACTTTCGTATTCAAAAATGCATAACTTGGGTGAGATGTAGACTCCACTCAGCACACTCCTACTGTATTTCTCTCTACTCCTCCGGCTGACTGGTCAACGCTGTTCGTTAGCGGCATTCTTTGTGCAATATCCGGGAAATCCGCATAATTCACCATGATTTTTTTAACCTGTCCGGCGGGTGCAGCAATTGGAAATCACACCTGCGGTGAGCAAAGTTTAAGGTGTATCATTTTAGACTTTAGCGTGCGCAGCACCTGCGGTGAGCCAAGCTAAAGGGCTGCATTTTGACTTTAGCCGTGCGCAGCGCATGTGAACTTCATCGGGAGTATTCTTACATATTAAGGAGAAGGGGGTTTTAAAGAAAAGACTATGGGCGTAAATTATTCCGATATTATTGAACGCATGAGGTGGGCCGGCAAGCTCAAGAACGACTCCGCCGTTGCCAGGGCGCTTGGCGTTACGCCCCAGGCCCTTTCAAACTACAAGAAACGCGGAGAGATGCCAACTGACCTTGTATTGAGGTTTTCCAACTTATATGGTCTTTCCATGGACTGGCTCCTGACCGGAGAGGGCGACGTGCACAAATTAAGCCGCGGCGGAGAGTTCGCAAGTTATCTGGCCGCGGAAGATACGTCTCCATACGGCAAAGGCGAAGGGACAAGGGGCGGGGGACTGGCGGGTCTGAGCGCTGATGAGATAATCTACGTCGGCAAGCTGCTCAAAGTCCTTCGCGGCCCAAACAAGAGCAATGCCACCGCCATAAAGTATGCAGTCGACGCATTTTTAAAGGCGGCGGAACAGCCTTCTCAGGACAAGATTGCTTCCATGCCGAACACGGCCGCGGAAAAGGAGCCGGAGAAAAAAAATCAGGCAGAGGGTTAAGCAAGGAATCATCTTTAACGACGCCTGGCGCCTGCGGTGGATTTTTTTCTGTCATCCTCGAATGTTTCTATCGGGGAACACACAAGGGCAGGCGCGGGAGAGGGTCGAGCCTGTCCTCGTGTGTTTAAAGCGGGGAGAGAGAGGGCGGCCGGTTCACCCCCGCCCTGCCCTCCCGCAGGGGGAGAAGAGAAAAAAATCGTAGTGCGAGACTTCTATCGAGCTTGCTGCAATCAAGCAAGGAGGCGGCAAAACCATGTCCCCGCAGGCTTTAAGCGGGGAAGCGAGGCTGAAGCCTCGCACTACGATATATGATTCTTGACAACACATTTGCTCCCCCGCTTCTAACACGCGAGGGCAGGCGGGAATGACAACATTCCATGCTTTTGCCGTGCGCGGCACTTTTTTCATTATTCCCCATTCCCTCTCCCTATACAGGAAGGTGGAATGGGGAGTTTTTTTTGAGTTTCGTAGGGTGGGCACCGCCCACCAAAATAGCTACTCGCTCCTGTAAATGGTGGGCTGTGCCCACCCTACTTCGCTATCGGGCTGTCATCCTCGAATGTTTCTATCGGGGATATGGTTTTAGATTCCCGATTAAAACCCCCCCCAGCTTCTAACATGCGAGGGCAGGCCTGAAACCAAAGCCTTGCCCATCCCTGCGGAGGGCGCGATATTGACCAATCCCCTTTGATGTGTTAATTTCTGATTTCGGGTTTGCTGTTTTAATCGCACACAGGATTTTTTTTATGGCGGGTGGCTTTGCATATGGCCTTCTCACGAACTGGTCGAGGGTCGGCGAGGGGCTGAGCCCCCTCAGGGGGTTGAACTCCTTCAAGGGGGCGGAGCTTTCAAGGCTGAAGCCAGAGCAGAGGTTTTTGCTCCTTTCGGACGGCTCGCTTACGCTGGAGCTTGAGCTTCTTTCAGGCCAGCCAAAAAAACCCGCGCGCGTGGAGGCCGTGGTGGAGTTCAGGGCCAACTGCAACCTGACAGACGAGGCGGCGGCCTACCTTGAGGAGGCCCCTCGGAAGCCCGCCATGCACAGGGAGGTCTGGCTGACCGCAGGCGGAAGGCTGCTCGTCTACGCGCAAACGCTGATTCCGCTTGAGCGCATTGAGAAAGGGCTTTTAAACGCCCTTGAAATGGAAAGCAGCGTGCCGCTTGGAAGGGTTTTGAGCGCGAGGAAGATACCTGTCTGCAAAGACAGGCTCGAGGTGGCGGTCTTGAAATGCCCTAAGGCCGCGATGGACCTGGGTATTGGCGCGGACACGCCTCTCATGGCGCGGCGCTACATCCTTTTTAACAGGGATTCATCGGGCGTCTGGATAATCAAGGCCGGGATAACCGAAGTTTTCAGCCCGGGCGTCATTCCGGCGCCGCGTGCCAAATAAAATGAACACGAACGCCCTTTGCATGAAAAAACTTACAGCAATATCGGACCTCATCAGATTGCCGAAGCAATATGGCACGCTCCTGGTCCTCTGGCCCACGCTGTGGTCGCTTTTTCTGGCTTCGGGCGGCTATCCGACGGCAAAGCATCTGGCGATTTTCATCTTCGGCACCTTTCTTATGAGGAGCGCGGGATGCGCCATAAACGACATAGCGGACAGGAAGTTCGACCCGCATGTGGAAAGAACGAGGCAAAGGCCGCTGGCAAGCGGCTTGCTGACGGTCATGGACGCCCTGTTCGTCTTTGCCGCGCTTTCAATGCTCGCATTTATTCTCGTGCTTTTCCTTAACCCCTTCACCGTGCTTTTATCGGTCATCGGTCTCGCCCTCGCGGCCGTCTATCCCTTCGTGAAAAGGGTGAGCCATTTTCCGCAGATGTTTCTGGGCATAGCCTTTGGCTGGGGCGCGGTCATGGCCTGGTCAGCGGCGACTAATTCAATCGGCATGGCCGCCGTCCTGATATTCATCGCCAACATATTCTGGTCAACGGCCTATGATACCATCTACGCGCTCATGGACGTGGACGACGACATGCGCATAGGTGTAAAATCAACGGCCATATACTTCGGCAGGCAGGTTTACGCTGCGCTCGTTGTCAGTTATTTTTTAACAGCCGTCTTTCTCGCGGCGGCAGGGTGGGTTTCCGGACGCGGCGTTTTTTATTATGCCGGCGTCGGCGTTGCTTTTTTCCTTTTTATGGGCACGGTGCTGGATGTAAAGAAAAATACGGCGCGCGAAGGAAGATTCAAGGCATTTCTTGCAAACGCGGTAATAGGCGCTATCGTGCTTTTAGCGATAATCATTGATTTGCGTTTTTAACCTGTATGACTCAAAAAGGACTTCATGGCATACGCTGATTTAAGGGAATTTCTCGACGCGCTTGAAAAAAAGGGCATGCTGAAGCGTGTTAAGGCAGAGGTAGACCCGGTGCTCGAGGCCGCGGAGATAATGGACAGGCTCGTCAAAAACAACGGCCCGGCGGTTATATTTGAAAACGTAAAAGGGAGCAGGGTTCCCATAATCGCCAACCTTTTCGGCACAAGGGAGAGGGTCGCCCTGGGCCTCGGCGTCCAAGAGGACGAGCTCCGGCAGATAGGCGAGTTCATCGCGCTCCTGCAAAGGCCCCAGCCGCCGGAGGGGTTGTGGGACGCAGTTAAAAAGCTGCCGTTTTTCGGCAAGATTCTGACGCTGGGCCCCAAGACCGTCAGGAGCGCGCCGTGCCAGGATGTAGTCCTTGAGGGCGCGGACGCGGCATTTTCAATGCTTCCGGTTTTAAAGTGCTGGCCAAAGGACGCCGGGCCGCTTATCACCTGGCCGCTCGTCGTAACGCAGGCGCCGTCCGGCGGGCCGTATAACGTCGGCGTTTACAGGATGCAGGTCTTGGATGGCAAGCGCGCCATCATGCGCTGGCTGAAGCACAGGGGCGGGGCGGGCCATCAGAGGCTCTGGGAGGCCGAAGGCAAGACCATGCCAGTTGCCGTTGCCATCGGCGCGGAGCCTGCGACGATAATAGCCGCGGTCACGCCGGTGCCGGAAGACGTGGGAGAGTATCACTTTGCCGGCATCCTCCGGAAAAAGGCCATAGAGCTTGTCCAGTGCAAGACCGTCCCGCTGAAGGTTCCAGCGACCGCCGAGATAATCCTTGAAGGGGAGATACGCATCGGCGACACCGCGCCGGAGGGCCCGTTCGGCGACCACACGGGCTACTACAACTCGGCCGAGCCGTTCCCGGTATTTCATCTTAAGGCTATCACGCACAGAAAAAATCCGACGTATCTTACGGCCATCACCGGAAGGCCGCCAAAGGAGGACGCGGTCATAGGAACGGTATTAAACAGCCTCTACCTGCCGTCCTTGAAACTGCAGTTTCCCGAAGTCAGGGATTTTTCCCTGCCCATGGAGGCTGTGTCTTACAGGATAGCGGTCGTGTCAATTAAAAAAGAATACCCGGGCCACGCAAGAAGATTGATGATGGGCATCTGGGGCGTCTTGAAGCAGTTCATGTACGTCAAATACGTCATCGTCGTTGACGACGACATCAACGTGCACGACTGGGCCGACGTCGTCTGGGCGCTCTCCACAAGGGTCGATCCTAAAAGGGACACTATTATCATCGAGAACACGCCGATTGACTATCTGGACTTTTCCTCCCCCCTTGACAGCCTCGGCAGCAAGATGGGCATAGACGCGACCACAAAGATCCCCCCTGAAGCAACGCGCAAATGGGGAGAGAAGATGGAAATGGACAAAGAGATAATCGACCTCGTCGACAGAAAGTGGGCGGACTACGGCTTACCTTTTTTGAAAAAAAGGTAAGGCCAAAAAACTTTACTTCCGCTGCGCGGGCTCGTGCTTTAATTATCGTTCCCACGCAGAAGCGTGGGAATTTAATTCCTCTCCCCTTTGGGGAGAGGGCAGGGTGAGGGGAGTCTTTGTTTTATCGTTTATCGTTCCCACGCTCCGGCCCCCGCTTCAGACACGCGAGGGCAGGCGTGGGAATGCAGCCCTGGACGCTCCGGCGTCCTGTAATCAGGTGCATTGCGAGGCGGCCTATGACAACTGAATCCGAAAAATTCGATAAGTTCGGCGGCGATTGGTGGAACTCTTCGGGCAGGCTCTTTTCGCTCCATCTGATAAATCCGCTGCGCTTTGATTACTTCGCTAAAAAGGCAGGGGATTTAAAGGGCGCCCGCGTGCTTGATATCGGCTGCGGCGGCGGGCTTTTGTCCGAGAGGTTTGCCTTAAGCGGAGCGCTGGTCACGGGCATCGACCTTTCCCTTGTTGCCATAGACGCGGCTAAAAAGCACGCTGACGAGGCCGGGCTTTCGATAGACTACCGAGTCCTTTCGCCCTCCGGCCTTTTGATGGAAGACCCGGAGAAGTTTGACGTCATCGTCTGCGCCGAGGTGCTTGAGCACGTGGACGATTTAAAAGGTTTTCTCGCCGATGCGCTGAAGATGCTCAAGTCCGGCGGCATCTTTTTCTTCGGCACGATAAACAAAACCGTCCGCGCGCGCCTTCTCGCAGTCTTCGCCGCTGAAAATATCCTGCACATGATCCCCAACGGCACTCACGACTTCAATAAATTCATCAAACCCTCGGTCCTCGTGCGGATACTCAAGGAAAACAACGTTGAGACAATGGAAATAAAGGGCATGAGCCTTGACACGCTGAAGTTAGAGTTCAAGATTTCCCGCGATACCTCGATGAATTATCTGGGGTATGGGGTGAAAGGGGAAGGGTAGAATAAGTAGGTTGGGTTGAAGTATGAAACCCAACGAATGATAAGATACGGCGCTACGCGGGCGATCACAATTGCAACAATCGCATTGTGTTGGGTTTTGTTCCTCAACCCAAATTATTCTTATTATAAGCCGTTGGATTTTTTTCTCCTCCCCCTTGACGGGGGAGGGCGGGGCGGGGGTGAAAAAATCACCATTGCTGCACTTCTGCTATACTAAGAAAGTGTTAGGCGTAGGGTGGGCACAGCCCACCATTTACATAGTGCGTCGCTGATATTTTGGTGGGCGATGCCCACCCTACAAGCTTAGGTCTCGCATATAAGGAACTGTGGACACCGAAAATATAAGGCAGTAAATTACACTTCGCAAAAATTGGACAGAGGTCGGTAACAGACATCTATGAGTCGTTCCGAGTGTATCATCGTTAAAAAACCTACGGAATGTTCTGATGCCGAATTAGAGCGCTTCGTTAATCTGGTTTGTACTGGGGGAGAGGTTGCGGCCTCTGGTCTGGAGATTCGCGTTCGAAACGCTGCAAAATTCCTCGTTTTTATGACTGAAGAACAACACCTTATGGGCGTTGCTGCATTGAAACAGCCTTTGCCAAATTATCGTAGGTCAGTGTCCGAAAAGGCTGGCGTTGCTCTTGAGACTTCAGCCTTCCCTTATGAGCTTGGATGGGTTCATGTAATACCGTCCGCTCGTAGTCGTGGTTTCTCGCACAAGCTCGTAAGTGCTGCGATTGCCGCTGTCGGTGGCATGGGCATGTTCGCTACATCGCGCATGGACAATGTGCGCATGCACCGTACTCTCGAACGTTCCGGGTTCGTTCGCTCAGGGCTACCCTATGTGTCTAGTCGAGGAAACTATAAACTTCAGTTGTTTCTCCGTCATACTACTCAATTTGGTGCTTCAGTATAGTAGCTCGGGTTGAACTACGCCCCCCCACCAAACAACCCCCAACCGCCCATCTGTGAATAATCCTTATTTTCTCCCGCATTTTCCCCTCATTCCCGCTATAATCAAAACATCAAACCAAAAAAACGGTCACCCATGTTCCACCAAAAAAACCTCGTTAAAATAAAAAACATCTTCGCCAATCACACCCCAAAGCTCGGCGGGCTGGAGCTTTTGAGGTATATCGGGCCGGGGTTCATCGTGACCGTTGGCTTCATTGACCCGGGCAACTGGGCGGCTAATATGGCGGCGGGGTCGGTGTATGGGTATAAGTTTCTCTGGGTGGTTTCGCTCGGGACGCTCATGCTCATCGTCATACAGCATAATGCGGCCCATTTAGGGATAGTCACAGGGCTTTGTCTTGCCGAGGCTTGCGCAAAGTTTTTCGGCAAATGGACGAGTAGAGTCATACTCCTCAGCGCGGTCGGCGCGTCTGCGGCTACGGCGTTTGCGGAGCTATTAGGCGCGGCCATAGGGATAAATATGCTCACCGGCGCGCCCCTTGCCGTGGGCGCGGTCTTTGCCGCCGCGTTCACGGGCTTTATGGTGTTTTCAAACAGCTATAAGAAGATAGAAAGATGGATAATCGCCTTTGTGGCGCTTATCGGGATAAGTTTTATATTTGAGCTTTTACTTGTCAAGGTGGAATGGCTCGGCGCAGGCGGGGCTTTTCGAAACTGGGCAGTCCCGTCCATCCCCGCCGGGTCTTTGCCCGTGCTTATGAGCGTTTTAGGGGCGGTCGTTATGCCGCATAATATATTTTTGCATTCCGAGATAATCCAAAGCAGGCAGTGGAACCTTGAGGGCGCGGAGGTGATGAAAAAGAGGCTTAAATATGAGTTTCTCGACACGCTCTCGGCCATGAGCGCGGGCTGGGTTATAAACAGCGCGATGATGCTGGTCGCGGCGGCGGTCTTTTATTCCAACGGGCTGACCATCTCCACGCTGACCGAGGCGCACGTGACGCTAAAGCCCTTTCTCGGTTCTCTGGCCGCGACGGTCTTTGCCTTTGCCCTTCTTCTGTCCGGCCTTTCGTCGTCTGTCACGGCGGCCATGGCCGGGGCGAGCATCTTTGCCGGGATGTTCGGCGAACCGCTTGACCTGAAGGACAGCCATTCGCGCACAGGCGCGCTCATTACGCTTATCAGCGCGCTCTTTTTTGTTTTCCTGATTTCAGACGCCTTTAACGCCCTCATCTGGAGTCAGGTGGTATTGAGCATTCAGCTTCCGCTGACCGTGCTGCCTCTCATAATATTGACGTCATCCAAACGGGTCATGGGGCAGTTTAAAACCGCGTGGCTGGAAAATACGCTCCTCTGGACTTCGGCGGGCGTCGCGGTTTTTTTGAACGCGCTGCTCTTGGCGGATACCGTAAGGCCCGGAGCGGTCAATCTGCTTCTGTTGTCACTGTCAATGTCAATCTCTGGGCGGTAGCGGCATTGTTAAGGTGATCTTTTCTTCGCCCGGCGCTGCATTCAATGCCGCGGCGTCCGGTTCTTTCAAAAGGTCATTATCGTTCATCCGGGCTGTGTCCGTCTGGCCCGGCAGACTCGGCGGCGCTGGGCCGGGTTCGCCCTTAAATTCATTTTCGATTGTCCGGGCCGTTTCCGTCCGCCCTTGCAGCTTCCCCTGAATGCCTCGAACGTTTTTCATCACGGCGGCTATCCTGTCCGCGGCCTTTTGCGCGGACACCCTGAAAAGAAAGACCGAGACCGCGCCTATCAAAAGTATGCAGATGAGGACGCCGGCCTTTTTCGCTTCAACCGTCTCGGCGGCCCTGCCTATAACGAGAAACGCGGCTATTGCGGCTATAACAACGATAATGATTTTTAATCCGACGCCAAGGCCGGGCTTGTCAAGGGCCGCGGAAATTCGCCGCATTAAGGCGGCGGGTCTGGTTTCGTCTTTCGGGGGTTGAACCCCTTCAAGGGGCTCGACCCCTGCAACCGGAGCTGACGGTTCGGCAGTGAGGTTTTTAAGCAGTTTTTGCGAGTCAGCCTGCGTTGGCAGGGCCGTGGCCGGCCTTTCCTTGCTGCGACGGCCGCCGCTCACTTCCATCTGGCCGCGGTAGGCTTCAGGGACCTTCGTCACGTCGTCCACCATGATGACAGTCCCGTTTTTGTCAACGTACTTGTATATCTCGGCATTGCATAATGACGGCAAAAGTATGCACGCAAGCGACAGGGCTGTAAGATATAAAAAGGCCTGTTTCATGAGAAGCTCCGAAAGCTGTTTTATCGGGTGAGGGCTTATTTTTATACGTTTTGCATCGGTTTGCAAGGATTATCTCACTTACCTTTTTTGAAAAAGTGCTGCGCACGGCTAAAGCTAAAATGCAACCATTCAGCTTTGCTACCGCAGGCGGCCAAAAAACTTTAATCTTTTTCATTCCTCTCCGAGTTTTTCAGACCACCCTGCCTGCCGCGCGTATTGACGGCAAACGGATGCCGGAGTACAATCTCTAAGACGGTTTAATTCAATGTAAAAATTTACGGAGAATATCCGGCGCACGAACTTTCATGGCGCGCGTCCGGCAATATCAAACCAATGTGCCTGACGATTCCGGCAAAGGTGTTATCAGTAGAAAATTCTGTCGCAGGTTCATCTGTTGCGGATATTACCGTCGAAGGTTCGGGCGGCGTCCGTAAGATACAGGCTGTGGAATTGCCCGGCCTCAAGGCAGGGGACTGGGTGCTGTGCGCCTATGACGTCGCCATACGCAGGATAAGCCAAACAGACGCCGGTGAGATATTAGCCCTGCTTGAGCCAAAAGGCCACATAGACGTTTCAAGGTTAGACAGGGAGTTTCTGGAACTGTTAAAAAGCCACGCCGCAGGCGGGCTTTCGAAAGAGAATATTATAAGGCTTTTAAAGACCGAAGACCCGCTGGAGCTTGAAACCCTTTTTGCCGAGGCCAATACGGTAAGGCAGGCCCATCTGAAGGATTTTTTCTGCATACACGGGATAGTCGAATTTTCAAACCACTGCGTGAGGGACTGCTTTTACTGCGGCTTGAGAAAAGGCTCTGCGGACGTCAGGCGTTACAGGATGACGCCGGACGAGATAGCGGAAACGGCAGGCGACGCCGTCAATAGGCGCGGATACAAACTCATAGTCCTTCAGTCCGGCGACGATTTTTATTATACCGATGATATGCTCGCAGATATAATCGTCAGGATAAAAAAGATTTGCAGGGTATTTGTCTTCATGAGCGTGGGCGAACGCAGCCTTGAATGCTACGTTAGGATGAAGGCCGCCGGGGCAAGCGGGGCGCTTATGCGCTTTGAAACTTCAAACCGCGCCTTGTATGACTCCATCCATCCAGGGCAGTTACTTGACAAGAGGCTTGAGCTTTTAAAAGGGATAAAAAAGCTCGGCTACTACCTTGCGTCAGGCTTCCTCATCGGCCTTCCCGGCCAGACGGAAGAGGCAATAGCCGAAGATATAATCACAATGAAGGAGCTTGGCGCGAATATGGTTTCTGTCGGCCCGTTCATCCCCTGCCAGTCCACCCCGCTTGCCGGACATCCCGCGGGAAGCGCGCAAATGGCCCTGAAGGTCACGGCCGTTTCAAGGCTCTTCATGCCGAAGGCGAAGATACCCGTGACAACCGCCCTTGAGACGATAGAGAGCGAGGAGGGAAGAAGGCTCGGACTGTCCTCCGGCGCCAATTCATTGATGTTCAATCTTACCCCTGAAAAATACAGGGGCCACTACCGGATATACCCGGACAAGTACCATGGCAAAGAAGAAATCTGGGAAAACTACGGCCTGTTCAAGGAAGCGCTGAGCTACCGTATGCTCGAAAAAAAAATGTTCGAGGAATTTGAAAAATAATGGCGGATAACAGGTCTGAAGACCTGTTTCTACGACTGAGGCGGCGGGGGAGAGGTTCGTAGTGCGAGGCTTCTACCGAGCTTGTTGCAATCAGGCAAGAGTGCTGTAAAACCATGTCCCCGCAGGTTTTAAGCGGGGAAGCGAGGCTAAGGCCTCGCACTACGGGCAAATGAGGGCAAGATTTGAGATGATGCAGGATACTTTCATTAACGAAAGAAGAATCAAAGATGCCCTTGAGAAGGCTGCAAAGCCTTCAATGGAAGCGCTGTCAGACCTGCTTGCCAAGGGGAAACGGCTTGAAGGGCTTACCCTTGAAGAGGCGGCAATGCTTTTAAACGTTGAGGGCATTGAAGCTGAAAGCGGCATATTCGAGACCGCGGCCTTCATCAAGAACGCCATATACGGCGCAAGGCTCGTATTCTTCGCCCCGCTATACCTCAGCAACTACTGCGTGAACGACTGCGGATACTGCGGCTTCCATGCAGGCAACAAGGCCGGGCGCAGGAAGCTCACAATGGACGAGATACGCGCCGAGGCCCGCCGCCTCATAGACATGGGACACAGGAGGCTGCTTATCGAAGCAGGGGAAGACCCTGTCAATAACCCCATAGACTATATCCTCGAGGCAATAGACGCGGTCTATTCGGCAAAGACCGGCAAGGGCGGGATACGGCGTTTAAACGTCAATATCGCCGCCACGACCGTGGAAAATTACAGGCTGCTCAAGGCCAAAGGCATAGGCACGTATCAGCTCTTTCAGGAGAGCTATCACAGGCCGGCCTTTGAAAAGATGCACAAGGGGCCGAAGGGCGACTATACAAGGCAGCTCTATGCGCTGGATAATGCCTTTAAAGGCGGCATAGACGACGTCGGGATAGGCGTGCTTTTCGGGCTTTATGACTGGCGTTTTGAAACGTTAGGGCTTATCGCGCACGCTGAATATCTTTCAAAGACCTTCGGCGTCGGGCCGCATACCATCTCCGTGCCGAGGTTCAGGCCGGCCGCGTCCGTGGAGATGACGCCGGATTTTCTTGTTAAGGATGATGAATTTTTAAGGCTCATAGCCGTTCTCAGGATTGCCGTTCCGTATACAGGGATGATAATAACGACGAGGGAGCGGCCTGAAATCAGAAAGACGGCCTTCAGGCTCGGCATAAGCCAGACCAGCGCCGCCTCAAGCACGGCGCCGGGCGGTCAAAGCAAAGGGGATAACATTGCCCAGTTCGAGCTTTCGGACAAAAGGTCGCTTGACGAGACAGCCATCGGCGTAATGAAGCAGGGCTTTACGCCGAGCTTTTGCACGGCCTGTTACAGGAAGCAAAGGACGGGCAGCGCCTTCATGGAGCTTGCAAAGCCCGGCGACATACATGAATCCGGCAGGGGCATCAAAGCATTCTGCCAGCCGAACAGCATCCTTACCCTGTTTGAATACATCGAGGACACCGCCTCCCCGGAGGGCAGAACGCTCGGCATGGAGATAATAAGAAAGTCCATCGAAGCCATAGAAAACCCGGCAATAAAAAAACAGACCATCGAAAAGCTTGAAAGGATTAAACAAGGCGAAAGGGATCTTTATTTCTAACAGGCTGCTGAAAAACGCCCATCTGCTTCGTTGTCTTCGTCGCTTCTCACTGCGGCGCACAACTAAAGTGCGCCTCATTCGTCGCTTCTCGACGCCTCGCATCTGGACGTTTTTGAGCAGCCTGTCCAAATTTCGAGTTTTTCAGCAACCTGCTGAGAAAAAATGGTGGGCGGTACTGGGTTCGAACCAGTGGCTTCCACCGTGTGAAGGTGACACTCTACCGCTGAGTTAACCGCCCGTTTTTGATTGGAAAGAGCTTCAACGCCGGATTAAAATCATATATTAACGGCCTGCCAAAGTCAAGAAATACATTGAAAAAACAGGGGTAAAAATGTATATTATTAGATGATGCGATATTTGGGACTTGACCTTGGCACGAAGACCATAGGCGTCGCTTTAAGCGATGAAACCGGCTCTATGGCGATGCCTCTGTATACGCTGAGACGAACTGGCATCAGCCGCGACATGGCCGAGCTTGCCGCGCTCATGGAAGAGCGCGAGGTCGGCGGGGTCGTCATCGGCCTGCCGGTGAACATGGACGGGTCAAAGGGAGAAAGGGCCGCGCAGACCGAACTATTTGCCCAAAAGCTCGGTCAGGCGCTAAGTCAAAGGCATGGCCGGATGAAAACCCTGCCTGTCGTCTTTTGGGACGAGAGGCTTTCAACCGTGGCCGTCACGAGGGTGATGCTAAGCGGCGACGTGAGCCGCGCTAAAAGAAAGCAGGCGGTTGATAAAATGGCCGCCGCATATATCCTGCAGGGATATCTCGACAGCCGCAAAAATTCCAGCAAAGATTAAACCCATGCAAAAACGTCCGAAACGCACAGCGGAATACATAATCTTTGCCGTCCTGGCGACTATCTGTCTCCTTGCCGCCCATTTCTACATCATATTTTACGCGCCCGCGTCCAGAGAGGCCGGTCTGCGCATTGTCAGCGTTCCAAAGGGCGCGAGCTTCAGGGCAGTGGCTGATAATCTTGAGAAGGCCGGCGTCATCAGGAGCGCTGGCAACTTCGTCTTCGCGGCAAAGCTTATCGGCGCGTTTAAGATAATAAAGGCGGGGGAGTATGAGTTCAATGTCACAATGCCCCCCAAAGAGATACTCGACATGCTCGTCAAGGGCAAGGTCAAGAACTATACGGTGGTGATACCCGAGGGTTACAGCATCAGCGAGATAGCGGCGGCCGTTAAAGAGGCGGGGCTTATAGACGACGAGGCTGAGTTCAGGGAAAGGGCGTTGAATAAGAGGTTCGCGGCCATTCTCGGTTTTGAGGGCGGCACCCTTGAGGGTTATCTCTTCCCGGACACATACGCCTTCACAAAGGGCATGACCACGGACGAGATGCTGACGCGGATGACCAACAGGTTCAAGGACGTCTACTACAAGGAGATAGACCCTGATGCGCGCAAAAGGGGCATGACCATGAAAAAACTCGTCACCCTCGCGTCTATAATCGAAAAAGAGACGGGCGCGCCTGAGGAAAGGCCGCTTATCTCGTCGGTATTTCACAACAGGCTTAAAAAGAGGATTAAGCTCCAGAGCGACCCGACGGTCATCTACGCGATAAACAAGTTCGACGGCAACCTGAAGAAAAAACAGCTTTTGACGAGGACGCCCTATAATACATACGTCATTTACGGCCTTCCTCCGGGGCCGATAGCCAGCCCGGGAAGGGCCTCGCTTTTAGCGGCATTGAAGCCTGCCGACGCAGGCTATCTTTATTTCGTGTCGAAGAACGACGGCACGCACTATTTTTCAAAGAGCCTTAAAGAGCACAACGAGGCCGTGAACCTCTACCAGAGGCGCATCGCAAAACAGACGAAAAAACGAAACAACGCGGACAGGATATAAGCCGCCATGCCAATGACGCAAAACCCAAAGATACTTTTGACCGGCAGCCGAGGCCAGCTCGGTAGCGACCTTAAAGGTCTGCTTGAGGCCGAAGGGCTGGGCGTCTCGGCCTTTGACTCGCGTTCATTGGACGTTACGGATAAAAAACAGGTCGTTGACGCGGCCCTGAAGGCGCGCCCCGACGTCATCATCAACTGCGCCGCTTATACTAAAGTGGACCTTGCGGAGAAGGAGCGCGAAAGGGCCGAAGCGGTTAACGCCGGCGGCGTGGAAAATATCGTCAACGCCGCCGAAAAGGTCAACGCCGCCGTCATCCACGTCTCCACGGACTTTGTCTTTGACGGCCTGAAAAGCACGCCTTACCTTGAGACCGACAGGGCCAATCCGCTTGGCGTCTACGGAGAGACGAAGCTTCAGGGAGAAGAGCTGTTAAGGCGCTACCCAAGGCACATTATTGTCCGCACGTCATGGCTCTACGGCGCGTCCGGCCCTAATTTCGTAAAGACCATGCTCAGGCTCGCCGCCGATAAGGCAGTTTTGCGCGTAGTCTACGACCAGACCGGCAGTCCGACCTGGACAAAGGACCTTGCCGGCGCATTGGCGCTCGCGGCCAAGGGCGCCGGCAATATGCCCGCGGGCGTCTATCATTATTCAAACGAGGGCGTTGCCAGCTGGTATGATTTTACAGTCGCGATAATCGAAGAGGCGGAGCGCTATGCTGGGCCTTTTAAATGTAAAGAGATTCTGCCGATATTGACCGGCGGCTATCCGACCCCGGCCAAACGGCCCGCCTATTCCGTGATGTGCAAGGATAAGATTAAAAAGGCGCTGCCGGATTTGAAGATCCCTCATTGGAGGGTGTCGCTGAGAAAGATGCTCGCCGAACTCTACGGCAAGGCAGGCGCGTGAAATGAAAAACGGTTTTCCGGAAGTCAGCCCTGAAGTCAGCATAGTTATCCCCATGTATAACGCCGAGAGGCGGATAGCCGACGTATTGAAGGCGATATTTGAACAGGACTATCCTGCCCCGGTCGAGGTGATAGTCGTCAACGACGGCTCAAGGGACTCCTCCCTTGAGATAGTCAGGGCCTTTCAGGCAGGGAGGGGGGATCAAGGCGATTTAAAGATAATAGACCAGCCCAACCAGGGCGCGGCCGCGGCCACCAACAACGGCTTTAAAGCGGCGCGCTCCGCCATTGTATGCTCGGTTGATTCCGACGTTGTCCTTACGCGAGGCTGGCTCAGAAAGGTTGTCGAGGAGCTTGGAAATTCGGCGGTGGCCGCCGTGCAGGGCTATTACAAGACGCCAAAGGGCGTCTCCTTCTGGGCGCGCATGATGGGTTACGACGTCGAGGCGAGATACGACGCCATCCCGGATAAGTTCGTCACGCATGTCTGCACCGGAGACACCGCATACAGGAAAAGCGCGCTTGATGAAGCGGGCCTGTTTGACACGGCCTTTACTTACGGCTATGACAACGATATGAGCTACCGGCTTCAAAACGCCGGTTATAAGCTCGTCTTCAGGAAGGACGCCCTGTGCGACCACTTCTGGAAGGCGGACTTCAAGGGCTACGTCCGGCAGCAGTTCAGCTCCGCCTTCGGCAGGCTCCAGCTCATACGCAAACACCCGGGCCGGGCCGCAGGGGACAGCGTGTCGGGCCTGCGCATGATACTGCAGGTTCCGCTGACGGCACTTTTTTTTCTTTTGGCGGCGTGCGCCGTGATAATCTTTTTTTTATTTCCCGGCGGCTTTTTATACCCGCTGTCGGCGGCCTTTTTTGTTCTGGGGATAATTTTGATTGACCGCCTAGCCTTTGCCGTTGGTATTTTTAAAAAACAAAAAGACCCTGCCTGTTTTCTGCTGCCGTTTGTGCACATTATAAGAAACATCGTCTGGTGCTGGGCTGTTTTGAGCTGGAAGGCCGGCCAAAAAACGTAAATAGACGCCGCAAACAGAGGCCGTTAAAAAATGAAAATATGTTTTATAATCCCGCCGGCAAAGAGCGCCGGAAAAGTGCCTGAGAGGGTCTACGGCTGCACCTTCACCTATTACAAACAGCCGGAGCTGCCGATACTCTACGCCGCCGCCCTTCTTGAGAAGGAAGGCCACGACGTAGGCTACAAAGATTTTACATATTCGAATTCGTGGGCTGAGTTCACGGCCTTTGTCTCAGGGGTTGAACCCCATCAGGGGGCGGATTACGAGGTTTACATATTCCACACGGTTCTCCTTGCCGAATCCCTTGACATAAGGGCCGCGCGCCGCATACTGGAAGACACGGACGCGCGGGTGATATTCTTCGGCCCGCATCCTACCCTGAAGCCGGGAAACTTCCTCCTTAGCGACCGCGTGTTCATCGCCCGCGGCGAGGCCGAGTTCATCATACGCGATATCGTCCGGGCAATTGCAAAGGGCAAGGGCGGCTTTGAGCGGATAAAGGGCCTGACCTATCTCAAAGGCGGGATTATCGCCGAAAACGGGACATACGGCATAATCGAGGATCTCGACTCTCTGCCATTTCCGGCGCGCCACTTCATAGACGACAGAAAAGACGACTACTTCAACCCCAAGCTCGTTGAGAGGCCGGTGACGCTTATACTGACCTCAAGGGGGTGCAGCTTCCGTTGCTACTACTGCGTCCCTAACGCCATAAGCTGGGCCAGAGAGCTTGAGTGGAAGAGGTTTAACGGCGGCAAAAAGCCGCCGGTAAGACTGCGCTCGCCCGCGAATATCGCCGCCGAGTTCAAGGCCGTCAAAGACCAGGGCTACAAGGCGGTGTCGGTCGTGGACGACCTTTTTATATTCGGCGGCCAGAAGAGGATACTCGATATCTGCGAAGGACTCAAAGGCGTCGGCCTTCCGTTCGGCGTGCTCGCGCGCTGCGATCTGATACTCGACGAGACGCTTGTAAAGGCCTTGAAAGACGCCGGATGCCGCTACATAGACCTCGGCATAGAGTCCCTTGACCAGGGCGTCCTTGACGACGTGAAAAAGGACATGAAGGTCGCCGCCGTCGCCAGATCCGTGAACCTTCTGAATAAATACGGCATAGAGCCGAAGGCGAACATCCTCTTTGGCGCGTCCCCGCTTGAAACAAGGGAAAGCGTCGAGGCCACCATCAAAGGCGTAAGCGGGCTTCCCATAAACTATTGCATGTTCTCCATCGCCACGCCTTTTCCCGGCACCGAGTTCGACGTAAGGGCGAGGAAGCACGGCTGGGCCGTGGAGCCGGAGATAAACAATCTGGAAGAAAACCTCTCGCCCACGGAAAAGGCGCTGGTTTCATACCCTGAGCTTACAAAGGACGATTTAGAGAAGGCCATAAAAAAGGCCAACAGGCGGTTTTATCTGAGTCCGGCAAGGGTATGGTATCAGCTTAAAAAGGTGTCGTCTTTAAAGGGGCTGAAAGACCTGATAATCACAGGGTGGCGCGTCTTGCGGTAGCTTATCGTTCCCACGCTCCGGCGTGGGAACGCAGCCAAGGACGCTCCAGCGTCCTGTAAGACGGCTTATATGGTTAAAGGGTGAATGATTTGACTGAAATCAAAAACCAGATTACCACGGGCATTGACATCGTGTCCATCAGGCGCATACGGAAATCAAGCCGTAACCCGCGCTTTTGCGAGGGCATATTCACCAAAGGCGAGCTGGCCTATTCCATGAAAAAAAGGTCGCCGCCCAAGCACCTTGCCGGAAGGTTCGCGGCAAAAGAGGCCTGCGTAAAGGCGCTTTCCTTTGCCCCGGAGGCGGTATTCGGCTGGAAGGACATAGAGGTCGTAAACGACGGGAACGGGCGCCCCGCCATCAGGCTGCATAGCGGCGCGGTTGACGCGCTTGGCGGCAGAAAGATATTCCTGAGCATCACCTATTCAAAAGAGGCCGCAATGGCATTCGTGGCCGTGGAGCAGGTTTTTATTTAGAGACGGGGACAACGCTTTTTTGACGGCAGTTTTATTCCTCTCTCCTTCTTGGAAGTAAAACCCGCAAAAATCACTTCCTCTCCAAAAACGCGTATGCGCTGTGGTTGTGGATGGACTCCCAGTTTTCGGCCTCTATGCGTATCCACGTCAGCTTTTTCATCTTTTCAAGGTTTACGGCAACCTCGCGGACAACGTCCTCGACGAACATGGGGTTGTCGTAGCTCTTTTCGGTGACGTATTTTTCGTCGACGCGCTTCAGAAGCGAGTAGACCGGAGAGCTTGCCGATGCTTCAATTGTCTTGATTATGTCCTCTATCCAGACAAACCCCTTGAAGCGCAGCGCGACCTTTACAAGCCCCCTCTGGTTGTGCGCGCCGCGCTTGCTAATCTCCTTTGAGCATGGGCAGAGCGTCAGGACCGGCACGATGAGCTCAAGGCTGAAGTCAAGCTCCTTGCCGAGGCTTCCGGCATACCGGCAGCGGTATTCCATGAGGCCCTTGGAGCGCGATACCGGCGCGGCCTTTTCAACGAAATACGGGAACTCAAGCTCCAGATGCGCCGTGGAGGCGCTAAAGCGCGCCTTCATCTTTTTAAGGATGTCCGGGAAGTTCTTTACCGTTATCTCCCTGCGGTGTTCGTTCAGGATTTCTATGAACCTGCTCATGTGCGTGCCCTTGAACTGGTGCGGCAGGTCGACGTACATGTTTATGGAGGCGATGGTATGCTGGAATTTGTTTTTTTTGTCAAGCACCGCGATGGGGTAGCGGATGTCCTTGACGCCGACCTTGTCGATGTTTATGCGCCTTGAATCAGGGCCGCTCTGTATGTCTTTTAATTTACCGGGCATAAGGTTACGCGGTTAACGGGAGGCGGGCTGCCTGCCCGCTAAAAAATGCAGGACCTTTTTTGCCGTTATTTCGGCGTTTCTAACGCTGTCCGCTATGCCGATGCCGTGATAGGCGCTTCCGGTGAGAAAGAGGCCGGGATAGCGCGCGCACCGCCGTTCTATTTCAGCAATCCGTTCATCATGTCCGATGGTGTATTGCGGCATGGAGTTTATCCAGCGGTAGACCTTTACAAGCACAGGCTCGGCGTCTATGCCCATGATGTCTTCGAGCTCCGCCCTGACCATCTTAATCATATCAGCATCGCCGAGGTTTACAAGCTCGGCGTTTTTCGCCCCGCCGACAAAGCATCTTACGAGCACGGAGTCATCCGGCGCCCTGTGGCTCCACTTGACGGACGACCATGTCGCGGCCATTATCTTCCTGCCCTCGGTGCGCGGTATGACGAAGCCGAAGCCGCTTAGAGGCCGGACGATATCCTTTTTCTTAAAGGCGATGGACACGGTGGCCGTGGACACATAGGGGATGGCGAGGAGCTTTTCGGCTAACTCCGCATCAAGGCCGGCAAGCGTTTTTGCCGCCGCGTATGCAGGCGCGGCTATGATTACCGCGTCCGCCGTCATCGAAGGCGCGCCTTCGATGCCGACCTCGAATTTTCCCTGTTTTTCAAGGACGCCGGTAACCGCGGCGCCGGTCCTGATAGCCGTATTTCCAGCCGCGAGGATCCGCTCGGTCAGGGTATTGATAAGATGGGAAAGACCCTCTTTAAGGGTTATGAACATGGTGAGCTTCTGGCCGGGCAAGGGACTGCCGGGCTTTTGCGTCTTTTTCATCAGCGCCATGCGTTTAATCATGCCGCGTATGAGGCTTCCGTGCTCCTCCTCAAGCTGGACGAACTTGGGAAAAGAGCTCCTGACGCTCATGGTCGCCGGATCTCCGGCGTGAACGCCCGCGACAAGCGGCTCGGCTATCTTGTCGAGCGCCTCTTTGCCGAGCCTGCGGGTGACGAAGCCGCCGAGGGACTCGTCGCCGGTTTCCTTCCTTTTCGGGATAAAGAGCTCAAGGGCCATCCGTATCTTGCCGGGTATGGAAATGAGGCCTGAGAACGCCAGCGGCATTATCCGCGTGGGCACCATGAGTATGACGCCCTCGGGAAGCTCGTGGAGCCTGCCCTTGGAAAGGACAAAGGTCTTTTTTGCGACCTCGTTCGTTTGAAGGAGGCTGGCCTGAAGGCCGAGGCGTTTACAGAGTTCCCACGCCCACGGCTTTTCAGACAGGAAGCAGTCCGGCCCGCCTTCTATCAGAAAGCCGTCGATCTTTTCCGTCTTGATATTGCCGCCGGGCGCGTCTTTTTTTTCGAGCAGGACTATTTCAAACGCGCCGGAGGCGGAGGAAGACTGATGTTCCCGGAGGTTGTATGCAGCGGCAAGCCCGGCAATGCCGGAGCCTATTATGATTACGCGTTTTGTCAAATGTTTTAGCAGGCCGCTGAAAAAGCCCCATCTACTGCGTTGCCTTCGTCGCTCGTCATTGCGGCGTACCCAAAAGCACGCCTCACTCCTCGCTCCTCGTCGCCTTCGGGGCACCCATGCGGAGCATGGGTCGGGGGCTTTTTGAGCGGCCTGCCCTTAACAGGCCCGGTAGATGCCTCGCGCCACTTTTTTGTATTAATAATTGAATCTTTCAATGGCTAACTTTAATATCTTCGCGAGAAGCTCCGTGAAGCGCTGGTTGGTGTTGAGCGATGGGCATCTTTTGAAGATAAGCCCGTTTTTTTCCGCTATGCCCCTGAAAAGAATGTCTATGTCGTAAAGGGTCTCAACGTGGTCTGAGACAAAGCCGAGGGGCACGATAAGGACGCCCTTTTTGCCGGCCTTTTTAGCGCCTTCGATAAGGTCTTCCACCCTCGGGCCGAGCCAGTCAAGGGGGTTGCCCCTTCCAACGCTCTGAAAGCCCGTCTTATGGTCGCATGGGCAGTTCTTTACTATCTCGGCGACGGCCATGTCTATCTTCATCTGGTAGGGGTCGCCCTCGAGCGCGGACATGATGACGCTGTGGTTTGAGAATATGACAAGCGCGTCCTCTTTTTTCTCGAACGCCGAGAGGCCTTCCCTTATGTTATCGGCTATAAGGGAGATGAACTCCGGCCTGATGTGCCAGTCGTGCAGCCATTTAATCGTCAAGTCGTCCGGGTAGCTTGCCTTGGCTTCCTGATAGACGTCGTCCTCGTAGCCGCCGGTGGCAAGGGGCGAGTTAAACGGCGCCATCGTGACGGCAAGAATCTCGCGCACGCCGTCATCGTGCATCTTTTTAATCGTGTCCTTAATCAGGGGGCGCCAGTAGCGCATGCCCGTGTAGACCTTGTAAGAGCCGCCGTCTTTGTTCATGGATTTTTCGATGGCCGCGGCCTGGGCGTTTGTTATCTCAAGGAGCGGCGACTTGCCGCCGATTATCCTGTAGCGTTCGATCGCGCTTGCAAGGAGCGCCGGTGGGATCGTCCTGCCTTTCAGGATGTTTTTTAAAAACGGCTCGACGTCGTCAATGCAAGACGGGCCGCCGAAGGCCAGAACAAGAACCGCTTTCTTTAAGTTATTCGTCATGCCGTATCCTCGAAGCCTTTTTTTAGAATAAAAATTACCTGCTCAGCTCATGCACGCTGTCCACAAGGGCCCTTACGTTGTCCACCGGCGTGCCGACGTTGATGCCGTGGCCGAGGTTGAAGATGTGGCCCGGCCTTCCCTGGGCCATGTCGAGTATCGCCTTGACCTTTTTCCTGATGGTCTTCGGGTCGCTGAAGAGGATTACGGGGTCTATGTTGCCCTGTATGGCATGGCCGTAGCCTATGGTCTTCCACGCGTCGCCGAGCCTTACGCGCCAGTCGACTCCAATGACGTCTCCCCCAGCCTCGGCCACGAGGTCAAGATACGTGCCGGTGTTGGTGCTGAAGTTTATGAGCGGCACGGTCTTTTTAACGCCGTCAACGACCTTTTTGGTGTAGGGAAGGACGTATTCTTTGTAATCATCCGGTCCGAGACAGCCGACCCAGCTGTCGAAGAGCTGCACCGCGTCCACGCCGGCGTCGATCTGCGCGTTCAGGTAGGCGATGGTGACGCCGCATATTTTGTCCATGAACATGTGCCATGAGTCCGGATCGTTGTACATGAGGGATTTGGCGTGGATGTAGTTTTTCGAGCCCTCGCCTTCGATGATGTAGCTGGCTATGGTAAAGGGCGCGCCGGAAAAGCCGATGAGCGGGACCTTTCCGTTAAGCTCTTTTTTGACCATCTTTATGGCCGTGAGAAGATACGGGACGTCCTCCTCAGGGTTCATGAGCCGTATCGCCTCCACGTCTTTTCTTGTGCGGACCGGGTTTTTGATGTGCGGGCCTTCGTTCTTGGCGAATTCGAGGTCTATGCCCATGCCCGGCAGCGGCAGCAGTATGTCGGCGAATATGATGGCCGCGTCAATGTCGAACGCCCGGACGGGTTGAAGCGTCACCTCGCACGCAAGCTCCGGCGTGCGGCACATCTCAAGGAAGGAGTGGTTCTTCCTTATGGCCATGTATTCCTTCATGTAGCGTCCGGCCTGGCGCATAAGCCACACGGGCGTATGCTGCGCCTTCTGCCTCCTGCATGCCTTTAAAAAAGAGTCGTTTACCATTTTTTTAAAAGAACCTCCCTCTCGGTCAATAGAAGATTTGACGCCTATGGCTTGTTTATAGGAACATTAACCGGCTGTATTTTCACGTATTTTTAGCGCGCAAGGCTGGATTTTAATGCAAAATTCATATCCGTTCAACAATAACGGGATATTATAAATATAAATGGGTCTTTTATCAAGGCCTTTTCTCAAAAGAACGGCCGGCGCCACCTTAAGCCTGAATTTACAGATGCTTGACGGGTATTGACAATTGCTATACAGTTAGAGTATAATAATATACTTTTTTTGTGTGTAAGCCAAGCCTTGCATGACGGGAGCAAACAGGAGAAGAAAAATATCTTTCGCAATTTATGAACGGAGCAGAGGGCCGGTGGTTGCGGGAGTTTCAAGGAAAAGGAATGGACCTATGACCAGGAAAAACAGTGGCGCGCATGGCGCGGCAGGCGGCGGCACCCGCACGGCAGACATAGCGAATCTTATCGAGATCGGGAAGGAAAAGGGGTTTCTCACCTATGACGAGATAAACGACGCCTTTCCCGAGGAGAACTTCTCGGTTGACGAGATGGACAACCTCCTTGAAACGCTCGGCGACCTCGGCATAGACGTAGTGGACACGGCGGACAAGGCCGCCGAGGCGGAAGAGCCGGCAGAGGTCAAGGAGATAGAAGTGCTCGATGCCGAGCGCGTGGAGGATCCTGTCCGCATCTACATGCGCGAGATGGGCGCCGTGCCCCTCCTTAAAAGGGAAGAGGAGATAACCTACGCCAAGAACATAGAAGAGGCCAAGGGAGAGCTTCGCCGCCTTACCCTTACAAGCCCTTTTGCCGTAAGGGAGGTTTTAAGGATAGCTGAGAGGGTCAAGCAGGGAAAGGCGTCGCTGCGCGAGCTTATCGAAGAGGCAGAAGAGACCGTCCAGCTTGAGGAGAGCAGCGATTCCGACGAGGCGATAGCGAAGCTCGAAAAGCTCAAAAGGAGAAAGCCGGAGGGCGCGTACAAGCTCCTCAAAGACGTAAATTTGAGCGCAAACCTCATCCGGAGGATAGTCAAACGCATCATCCGCGTCGAGAATCTCCTTGAAAGGGAGGAGCATAAAAAAGGCCCGAAGCGCGCCGAGAGGGCAAAGCTCCGCGTCAAGAGGATACTGAGGCGCCTTGAGATGAAGAGGCAGGATTTGAAGGAACTCGCTAGGGCCGTAAAGGTGCACGATTACAACATGTGGGAGTCCAAGCAGAGGCTTATCGAAGCCAACCTGCGCCTTGTCGTGAGCATCGCGAAGAGGTATATTAACCTCGGCCTGAAGTTCTCCGACCTCATCCAGGAGGGGAACATCGGCCTTATGAAGGCCGTTGACAAGTTCGACTACAAGAAGGGCTACAAGTTCTCCACCTACGCCACGTGGTGGATACGGCAGGCCATAACGAGGTCTATCGCCGACCACGGCAGGACCATCAGGATACCCGTGCACATGATCGAGACCATCAACAGGCTCCTTCAGACGTCGCGCCAGCTCTTGAAGGAGCTTGGCAGAGAGCCTTATCCAGAAGAGATAGCCGAGAGGATGGACATCCCGATCGCCAAGGTGCGCCGCATCCTGAGGCTCATGAAGCAGACGCTTTCCCTTGAGACGCCTATCGGAGACGACGAAGAGAGCTCGCTCGGGGATTTTATAGAAGACGAGAAGTCGCCGTCCCCGTCGGACGCGGCCATTGAAAAAGACCTGTCAGACCAGACGAACGTCGTGCTTGACAGCCTCACGCAGAGGGAGCAAAAGGTCCTCCGCATGCGCTTCGGCATAGGCGAGAGGCAGGACTACACGCTTGAAGAGGTAGGCAAGGTGCTCGGAGTGACCAGAGAAAGGGTCAGGCAGATAGAAGCAAAGGCCATCAGGCGCCTGAGGCATCCCACAAGGGCAAAACTGCTCAAGGGTTTCGCGGAGGGGTAAGATGTAAGTTATCCGGCGCGCTTCTGTCGAAGCCGCGGGTTGGCCTTTTGAAAAGGAGTTTCGCGGAGGGGTAAGCGGCGAGTTATCCGGCACGGCTCATGTCGGAGTATAAGGCTGGCCCTTTGAAAAGGGTATTGGTGAAAAATGAGAAGGGGGAGGAACTTTTATAAAAGTTCCTCCCTTTTGTTTTGCGGTAAGCCGCATGAAGCAGGGCCGGATTATTACTCAGCCCCGTTTTTTCCGGGCGCAGGCACGGGCACCTTCAGGAAAGTGTCTATATTTTCCTTAATAACCTTTTTGGTTGCGGGATTGCGCAGCAGCAGAAGCAGCTTGTCGAGGTATTCTTTTTCTTTTGCCGAGCGCGGCGCACTCACATCCGCTGGTTTTGTCCGCAGGCCTTCCTTGCCGGTGAGGAGCCAGTCAACGGAGACGCCGAGCGCGCCGGCAATGAGCAGCAAGTTGTGCGGGTCGGGTATTTTTCCTTTCGTTATATTTTGTATAATACCTCTATTTATACCATTACGCTTGCCCCATGTATGGGGCCTTTCGCCCTCAATCCGTTGTAAAAAAAGGTTAGCGAACTCCGCGCCTGTCAGCAGTTTTTTTCATTCATAAGAAAATTATTCTTGACTTATTCATTTAAAGTTGTATAATTGCAATCATAACGCACGCCGCGTTGAAAGCGATTTTCAAAAAACAACAAATACAAACGGCTTGAGCCGCGGGTAGACGCTGCGTGTCCATACATCTGGAAAGCCCGGCTCAGGACGCACGAAGCCCCTTGTGATTCTCTAACCGGAGCCTAAGGGGCTTCGTCTTTTTTATAGCATACCGCGAAGGGATTGGCAAGCCGCAAGTGCTTTGAGCGCACAGGCGCTATGACGATTATTTTTTATCGCGGGTTCAGGTTTGCAACCTGAACCTTTTTGATTCGCAGATGCAAAGAACGGCCACGCCTGCCGGCTATCTGCGCTCCCCGCACGAACTCACGGGTTCAAGCCTGCCCTCGCGTGTCTAAAGCGGAGGTTACAAACCTGAACCCGCATAAGGCCCTGCTGAAATCCAAAAAGCCTTGCCTCTGCCTTTACATCCGCCTATTTTGTGTTAACATTAAAGCATCAAAGACCCCGCATGGTTTTTCTATCTCGCGCATTCTTCCAAAGAGGCCGCGGCTTTTTCCGGTTTTTTCAAAATGACCCCCCACAGCAAGTTGCGGAGCATACTAAAATATCGTTTTTAATACAGGACGCTGGAGCGTCCGGGGCTGCATTTCCACGCTGGAGCGTGGGAACGATACTGCTCCGGCCACGGCCGTCAGCGGACAATATGATAAATTTCCTGAAAAAGAGCATACGGGCCAAGATATCAGCGGCGATTTTCTTTATCGCCCTTGTCCCGCTCGCGGTCATGTCGGTTTTTTTGTATTTTACCTCGAAAGACGCCATGTTCAGGAACGTCTACAAAGAGCTTACATGGAACGTGAACGAGGCCTCAAGCCAGATAGACAGGCTCTTCCATGAGACAGGCAAAGACCTTGTCCTGGCCTCGCAGAATGTCGCTTTTAAGATGTACTTCTTTGACAAAGAGCATAAAGACAAATGGCTTGGCGAGCAAAAAAAGACCTTGAAGCACCTGAGGAGCATCTACCCGGACATGTTGGACGAGGCCTGCTTCATACGCGCGGATGGACAGGAGCTATCAAGGATAATCTTCGATAAATTAGCGGATGAAAACGAGCTTAGCTCGGGTGAGGACAGGTCTCATTTTTTTAAAGAGGCGTTCAAGGTGAAAGAGGAGGAGGTCTTTCACGGCGAGCCGGTCATTTCAGAGGACACCGGCAGATGGGTTTTGCCTGCCGCGACGCCTATCGTGGTGAACGGGAAGAAGGCCGCGATACTGCACTTTGAGGTAAGCATGGCGCATTTTCAGCGGCTTTTGAAAAAGATAATAAATCCGGACAGGGGATATGCCTTTGTAATTAATGACAAAGGGGAATTCCTGGCGCGCACGGACATGAACATAGGTGAAAATGAGCCTTTTCCAAAGGCCGTATCCCCTGATACGCCGGCCGGCCTTGCGGAGATATACAAAAAGATTGTGGCAGGGGGAAAGGGGATAGACCAGTTCTCTTTTAATGGGAATGATTACTACGTTAGTTACAGGCCCGTTGACGCGGGTTTCGAGGACAGACTGAATGAAAACAAATGGTCTATTGCCTACGTTCTTTCGAGCGATCGGATATACGTGGAGTTTTCCATCATAAGATACACCATACTTGCCATGGCGGTGATCATCCTGCTGGTCTTGATACTGACATACTTTGTCGGAGAATACGTGACCAAGCCCGTCCGTGAGCTTGCTCACGCCACCGGGAAGGTGGCGGCCGGAGAGATGCCGAGTTTTGAGGTTAAGAGCGACGACGAGATAGGCCAGCTCTCAAAGGCCTTCAGGACAATGGCCGAGGCCGTAAAGCGGCGCGACGAGGCTTTGCGCGGCCTGGCCGTGACCGACGGGCTTACCGGCATTTACAACCACCGGCACTTTAAAGACGAACTTGAAAAGGCCGTTAAAGCCGCCCGCCGCTTCAAAAGGCCCCTGTCGCTTCTTATGGCGGACATAGACTTTTTTAAAAATTATAATGACGCGCACGGCCACACATACGGGGACGCGGCCCTGAGGAAGGTGGCCGAGCTGTTCTCTAAAAATCTCAGGGAGGTTGACATAGCCGCGAGATACGGGGGGGAGGAGTTTGCCATGATACTCCCGGAAACAGGCCTCAAGGACGCCCTTGCAGCAGCCGAACGCATAAGGCTCAGGATAAAGGAGGAGCCATTCCCCTTCGAAGAACAGCAGCCCAACGGCGACCTGACCATCAGCATCGGCGCCGCGGAATTAGGCGAGGGGGTTGAACCCCTTGAAGGGGCTGAGCCCCCTCAGGGGGCTCAGCCCCTTCAAGGGGCCACCGACGCCATTTCCCTTATCAACGCCGCTGATAAGGCCCTTTACAGCGCCAAAGAGAACGGAAGGGATATTGTTTGGCCGAAGGTTTAGCGCGCGTTCAGAAAAGGGGCAGTGAGGGTTTACCGTTCCCGCGTTGGGGCGTGGGAACGATACACGATACTTTTATGTAGATACCGTCTTGGCTGTCATCCCCGAATGTATTTATCGGGGATATGGTTGCTTCAAAATTAGATGCTTCGATGCCCCTCCGGATTCCCGATTAAAACCTCGGGAATGACAATGGATAAGCCTTCGGAAATATGTAAGACCAAGGCTTTAGTCCTGCGCAGGCGTGCCGCCTCAGCCCTTCCTTAAACTTAAAAACCCGTGTTCAAGCTCTTTAAGCGTAAAGCCTTCGACTCTGACGCGCTTGTCCCTTGACTTTGTTCCGGCGTCAATTGAAAAGGCGGTCTTTTTAATGGAGAGCAGCCTGGAGAGGAGTTCGATTACAGCCCTGTTTGCCTCGCCCTCAACCGGCGGCGAGGTTATGCGGAGCTTCAGGGCGTCTCCCGCAACGTCGTCAACGGAATTTTTAGAGGCGCGCGGCTGGACCCTGACGTGGATGAACAGACCTTTGGGGGTCTGCCTGAGAAATTGGAATTTGCCGGAAGCGGCTGCGGAAGTAATTGGCGAGGCGGGTTTGGATGCCTTCATCTGTTAATCCTCTTTCTACTTAGGCAGATACCGCACCTTGTCCGCGTTTTCATCGCCCCTTTTTGAATCAACTTCGTCAATAAGGAGCTTGGATGTGTGATAGTCAAGTATGGATTTAAGCGAGGATTCGAGCTCAAGCCGCTGGTGCTTCAGCCGGTATATGTCCTGCCCAAGCTCCTGCGCCCTTTTTTGCGCCTGCCGGACTATCTCGTCGCCATGCACTCTGGCCTCGGCTATAAGGAGTTCGGCCTCCTTCCTCGCGTTGGCGCGGATGTCGTCCATTATGCGCTGGGCCGTGGTGATGGCGTCTTTAAGGGTAGTCTCGTTTTCAATGAGGCCGCCGAGGCGCGCCGCGGTGTTCCGGAGTTTTTCCTCAAGGGAGTCTATCTCCTTTGCGGACTCCTCAAGGGCCATCGCGGCCATCTCCCTGAACGCGTCAACCTCGCGCGCGTCGTATCCGCCCATGAGGTTTTTTTTAAGCGGTTGGCTTCTTATTTCAAGCGGCGAAATCTTCATACCCGTGCCTCCGTTATCTCATTTTCATCGCGACGTCCAGCAAGGTCCTGACAAGAAAGAACTGTAAAAAGTATATGACAAAAATGACGATCATGGGTGAGAGGTCAAGCCCGCCCATGAACGGAAGGACGCGCCTGACCCTGTAAAGGACAGGCTCCGTGATCGCGTATAAAAAACGGACGATAGGATTGTATGGATCCGGGTTCACCCAGGAAATCAGCGCGCGGATTATGATTATCCACATGTAGGCCGACAGCGCGTAGTCCAGTATATGCGCGGCGGCGTAGAGGAAGTTTGAAAAGACGAACATGGCTGCATCTCCTTGCGTGATACGCCTTTTACGGCTGATCAAAAATCCGGCCTTTGTTAAAGCAAAAATCCTGAGGTATTGCCTGCGCCCGCGTTTATTTTTTTTCCGGAGCAGGCGGTTCTGAGGCTTCCCTTGAAATCTCGGTTGCCCGCGTCGCGGCGGCCTTGACGGCGGCCATAATGACGGCATCCAAGCCGCCCTCATCGAGCTTTTTAAGGCCTTCTATCGTAGTGCCGCCGGGGGAGGCTACCATGCGGCGCAGCTCTTGCAGCGTTTCCTTGCTCTGTCCGGCAAGCGCGGCCGCGCCGAGGGTCGTTTGAAGCGCGAGGGTCCTAGCGTCTCCTTCAGACAGGCCGAGCTTTATTCCGGCGTTCATCATGGCTTCCATGACAAGGAAAATATAGGCAGGGCCGCTTCCAGAGAGGCCCGTGACAGCGTCCATGAGGGCTTCGTCCTCAAGGACGATGACCTTGCCGACCGCCTCGAACACGGCCCTTGCTAATTTCAGGTGGTCCTGCTTGACGTATTCGCCCGCATAAAGGGCCGTCATGCCCTCGCGGACTATGACAGGGGTGTTCGGCATGGCCCTTATGATGGGCGGGTGTATGCCTTTTTCGCCGTTCTTGCAGCCGGAAATAGTCCAGCGCGTTATCGCGTCGGTCGTTACGCCCGCCACGGCGGAGATTATGACCTTTTTTCCGTCAAGTTCCGGCGCTATCTCGATAACAGCCCCGGCCGCGTCCTTCGGCTTGACGGTGATGAATATTATATCAGCGTCCCTGGCGGTTTCATAGTTTTTCGTAAGGGCCCTTACTTCATAGGTCCCCGTGATGTGGACGAGCCTTGCGGCCGCGCAGTCGCTCACGAGGATATTCGCGGGCGAGGCGGTTTTGGACGAAATAAGCCCTTTTATGAGCGCCTCGGCAAGGTTGCCTGCGCCGATGAAGCCGATGGTTTTTTTAGTCAGCATTATTTAGCCGGTTTTTTAGCGGGCGGCTTTTGCGCCCTTAGCCCGAAGATTGCGGCGCCCACGCGTATTATGGTGGCGCCTTCTTCTATGGCTATCTCGAAGTCGCTTGACATGCCCATTGAGAGGTCTTTGAGGGACACGCCGGGGATGCGTTCTTTATTGATGTGTTCGGCAAGGCGCCTCAGCGTGACGAAGTATGGCCGGGACATCTCCGGCTGGTCATAGAAAGGGGGGATGGCCATGAGGCCGCGAAGCCGCAGGTTCGGCATCGCTGACATGGCGCGCGCGAGTTTCAACGCGCCGTCCGAGTCTACCCCGGCCTTTGTCTTCTCCCGCGCGATGTTGACCTGTATGAGGCAATCAACAGGCCCCTTTGGCTGATCCTTTGCCCGTTTGTTTAATTCCAGCGCAAGCTTGAGGCTGTCAACGGTCTGTATGAAGTCAAAAAGCTCGACGGCGGCCTTGGCCTTGTTCGACTGAAGGCTGCCTATGAAGTGCCATTTTATTGATCTGTCTTTTATCTTTGAGCGGTGTTCCTGCGCTTCCTGCACGTAATTTTCGCCAAATACGCTCACGCCGGCCGCGATAGCCTCTTTGATATTCTTCGGCTCCACGGACTTGGCGACGGCTACGAGGGTGATTTCGGCAGGGTCGCGTCCAGCCTTTCTGGCCGCCCTGTTCACCCGTTCGATGACGTTTATGAGATTTTCTGAAATGGATCCCATTGGCTCAAAGTATATGTCGGGATTTTAGTAGTTTCTAAACCCTGCGCGGCATCACATCCGGTTAAACCTTATAGCACATGTCAAATGTTCATCCAAGCGAAATCTTTATTTGCTTACCTTTTTTGAAAAAAAGGTAAGGCCAAAAAACTTTAATGTACAAAATATTTGGCGTTACCTTATTTGCCAATATTCTGCACACCCTTCAAGGATTTATGAAAAAAGGGCCGAAATAATGGAGCCAGCCCATCTCCCAGATTGCGGCCAGGAAAAGTATTATCATAACGAGGAGATAAAGGCGCTTGCCCTCTCTGATGCTGACTAAAAAAGCCTCTTTGCGCGACGTTGTCCCCTTCCTTGAGGGCCAGATGATGGAAAGGCCGATATCCGTGCCCACAACTGAAGACAGGCAGTAAGCGCCGAATTCCAGAATGAAAGTCCCGTAGAAGATTATGAATTTAAATGCCGTGATGTCAAGCCCGGATATAATGACGCCGATGATAAAGCTCCTCCACACCGCGACGACATAGGGCAGGAAAAAGACGGATCCCGTAAGAGTGGTTGAAAAAAACGCGCCGAAGGCAAGGTTGAAAAAGAATGTATAGGCTATCTTTAAGAAAAGGCTGTCGGAGAGCATCCCGGTGAGGGGTTTCAGGAAAGGAAGGTCCTGGATCATCTTCATCTGCTCTTCGCGCAGAATCATGGCCCCTGAGATACCCTGCGCCACCATCCACTGGCCGAAAAGGAGGAATATGACGTGCGTTGCCGCAAAAAAAACAATAAGGTTTTTTCTGCGCCTGGCAACATCGAAGGCTTCTGCGAGCAAGTTTTTAAACCTTTTGAGCAATGTGCCGGCCTTATTAAAAACGCTTTTTTTGTAAGC
The DNA here is from genome assembly GCA_016234935.1 of Deltaproteobacteria bacterium. Lineage (GTDB taxonomy): Bacteria > Desulfobacterota > GWC2-55-46 > GWC2-55-46 > GWC2-55-46 > JACRNL01. Next base: position 154,295 of record JACRNL010000005.1, on the reverse strand, counting down.
TGATACCGCGGCTATTTTTTCCCTTTTTCCGTAGAATCCTTTGCCTTACATTCCTCGTATTTTCCGACTATGATGTCGAGTTTTTTGCAATAAAGGCCGCCTGTAAACCAGCAAACCTCTTTTTTCGGGTCAAGAAACCCGGCAAAATTGCACTTTATGCAGATAAGGGGCTGTTTTTTCATCTTTATTATGACGCGGGAAAAGGCGCTGCCAAGTAATGCGTTGTGTGCCGTTAATCAACCGGCCACGCTGACGGCAGGGCAGGTTTAGAACCTGCCCCTACGTTGGAATAATATATCTTTTTCAGGAGCTTCACAAGCGGAAAAAATCAAGGTCCTTATTAATCTGTGAGCGCATGTTATAAAATCAGACAGCAGCGCAGGTTGGATTGCGGCTCCATCGCAACCTACCGAATACCGGGAAAGGCTGGGTTGCCAAAAAGCGGCAATCCAGCCTTGCATATTCCAAAGGGTTTATATATTGTCATTCCCGCCCGCCCCCGCATGCTTAAAGCGGGGGAGGTTTTAATCCCCGGTTAAGACTTCGGGGACGAATCTAAAGTAACAATCAAAACCATATCCGTTCTCGATTGCTTGTATCGGGGATAAAGGCATTCGGGGATGACAGGCAAGACGGTATCTACAAGGCTCATGAAGCAATGGTTGTTTTTGACGCGATTACGAGGGGGCTTTGAGCAGTCTTGCCTCACTCGCTTAAGAAGTAGCCCCTTGTCGAGCCGTTTGGTTTTATGCGCCATACATGGTTGCCTTCTCGTTTCAGCGTTTCGTTGCTGCCGATGATATTAAGCCCCTGCGAAAGGCTGTTCAGCAAATCCTGCGTTGCCTAGTCAAGCAGGGAGGCCGGCTCAAGCGGGACATGGTTCAGCCTGCCTGCGTTTAATTCGTAATAAAGGCGGCTGTTCCAGAACGCCTCAGGGTCTATGAAATCGCCTAAATCTCCACGGACATTAGGATCAGGCTGCGTTATGACCTCATAATGAACGTGCTGGTCATACTGTTTTGCGCCGTTCGGTCCCCTGCCTCCCATATCGCCGATATACTGGCCTGCTATTACCTGGCTTTTGTCTTTTACAAAAGTTTTATCCCACGCGTTAAGATGCCATATCCTGTGCCTGTATCCCTGCGTATCTTTGACTTCTATTATGCCAAATCGCGGGTTAATGTCAGTTATAGTGCCTGAGACAGGCGAGCCAACCTCTGGGTGCTTGCGATTTATGCCGGTCTGGCCAAACCCTTGATAGTTTATGTCCGCTGCCTTGTGCATGCGGCCGTTGCGCATGGCGTTAAAACCCTGCCTTTCGTTGTTTGAATAAGTCACCGCAGCCTAGCGGAAGCTGCCGTCGATAAACTTTGTCTGCAAGATGTTATTTATCGCGTTCTGAAAGTTCATAAAAAAACTCCTCCTTTTTGTTAGTGAACGTCTGTGCACAGAGTGCCTGATTTGTAGATGTTTTCCCATCCCAATGGGCCGTGTCGCAGGATGTTTATCTCCACGCCCTGGTCATAAGGTTCCCTGGTAGGTCTTACTCTCCTTTGCGCTATAAGCTCCTGGACCCCGTCCTTGTCAATGTCAATAGGCCCTACGAAGTTGAAGATAGGCCAGCCGTTCTCATCTGACATGACCTCCTCTACTTTGCCAGTGTCCCATAGAACAAAGAGCATCTCTGAAGTCCCTCCGCCGCCGAAACGCTCTCTCTTTGTGTTAATGCCATATACCGTGAATATGCCGAGAAGATCTTTTTTTCCATTGCCATCAATATCGAGCGCAATGACGGAATCAAGCGCTTCTTCAAGGATTATCATTTCTATCTTTTCCTGGTTAAGCTCTTTCCAGAACTTTTCTATGCGTCTTAAGGCCGGCTGGACAAGATCCTTTTTTATTGCCGCAGATGCCAATGCCCTGTCCTCCTCTGTTGCAATGAATTCATCCTTTTGCGCGGGCAGGCCGATATCCTTTGGCGCGGCAACGGCTTTGAATACATTGTATTTGTCAAGGTTTACAGACAGAGGCCTCTCGTATGTAACAGGCAATCGGCCTCCTTCATATTCGCCTTTGCTGGAATAAAACAACAGGAATTCATCTGTATCGCAATCTCGATCCAAGAGTTTCACGTTGCTCAGTTTTCCCACAGGCTCTTTGCCGATAAAGACGTTGAACTGCCTGCCTTGGAAATATTTTTTTTCGAACGGCTCTTTGCCATGTTTTTTTAAGAGCGCATAGGGGTTAATCAACTTGCCATCTTCAACAATAATCAAGGGGCTGAAGTAATCCTGCCAGTTTGTCCTTGGCTGATAGAGGTAAAGACCGTCGGGCAGTCGTATCTTAAAAGCGCTTGCGCTGTTGGTTGCGGTCTGCTCTGCAATTGCCGCGCTCGCAAGGAGTTGAACAATCAGAAACAACGTTATGAGAACAACCTGTTTCATAAGAGACCTCCTTTTCAGAGATTTTAAGCGGATATAACAGATCCGATACCCTATGGTGTTTTTATTCTACCCCTAAATCCGCAACTATTCGTCTTTGCAGAATAAAAGGTGTAAAATTATTCTGCCCCCTGCCTGTTTTTTAGGCATAAAAGCATGGCAGGTTTGGTCGAGGCACGCAATCCGATGCAATGGCTGTGATTCTTGACCGCCTGTTCAATCCGGCGGCTTGTTATTTGTCGGGTTTCATGCTTCAACCCAACTTACGCGGCTTAATGGCTTATTAACCGCCCAATTCATATTGTATCAGGCCAACGGCGAGGATGGATGCTGTTTCAGCGCGTAAGATTCTACTCCCGAGGCTTACCGGGTTAAAACCCTGTTTTATTGCCGCGTTGACCTCTTCATTGGAAAAACCGCCCTCAGGGCCGCTTAATACGGCAATGCTTTTCGCATCACTTTGAAAGGGTTCAGCCCCTTTGCCGCTTAAAAAATCTTTCAGATGGGCAATACCCTTTTGTTCAGAGAGCATTATCTTGATTTGGGCGTCATTTATATTATTTATCGCGTCATTAAAGGATGTATAGGGCAGAACCTCGGCAATGGACGGTCTTCTCGATTGTTTTGAGGCCTTCAGGGCGATATCCTGCCATTTGTGCGACTTTTTCTGTCCGCGTTCGCGCTCATCAAGGCTGATGGACCGCAGCGATTTAAAAGGTATGATGCGGCTTACGCCAAGCTCCGTGGTCTTCTGGATGATAAGCTCCATGCGCTCCTTTTCAGGAAGGGCCTGGACAAGGGTCAGTTCAAGAAAAGGCGGGCTTTCAGAGCCGGCCTCCTCAAACGCAAAGAGCCGGCCTGCTTTTGCGTCAAGCTCGATGACCCGCGCGCGGAAAAGCTTTCCGGCGGCGTCAGAAATCGTCACTGCCCCTGCAAGCCGCGGCTTCCATAAAAGAAGGTTTTTAAGGGCAGCTCCGCCGAGGCGGTAGTCCCCGCCTGATTCAATCCGTTCTTCGATTATTATTCTGCCCTGTATTGTCATAGCTTGAATTAAAGTTCTTTGGCCGCCTGCGGTGAGCAAAGCTAAAGGGTTGCATCTTGGCTTTAGCCGTGCGCAGCACCTGCGGTGAGCAAAGCTAAGTGGTTATATTTAGGCTTTAGCCGTGCGCAGCACCTTTCTTTCAAGAAAGGCAAGTGGAATATGGCTTGCCCGGTTTTGTGATTTATTATAAGCTCTTATGATGATTATTTCAATCGGCAGGCCGTGATAAAAAAACAGGGCAATAAGGCAAGATGCGTGATGATTCAGGGGACGTCCTCGCACGCGGGCAAAAGCCTGCTGACGGCGGCCCTTTGCCGCATCCTTGCGAAAAGGGGCCTCCGCGTCGCGCCCTTCAAGGCGCAGAACATGGCCCTTAATTCATTCGTGGCCGCTGAGGGCGGGGAGATAGGCATGGCGCAGGCCCTTCAGGCGCGGGCCGCGGGCATAGAGCCGTCCGTTGACATGAACCCCGTCCTTCTCAAGCCCTCGGCGGACTCGGTCTCTCAGGTGATAATCCACGGCCGCGTCTACGAAGCCATGACCGCGCGGGAATACCACGGCTTCAAGGGGCAGGCGAAAAGGTTTGTCAGGGAGAGCTTTGAAAGGCTCTCAAAGCGGTATGACGTAATCGTCATCGAGGGCGCGGGAAGTCCGGCAGAGGTGAATTTAAGGAAGAACGACATCGCCAACATGGGCATGGCGGCCATCGCGAAAAGCCCGGTGGTGATCGTCGGCGACATAGACAGGGGCGGGGTCTTCGCCTCGTTTGTCGGCACTGTCGAGCTTCTTACGAAAACCGAGAGGGCGCGCGTGGCCGGGTTTATTGTCAACAAGTTCCGTGGAGACGCAGGCCTCCTTAAGCCGGGCCTGTCATTTCTAAAAAGACGGACGGGCGTGCCGACGCTCGGCGTCATACCGTACATGAAGGACATTTTATTGCCCGATGAGGACAGCGTCAGCCTTGAAAGAGGGAAAAAATACGGCGCATCAAAAAATCAACGGACAATACGCTTAAGGATCATCAAACTGCCGCGCATTTCGAACTTCACGGACTTCGACCCGTTCAGATACGACCCCGGCGTGGAGATGGAGTTTATCGAAAAGTCTGATGGCGTCAAAGACGCCGATATGGTCATAATCCCGGGCAGTAAAAACACGCTTGAAGACCTTGCGTGGCTCAAAAAAAGGGGTTTTCAGGAAGAGCTTGAAAGATTTGTTGAACAAGGCGGCATGCTGGCCGGTATCTGCGCCGGATTTCAGATGCTCGGAAGGACGGTGGCCGACCCTCACGGCGTTGAGTCCGGCTCCTTGAAGGAGTCCGGCAGGAAGCGGCCATGGAAAACAGACGGGCTTTGCCTCATTGACGCGCATACTGTTTTAAAAAAGGAAAAAAAGACCTTCCGCGTTAAGGCCGACGTGGTTGCAAACGGCTTTGCAAACGGCCTTGTTGAGGGCTATGAGATACACATGGGCGAGACAAGCTCCGCCGAGCCGCCCCTTGCCCGTATAACCGCAAGGAACGGGCGCACAGCAAAGCGGTCTGACGGAGCGGTTTTAAACGGCGGCCTGCTCTGGGGCACTTACATACACGGCATATTCGACAACGCCCTTTTCAGGGCGGCGCTCCTTAACAGGTTGAGGCTGAAAAAGGGCATTGCCGCCGCCGGGTCAGGCAGTTCTCATTTTGAAGCCACCGAGGCGGCCCTTGACCGCCTTGCGCGGGTTGTGGAGGATAACCTTGACATGAAAAAAATAGTCCGGATAATCGGTCTGCCGGCGCGCCCGCCCGGGTCTGTAAAACAATGACCGGCAGCATGCTTGATTTTATTTGCGTCCTCCTTTTGGCCTTGGCCATTGACCTCATCGCGGGCGATCCGGTCTGGATGCCGCACCCTGTGCGCTGGATAGGCAGGGCTGCCGTTCTTTTCGAGCGGGTTTTAAGGCCGGTTGCCTGTTCGCCTTTCATGGAGAGGTTTTGCGGCGCGGTCTTTGCCCTTGCCGTCGTCGGGCTTGCCTACGCGGTAACGGCGGCCCTTCTTTACCTCGCGTATAGCCGTTCTTTTCTTGTTTTCTCGGCGCTTTGTGTTTATATCATCTGGACATGCCTTGCGATAAGGTCGCTCGGCGACGAGGCGCTCTCCGTGCTGAGCGCGTTAAACGCCGACGGCACGGGCGGGGACGGCCCCGGCGGCATTGAGGCGGCGAGAAAAAGGCTCGCAAGGATAGTCGGCAGGGATACGGAAAACCTGTCAAAAGAGGCCGTATTAAAGGCGTCCGCCGAGACGGTGGCGGAGAATACTTCCGATGCCGTTGTCGCCCCGCTCTTTTATCTTGCCCTCGGTGGCCCGGCCCTGATGATGGCGTATAAGGCCGTAAACACGCTCGATTCGATGGCAGGCTATAAGAACGCGAAGTACATCCGTTTCGGCTGGGCCTCGGCGCGCCTTGACGACGCGGCTAATTTCGTCCCCGCAAGGCTTACGGCCCTCCTTATGGTCATGGCGTCCTTTATTTTGAGCTATAATTGGAGAGGCGCGCTGAGGACGGTCATAAGGGACGCCGGAAAGCACCCGTCGCCTAATTCCGGCTGGCCCGAGGCCGCGGTTGCAGGCGCGCTCGGCATAAGGCTCGGAGGGGCGTCCACTTACAACGGGATACCGTTTGAAAAACCGTTCATAGGCGATGGAACCGCCCGGATAATGTCCGGGACGGCCCTGTCTGCGATAAAGATGATGTATTCCTCCGCCTTTATCATGGTCATTGCAACGGTCATCATACGCAAGGCTGTTTTATTGCTCTTATAAAAGGCTGATATGGCGCCGCAAAAGATTTTATTGCTCTTATAAAGGGCTGATGCGTCGCCGCAAAAGATTATAAAAGCATCTAAACGCTGTTAAACCTCGTAAACCGGAGGCAGACATGGACAGAACGTATAAAAAAATAGAACTCGTCGGCGTATCGTCAAAAAGCTACGAGGAGGCCATTTCAAACGCCGTGGCAAAGGCCGCGCTGACTTTGCACGGTCTTGCGTGGTTTGAGGTCATGGAACAGCACGGAAGAATAGCGGACGGAAAGGTCGCCGAATATCAGGCCGTCATCAAGGTTGCATTTAAGCTCGACAACCCTAAATCCAAATAATGCCGGGGCCGGATCCGTCCCCGAATGCTTCAATCGGGGATGACGGAAAAAAGTGACAGAAAAAAAGAAATGACAAGAGTTAGCAAGCCGGATTTTTTCTTCAGCCCCCGGACTGTCGCCATAGTGGGCGCGACCCCGGTAAAGGGCAGGATATCCAACATTATCCTCGAAAGCCTAAGGCGCATCGGCTTTCCCGGCCGCGTATTTCCGGTCAACCCTAAATATTCATCCATCGAAGGGATGGACTGCTATCCCTCGCTCACGGACATCAAGGAAGAAGTTGACGTAGCCGTCTTCGCCGTGCCTGCCGCCCTGACCCCCGGCCTCATAAGGGACGCAAGGGATGATATAAAGGGCGCCGTCGTCATAAGCGGCGGCTTCGCAGAGGCGGGGGCGGAGGGGATCACGCTTGAAAACGAGCTTCGCGGGCTGTCTTCAAGCGTGCGCATTATCGGCCCTAACTGCATGGGCATATACGACACGGTGTCGCGGCTTGATACCTTTTTCATCTCCTTTGAGAGGATAAAAAGGCCGCAAAAAGGACGGCTGTCCATAATTTCGCAGAGCGGTTCGTTTGCCGTCACGGCAATGGACGAGCTGGCCGCCGAGGGCATAGGCGTCGCCAGAGTGGTCAGCTACGGCAACAAGGCCGACATGAACGAAGCCGATTGCCTTGAATTCCTCGCGGACGACGAGCATACCGGCGCGGTGGCCGTTTATATCGAATCCGTCAGCGACGGCAGAAGGTTCGTTGCCGCCGCCGCCGCCTGCTCCGCTAAAAAACCGGTCCTTGCGATCAAGGTCGGCAAAACAGCCGAGGCCGCCGGAGCGGCGCGCTCGCACACAGGGGCCATCGCGGGAAGGTATGAGGTCTACCGCGCCGCCTTTAAAAAGGCCGGCATAATAGAACTCGGCGGCTACGAGGACTTCATAAGCGCGTGCAAGGCCTATGGCATGGGTCTTCCCTCCGCGCGCGGCAGACGGGTGATGATAATAACCGACGGAGGCGGCATAGGCGTGGCGCTTGCCGACGCCTGCGCCTGGGCCAGACTCCAGGCCGCGCCTTTGCCCAAAGAATTGCACGATGAGATGAAAAAGACCGTGCCTTCGTACTTCGCCGTCTCAAACCCCATGGACCTGACCGGCAGCGCCACGGACGGGCTTTTTGCGGACTCACTTGAAAAGACGATGGCCGGGGACCATTACGATATCGCGATAGTCGCACCTATGTGGGGGCCGCCGGCGCTCAGCGACAATCTCCCGAAACTCATCGCGGACAAGGCCCGCAAGTCCGGCAAGCCCGTGATCATCTGCACGCCGGGCGGAGAGTTCACGCGAAGCAGGATGGAACTTTTCAGAAAACAGGGACTGCCCGTATTCCTTACTCCCGAAAGCGCGGTTAAGGCCGCCATGGTGCTCGCCGACGGGAAAATAACTCAACGCGCCCCGGTTTGACCGGCATAACTTTGGTCACTTCGAAAGACTATGTTAAGATGCTATAAAAAAGATGTTCATGTTTGAAACGGCTTTTGAAATAAGGGTGGCGCGAAAGGCTGCGGGGTTCGGTTGTTCCCTATATTTAGCCGGCGCCTCATTTTGGCCCTGCTGAAAAATGAAAAAGGCATACACCGCATGGACAACGAAAAGATAAAAAATATTGTGAAAGATGCTTCTGACGCAGGGAAAAAAACCCTGTCAGAGCCTGTGGCCAAGGAGATACTGCGCCTGTCGTCTATTTCCGTGCCGATCTTCTGCGTCGTGCAGGATATGGAGGACGCGGTGAAGAACGCGGAGGAAATCGGCTATCCCGTTGTCCTCAAGATAATCTCCCCGGATATCGTTCACAAGAGCGACATGCACGGCGTGTCCGTGGGCATAAAGAACTCCGGGGAGCTTGAAGAAAAGATGTCCTTCATGATCCTCGCCGTAGCCGATGAAAGCCCGACGGCCTGCATAGAAGGCTTTATAATCGAGAAGATGGCCCCGAATGGCGTCGAGGTTATCGTGGGCGTGGTAAAGGACGAGCAGTTCGGCCCGGTGGTGATGTTCGGCCTCGGCGGCGCGGCAGTGGAGCTTATGAAAGACGTCGCCTTCAGGCTTGCCCCGGTGGATAAAAACGAGGCCGTCGAGATGATGCGGGAGGTCAAGGGTTATCCCCTGCTTGCCGGTTTTCGCGGAAGCTCCGCAAAAGACATCGAGGCCGTTGCCGACGTCATCGTAAAACTTGCCGGAATGATAAGTGAAACAGACGGCATAAAAGAGTTTGAAATAAATCCCCTCATCGTCCATGAACACGGCGTCGTGGCCGTTGACGCCCGCGCCGTCCTTGAATCCCCCGGTCAAATAAAAGCCGCTTAGCAGGTTGAAGAGAGTTTGAGAGCACACCTGCGGTGGGCAAAGCAAAAGGGTCGTATTTAAACTTTACCCGTGTGCAGCACCTTTTTTGAAAAAAAGTTTCTTTCAAACTCTCTTCAAAAAACTTCACTACTAAAAGTCTTTGGAAAAAGGGGTTTGGGGAGAAAACCTTTCTTCAGAAAGGTTTTCTCCCCAAGACGGCCCCGGCCTGCCAAGCTGGATTTCGGCGCGGCGCGGGCGTATAATGGGCGGGATGAAGGACACGCACGGCGGCAATATCTGGGAGGCGGCTCAAAAGGCCGGACTTTCGCCTGAGGGGATAATAGATTTCAGCGCGAGCATAAATCCGGCAGGGCTTTGCCCTGGGGCGAGGACGGCGGTAAGGAAGGCATTGAGGCTGATTGCGTCCTATCCGGAGCCGGCCGCTGCCGCGCTTAAAAAGGCCCTTTCTGCATATCACGGAATTTGCGCGGAAGAGATACTGCCCGGGAACGGTTCAACCGAGCTTATCCGCCTCATCCCGCAGGTCTTAAAGCCGAAAAAGGCGCTTATTGCCGAGCCCGCGTTCAGCGAATACAGGAGGTCGCTCGAATACAACGGATGCAAGGTTGACAGCCTTGTGCTCAGGGGAAGGGACGGTTTTTCATTGGACGTTGACAGGTTTAAAAAGGCCGTGCAAAAAGGCAGGCCGGATATCGCGTATCTCTGCAACCCTTCGAATCCAACGGGTGTGCTTATGGAAAAAGAGGCGATTGTTGACCTTGCCGGATTCTGCGAAAAGGCCGGGACCGTGCTCGTGGTAGACGAGGCGTTTATGGATTTTTGCGAGGGGCTCGGCCCCCTCAGGGGGCTCAGCCCCTTCAAGGGGCAGTCCGTTAAAAAAGAGGCGGCGCGCTTTAAAAACCTTCTGGTGCTGCGCTCCATGACGAAGTTCTTCGGCATGGCGGGGTTAAGGAGCGGCTGTCTTATAGCGCACCGCGGCGTCATCAAGAGGTTTTCAGGAAACATCCCGCCGTGGTCTGTGAACACGCTTGCTCAAGCGGCGTCCGTTGCGTCGCTCGGGGACGGGGCGTATATCCGCAACACATTGAGATGGCTGGAAAGGGAAAAAGGTTTTTTAACCGGGAAGCTGGGCGCGATGAAGGGTCTTTTGGTTTTTCCCTCTGCGGCGAACTTTTTAATGCTCAGGATAAACGCGGGCGGCCCGGGCGCGCCTGAGCTTAAGGCGAGGCTTTTTAAAAAAGGCATCCTCATCCGCGACCTCGCCGGCTTTAAGGGGCTCGGTCCCGCGTATTGCCGCATCGCCGTTAAGGAAAGAAGAGAGAACGCGCTGCTTGTCAATGCCTTCGGCGATATTTTTTCATGAAGCGCCTACCTTTCTTGAAAGAAAGGTAGGCCAAAGAACTTTAGTTCAAAAGATTGCAAAGTTCCGTAGGGTGGGCACCGCCCACCAAAATAGCTACTCGCTCCTGTAAATGGTGGGCTGTGCCCACCCTACAAGGCAGGCTGATTTCATTACCCTTACCCGTTGCGCTTATAGTATAATATAAGCATCCTTCATAGTGAACTTCCCTTGTTTTACATTTCAAGATGCGCTCTTTTTTAGTTTCCCGTAAAAGGTCATGAGGCCGCCTGATGCAAGATATTCTTGACGAGCTGAACGAAGAGCAAAAAAAGGCGGTTAACCACGGCGCTGGGCCTCTGCTTGTCGTCGCGGGGGCCGGCACCGGCAAGACAAAGGTCATTACCGCGAGGATAGCCCGGCTCATCGCGTCGGGCGTGCCCGCCGCGGATATCCTCGCCCTTACATTTACCGAAAAGGCCGCCGCCGAGATGGAAGAGCGCGTGGACAGGGCCGTGCCATACGGCTACTCAAGCGTATGGATATCCACGTTCCACGCCTTCGGGGAAAGGGTCCTGCGCGACAATGCCCTTGCCATCGGGATTACCACGGACTTCAAGGTTCTCAGCGAGGCCGAGACCGTCATATTTTTAAAAGAGCGCCTTTTTGACCTGCCGATGGATTACTATCGTCCGCTCGGCGACCCTTCAAAATACCTCTCCGCCATTATAAATTCCATCTCAAGGCTTAAAGACGAAGACGTCACGCCCGGGGAGTTTTCGGCCTTTATCGAAAGGCTTCAAGGTGAAACCGACGCCTCCTCGAAAGAGGCGATGGATTATCTAAAGGAAAAGACCGAGCTTTCAAGGACGTATGAGAAGTACGCGGAGATAATGGCAAAGGCCGGGTATCTGGACTTCGGGGACCTCATCACGCTTGTTTTAAAACTCTTCCGGCAAAGGCCAAATATCCTCAAGCGCTACGGAGAAAGGTTTAAATATATCCTCGCCGATGAGTTTCAGGACACGAATTACGCTCAGTTTGAGCTTTTGCGGCTCCTTGGCAAAGGGCATGAGAACATAATGGCCGTTGCCGACGACGACCAGAGCATCTATAAATTCCGCGGCGCGGCCTCAAGCAACGTCATGAAGTTCAGGGAGGTCTTCCCCGGCCATCAGCTCATAACGCTCAAGAGGAACTACCGCTCGGTGCAGTCCATATTAGACGCCTCCTACAGGCTGATAAGGCATAACGACCCCGACCGTCTTGAGGTGCAAAGCGGGATAGACAAGAGGCTCATATCCGCAAGGCCGGAGGCCGCGGGTTTAAATGAAGCCGCGGGCGTAAAGCGGATGCACTTTGACACCATCGAGGGCGAGGCCGGCTTTGTCGCGGATACTATTTTTAAAAAGGCCGCCCAGGGCGGCCAAGGCGGAATGAACGGCGCGCGCTACAAGGACTTTGCCGTGCTCGTGCGCGCCCGGAGCGATGCAAGGCCCTTCCTTTGCGCGCTTGAAAACCTCGGCCTGCCGTGCCATTTTTCAGGCGGCAGCGGCCTGTATGCAAGGGAGGATATCTCTCTGCTGATCTCCTTTTTAAGGTGCGTGACGGATTTTAACGACAACCTTTCGCTCTTTCACCTTGCGTCGTCTTTTATCTACGGTCTCAAGGCGGAGGATATAATTCCGCTTAATAATCTCTCAAAAAGGACGCACAGGCCGCTTATCTACATCATGAAGGACGCCGCAGGGGGCCGCCTCGGCGGGCATGTCTCCGCCGAAGGCGCGCAAATAATACGCCGCATAACCGGCGACGTTGAACGTTTCAGCGCGATGGCCCTTGAGGAATCCGCCGGAAGGGTGCTCTATAATTTTCTGACGGACTCAGGTTATATCGCAAGCCTTGTGAAGGAAGGCTCCGCGCGTTCGGTGGAGACCGTTAAGAACATCGCCCGTTTTTTCGAGGTTACGGCGCACATGGAGGAAAGGCTCCTTGTGAAGAAGGCCGGCGCGCTTGTGGAGCTTTTAAGGTTGTTTATCGAGGCAGGGGAAAACCCCTCAGCCGCGGAGCCGGGCTTTGACGAGGACGCGGTTCAGGTGATGACCGTCCACAAGGCAAAGGGGCTTGAGTTTTCCACGGTATTCATGGTCAATCTCGTTGACAGGCGCTTTCCGCGCTCCGAGAAAAAAGAGCCTATCGAACTGCCGGACGCTCTTATAAAGGACATCCTGCCTGCCGGGGACTTTCACCTTCAGGAGGAAAGAAGGCTTTTTTACGTGGGCATGACGAGGGCCAGGGACGAGCTTTTCCTGACGAGCGCGGCAAACTGCGGCGGCGCGCGCGCGAAAAAACCGAGCCGGTTCGTGGCTGAGGCCCTCTTGCCGGGGGTTGAACCCCTTCGAGTTGACGCTCCGGAGGCGCCGGCAATGAAAACCAACGCGCTGGACGCCATCGCGGCCTTTGGCCGCGCGCAAGCGGGCCAGAGCGTTGCACAGGCTCAGCCTGCCGCACAGGCGGCGCATTGCGCCGAAGACGGCGCGGTGCGCCTCAGCTTTTACCAGATAGACGACTACCTCACCTGCCCTTATAAATACAGGTTCGCGCACGTTTTGAAGATACCGCTCCTGCCGCATCATAATATTATCTACGGCAAGGCCGTGCACGACGCCATCGCGTTTTACTTCAGGCGAAGGCTTGACAACATGGAGGCGTCCGTTGACGAGCTGCTCGGCGTCTTTAATGCTTCATGGCGGAGCGAGGGGTTTTTGTCAAAGGGGCATGAGAACGAAAGGTTTTCATCCGGCGTTGAAACCCTTCGGCGTTTTTACGCCGCGGGCGGCGAGTTCACGCCTGTGGCGGTTGAAAAGGAGTTCAGCATCGAGGCGGGGGTTGAACCCCTTCAAGGAGAAAGCATTCTTAAAGGCCGGTGGGATATCATAGTAAACCGGGGCGGGGAGGATTTCATCATGGATTTCAAGACCTCCGACGTCAGGGACGCGAAAAAGGCCGCGAAAAAGGCGAAGGAGTCGCTTCAGCTCAAACTCTATACGCTTGCCTATAAAACCGCATTTCAAAAATTCCCGGCAGGGTGCGCGCTTTACTTCGTTGAGTCGGGCATTTCAGGAGAGGCTCAATTCGGACAAAAGGAAATGGACGCCACCCTTGCCGTGATAGCAGAGGTCAGCGAAGGCGTCAGGAAAAGGGCATTTAACGCAACGCCGGATTACCGGAACTGTTCATGGTGCGCCTTTAACAACATCTGCTCTGAAAAGTCGAACCCCCTGAGGGGGCTCAGCCCCCTCAAGGGGTTGAAAAATGCGACAACGCTGTCTCAATAAGACAGCCTTGTCATTTTTTGCGGCCCGTTATAACTAAAAAATTGCTCAGACATAAATGTCATGGGTTTTTACGCGGTTGACAGGCCATGCTATAAGGCGCAAAAAAATTTGGGAAAACAACAGGTTGTAAAATATAAAAAGGGATTTGAAAATTATGTCCGGATTTTTGAACATGCCCGGCAACTTGGCAGGGAAATTGCTTTTAATCAAGGTCATACAAACTATATTTTTTACAATCTGCCTTGCCGCGGCGAAGACAGGCGTTTAGAGCAGGCTGATTTTAACGGAGTCGGTAAATGGCCGAAGACAGATTCAATAATAATGGGCACAAAAAATTCAAGTTCTGGTGTCCTATGAGGGGCTATGCAAGCAAGATTGGGCTGAAGGTGGCCATTCCGGTGGCCATCTTCATGTTCGCGCCGTTTTTAGGCTACGTCTTCTTTCACGAGTATGTGACGGAAGGGTGGTCGGAGATGAAAGACGTCCTGCTCTTCCCGCCCTTCTGGGGGGCGATGGCCGTCGCGTTTATCGGCCTGATGGCCATTTTGAGCAAGGTCGTCATTTTACCCCTGAAGCGTTTCGAACAGCATCTTTCGGAGCTTGAAAAGGGCATTGACACCGGGCCGCTCGAGCTTCAGACAAACGACGAGATCGGCTATCTCGTGGGCAGGTTCAATAAGCTCCATAACGTGATTGCCGGAGAGATAAAATCGCGCGACGTCCATCTGGACGTTATCTATGGCTTCATGGACGCATCCTCCGGCGTGTTCGACACGGCGTCCCTTATGGATAATTTCTTCAAGACCCTTGCCGCCGCCGTTGACTACGACGTCGGCGCGTATATCCTATGCGGCAAGAACCTGTCCGAGGGAAGGATATATTCCACGCACGGCCTCCTTGACGACAAAGACGCGCAAAGCATTTCCGAAAGGCTTTTCACGCGCGCGGGAAGCTACTGCGAATTTTCAGGAAAGGAACAGATGCCCGCGCTTAACGTATATCCTATCAGCAACGGCGCTGACCGCACAAGGAAGGCGGACACGGGGTTGAACCCCCTCAGGGGGCCGGCGGAAGGCCACATCATCGAGCAGCCGCTTTTGTATAACGGCAAACCCATCGGCGTAATCATCCTCATCTCCTATTCGAGCGGCGGCATAGAGATAGACAAGGTCTTCGGCGCAAAGGTTTTCAACGCCATGGTTCAGCACGCCAACGTCGTCATAGAAGGGCTTCTCAATCATTTGTCAGCCGAGGAAAGAAGGCTCGCGGATATCCTTTCAAGCATGAGCGAAGGGGTGTTCCTCATAGACAGGAATGGACACACCACGTCGATAAATAAAAAAGGGCTTGAGCTTGTAAGCGGCCACTGCAAGCACGGCTTGGAATGCGGCAGGGCAGGTTTCGCTCCCGATATAGGGAACTGCCCGCACACCTACGCCGATATTTGTGATTTTTCAAAGATACTTAAAAAGGTAAGGGAAATCGGCCCGGCGCTTGACGGCAAGGTTATCACCGAGGAGATAAATGACAACGGCCAGATACTCCAGGTTTCCACCGGCAACCTGAAGACAGCCGCAAACAGGAAGGAAGGCTTCGTCGTCACCGTCAAGGACGTGACCGAGGACAGGCTCATCCAGAAAAGAATCATGCTGTCTTCCAAGCTCGCCGCCCTCGGCGAAATGGCCGCGGGCATTGCGCACGAGGTCAATAACCCCCTGCAGGTGATGATGGCCAACATCGAGCTTCTCGAGGGCTCGGTCCTTGACAGGGAACCCAAGGAAATCAAGCGCATAGACCACATCAAAGACGGCATATTCAGGATAAAGACCATTGTCCGCGATCTCCTTATCTTCGCAAGGGAGCAGACAACGGAGGTGGAGGACATTGACGTCAACCGCCTTATCGAAAAGGCCGTGGACCTTATGCGCCACCAGTTGAAGCAGGCCGGAGTTCGCGTCAACCTTGAGCTCGACGCCCGCCCGATCGCGGTGAGGTGCAACAGAAATCTCTTTCAGCAGGTCATAATCAACCTGCTCCAGAACGCCAAGGACGCCATCGAGGAGAGCCAGAAGGGATCCCTGGTGCGCATCGGCACGGAGGTCCTGCCTTCCGGCCTCGTTACCATAGAGGTCGCGGACGACGGCCCCGGTATTCCGGAAAAGGTAATAGACAGGATATTCGATCCTTTCTTCACCACCAAGGACGTGGGCAAGGGCACGGGCCTGGGCCTGTCCGTAAGCAGGAGGATAATCGAGGGCATGGGCGGCAACATCGCGGTGGCCGGCTCCCCGTCAAGCGGCACGGTCTTCACGATAACGCTTATACTCAGCGACGTTGACATGAAAAAAACCAATCTGCTCGCTGTCAGCGAGGCTATGGATTACAAGCTCCTTGCCGGCAAGAGCATAATCATCGTTGACGACGAGGAAGGCGTGGTAAAGGCCGTCAGGGACAGCGTGGGGCCGCATGTGCTGTCCGTCGAGACCGCCTTAACGGGCGTTGACGCCGTCGCCGCGATAATGGACAGGGATTTTGACCTCATACTTCTTGACATAAAGATGCCGGGGATGAGCGGCATGGAGGTCTTCAGGTGCATCAGCGACGTCAAGCCCTATCTCGCGGACAGGGTCATCTTCGTGACCGGCGACACGGAGAGCGAGAGCACCGACTCCTTCATCAAGATCACCGGATGCAGGCATCTTTCAAAACCGTTTTCCACGAAGGCGCTGCTTGACAGCATGTGCGAATACGAGATGGAAACGATGGAAAGGGAGGTGGGCTGACATGAACGGGTTAATGGACGGCGGTGCGCTTTCAGGCAGGACGCTCCTCATGGTAGACGACGAGACCGTGGTCATAGACGTGGTCAAGGAGGTCGTCGGCCCGGCGGTGGGCGCCTTTGATACGGCCGCGGACGGGGTCGAGGCCCTTTTAAAGATAATGGACGCGGATTATGACTTCATACTGCTTGACGTCAAGATGCCGAAGATGGACGGCATAGAGTTCTACAATCACGTTAAGACCATGAAGCCCTACCTCCTGACCCGCGTAATATTCATCACGGGCGATACGGAGACGGAGCGGACAAGGAATTTTATCCGGGATACCGGATGCCCGTCCATTGACAAACCCTTTCTCATTAAAGAACTTCTTGACCTCATGACCTGCAGGGTCTAACAGGATGCTGAAAAACTCAAATAAGCCCTTGTCGTTATGAGCAAGCCTTCCCGCGTTTCAACCTGAACGGATTTATCTCGTCAATAATTCAAAAACCATGCTATAATTTTAAAATTCTGCAAGGAATATATAGCTTGTTATATCTTTTGCAGGTCTTCTTGTTGACCGGACTCTTTTTTATTTAGAATCTAAAAAACGCCCCCGGAATTGGTGCAACCATGAAAAAGGTCGTTGTCATTGATGACGAGGAAAAGGTCATAGGGGATATAGCCGAGATACTTGAAAAAGAGGGCTATACCGTTGCAACCTTTTCAAACCCTTTAAGCGCGATAAAGACCATAGAGGCCGTCTCCGACATAGACCTGATACTGACCGACATGAACATGCCGGGGATATCGGGCAGCGAGATACTCAAGGCCGCCCAAAACCACAAAAGACCCATACCCGTTATCGTTTTCACCGGCTTCGGAGACGTTGACACCGCGGTCAACATCATGAAGGCCGGGGCAAGCGACTTCCTCTGTAAACCCATCAGCGGCAGGGAACTGTCCGTGCGCGTCAGGAAGGTGATGGAAAAGGAGGAGCTTGCCGAAGAGGTCGCTGACTTAAGGCGCCGCCTGACGACGTCCGAATCGTTTTACTCCATCGTCGGAAAAAGCAAAAAGATGACGGACGTGTTCGAGCTTATCAATTCCGTCGCCCAAACCGACGTCACCGTCCTCATACGCGGCGAGACCGGCACGGGCAAGGAGCTTGTGGCGCGCGCCATCCACGACGCAAGCCACAGGAAGGCCGAGCCCTTCGTCGCCATAAGCTGCACCGCGATACAGAACACCCTTCTCGAGTCGGAGCTTTTCGGCCACGAAAAAGGTTCTTTCACGGGCGCGCACGCCTTGAAGATAGGCAAGCTCGAATCCGCCGGGAAAGGCACCGTTTTTTTAGACGAGATAGGCGACACGTCCCTTGAGATACAGGCAAAGCTGCTGCGCGTTCTGCAGGAAAAGGAGTTTGTGCGCGTTGGCGGCGTCAAGCCGATCAAGCTCGACGCCCGCATCCTGGCCGCCACGAACAGGAACCTCGAAGAGGCCGTTAAAGAGGCCGAGTTCCGCGAAGACCTCTACTACCGCCTGAACGTCATCGAGATAGCGATGCCGTCCCTCCGTGAGCGCGAAGACGACATACTGATAATCGCCAACCACTTCCTCGACCTGTATAAAAAGCGGTACAACAAGAATATCGAAGGCTTTGCCCCTTCGGCCATAGAACAGGTTCTTTCCCATCCCTGGCCCGGCAACGTAAGGGAGCTTAAAAACGCGATAGAGCGCGCCGTCCTCACCAACCCGCGGCGCTGGATAGACAAAATGTCCGGCCTTAACCACAACGCCCGGGCCCAGTCCGGCATGTTCTCCGACATGCCGTCGCGCATGCCCTTTGCAAAGGCAAAGGAGACGGTGCTTGAGGAGCTTGACAAGGCCTATCTCACGCAATATATGCAGCAGGAAAAGGGCCAGATAAACAAAGTGGCCGAACTGCTCGGCGTGAGCACAAGGACCGTCAGCAGAAGCCTCGAAAAATACGGCCTCGACAAGATGGCGTTCAAGGATAAAGGTTAATGAGACGTCATTCCAGCCTGCCCCTTGAAGGGGTTCAACCCCTGCGTGCCTGCCCTCGCATATCCCCCGATAGAAACATTCGGGGGCTGGCTGAAGCGGCGGTTTGATGCGTTTTGTCATTCGGGGATGACAGAAAAAAGAAGTGATAACTGAAAAAATCAGCCTTCAACAGCAACTCTTGCCCCGCTCGGCTCTTTCCCCTGCAACCCGACCTTTATGACCGTCTTGACGTTGCCGCGGACGTTGAAGTCGCCGCAGACCTCCATCTTTCTCGGTTTGAGGAGTTTTTGAAGGTCGCTAAAGATGATGTTTATAGCCGCCTCGTGAGATACGGCCCTGTCGCGGAAGGAGTTCAAGTAGAGTTTTAAGGATTTAAGCTCGACTACCGACTTATCAGGAACGTAGGTCAGGCGCACCTCGGCGAAGTCCGGGTATCCTGAACGCGGACAGACGCAGGTGAACTCCGGGCAGCTTATTTCTATGGTATAATCCCTTTCAGGGTTTGGGTTCGGCCATGCCTCAAGGCGGCTCTTTTTTACGGCCTTTGCTCCGTATTTAAGGTTCTTTTTCATTTTAAAATAATAACAATTTTTCGCCTCCGTGTAAAGGCGGCACAGAAAAGCCTTACAATGGTCGCAGTTATGCAATTATATTTTCCCAATACGGCTTGAAAGGAGAACGGGCATGAACATGGTAACGATAGTGCTGCAGGACGCGCCTTACGGCAATGAGAAGGTGTGGAATGCGCTCCGGCTTTCGCAGGCGCTTCTGGTCGCCGGGTCGAAGGTCAGAATATTTCTTTACGGAGACAGCGTGGCGGCCGCTAAAAAAGGGCAGTCGCCTCCGCACGGCTACTACAATACAGGCGAGATGCTGGCCGGCCTCATTGAAAAAGGGGTCGAGGTTCGCTCCTGCCTCACCTGCACGAGCGCAAGGGGTTTGACGCAGGACGACTTCGTCCCGGGCGCGGTTGTCGGCAAGACAATAGACCTTGCCCGCTGGATAAGCGAAGGCGGCCAGGTAATGGTGTTTTAGCGGTATGAAGCGAAAGACATGAGAGAAGGTTTTTTGAAAACTTGCCTTTTTTGAAAAAAAGGTGCTGCGCACGGCTAAGGTCAAAATACACCCCTTTAGCTTTGCTCACCGCAGGTGCTGCGCACGGCTAAAGCCTAAATCCAACCATTTAGCTTTGCTCCATTGCAGGCGGCCAAAAAACTTTAATTCCTCGCGCAAGGAGACATGGGGGCTGAGCCCCTTCAAGGGGAACTTTCTGAAGAAAGTTCCCCCATGTTTTTTTAAGGACGTCCAAATAAAAACCGCCCTGACCTCTGGTTTTTGATATACTAAAAATAGTATAATTAAAAAATTTAAAAAAGTAATGTAAACTTTGCCAGTACCGCCTCTTATGGGGCGAAGGGAAGAGGAAAAACCGGAGAAACCGTTGCCATGGCGCTTTTTGGAGAGATTTTTTTAAGCGAGATACTTTCAAAATCCGTCTTTGACCCCAGGGGCGAGGTCATAGGCAGGGTCATGGACGTCGTCGTCGTAAAGGGCGAGCCGCTGCCGAAGGTGCATTCGCTCATCATCAAAAGGAAGAAAAAGCTTTTCGAGATCAAGTGGGACGCCGTAAATATCTTCAACAAGCGCATTATTTCGACGTCGCTCTACACCGGCGGGCTATCGCCGTATGAGCAAAATAAAAAGGATCTGCTGACCGTCAGGGACATACTCGACAAGCAGATAGTCGACATCAACGGCGTGAAGATAGTCCGCGTGAACGACATAAAGCTCGAGGGTTACGGCGCAAGCGCCGTGCTGCTCTCCGTTGACGTGGGGCTTCGCGGCATATTAAGGCGCCTGGGCGTCGAGAGGTGGAGCGAAGAGGTCTTTAACTTCTTCACCGCCAGGCTCCCGCAAAACCTCATAACGTGGAACTACCTCCAGCCGCTGAAGCCGGAACTCAAAGCCATCACCCTGACCGTGGCGCGCCAGAACGTATCCGAGCTTCATCCGGCGGACCTCGCGGAGATAATAAGCCAGGTTTCGAGGGAGGAGGGCGGCGGCATCATCAACGACCTTGACATAGAGACCGCCGCCGATACCATCTCCGAGCTTGGGCCGGAGATGCAGGTGGAGATACTGAACCAGATAGAAACCGCCAGGGCGTCTGACATCATCGAGGAGATGTCGCCGAACGAGGCCGCCGACGTTCTTAACAACATGCCTACGGAAAGGGCAAAGGAGATACTTGAAAACGTCGAGCGGGAAGAGGCCCAGAGCATCCAGGAGCTGCTCGGCTACGAGGAGGACACCGCCGGCGGCATGATGACGAACGAATACCTCGCGTATCATCCAGGCCTGTCGGTAAAAGAGGTGTTTGTGAAGTTCAGGGAGGACGTGCTGGAGATACAGGACGCCAAATACATCTACGTCATTGACGCGGGTGAAAAGCTCCTCGGGGTCGTCACGCTCAAAGAGCTCATCCTCGCCGCGCCGGACGCGCGCCTTGAGGACATAATGGAGCATGACCTGAAGACCGTCGCGCCGGACGTCAAAGAAAAGGCGGTTGCCGAGAAGATGGCGAAGTATTCTCTCGTCGCCATCCCCGTCGTAAGCGGTGAAGGGGAGATCGTCGGCATCGTGACCATAGGCGGCATCATTGACTGGTTTCTGATGCAGGATAAAAGGACAAAAAGACGCTCCGCCTGACAAACGCCTTAAAAAATTCCCCATCGGTTTTTTTAGGAGAGATTTGAGATGAGTTTCAGGAAGAAGGCGGCCATCCTGCTGATGGTCATCGGCCCCGGTCTTATCACATCCAATATAGACAACGACGCGGGCGGGATAGCCACCTATTCCATAGCCGGGGCGCATTTCGGATATGCCTTCCTTTGGACGCTCTTGCCCATTACGGTCGCGCTCATCGTCGTGCAGGAGATGTGCGCGCGCATGGGCGTGGTCACCGGCAAGGGGCTGGCGGACCTCATACGCGAGAACTACGGCATAAGGATAACCTTCTGGCTGATGGTCTTTCTTTTTCTTACCGATCTCGGCAACACCGCCGCCGAGTTCTCAGGACTGGCCGCCAGCCTTGAGCTGTTCGGCGTCAGCAAATATATTTCCGTGCCTCTTGGCGCGGTTTTCATCTGGCTGCTTGTGGTAAAGGGAACCTATATCCTCTTTGAACGGATATTTCTCGTGGTCTGCCTTGCGTACTTCACCTACATCGTCTCCGCGATAATGGCCAAGCCGGACTGGACGCAGGTGGCCATAGCCGCAGTTAAGCCCTCTTTTTACATGGACTCGTCGTATCTTTCCATGCTTGTGGGCATTGTCGGCACGACGATAGCGCCGTGGATGCTCTTTTATCTGCAGTCCGCCGTGGTGGAAAAAAAGATAAAGAAAAATCAGTACTGGGCCACGAGGGTAGACGTCATCATCGGCTCGATTATGACGAACGTAGTCGCGTTTTTTATCATCGTCGCGTGCGGGGCCACGCTCTTTAAGGCCGGCATACGCATACGGGGCGCCGAGGACGCGGCCCTGGCCCTTGCGCCCTTTGCCGGAAAATACGCCACCGCCCTTTTCGCCATCGGCCTTGCCAATGCGTCGCTTTTTTCCGCGTGCATCCTTCCGCTGGCGACCTCTTACTATATCTGCGAGGCGATGGGGTGGGAGGCGGGCGTGGACAGGAACTTCAAGGAGGCCCCGCAGTTTCTCGGCATCTACACCGCGCTCATCGTCCTGGGCGTGCTGATCATCCTCATCCCCGGCGTGCCGCTCATCTCCGTCATGTGGATTTCTCAGGTCATAAACGGAGTGATGCTGCCGTTCGTGCTGATATTCGTCCTCTACCTTATCAATAAAAGCGACCTCATGAACGAGTACGTTAACTCCAGCCTGTACAATTCGATTGCCTGGTCTACCGTAGGCATCGTGATGGCTTTGACCGTTGCCATGCTTGTCACGATGTTCCTTTAGCAGGCTGCCTCAAGCGCCCCATCTACTGCGTTGCCTTCGTCGCTCGTCACTGCGGCGTGCCCAAAAGCACGCCTCGCTCCTCGCCGCCTTGTAGCTGGGGCTTTTTGAGCAGCCTGCCCTTAGCAGACCGCTTAAAAAAACAGATATGTCGTTGTCTTCGTCGCCTAGTAGCTGGGGCTTCCCCGCTTAAAGTCTGCGGGGACATGTTTTGAGCAGCCTGCCGGAGTATATTAGTTTTTTAGCGCCCTGTTGGCCTGAAAAACCCCGCATTATGTTTTATTTGGAATGACAAAGGATTTAGTCCGTGGAAATTGTCTTCTACTGTCCGTGGCATTTTTTGTATTTCAGGTTTGAGCCGCACCAGCATGGCTCGTTTCTGCCGGGGGCAGCGGGCTTTTCCCGCCGGAGCAGATGGGGCAGGTTTTTGGAGCAATAGTCCTTCAGGCCGTTTATGACATTGTCCGCCGCCGCTTCGATGGTCGGGAAGCCCTCTCGAAAGGACTTCAGGCTGATATTTTTTTCAAGCTCCACGGCGGCGGCCGTTGAAGCGTCGCTTGTGGACGGCCCCTTGAGGGGGCTGAGCCCCCTGAGGGGGTTCAACCCCTGGGCCGCGTGAATTACGCGGCAGTACCCTTTTTCATCTGGCCTTGCCTCCGGCGCGCCCAGCGCCGCGCAGTGCGGCGGCCTGACGTCCTTCCCTCCGAGAACGGCCGGGTGGATGAGGCAGGCATTTCCAGCGGATAGCGGAGAGATATACATGCAGCGGAAAGCGAACATGGCGATGATATTTATCTCAAGCGCAGAGCCGTTTGCCCGTATCTCCTTTACGGAGACGTTGTATCTTTCCGGGGTTTTAAAAAGCGCGCGCCGGGGCCGTTCATTTGTCACGTAGGCCGCGGTTATCCGCTCCTGCCTCAGCCGGATGCCTTTTATGACCTCTCCCTTGAAGGCGTCGAGGTTAGCCAGGCCGTTGGCCTTGACCATTGTATAGGAGATTATCCCCCACCAAGGGTTACAGCAAAGACCCCCGCATTTTTCCATGCATATGCCTGAAAAATGCGCCCGGTTGTCCATGGAAGAGCTCATATCGCAATTATAACTTTTTCAGGCCGGCGGAGTCTAATCTTTTACGTCACGCAGGATTTCCCCGGACGGTACTTCCCCTTCGCGCACTATGCGCGGCTCGTCGCCGGTCACGTCAACGATCGTGGAGCCTGAGCTGCCTTGAAGCGTTCCGCCGTCAATCAGCAGGTCGATATTGCCGTTGAAGTAATCAACCACCTGTCCGGCGGATGCCGAGGCCGGGCTGCCGGACGGATTTGCGCTCGTGGCGGTCAAAGGGGATGAGAGCGCGTTCATGAGCCGCTTTGCGGCTGCGCCGCTTGAGACCCTGACGCCGATAGTGCCGGTAGAGCCCGTAACCGATGAAGGCAGTCCCCGGCTGGCTTTAAAAATTATCGTGAGCGGGCCGGGCCAGTATTTTTTCATCAACCTTTCGGCTATCGGCGGGACGGCCTCGGCAACGGCGTCAAGCATGGCGCGGTCTTTTATTATAAGCGATACGGGCTTTCCCTTTTCGCGGCCCTTCAGGGAAAAGAGCCGCTTGACGGCCTTTTCGTTAAAGGGGTCGACGCCGAGTCCGTAAAAGGTCTCGGTAGGGTAGGCGACCACGCCGCCGTTTTTAAATATCTCAACGGCTTTGCCGAGAGGGGATGCGGCGGCAAGGATTATGGGTTTTGAGCGGGTTGGCAATTTTAGTCTTTCAGCAGGCTGCTGAAAAAGTCCCATCTGCGGCGTCGTCTTTGTCGTTCGTCATTGCGGCGTAGAGAAAACTACGCCTCATTCCTTACTCCTCGACTCCTTCGGGGTACCCATGCGGAGCATGGGTCGGGGGCTTTTTGAGCAGCCTGCACAATATGAGAGTTTTTCAGCAGGCAGTTAGAGTTTTAGCCTCTTCGCCTTCTCCTCGACCTGTCTGGCGAGCTTTTTACGGTAGTCCTTCAGTCTCTGCCGCAATGCCGGGTCGGACACGGCGAGTATCTCGGCGGCGAAGATGCCGGCGTTCTTTGCCCCTGCCTTGCCGACGGCCATCGCCGCTACGGGCACGCCGCCGGGCATTTGAACGGTTGAAAGAAGCGCATCAAGGCCGTTAAGAGAGGTTGAGTCAATCGGCACGCCGATGACGGGTAATATCGTCTCGGCGGCGATAAAGCCCGCGAGATGCGCCGCGCTTCCGGCCCCTGCTATGATGACTTTAATGCCGCGTTTTTCCGCGCCCTTTGCATAGGCCGAAGTCCGCGCCGGCGACCTGTGCGCGGAGGAGATGGTCATCTCAAACGGCACTGCGAATTCCTTTAACGCCTTTGCCGCCTCTTCCATTACGGAAAGGTCGGAATCGCTTCCCATCAGTATGCCCACTACCGGTTTCTTAGCCATTGGAAAAACCTCCGCTGATTTCTCTCCCGCTGAGGGGGAATGACGCGCCTGCCGGCGGGCTGGCGCTTTTGCGGCCCTTACAGGGCCTTCCTGCCGATGTCTGTCCTGTAATATACGCCGTCCCAGTAGATCTTTTCGACGGCCTCGTATGCCCTGTTAATCGCGTCCTGTATGCCGTCTCCGAGCGCGGTCACGCCGAGCACCCTGCCGCCGGAGGTGACGACGAGGCCGTTTTCCATCGCGGTCCCGGCGTGAAAAACAACGACGTCCTGCAACTCGGCGGCCTCATCCAGGCCGCTTATGGCCTTGCCCTTTTCGTAATTGTCAGGATAACCGCCCGATGCCATCACCACGCATACGGACGACTTCGCGTTCCAGCTGAGCCGGATATCCTCAAGCCTGCCTTCCGCCGCGGCCATGAGCAGCTCAAAGAGGTCTGAGTCAAGGCGCGTCAATATGGGCTGGGTCTCAGGGTCGCCGAAGCGGCAGTTGAACTCAAGGACTTTGGGCCTGCCGTCGGGCGTGATCATGAGGCCGGCATAAAGCACGCCTTTATACGGCCTGCCTTCCGCCGCCATTGCCCTCACCGCCGGTATCATGATGGTTTGCATGATTTCCCGTTCAAGCTCCGGCGTCACCGCGGGCGTAGGGCTGTACGCGCCCATGCCGCCGGTGTTGGGCCCCGTGTCGTTGTCGTAGATCCTCTTGTGGTCCTCGGCCGGGGCAAGGGGGATTACGCTCTTGCCGTCGGTTATCGCGAGGAACGAAGCCTCCCTGCCTTCCAGCAGCTCTTCTATTATTATGCGCCTGCCTGCGCCGCCAAAGACCATCTTGTTCATTATCGCGTCAATCGCTTCATGGGCCTCGTCGCCGTTCGCGCAGATAAACACGCCTTTGCCGGCGGCAAGGCCGTCGGCCTTTATGACGAACGGCGGGGAGGCCTCGGCGAGATAGAACGCGGCCAGGCCCGCGTCGTCGAACCTTTTGTAGCGCGCGGTGGGGATGTCATTCCTGACGAGGAGTCCTTTGCAGAAGATCTTGCTCCCTTCAAGCTCGGCCGCCCTTTTAGACGGGCCGAATATCTTCAGCCCGGCCTTTTCGAACTCGTCGACTATTCCGAGCGTCAGGGGAACCTCCGGCCCGACGATCGTAAGGTCTATCTGCCGCGCCGCGGCAAATGCCTTCAGCCCCGCGATATCGTCCGGGGCTATGGAAACGTTCTCGGCGCAAAGCGCGGTGCCGGGGTTGCCCGGCGCGGCGAATATTTTGGTCACGCGCGGACTTTGCGCCAGCTTCCAGCAAAGCGCGTGCTCCCTGCCGCCGTTTCCTATTACGAGGACTTTCATTGCATAGCCTTAAATGACCCTGGTAGTTTGCCGAAAAACCCGCGTGTCCATTTTTTAACAAGCTGCTCAAAAAGTCCCAGCTACTAGGCGACGAGGAGCGAAGAACGAGGCGTAGTGTGTCCTACGCCGTTCGTTCCGAGCGACGAAGGCAACGACGTAGATGGGGCGCTTGAGGCGGCTTGTCAGTGCTTGAAATGCCTGATGCCGGTAAAGACCATCGCTATGCCATGGTCGTTGGCGGCCTTTATTACCTCTTCGTCTTTTATAGAGCCGCCGGGCTGGATGATCGCCGTGATGCCGTGCTCAGCCGCTATGTCGACGTTGTCGCGGAACGGGAAAAAGGCGTCGGAGGCGAGCGTCGACCCCGCTGCGTCAAGGGCCGCGTCCTTTGCCTTCATGAAGGCTATCCTCGTCGAGTCAACGCGCGACATCTGCCCCGCGCCGATGCCCACCGTCCTGCCGGATTTTGCCAGTATTATGGCGTTGCTCTTCACGTGTCTGCAGACGTTCCACGCGAACAAGAGGTCTCCAAGCTCACGCTCATTCGGGGCGCGGCTGGTGACGGTCTTCAGGTCGGAGGCGCTCTCGGCGTCCACTGTCTGTAAAAGCAGTCCGCCCGAGACGCGCTTCATATCGTAGTCGTTGACGCCGCCGCCCCTGCAGAACCCGTCCATCAAGCCGATGTCTATGACCCGCAGGTTCTTTTTAGCCTCGAATACCTTAAGGGCGTCTTCCTCATAGCCCGGAGCGATGACGGCCTCAAGAAAGATGCGCGTCAGCGCTTCGGCGACGTCCTTTGTGCATTTTTTGTTCAGGCCTACTATGCCGCCGAAGGCCGACGTCTTGTCCGTTGAGTAGGCCGTCTCGTAAGCCGCGCGCAAGCCGTCCTTTGACTCGGCGACGCCGCAGGGGTTGTTGTGTTTAACTATTACGGCGGCAT
Source organism: Deltaproteobacteria bacterium (assembly GCA_016234935.1). Lineage (GTDB taxonomy): Bacteria > Desulfobacterota > GWC2-55-46 > GWC2-55-46 > GWC2-55-46 > JACRNL01. The sequence continues at coordinate 127,146 of JACRNL010000005.1, read as the reverse complement.
TTTCGTGAAATTCCGCTGCAAGCGTGATGGCGGCGTTAAGGTCAAGGATGTTGTTGTAGGAAAGCTCCTTTCCCTGAAGCTGTTTCGCGTCCGCCAGCCCTTTGCCCGCGCCGCAGCTCCGCCTGTAGAAGGCCGCGCTCTGATGGGGATTTTCTCCGTATCTCAGGTCCTGCACCTTTTCAAACTGCACGGTGAAGGTGTCGGGGAATTTTTTGGCGGCGTCTATCCGCGCCGCGTCCGGCACGGAGCCGAGGTAGTTCGATATGGCGGCGTCGTAGCGCGCCGTCAGCTGAAATACCTTCTTTGCGAGCCGAAAGCGCGTGCTAAGGGCCAGACAGCCGGCCTTTTCACGCAACTCGCCTATTATGGCGGCGTAGTCTTCAGGGTCAACAACGGCCGCGACGTCGCTGTAATTCTTGGCTGCGGAGCGCATCATCGTCGGCCCGCCGATGTCTATGTTCTCTATGGCGTCCTCAAGGGAACATCTCTTGGCGATGGTCTTCTCAAAGGCGTAGAGGTTCACCACGACCATGTCAATGGGCAATATCCCGTGCGCCGCCATGTCCTTTTGATGCGCCGTATTTGAGCGGATGCCGAGTATGCCGCCGTGTATCTTCGGGTGCAGCGTTTTAAGGCGTCCGTCAAGCATCTCCGGAAAGCCGGTGTATGACGATATCGGAATGACGTTGATCCCGGCCTTCGTTAAAAGCTCCGCCGTGCCTCCGGTGGATATTATCTCGACGCCGATGGATGAAAGCTCCTTTGCGAACTCGGCGACGCCGGTCTTGTCCGTGACGCTTATAATGGCCCTTCTGATTTTTTTCATGAGACTCTCCGTGGGTGATATGTGCGGCAGCCCGGCACCATTTTCCATCACTAAAAATTCATGCGTAATACAATTATTGGCAATGGAAAATGGTGCCGGGCTCAAAAACTGGCGGAGGGTGAGGGACTCGAACCCCCAAGGGCGTTAGCCCGCTGGTTTTCAAGACCAGTGACTTACCATTAGCCTAACCCTCCGGCGGGCGCGGCAGGCCGCTCGAATTTTTTTAAGACGCAGCAGCGAGGCTGAAGCCTCGCCGCAGGAACAGCCTTATAATCTACCTTTTTTTATCTATCTTTTCCAGTCCTCCGGCGTAGGGCCTCAAGGCCTCCGGGATGACGACGCTGCCGTCTTCCTGCTGGAAGTTTTCGAGCACGGCCACGAGCGTTCTTCCAACTGCGAGGCCGGAGCCGTTCAGGGTATGGATGAAGCGGGGTTTTCCGCCTTTCGGCCTGTACCTGATGCCTGCCCGCCGCGCCTGAAAATCCTCGAAGTTGGAGCAGGATGATATCTCGCGGTACCTGCCCTGACCGGGGAGCCAGACCTCTATGTCGTAGGTTTTGGCCGCTGAAAAACCGAGGTCCCCGGTGCAAAGCGCGACGACGCGGTAGGGGATGTTTAATTGCCTTAAAACCTCCTCCGCGTTGCCGGTCAGCAGTTCAAGCTCCTCGTAGGAGCTTTCCGGCCTCGTGAACCTCACGAGCTCGACCTTGTCGAACTGGTGCTGGCGTATGAGGCCCTTTACGTCCTTTCCGTACGAGCCGGCCTCTTTCCTGAAGCAGGGCGTGTATGCCGCGTAGCAGACGGGCAGCGCTTCATCTTCGAGTATTTCGTCCCTGTGAATGTTTGTAAGCGGCACCTCGGCGGTGGGGATGAGGTATGAGTCCCAGCCGTCTATTTTGAAAAGGTCGGCTTCGAACTTGGGGAGCTGGCCCGTTCCGACGAGCATCTCGCCCTTTACGATAAACGGAGGCAGCACTTCCGTATAGCCGTGTCTTTTCGTGTGAAGGTCGAGCATGAAGCTGATGAGCGCCCTTTCAAGGAGCGCGCCCGCGCCTTTTAAAAGGGTAAAGCGCGCGCCCGAAAGCTTGCCCGCGCGCCCGGCGTCTATAATGCCCAGCGATTCCCCGATATCCGTGTGCTCAAGGGGGGCGAACTTGAACTGGGCGGGCGTTCCCCACTGGCGGACGGTGACGTTGTCGTTGGCGTCCTTTCCCACGGGAACGGTCGTGTGCGGGAGATTCGGGATCATGAGGAGGAGTGCGTTAAGCTCGCGTTCTCTGTCGGCGCAAAGCTCGTCAAGCGCCTTTATGCGCGCGGATACCTTCTGCATCTCGGCCATCTCGACGGAGGCATCCGTGCCGTCTTTCTTCATGCGGCCTATCTCTACGGAGGCGCTGTTCCTCTTTTCCTTGAGGGTTTCCGCCTCTTTGAGGAGCTCTCTTCTTTTTTCGTCAAGTTCCTTGAAGGCGGACAGGTCGGCGGCGTCCCCGCGCGTGCGCAGGCGCCACTGGGCCTGGGCTATATTTTCTCTCAGCATCTTAGTGTCGAGCATATTACCCTTTCACGCATCCTTACGATTTAAAACGCGCGCTGCAATATAAGATAAATTTACCGCTTTTTCCACCTGTTATAGAGATTGTTTTCTATCTTCAGGCTGTCCAGTATCTTTCCGGCGATGAATGCGGCCATGTCGCCGGTTGTTTTCGGGTGCGTGTAGAAGGCCGGCATGGCCGGCAGGATGACCGCGCCCGCCCGCGAGAGCCTGAGCATATTTTCAAGGTGAATCGAGCTGAGCGGCGTTTCGCGCGGGACGAGCACAAGCGCGGAGCGCTCCTTGAGCATGCAATCCGCGGCCCTTTCGATGAGGCTTGCCGATATGCCTGCGCTTATGCGCGCCAGAGTCCCCATTGAGCAGGGGCAAACGATCATAGCCCTGACCTCCGGGAGACAGCCGCCGCTTGCAAGCCTTGACGTCATGTCGTCAGACGGGGTGAAGCGCAAAGAGCCTTTGAGCCTGGTCTCTGCGCCGTATGCGCGCTCCAGATAAGCGCGCACTGCCTTTTCAATCTCAGGCCGAGGCCGAGGATCGCCCCCCCGCTTCAGACGTGCGGGGGCAGGCTTTTCAAGGTAAAGGCCGAGTTCCTCCTCAAGGAGCAGAAAACCGGAAGGGGAGATGAGCAGTTCAACGTCATCTCCCCTTGCCAGGAGTTCTCTTATGAGCCTTATGCCGTAGACCGCCCCGCTGGCTCCGGTCAGGGCCGTAATGTAAGTTGCCAAAATTCCATCCGTTGCTATTTTACTTTTCTTTGACCGTCAGTATCACATATATGGTGCTGTTGCCTCTTTTTATGAGCAGCAGGACGCTCTCTTTTTTATTCAACGCGGCCATGGCCTTTTTGTATTCGGACAGGTTCCTGACGGGCCTTCTGTTTACCTCTTTTATGACGTCCCCGCGCCGCAGGGTGGCAAGGCCGGCAGGGCTGTCCGGCTTGACGCTCATAATGACGACCCCTTCGGTGTCCGGCAGGCCCAACTTCTTGGCCATTTCCTGCGTTATGGACTGAACGGATATGCCAAGCCTTTTATCCGGCTTGGGCTCTTTTTCAGATTGCGTATCCGCCTCGGCAAAGGCCTCTTCATCGCTTTTGGCGCCGACCTTCACGGTGATGGTCTTTTCCTGCCCGTCGCGCAGGATAACCACCGGCACGCCCTTGCCCGGCGCCGTGGAGGCCACTATGCGGGGCAGGTCGTTCATCTCGGTTATCTTTTTGTTGTCAAAGGATATGATTATGTCGCCCTGCTTGAGGCCGGCCGCGTCCGCAGGGTCTCCCGGATTGACGGATGATATCAGGGCTCCTTCCGCATCCTTGAGGCCGAACGATTTTGCAAGCTCCGGCGTAAGTTCCTGTATGCCCACGCCTATCCAGCCGCGCGTTATCCTGCCCTTTTCCTTGAGCTGGACGAGGACGTCTTTGACCATGTTTATCGGCGTGGCAAAGCCGATGCCCTGGCCGCCGGCTACTATCGCGGTGTTTATCCCCACGACCTGTCCGCGCATGTTAAAGAGCGGGCCGCCGGAGTTGCCGGGGTTTATGGACGCGTCCGTCTGTATGAAGTTGTCGTACGGCCCCGCGCCTATGACGCGCCCCTTCTGGCTGACTATGCCGGCCGTCACGGTGCCGCCGAGGCCGAATGGGTTGCCTATGGCGACGACCCACTCGCCTATCAGAAGATCATCGGAGTTGCCGATGGTAACGGCCGGCAGGTCGGCGTCCGCGTTTATCTTTATAAGCGCGATGTCGAGCTTCGGGTCCTGGCCGACGACCTTTGCCCTGTAGTCCTTTTTATGCTCGGAGAGCGTGACCATTATCTCGGTGGCGTTCTCTATGACGTGGAAGTTCGTGAGGATGTAGCCGTCCTTGTTGATGATGAAGCCGGAGCCGAGGGACTGCCGCTTCATCTCTCTGGGCGGCAGCGGTTGCTGGTCGTTATTGAAAAATTTATTGAAGTCGTCCCCGAAGAAGTCATCCTGCCCGCCGAACGGGCCTCTGAATTCAGGGAACGGGAATATGGGACGCTCTTTTATTGTCTGGGTCGTGGAGATGTTCACGACCGAGGGGGAAAGCCTTTTCGCGATATCAACGAAGCTGTCCGGCCTGATGCTTGCCTGGGGCGGGACGCCTTCCCCTGATTCCTTCCAGAAACTCTGCGCCGCGCCGGGGTTTGTCATGTCGAGCTTCGCGGTTAATAATATCCCCGCCAGGACGGAAATGACGGCGATTATTATGACTGTTTTTACGCCAACCCCCGCTTTAGACACGCGAGGGCAGGAGCCGGTTTTTTTGGGTTCCATTCGGTTACTGTGCCTCCTTGACATACCAGAGATGCAGTTCATGAAGCACGTCGTCAACGAGCCGCGCCTCTTCTTCGGTGAGGTTGCCTTTTGTCTTTTCCTTTAAAAGCGTTATGAGGTCAATGGTCTGTCTTGCCACGAGCGGTTCCCGCTCCTTCATTTTTGTCACCGGGTTTTCGATGACGCCGAGGTTCATAAGCACGGAGGTGGAAAGGGAGAGTATGAAGGAGGTAAAGTCTAATTGAGGCGGCTCCCCGGAGGCTGCCGCGGCCTTTTTTACGTTTTCCTTGGTTTCGTTATTTGTTTCGTTTTTTGGCATAGGTGGTTGTGATGGAAAGTTTTCGGATGAGCCGGGGCGTGACGCCCTGCTACGGGTCATTCGACCTTTATCGTGACGCTGTCTTTCCTTGTCTCGCCCGTCTTGGGAGCGGTTATCTCAAGCACGCCGTCCTTGAAGTTGGCGTGCACGCCGCCTTTGTCAACGTTGTTCGGGAGGTTGAAGTTCCTCTGGAACGCGCCGTAGAAGCGCTCCATCCTGTGGTAGTTCTCCTCGCTGAGGTTTTTCTCGAACCTGCGCTCGCCCTTCAGCGTAATGCAGTTTCCCTCCACCTCGACGGAGACGCTTTTTATGTCGATGCCGGGCAGTTCCGCTTTCAGTATTATTTCATCGTCCGTCTCGTAGATGTCAACCGACGGGAACCACGCGCCGCCGGGCAGACCGGCGCCTCCCCTGTAGTGGGAAAATGCCTCGTCAAAGATGCGGCTCATCCGCTCTTGAAGAAAAACAAGGTCTTTAAAAGGATCCCATTTCTTAAGGCCCATGGTTTAAACTCCCTGCAATGGCGCTTCTAAGGGCGCATTACTATTAATTTATTTGATATTGGGCTGTTTGTCAAGCAATGTTGCGGCCTGACACTGGAAGTCATCCTTGAAAAAAGGATTCAGGCCGTCACACAGATATAACACGGCTGTCATAATCCCTTAACAATAGTCTTGTATCATGCTTAAAACGAACGAACCCCCGCTTCAGACACGCGAGGGCAGGAGGAGATTAGAGAATATGGATTGTCCATATCTGGAGACAGGTGGAAACGGCAGGCTTTGCAGCGCGGCAACGTCGCTGCCCAAGCATAATGCATCGAGCATGGATGACGCGGACGGATACTGCGCGACGGAAGAACATTACCGGTGCCCGACGCTGCTCGGTCATATTTTAAGAGGGGGGTTGCACCCCTGGCAGCGGTAAAAAGAGTTTACACGCGGCTGTCTGAAAAAGGAAAGCAAATAAAAAAAGGAGAACGGACTACCGATGAAGAGAAAAGTAATGGCGTTGATGATCGGCTTATGCTTGACCGTGCCTGCCCTAGCCGGCGCGGAGGTTGCACCTCTGGCGGAGGTTAGCGACCCGCTGCTGCAAAAGCTAATTGAAAAAGGAACGCTGAGCGAGCAGGAGGCCGGCGAGATACAGTCCAAAAAGGGGGCTGCGTCCCGGGCAGCGGAACTGCATGAGGCGTTCAAGGGGCTTTCCATAGGCGGAGTTGTCTTTCTCGACTACTCAACCGGCAAGACGGCTAATGCTAACGGCACGAGCACGGATTACAACAGATTTACGCTCCAGAGGGCATACATAAACATAAACAAGGAGATCACCCCCTGGATGAAGTTCAGGATAACCCCTGACATTACGACAAGCTCGACGGCAACCGGCAACTATGTAATGAGGATGAAGTATGCCTACGCCAACTTCCTTGCATCCGACGCCGGGCTTCTTACGAACACCGAAGTAAGAGTCGGCCTTGCGCAGACCCCGTGGCTTGATTTTGAAGAGGCTATGCAGGGCTACAGGATGCAGAGCGCGCTGTTCCAGGACAAGAGGGGCCTTGTGACGTCGTCCGACCTCGGCGTGGGCGTCCTCGGCAATCTTGGCGGCAAGCTCGACAAGGAAAAGACAGCCGGCGTCGGCAGCGGCAGTTACGCAGGCAGGTTCGGCTCTTACCATATCGGCCTGTATAACGGCGGCGGCTACAGCTCCACTACCGGTGAAACCAACACGAATAAGGCGCTTCAGGGCAGACTGACAATAAGGCCCCTTGCGGATATGTTCCCCGGCCTGCAGCTTACCTACTTCGGGATAACCGGCAAGGGCAATGCCGTCACCAACAGCACTGGCAAGCCCCAGGGCTGGATGAACAACACGGCCCTTGCGAGCTATCAGCACAAATACGCCACGGCCACAGCCGAGTTTTTCACAGGCAGGGGCAGCAGCGGCGGCGACGCCATATACGCAAAAAGGAAACAGGGCTATTCGTACTTCGCCAAGTTCATTCTGCCCATGTACGAAAAGGCCGCCATTTTCGGCAGATACGAGAATCTTGACCCCAACAAGGACGTAAAAACGGATAACATCAAGACGGCCATCGCCGGGCTGAGCTACAGGATAGCCGGCGCGAATTACGTCGTGGCCGCGTATGAAAGGACGCACGATAAGACTCTGCCTAAGGAGGACAAGAAGGCGCAGGTGGTGCTGCAGGTGTCCTTCTGACCCTTGCTTTAGATATGCGGGGCAGGCGTGGCGCTTTTAAATCAAGTTTACCGGGAGAGCCGATACTCCCTGTAAACCTGTCCAAAATATAGGACAGGGCTTTTCATCCTCACAGCAGGGGTTGAACCCCCTCAGGGGGCAGGACGGAAGTGACGGCTTCCGCCCTGCCAAATTAAAAAGAAGATTAACACGCTTTTTAACCAAAAGCAGGTATGGAGAAAAAGGGTGAAAAAAACAGTTTATATTATGGCCGCGTTCATTATGTGCCTTGGACTTGCGGGAAACGTATTTGCCGAGACCATTATAAACGGCGCCGGCGCGACCTTTATCATTGTCTATAAGAAGCAGACAAATTGCGCGAATGCAAAGGCGGTGCTTGACTTCTTTGACTGGGCTTACAAAAGCGGCGCCGAGATGGCACGGTCGCTTGAATATGTTCCGATCCCGGAGAAGGTTTACAGCGTAATGGAAAAGAGCTGGGCAAAGGAAATAAGATGCGGCGGACAGGCTGTTTGGGGAAGGTAACAGGCGCGGGATTACATCTTCGGCGGCAGTAAGAAGAACAGCCCGCAGGAATGAGGCGGAGGCGTTGAGGCATAAACGGGGTTTTGCTCCAGTCAGCGCGGGAAGCGGCCTCTACCTGCGGGTTTTTATCAAGTCCATAATTTTTTCTTTAGCGGCGCGGTCACTTTTTGAATGTGACCGCGCCGTTTTTGTAATCAACCGTTATCCTGTCATCCTCCCTGAACTCTCCTTCAAGGAGTTTTACCGCCAGCGGGTCGGCCACTTCGTTCTGGATAAGCCTTTTAAGCGTCCTTGCGCCGTAGACCGGGTCAAAACCCGCCTCCGCTAGATGCCCCTTTGCCGCGTCCGTCAGGGAGATGCCGATACTTCTGGCCTGCATTAATTTCTTAAGGCGGCCAAGCTGTATCTCGACGACGCCTTTCATGCTGTCCCTTGTAAGCGGGTGAAAGATGATCGTATCGTCAAGGCGGTTTAAAAACTCCGGCTTGAACTTCTCGCGAAGGAGCGCGAGGACGCGCCTTCTTATTTCTTCGTAATCAGTCTCGCCAAGCTCGGTTATGTCCCGGCTTCCGATGTTCGAGGTCATTATGATGACGCTGTTCTTGAAGTCAACCGTCCTCGCCTGTCCGTCCGTGAGCCTCCCGTCGTCGAGTATCTGGAGAAGGATGTTAAAGACATCGGGGTGCGCCTTTTCTATTTCGTCAAAGAGTATGACGGCGTATGGCCGCCTTCTGACCGCCTCCGTCAGATAGCCGCCCTCTTCATAGCCGACGTAGCCCGGAGGCGCGCCGATAAGACGCGCCACGGAATGTTTTTCCATGAACTCGCTCATGTCTATTCTTACCATGGCCTTTTCGTCGTCAAAGAGGAACTCGGCCAGCGCCCTTGCGGTCTCTGTCTTTCCAACGCCGGTTGGGCCGAGGAATATGAACGACCCGATTGGCCGGTTCACGTCGGAAAGGCCTGCCCGCGCCCTCCTGACCGCGCTTGAGACCGCCTTTAACGCGCTGTCCTGTCCGACTACGCGCTTTTTAAGCCCCTCTTCCATGCGCAGGAGCTTTTCCCTTTCTCCTTCCATCATGCGGGAAACCGGTATGCCGGTCCAGCGGGAGACTATCCCGGCTATGTCGTCGGCGGAAACCTCTTCCTTGAGCATCTGTTTTGAGCCTTGAAGCTCGCCGAGCTTTTTCTGATTGGATTCAAATGTTTTTTGAAGCTCAGGCAGCCTTCCGTACTTCAGCTCGGCCGCCAGAGCAAGCTCTCCGCGCCGCTCGGCCTCTACGGCCTTTGACCTGGCCTCTTCAAGCTCTTTTTTGCTTTGCCTGATGCGGGCGATTAACTCCTTTTCGCTCTGCCAGTGGGCCTTGAGCCGCGTAGCCTGCTCTTTAAGCTCCGCTAACTCCTTTTTTATTTTTTCAAGCCGCTCGATGGACGCCTTGTCGGTCTCTTTTTGCAGGGCCTGCTTTTCTATCTCAAGCTGGATTATACGGCGCTCTATCTCGTCTATCTCCGTCGGCATGCTGTCAATTTCGATACGAAGGCGCGAGGCGGCCTCGTCAATGAGGTCTATTGCCTTGTCCGGCAGGAATCTGTCGGTGATGTATCTGCTTGAAAGAGCGGCCGCGGCCGTGACTGCCGGGTCTGATATGCGTATGCCGTGGTGAAGCTCGTAACGTTCCTTGAGGCCGCGCAGTATGGCGACGGTGTCCTCCACCGACGGCTCGGAGACAAAGACGGGCTGGAAACGCCTTTCAAGGGCCGGGTCTTTTTCTATCCGCTTTCTGTATTCATCAAGGGTCGTGGCGCCCACGCAGCGGAGCGCGCCGCGCGCAAGGGCGGGCTTGAGCATATTGGAGGCGTCCATCGCGCCCTCAGCCGCGCCCGCGCCGACGAGCGTGTGAAGCTCGTCAATGAAAAGGACTATCTCGCCCTGAGATTCGGTTATTTCACGAAGGAGCGCCTTCAGCCTGTCTTCAAACTCTCCGCGGTACTTTGTTCCGGCTATAAGCGCGCCGAGGTCAAGGGCCAAAAGCCTTTTGTTTTTAAGGCTCTCAGGCACGTCGCCGGCGACTATTCTCTGCGCCAGTCCTTCGACAATGGCCGTCTTGCCCACTCCTGCCGAGCCGATGAGGACCGGGTTGTTCTTCGTCCTGCGCGACAGCACCTGAATGACGCGGCGTATTTCGTCGTCCCTGCCGATTACAGGGTCGAGTCTGCCCGCTCCCGCCTCTGCCACGAGGTCTCTGGTGTATTTGGCCGCTGCCTGATATTTTTCTTCAGGCGACTGGTCGGTTATCCTCTGCGTGCCGCGTATGGAAAGGAGCGCCTTTAATACGGCTTCCCTTGTAATGCCCTGAGAGCCAAGGAGCCTTGCCGCGTCGCCGTCCTTTTCCGAGCATATGGCTATGAGCAGGTGCTCGGTGGAGACAAAATCGTCCTTCATGTCGGCGGCAATCTTCAGAGCAGCGTCAAATACCGCCTTAAGCCGGGGCGAAAGGTAGGTCTCGCCGCCGCCGTATACCTTTGGCGCTTTTTCAAGCAGTTCGTCAATCTGACCTCTTAAAAGAGGCAGGTTTATCCCGATGCGCTGCAATATCGCGGGGACTGTCCCCTCTTTGTCGTCAAGGAGCGCAAAGAGGAGGTGCGCCGGGGCTATCTCCTGCCGTTTGCCGGCCTCGGCCTTTGCCTGCGCGCCGGAGACGGCCTCCTGGGATTTTATCGTGAACCTGTCGAGCCTCATATCGCCCCCCTATGCCATATCTTTAATTTAGGCGCGCTCAGAGCGTTTGTCAAGCCGCTTACCTTTCTTGAAAGAAAGGTAAGTCCAAAGAACTTTAATGTCTTTAAATATTTTGACACGAAATATTAGATGCCGCCTTTTTACCTCCTGTTGCGTTTTCCCCTTAAATTATATATAAATTCAGTATGGATAATCCGCCAAATGGGGCCGGGCCTCCGGCAGATGCGGCTGCATCCGAGGAAATGCTGCGCTCCCTCGGTTTTTCAGACACTAAGGCCGCGCTTAAAAACATCGGGATCATCTCCGGGATAAAACCCTTTGCGCCGCATATCGGCTCGGTCGCAGGCCTTGCCTCGCTCGCCCCTTCGCCGGACGGCGCGCTCAATAACCTTGAGAACATCGTAAAAGATCTGCCCGAAGAGACGCTCGGGCATTTTCTGGAAGCGCCGGAAAACCTTCAGCGGCTGATAACCATTGCCGGTTCGTCGCCATTTCTCTCAAACATCCTTGCAAAAGACCCTGCCAACTTCGAATGGCTTTTCATGGGGCGCGGCCTTTTTGAGACCAAAGACGCCGCGCTCTTTTTATCCGAGCTTGAAAAAAACAGAACAGGCGTCGAAACCTTCGACGGCATGGCAAGGGCGCTGCGGCTCTTCAAGCAAAGGGAGTTCCTGCGCATCGGGAGCAGGGACCTTCTAAACCTTTCCCCCGTGGAGGAGGTGACGGCGGAGCTCTCTGATCTGGCATCCGCCGCGCTTGACGCCGCGCTCGCCTTTTCCATTGAACACCTTAAGAAGAGCTGCGGCGCGCCCGTGGACGCCGGGACCGGCCAGGAGGCGGGACTGGCCGTCATCGGCATGGGCAAGCTCGGCGGAAGGGAACTGAACTTTTCATCGGATATCGACGTCATCTTTGTCTATTCATCTTCAAACGGCGAGACAGCCGGCGTTGACGGCAAGGATTCTTCCCGCATAAGCAACCACGCATTTTTTGTCAGGGCGTCGGTCTTGATAACCAAGCTCATCTCGGCGGTCACCGAAGACGGCTTTGTCTTTAGGTGTGACCTTGACCTGCGTCCGGAGGGCAGGGGCGGGGAGATGGCAAGCTCCATTTACAGCGCGGAGCTTTACTACGAGTCCTGGGGCCAGCCCTGGGAGAGGGCGGCCATGATAAAGGCAAGGCCCGTCGCCGGCGATAAAAAAACGGGCGCGGATTTCCTTGAGATGATACGCCCCTTTGTCTTCAGGCGGCATCTGGACTTTACGGCTATCGAAGAGATAAAAGCCATGAAGGAGAAGATAGACGTCGGCCTTTTAAGGAGAAGCACGGATGCCGTTGACGTGAAGCTCGGCAGGGGCGGCATACGGGAGATAGAGTTCTTCTGCCAGGCCCTTCAGCTCATACACGGCGGCAAAGACGCGGGGGTGAGGGATAAAAACACCCTGCAAGCCATAGAGAAGTTAAGGGAAAAGGGGCTGCTTAATCATTTGTCTGCCGCCACCTTCCGCGACGGTTACGTCTTTTTAAGACGCCTTGAGCACAGGATACAGATAGTCGAGGGCGCTCAGTCGCAGGCAGTGCCAAAGCACGCCGCGGAGCTTCGCCGCCTTGCGCGCATGATGGGGTTTAAGGACGCGCCCGGCAAATCGGCAGTGGACGCCTTTCAAGAGGAGTACGACGGCATGACCGGCGCCGTGCACGAGGTCTACAGGTCGCTGTTTTACAAATCCGAAGAAGGGCCGCCTGAAGTTCCAGATGAGATACGGATACTTTTTTCCGACCCCCGCTTTAGACACGCGGGGGCAGGCATTACGGAAGATGACGCAAATGCCCGCCTTCAGGCGCTTGGGTTCAAGGACGCGTCCGCGGCCTATAAGAACCTCTGCCTGCTTAAAGACGCGCCGGCCCGTATGCGCATCGGCTCAAAGGGGCAGATGCGGCTTGAAAGGCTCCTGCCGGCATTCATTGCCCGCGCCGCGGCGTCTCCCGACCCGGACATGGCGCTTGCGCACATAGAGAGGTTCATCTCCGCCGTTGGGCCGCGGTCTTTGTTTTACTCCCTGCTTGGCGAGAACCCTGCGGCGCTCGATAAGCTCATAACGCTTTTCGGCTCAAGCGCGTTTCTTTCAAGGGGCATTATCGAGCGTCCGGAAAGCCTCGATATGCTCCTTTCAAAGGAGCTTAGCGTGCCGTATAAGACAAAGGCGGCGTTCTTCCGCGAGTTCCTTGACGAGGCAAACAGCGCTGCAAAGGACTATGAGGAAAAACTCGGCTCCATGCGCGAGCTCAGGAATCAGGAGGTCTTGAGGATAGGCGTTAACGACGTATTCGGCTCCCTTACGGCCCATCAGGTCTCCATGCAGATGACCTTTCTGGCCGAGGCCGCGCTGGAGGCCGCCTATGAGCTTGCCCTCGGCGAGCTTAAAAAGACCTACGGCCTGCCGCCTCCGGCGGACGCGAGGTTTGCCGTCATAGGCATGGGCAAGCTCGGCGGCAGGGAGCTGATTTATGGATCAGACCTTGACGTTATCTTCGTGTATTCCGGCGGGGACGCTGACAGCAGGACGGACGGTGCCAGGCCCATTTCAAGCCACGAATTCTTCGTCAAGCTCGGCCAGAGGATAATAAGCGTCCTGACGCTCCGCACGAAGGAGGGCTCTTTGTTCAGCGTGGACACGCGCCTCCGGCCTTCAGGTTCATCCGGGCCGCTCGTGGCTGCGCGTCCGGCCTTGATTAAATACCACATGGGCGGCACGTCAATCTGGGAAAGGCAGGCCCTTATAAAGGCGCGAAGCGTAGCCGGGGACGCCGCCTTCGGGGAGGAGGTCTTGAAGGAGCTTGGGGAAGCGCTCTATGCGCGTCCTCTGAGAAAAGACGATGTCAGGGAGATGCTCCGCATCCGTTCAAGGATGGAGACTGAAATTGCCAAAGAGGACAGGACCAGATATAATGTAAAAACAGGCAGGGGCGCCGCCGTTGATATCGAGTTCCTTACGCAGGCCCTTCAGCTTTTGCACGGGCGCCGCGCGGGCCTGCGCACGCAATATACGTCAAAGGCCCTCGCAAGGCTGCGCGGGGAGGGGATAATAAGCCCCGGAGACTACGCGGTCTTGAAGGACGCGTACGTTTTTTACAGACTTCTGGAAACAAGGCTCAGGATAGTGCATGATAGGCCGGAAGGCTATCTGTACACGGATCCGGCCGGGATATCGTCCCTTGCGAAGAGGGCCGGATACGCCGGCGAAGACGCCGCCGGAAGGCTTCTTGAAGATTATAAAAATTTTTCCGATAAGGTAAGGGACATTTACATCAGGACGCTTGAGCAGGCCGAGGCTGATGCGGAGTAGACATTGAAAGAAACTCAGGGAAATCTGAATCAGACGGGGATGCCCAAACTCCTTGACCTCATTTACAGGGAGGGCGACGCGGCGGGCGTGCTTGAGATATCGCGCGAAAAGGTAAAAAGACGCTTCTTTTTTTCAAGCGGCGCGCCGGTGTCGTCTTCCTCAAACGTCCTTGGCGATGTCCTGGGGCGTCTGCTCATGCAGGAGGGCGTAATAACGGAGAAGGACTACGAGAGTTCCCTTGAGACGGTGCTCGCCCAAAAGAAAAAGCACGGCGAGGTGCTCATCTCAATGGGCCTCATCACGGAGGCGGAGCTTGAAAACTTCTTAGTCCTGCAGCTCAAACGCAGGATATGGAAGGCCTTCGGATGGAACGACGGCCAGTGGCATTATTCAAAGGCAGATACGCTCCCTTACGGCATAACGCACTTTCCCATGCATCCCGCGCAGCTTATCCTTGACGGCGTAGACCATGGTTTTTATCCTGCCGCAAGGCTTCAAAAAGACCTGAAGGACTTCCTTGACAAACCCCTGAAGGTCTCAAAGGACGTCAAACCCTACAGGCTGGAGGACTTCGGCCTTACTATACAGGTAAAAAGGTTCCTTGAATCCTTTGACGGCAAAAAGCCGCTCGCCGCAGTCCTGAAGGCTACCGACCTTCTGAGCCACAGGGCATCGGCCCTGGCGCTGACGTTCATCATCACCGGGCTTGTAAAAAGGGCGGACGTAAAGGATGAGATAGAAACGGCATTTGACAACGCCGTCTCCGACAGAAAGGCATACGGCCAGCCTGCCGCCGCGCCGGAGGTGGCCGCCCAAGTGAAGATAAACGCGGAAATACTTTTCATGAAGGCCAGAAGGGCCATGGATGAAGGAAACTTTGAGACTGCCGAGAATATCTTATCTGAAATAACCGAGCTTAACCCGTTCGAGGGAGAATACTGGGCCTGTTTGGGATGGACCGTGTTTAAAAGGAGCGGCGGCAGCGAAAAAGAGGTCAAGCGCGCAGAGAGGCTCGTAAAGGACGCCATAGACCTGAACAACGAGCTTGAAGACGCGTGGTACTTCCTCGGCATGCTCTCCCTTGACAGCGGCAACCTTGAAGAGGCGGAAAAGGCCTTTTACTTCGCCCTTGCCAAAAACCCGTGGATGCTGAAGGCCCTTGCCGAATTGAAGCGCATAGAGATTGAAAAGACCGGCAAGAGTTCAAAATATCCCGCCATGAACAAAAAGCAGAAAGAGGCCGTTACCTTTCTCGCAAGATGCGTTGTGGAGAAAAAACCAGGGGCGCTCCTTGAGGGCGAAAAAGGCCCCGGCAGGACGGCCGTCATGCTTGAGCTTTTAAAGGCGCTTACGGATAAGCGCATACTCGCGGCGGCGGTTCTCGGTCCGGCGCAAAAAGAGCTTAACTTCATAAAGGCAATAAACGCGGAGCTTGGAACGCCGAGACGGTTTTCCACGGTCAAGGAGGAACTGCTCAGCCTTGAGCTGAAGGCCTCGCAAAATCACATACACGGCGGACAGACGCTCCTTATCATAGACAACGCGGAGCAGTTGACGGACGCGTGCCTTAAGCTCCTTGCGGCCGCAACGCGCATCAAACACCTGCAGACCATCCTCATAGCCGACACGGCATTCAAACAAAGGCTCGCCGACCCGGCGTTAATAGAGCTTGGGCAAAGGCTTGTGGACAGATATACCCTGTGACAAAGACATGAGAGAAATTTTTGAGCGGGCTTGGGCGAACTTTCTACAGAAAGTTCCCCCAAGTTTCTGATTCACACCGGGTCGATATGCACGAAGCTTTTTTCTATTGATTTGATGGCCTCGACGTTTCTTTCGACCTGCTTGCCTATTTCGTGGGAATCGTATGTTGAGAGGGCTTTGTCCACCTCCACGTGTATCTCCACATGTATGAAGCTGCCGACATAGTGCGCGCGCACGGTGTTTATGGAGATGACTCCTGCGCATTGCATGGCCGCCTTTTTTATCTCCATGAGCAATTCCGGCTCAGGGGACTTGCCCATCAGGTAGTCTATGTTCTCAACGCCTATGCTGTAGCCGGTGTATATTATCCAGACGCTGATTACAAGGCCCGCCGCCGGGTCGAGGAAGGGGTATCCCGCCCTTGCGCCAAGTATGCCGGTGAGCGCGGCGACGGCGATGAATACGTCCATAAAGGAGTCCGTTGCCGTGGCGCGCAGGGCCGGGCTGTTGATTAGCTTGCCGGCCTTTTTGAAGTGAAGGCCCATAAGGCCCTTGGCGGCCATGGTGATGAGCGGCACGGCGATGGCGAAAAGGCCTATCTCCGGCGCCCTGTCGCTGAGGAGCCGTTCGACCGAGGCCCTTATGACCTCAAAGCCGAGTATGCCCGCCAGAACGGCGATGATAAGTCCGGCGATAGGCTCGGCGCGCGAGTGGCCGAAGGGGTGGCCTTCGTCAGCGCGCTTGTCGGAAATCTTAACGCATATGAAGGTGGCGATGGACGCGGCTATGTCGCTGAGGGAATTAAGCGCCTCGGAAATGAGGGCGATGGACCCTGAGAGTATTCCGGCGGTTAATTTCAGCGCGAAGAGGCCGGAATTGCCAAGGATGTTTAAAAGGGTGGCGCGAAAGGCTACGGGGTTCATTTAGTCTTTATCCATGACCTCATGCACCCGCGCAAGGCTCTGGCGGGCCACGATGTAAAAGCTCTGCGCCCAGGCAAGCGGCACGCTCCAGTTGGTGGCCCCGCCGGTATATAGCTCCGGCACCCGGCCGTCCGTTGTCATTACCGATTCGAGCTGCTCAAGATACCAGTGGGCCTTTTCGATAAGCTCCGTTGGCGGGCCGAAGATGGTGCCGGTCTTTAATGCCTTTAAGGCCATCTTTGAATAGACTATGGAGAGCCACGCAAACCCCAGCGGCCACTCGGCTTCGCTGCCGGGCGGGCCGGACGGGTTGGAGTTGAAGTAAAGGTCGCCGGGGTAGCGTATGACGCCGTTTTTGCGGACGAGGTATTTTTCAACATTGCCGAGAATCTCCTTTGACTGATGCTCGCTGATGATTGAATAAGGCCAGATGAGGCTTAGCTGAGCAAGGTCATACGGCCTGGATTCGGATTCAGCCGGAAGGAGCCTGTCAAGCGCGGCGCGGCCTATCTCTAAGAACTCCTGCGGCACGGGGAGGTGCTGGCAGAGCTGGACCTGGTTTTTGTATTTATGGTGGTAATGGCCGTCGTCGTGCCACATGGTGA
This sequence comes from Deltaproteobacteria bacterium, assembly GCA_016234935.1. Lineage (GTDB taxonomy): Bacteria > Desulfobacterota > GWC2-55-46 > GWC2-55-46 > GWC2-55-46 > JACRNL01. The sequence continues at coordinate 110,081 of JACRNL010000005.1, read as the reverse complement.
AGCCCGCGAGCACGGCGCCGATGGAGGATGAATGCGCCTCCGGCCCTTCTTCCCACACGCCGAAGTCCGGGTCTGAGTGCCACCGGACGGTCGTGAGGTAGAGGACGATGTCGCGAAGCAGTATCTGGTCTTCAGCCTCTCCCGAGGCCAGGACGTTGTGCCCTTTTTTTATGAGGTCGCCGGTCTTGTAAAGAAACAGGCCGAAGATGTCAAGCTGGTGGTGGCCCCATTCGTCGGTTATCTCTTCAAGGGTTACGGGGTGGACCCTTGCGTGGATGACCTCGCTGGCGCAGCTTCCGAGGTAGTGGCGCTTGCGCGCGCCGCCGGTTATCTTGTGGCGGTACTTCTGGAAGATGCGGATGATGAGGCGGTAGCTTTCGATCATCCTGTCGTGGGCGCCGACGTACTCGTTGGCATAGGTGGCGTACATGATGTCGCGCAGCCACAGGACGTCGTACTTGTCTCCGCCCTTTTCGCCGTTATAGTCCGAGGCCACGTACCCGCCGCCGAGCTGGCGCAGGTTTTCAAGGTGCCGGTAGGCGATAAGGAGCTTTTCCCTTGGGGGGAGCTTCTGAAAGGGTTTGCCCCCTATGGGTTTGCCCACTTTCAAAAGCCCTTGAGGGACGTCTGCGCCCGTAAATGTTTTAATCGCCGCTTTGTCCATAAGATAGTCAATCCAATCATATATCAGGAAAAAGGAATATTCAATTGCTCAACACGCGTCTATCCTGTCAGCACGCGCAGGCCCTTCGGCAGCACCTTTACGGAGATGTTGCCCTGCCACTGGAAAGGCTCTCCGTCGGCATGGACAGCGCTTATGCCCTCCCCCGCTATGTCAATATTGCTTGAGCGCATGCACCGGTAGCCCTTAAAAGCGGTTATGCGGCCGTTGAAAAGTTTTTTTACGAGGTCCAGGGCGTCCAGAAGGCCTATCTCAGGCACGGTGCATACGTCGAGAAAGCCGTCGTCCGGGACGGCCCCGGGGGCGATGACGGCCTGGCCGCCGTAGCGTTCGATGTTGGCGAAGGTCAGTATGAACGGGGTCTCGCTGAGGAGGTTATTGTCCATCTTCATGCGCAGAGGCCGGGGCTTGAATCTGTAAAATTCCCACACCGCCAGCGGAAAATAGGGCAGAAGGCCGCGCAGGCGTTTGCTTAAAAAGCCGTCGTTGTATTTTTTGGAAAGGTGCGCGTCAAAGCCCATGCCGGCCGTGGAGAAGAAGTATCTGTCGCCTATTACGCCGGCGTCTATGGGGCGCGGCTTCCATTTTTTTATAAGCTCCATGCCGGCGGCTATGTCAAAGGGGATGCCCAGGGACTTAGCAAAACCGTTCCCTGAGCCGCAGGGGATGACGCCGAGCATGGTATCGGTGTTGACAAGGGGCGCGGCCGCTTCATGCACCGTGCCGTCCCCTCCGCACGCGATGACGGCTTCGTAGCCGCGTTTGACCGCGCCGGAGGAGAGTTTAAAGGTATCGCCCTTTGCCCCGGCTACCTTTATCTCAAAGATGCCGTCCTCGGATTTAAAGGCCTCAACTACGGCCTCGCGTATCCGCTTAACGCTGCTCGCGCCCCCTGCAACCGGGTTTATGATAAACAGCGCCTTCAAATAATTCTCATTCTCCGTTGGATAAACTTTTATACCTTTTAAAAGCTATCTGATTTTGCTGGTTTTTTCAAGGTCTTTTATCCTTACCTTTCTTGAAAGAAAGGTAAGCCAAAGAACTTCAATGTCTTTTGACACAAAATGCTTGACGTTATCGCGCACGCCTAAAGTCAGAATGCAACCTTATGCAGACTCCGCCCTTCGCAGGTGTTGCGTTTTCAAAAAATCCGGCTATACTTCAAGAAAAAGAGGCATATCTGACTCATGAACAAGGTCTTTATAGCCGGTATTTTTATGGTGGGCGCGTTTTTATCGGCCGATTGCGCTAAAGGGGGAGATGCCATGGCCTTTTCCATTACCAGCCCGGCATTCAGCGAAGGCGGCGTGATACCTGAAAAATTCACCTGCGAGGGACGAGATTTAACGCCGGAGCTTGACTGGGGGGACGTTCCAAAAGGCACGAAGAGCCTTTCGCTTATCGTCGAAGACCCGGACGCGCCCATGGGGACATTCACCCATTGGGTGCTCTATGATATCCCTGCTGATACCGTAAAGCTGGAACAGGGGGCGCGGCTGAAGACCGGCATAAAGACCGGAATGACGGACTTCGGACGTTCAGGATACGGCGGCCCCTGCCCGCCAAGGGGCCACGGCACGCACAGGTATTATTTCATCCTGCGCGCGCTTGACGTTCCGACCCTTGGCCTTGCAGCCGGCGCATCCAAAGCGGACGTGGAAAAGGCGATGAAAGGGCACATCCTCGGAGAGACGAAAACAATGGGAACGTATAAGCGGAAATAGTCTGCCTTGCCGCAGGCGGCCAAAGAACTTTGATTGCGCAAATGGCGGCGTCCTGCTTCAGCGTAGGACGCTTTTTTATAAAAGACGCGGCGATATTCGTAAAAAAAACAGCAACAGGGAGGCATTACAATGCAGCAGGCGGATGTTTTAGCGAAGAAAGAGTTTACCGAAGGCAACGTGAATAAAGTGACATACCTGAAGACCGACGCGATCGCGCAGGACACCTATTACTTCAAACCAGGACAGGTGCTCGATTACCACAGGCATCCAAACGGCGACCAGATATTTTTTGTCCAGGAAGGCGAAGGCGCCTGCTTCGTTGACGACGGCAAGGAAGAGTCAATCGCTTTAAAGCCCGGGGTGGTGTTCCTTGCGCCAAAAGGCGTATGGCACAAGGTAGTCGCAAAGACGAGCCTTATCGTCTCTCAGGCCACATGCCAGCCCGCAGGCATGGAAAAACGCTGATTACAGCATAGAAAAAGGACAATGTGCGGATAACGCACATTGTCCTTTTTCTACTTGACAGATACCATATGTTGTGGCTATAATCCTTCATCATACAATATAGGTTGTTTTCTATATAAATCAGCAAGTTGCTTGATTCGCCCATCTTTTTCGCAAACAACTTTGTCTCCGGTCAATTATAAAACTCGCCGATTGCGCATGATCCGGGCCGTACGTTGGCCTTTGCGATAAAATCTTGGCATATGGAAACGAATTGATTATTTAAAATGAGGGAGGTATTCAATTATGGAGCAGGATATTTACAGCCGTTTTTTAAAGGAAGCCCCTGAAACAGCCCAAGAAAAAACCCAAGAAAAAAATGGACAGGTGAAAAAAACAAAGCAGGAGACGGCGCCGAACATGCCGGCTATGCGCGCGGTGATTAACGAGAACGGCGTGCGGGTTCTGGAGAAGCGCTACCTGAAAAAAGACCTTAACGGCAAGCCCGTCGAGACCATTGAGGACATGTTCTGGCGTGTGGCCACGAACATCGCCGAATCGGATACGCACTACGACCCGAAGGCGGACACCCGCCAGGCGGCCGTTGAGTTCTATAAAATGATGGTCTCTCTTGAATTCATGCCGAATTCCCCCACGCTTATGAACGCGGGCAGGGAGCTTCAGCAGCTATCCGCCTGTTTTGTCCTGCCGGTAGAGGACTCAATGGAGAGCATCTTCGAGGCGGTCAAACACACGGCCCTTATCCACAAATCCGGCGGCGGCACTGGCTTTTCGTTCTCGCGTTTGAGGCCGTCCGGCGACACGGTCGGCTCGACGTCCGGCATCTCCTCCGGCCCGATATCCTTTATGACCGTCTTTGACAGCGCCACGGAGGCCATCAAGCAGGGCGGCACAAGAAGGGGCGCGAACATGGGCATGCTGCGCGTTGACCATCCGGACATCGACCACTTCATCACCTGCAAGGAAGACAGCGCCAAGCTTAATAACTTCAACATCTCCGTGAGCCTCACCGAGGAGTTCATGAAGGCCGTTGAAAATGACGGAGAATACGCGATAATAAACCCGCGTAACAACGAGAAGGTCGGCTCAAAGCGCGCAAGGGACGTCTTTGACAAGATCGTCAGCATGGCCTGGAAAAACGGCGATCCCGGCGTGATATTCATCGACAGGATGAACGCCGACAACCCGACGCCGCACGTCGGGCGGATAGAATCCACCAACCCGTGCGGCGAGCAGCCCCTGCTGCCATATGAATCCTGCAACCTCGGCTCGATAAACCTCGCCAAGATGCTGAGGCCGAGGACCAACGGCAACGGGCGGAGCTATGAGATAGACTGGCAGAGGCTTGAGGCCACGGTAAGCAGGGCCGTGCATTTCCTGGACAACGTCATTGACATGAACCACTACCCCATCAAGCAGATATCGGAGATGACAAAGGGCAACAGGAAGATCGGCCTCGGCGTCATGGGCTTTGCCGACATGCTCATAAGGCTCGGCGTGCCGTATGACTCTGAAGATGCCCTTGAGACGGCCGGCAGGATCATGCGCTTTATACAGGAAAACGGCAGAAAGGCGTCTGCCTCGCTCGCAAAGGAGAGGGGGGCCTTCCTGAACTATAAAGGTTCCGTCTACGAAAAGGCCGGCCTGCCGGTCAGGAACGCCACGGTCACGACCATAGCCCCCACCGGAACGATTTCCATAATCGCCGGATGCTCTTCAGGCATCGAGCCGCTTTTCGCCCTTGCGTTCACGAGGAACGTCATGGAGGGCACGGAGCTTTTGGAGGTAAACCCCCTGTTTGAAGAGATAGCGGGCGAGCGGGGCTTTGACAGCCGCGAGATAATGAAAAAGGTCGCCGCCGCCGGGACTCTGCACGACATCAAGGGCATACCGGACGACGTAAAAAAGGTCTTTGTCACATCCCACGATATATCGCCGGAGTGGCACATAAGGATGCAGGCCGCGTTTCAGAAGTATACCGACAACGCCGTGAGCAAGACGGTCAACTTCCCCAATGACGCGACTATTGAGGACGTGGCCGAGGTCTATCTGTCCGCCTACAGGCTCGGCTGCAAGGGCGTGACGGTTTACCGCGACGGCTCAAGGGACGTCCAGGTGCTTACAAAAGGGAGCGAGAAGCCCGAGAAGCCGAAGACCGCGGCCGAGGGCGCGCCGCCGGAGGACAGGCACTCTGCCGCTCCCGTCAAACCCAAGGGCAGGGGAGAGGTCGCCTTCGGCGCCACGAGAAAGATAAAGACCGGCTGCGGAAGCCTCTACGTTACCATCAACGAAGACGAAGAGGGCAGACCGTTTGAGATATTCACGCAGATAGGCAAGGCCGGCGGATGCGTGGCCTCCCAGTGCGAGGCATTGGGAAGGATGGCCTCTCTTGCATTAAGGAGCGGCATAGACGCCCAGGAGGTCATCAAGCAGACGCGCGGCATAAGCTGCCACCTGCCCGTGGGCTTCGGCAGCGGCAAGGTCACGTCATGCTCCGACGCGATGGCAAAGGCAATGGAGTGGTATCTTCTTTATAAGCGGAGCGCCGGGCTTGCCGACGTTGCCGCCATGAAGGAAGGCGCGGTAAAGACAGACTGCAAAGGCGGCGCGATCTTCGGCGCAAGCGGCAGTGCAGGCGCCCTTGAGTTCGCCTTTGCCCCGGAGGTCTTCACAAGGGGCGCGTGCCCTGACTGCGGCGGCTCGGTGGAGCATTCCGACGGGTGCGTGGTGTGCAGAGGCTGCGGCTATACCGAATGCGCCTGAAGACTTGAGAGAAACTTTTTTGAAAAAAAAGGCGCTGCGCACGGCTGAAGCCTGAAATATTGTCATTCCCGCCCCCCCTCGCGCGTTTTAAGCGGGGGAGGACTTTTATCGAAAATCCGGTAGGGGCATCAAAGCATCTAAAGAATAGATCCCCGATAGAAGTATTCGGGGATGACGGAAAAAATTTCATTTAAATTTAGCGCCGCAGGCGGCCAGTCTTTCAGTTGTGGTAAACTCTGCCTATGCATGAAGTGACCATTGAAACTCAATTTTCCTCGGCGCACAACATAAGGGGTTACGACGGCGCGTGCGAGAAGCTGCATGGGCACAACTGGCGCGTGCAGGTAAGCGTGCGCGCGAAAAGGCTCGATAAGATAGGCATGGTAGTGGACTTTAAAGAGCTCAAGGCCTGCACAAGAAAGCTTGTAGACGGCCTTGACCATAAATACCTGAACGAATGCCCGCCGTTCGATAAAAAGAACGCCACCGCCGAGAATATCGCGGAGTTCCTCTTCAAAAGGCTCTCCAGGGCCGTTAATGACGGAAGGCTCAAGGTGTCGAGAGTAAAGGTGTGGGAGTCTGACACTTCGTCATCCGAGTACTGCGAATAGTTTTTCAGCCCCCCGTTGGTCATCATGAAAACATTTCCGTCCCAGCCCTATATCCGCCCTGCCGGCAAAGCCGGGCTTGCGCCTTGAAAATACTGCGTTATACTTTTCTTACCTGAACAGTCATGCTTAAAAAACCCTTTTTACAGCCGCACCTTGACAGTCATGCTTAAAAAACCCTTTTTACAGCCGCACCTGAACAGTCATGCTTAAAAACCCCTTTATAGCCACTGCGCTTCTCTTTTTTACGATTAGCCTGTCTTCGTGCGGGCCTTCCTCGAAGGAAAAGTCCGTTGGTTCGGTCAACGACAGGCCTATTCTGATGAAGGACTTTAAAAAGGAGATAGCGCTGATTTCCCGGCGAGACCCCACGTTCAGGGGCAACCCCAAGGCCCTTGAAGATCAGCTCGGCAGGATTATTGACAGAAGGCTCATGATACAGGAGGCGGTGGAAAGGGGCATGACCCAGGATGAGAACTTCATAGAGACCATAAAGGTCTTCTGGGAGCAGACCCTCATACGCCAGCTGATAGACGCAAAAACAAAAGAATGGTCGGGCAGACTCGCTGTTTCCGACGCGGAGGCAATGGCTTATTACGGCCGCATGAACTACAGGCTTACCTTCAAGCTGGCAAAGGCGCCCAGCCTTGAAAGGGCGGGCGAGGCCGCAAGGTTCATGGCAGCGGGAACGGGTAACGGCAGGTATGAGGTCATAGGCCCGGTGCTTTTTGAAGATATGCCGTCCGCCGGACCCCTTGAAGGGGCTCAGCCCCCTGAGGGGGCCGAGCCCCTTCAAGGGATTGTCAACATCGTCTTTGACCTGTCCCCCGGAGAGATAAGGTATTTCAAGGATGAAGACGGCTACTCGGTGGTGCAGGTGATAAAGAAGGAAAAGACCGCCCGGCCGCCGTATGAAAAGGTTGCCGGCAGGATAAAAAAGGCCGTATTCGAGCGGAAAAAGGACGAGGCGCTGCAGGAGTGGCTGCGGGGCATGAGAAGAGCGGCCCGGATAAAGATAGACCTCGGAGCGCTTAACAGGATTGACGATGAAAAATAGCGAATCCCCGCTTAAAACACGCGAGGACAAGAAGAAACCCTACAAGAGAAAGACCGTCTACATAAAACGGGGCTTTCAGGCGAACTTCGCGATAAAATTCCTTATCCTCATCGCCGTGGAGGCCGTCCTTGCGCTGGGGCTTTTTCTTTACCTCTCTAAAAGCACCGTTACGGTGGGTTATTCCGGCTCCGAATTGGTGCTGTCCGGTACCGGAGACTACTTCCTTCCCGCCCTGCTCCTTTCAAACATCGTTCTCGTCGGCATAACGGCCGCGGCGGGCGCGGTGATGATGATCCTCGTATCGCACAGGCTTGCCGGGCCGCTGCACCGCTTTGAAAAGAGCCTTGAGCACATTTCCTTCGGGGACCTCACATACAGGTTCACCCTGAGAAAGTCAGACGAGCTTAAAGACCTCTCCGGGCGCCTCAACGATTTCACCGCCGCGATGGAAAGGTCAGTTGCAGGCATTCAGCAGGGCCTTGACGACCTTGACGGCAGTGTCCGGCATATACACTCATCGGTTCGAAGCGGCCATGATAACGGGCCGGAGCTTGAGGCAGGTCTGGCCGAAGCCCTTAAGAAACTCGACGCGCTTGAAAAGACCGCGGCGTTTTATAAGACGTTCAGAAGCAAGTAGCCGGACATCTGGAAGATTACCCCTTGAAGGGGGTCACCCCCTGCAGGGGCAGGTTCCAAACCTGCCCTTCCGTCAAACCATTCAACTTGAGCAAACCTCCATGCAAAAGGCCGGCATAACCCTTAGGGCAGGCTTGGAACCTGCCCCTACATTGAGATGTCATATCCATGTTTGAAAGAGGATCCGGCAGAGAAAATTTGCCCTGCCCGCCCGCCGCGCATAACGGCTGCCGGCAAGGGGCTCGGCCCCCTGAGGGGGCTCAGCCCCTTCAACCGGGTCATTGCGTTTGCCGCGGCCTTGGCAGTCATTGCCGTATTCCCGCCTTATTCGCGCGCCGCGGATGGTTTCCGGCAGTATGAAACGAAATACGCCACCGTCTACTACCGCTCAGACAAGGATTTTTACGGTTTTTCGCGAAATATCGGAAGCCTCGGCATTTTCGGCAGGTCGCTTGAAAATGCGGCGGCCAAGACAAAGGAAAGAGTTGACGCGGTCGTAGACCGAGTGGAGACGATACTCGACATGCACCCTGCCGATTTGCGCGTGGCGGTCTATGTATACCCGACGCAAAAGGAGTTGGAAGAGGTCTACCGGGGCATGGGCCTTTACAGCGAGGCCCCGGTTGCGTTCTACTCGTCCAGGCAGAAGGCCATATTCGTTTCAGCCGGGAACGTCACAGAGGGCGTTTTAGCGCACGAATTCGCGCATGCGGTCATCTGTTTCTACTTCGTTACGCCTCCTCCGGCAAGGATGCAGGAGATACTCGCGCAGTTTGTGGACAGGAACCTGTGGCAGGAGTAATCAGACGCCGCCTGCAATAAGAGAAATGACGAACAAATTCAGATAGTCAAAGTAATTAAAAAAATACTTGACAGGTGATAGCATATGCAATAGTATGCGCTAAGCTATAAATAACTGAATAATATCCGCTAAAAAAGTGAATAGAGGGAGGACTTCCGTGAAAAGGCATCCGCATCTTGATTTTTGTAAATTTGCATTATCCATTTTCTCTTTATTAATAATGGTCAGCCTTTTTTGTTTCACGCCGACGGCAGACGCCGAACCTAACCTTCATGCCGGCAACTTGCGGTTCCATCCATACATCCTTTTAAGGGAAATGCAGAGCGACAACGTCTATTCAACCGCGACCGACCGCAATCATGATTACATAACAACGGCCGTGCCCGGCTTGAAGCTGGAGCTTCCCGTCAGAAAGCACAGCCTTGAGGCAAATTATAATGCCGTTCTTGAAAGATACGGCAAGTACACGGGAGAGAACACCTCCGACCACAATGCCGGCGTAAGCGGCGAGATGAACCTTGCAAGCGTTTTCAAGATCAAGCTCTCGGACGATTACAGGAAGAGCCACGAGGCGCGCGGCGCGTCGTCGACCGGCTTTATAGAAAAGTTCTGGACCAACAGCGCCGGCGCCACGCTGCAATACTCGCTGACGGACCTGTCGAAGGTGCGCTTTGACACGGCCTATGACAAATGGAATTTTACGACCAGCAGATTCAGGAACAGGCATGACTGGGATTATAATGTCTACGTCTACCACCGCATTCTCAGCAAGACCTCCGTCTTCGGCGAGTATGACCATAAGAGGACCGCGTATGAATTAAGGTCTCCCGACCTTGCCAGCAGAACGGACGGCGGACAGATAGGCCTTACCTGGGAAATCTCGGAGCGTTCAAAGGGCACGGTCAAGACAGGCTACCTTAAAAAGAACTTCAACGATAAATCTCTGAAGGATCACGGCTCATGGACATATTCAGTGGACTTAAGCCACGAATTTTCTTCAAAGACGTCGGTTAAGCTCAATGGACAGCGGACCATCAACGAGGCCAGCCTTAATGGAACCAGCTACCTCCAGACGACCGGCGGGCGAGTGGAATTTTTCCAGCGCATATATGACAGGTTTGCAGCGTCCGTGAACGGCGCATACGAAGTTGATAAGTTCTCGAACGCCGTTATCTCGATAAGCCCTCTCGTTAGAAGGGACGTAAACGTTGCCGGCGGCGCCGCGGTCAAGTATATGATGCGCGATTGGCTGGACTTTTCCGTCGGCTACACGCACAGGACGAGGAACTCCAACATAAATGTAAACGATTATGACGCGAATGAGTACATGTTGCAGATTAACGCGGCCATGTAGTATAATCACCACGTATTGGTCGGCATTTCGTAGTGCGAGACTTTAGTCTCGCTTGATGCAATCAGGCAAGGGCGCTGCAAGACTGTGAGGCTGAAGCCTCGCACTATATTCAGGAGAATAAGCCATGAAGACGGGAAAAAAGATGCTTGCAGTAATGCTTGCGGTTGTTTTTATGATGGTTGCGGGGGTCGGGCTTGCGCATGCGCAAGGCACGCTTCCGTCGGGATGGCTTCAGGCAGACTTGAAATCCGGCATGTCGCTTGAGCAGGCAATGGCCAAGGCCAAGGAACACGGCTTAAAAATAGAGCAGTTCGTTGAAGAGGCAATAAAGGCCGGCGTAAAGCCCGCCGATGTTGTGTATCTCGCCGTGCGGGATAATAAAGAAAAAGTTGCGGGTATTGTAGCGGCGGCCCTCAGCCTCGGCGCTAAACTTGGGGACGTAGCGTTGTCTGCAAAAAGCGCAGGGGCCTCCCTTGAGGATATAAAATTTGGGGCGCAATTGGCGAACGTAAACAGTGACAAGGCGGCTTCGATTTATAATGACGCTACGCTGTCGTATTCGCCTCCGGCTGATACTACAAGCGCTTCCGTTACTAATAACTATAACAGCTCTGTTTTCACCTACACGGTAATAACTACCGGCGGCAATACGGCGTCAACGAAAACGGCTTCGCCGATATAAAATATCCCTGTTTGTGGTGGGCGGAGCCCACCACAATAATACATAATACATTGTCTGTCATTCCCGAGGACTTTTATCGGGAATCCAGTAGGGGCATCAAAGCATCTAATTTGAAAATCAAGACCATATCCCCGATAGGGACACTCGGGGATGACAGACAAGACGGTATCTGCAAAATTTTTCACAATCCGGCATCAGGCAAGGGGCCGGCTTATTACTCTTAATACAGTTGCCTGGCGGCTTTTGCCTCCAGGCAAATTTTTTTGGAGGCTGCCTTGGCAGGGAAATCGCTTGATACAGTTGAAGGGGGCCGCGCCCCTTTTGTAAAACGGAAGAAAATGCTTACGGCGCTTGTCTGCCTTTTTGTCATTGCGGCAGCGGCGGCTTTGCCGCCGGCAAACGCAGCGGCGGCCTCCGGCATTGCGCGAATTGACATCGCGCACGGCTCTCTGATTGTCGAAAGGTCCGGCGTGCTGAAACCATTTGAGGCGTTGACAGGCTCGGACATATTCATCGGCGACACCATAACGGCCGGGGACGCAGCCATGGCAAGGCTGTTCTTCAAGGATAATTCGTTTGTGAATATTACGGCGCAGACGACGCTCAGGGTCAACCAGTATGTCTACGAATCCGACAAAAACGTGCCGGAGAGGAAAAGGGCGCTGATTATTGCAAGGGTGCTGAAGGGCAGGGCGCGTTTTATCACAAATAGCGGTCCCGGCGTGAGTTGCCGGATACATGTTGAGACCGATACCGCGGCAGTCTCAGGAGGCGCGGCTGATTTTGTCGTTACGGCCCTTCCCGGGGAGACACGGGTCGCGGCATTGGCAGGCGGCTTGTCAATTAAGAATATTTTAAACACCGTGGTAGGCACGGTAGACCTGTATCCGAACCAAAAGACCGTTGTAAGAGAAAAAAAGCCGCCTGAAAAGCCTGCTTATCTGACATTGAAGGAGCGCAGGGCGCTTATCAGGGAGACTATCGTCCGTTAAAGCGCCGCAGGCGGCAAGGTGTGTGAACATTTAAAACCCTTGTATGTTAGACTGTGCCATATTGCGTAATTTTTAAATCTTTTTTTCCCCTCTCCCCTCGCGGGAGAGGGTAGGGTGAGGGGGGGGCAGCCCCCTGAGGGGGGAGGAGAGAAAGAAATCGTAGTGCGAGACCCCCGCTTTAGACATGCGAGGGCAGGCCTTTAGTCTCGCTTGTTGCAATCAAGCAAGGATGCGGCAAAAACAGCGAGGCTGAAGCCTCGCACTACGATATATGCCTCTTGACAACACAGTTGCTCCCCCGTCCCCCGCTTTAAATACGCGAGGGCAGGCAAGGGGGAGGAGAAAAAAGCACAGTTTGCCTTATCTATCGTCCAGACCCTTTGCCTCCAGAAAAATCTGAAAGACGTCGTCAGCCTGAGGGTGCGTGTCAGGGGCGGGGATAATAGCCTTGACAACGGTTAAATCCTTATTTGAAGCCCTCCAGACGATTTCAAAGGCCATCGCGAGAAAGCTTTGGGAAAGCCTTGCGCGGTATCCGAGCGCGTTTGTCTCCATCTCAAAGGCCCTTTTCTCGGGATCGCCTATAACGTAACTGTCGTCTATTTCAGCCAATATCCGCGCTTCTTTTATGGCGTCTTCGGGCCTGTTGCCGAGAAGATAATGCATGGCCGCGGCAAACCTCAGAGGGGCGTTTACGGGATACGCGGCAAGGGCCGCCTTGAATTCCCCGTCTGAAAGGTCTGCGGATGACCCGGTTTCGGCGTAGAGCTTGCCAAGTGAAAAGTGATAGTCCGGGTTAGAAGGCTCCATGCGTATGGCCTCTTTCATGTAAGCGATGGCCTTCTTATAAGAGTCCGGCCGCGACAGGCCGGCGCCGTCAATCCGCGCGCCTGCGGATTCCATCGCGTCCGCTTGGGCGGCGAGCATGGCTTGAAGGCTTGAGAGGTCTTTATAATAGTCTGCCCTTGACGGCGACAGCGCTATCGCGGTTTCAAGGCTGCGTATCGCGGCGGCATAATCCGGCAAAGTCTCCTTTGAGACGCCCTTTATGTCCATTTGTCCGGTCGTCTTGTCGTCGAGTATGTTGTAAGCCTTTGCGTGGTAATGTTCGGCAAGGAGTCCCTTAACAGGCAGGTAGACAAGCCCCAGGGTGCATATCACTGTCAACGCCGTCAGCGCCGCGCGCCGCCGGCCAATGGGCTTCTTGGCGGGCATTCCGGCCGGAGCGGGCGTCGCGGCCGGGACTTTGTGCCGCGCAGCCGCCTGCCCTCGCGTGCCTGAAGCGAGGGTCAGGACGGCGGCATATGTGGCCGCCGCGATTACCGTGAAGGTAAGCGCGTTGGCGGGGATGCGCAGGTTAAAATCGGTAAAGCCGTGCACGAACAGGGCGGACAGGGCCGAAAGACCGCCTGCCCCGATGCACTTGGCGTACCAGCCGGATTGCCGTCTCCATGCGGACAAGACCGGATAAAAGAACGCGGCCGTCATCAAGGCCGCAATCAGCAGGCCCACCAAGCCTGTCTCCGTGACCAGCTCCACGTAGTCGCTCTCGGCGTGTTCGAAGTATATGAGGGACCACTTGGTCTGATAGCTCATAAAGGCGTTTTTAAAGGCGCCAAGCCCCATCCCGAAAAAAGGATAGTCCTTTATGATATTCAGCGAGTCTATCCAGATGTCGAGCCTTGCGAACTGATCCGGGGCCGCAGTCATGAAACGGCGCTCGGTGTCCGCTAAAAGTCCGATGAAGATTATCATGATAATCACGGCGGCAGGCGCCGCGATTATCCACAGGGCCTTTCTGAGCGATCTTCTCGCATAGGCAAGCGCGCCAAAGATTGCAATGGAAACCGCGGAGCCGATAAACCCGCCCCTTGACAGGGTCATAAAAAGAGCGGCTTCCATAATCAGCGCCGCCAGGAAAAATATTCCCGCCTGAAAAAACCTTCTTGAGCTGAGCACCCTTGCGATATTCTTCCGGAATGAACTTCCGCTAAGGGCGTTGATCGTGGAAAGCATGTATATCGCGCAGCCGAGCGCGATGGGAACGGCCAGCTCCATGTAGCCCGCGAAGTGGTTGCGGTTTATGTAAGGGCCCCAAATATTATGGTTTGGCGGCACGTTTTTGCCGAGCGGATAAAACCAGTAGAGCCTTCCGTTCCACGTCATCTTCTGCGCCACGGCAAGGACGACAAGCCCGGCGCCCATGCAGACCACGGTGCGCAGAAGCCTGTTTATGTGCTCTGTTGTCTCGCAGTAATCTATCGTTACAAAAAAAACGGCCGCGTAGGCGAGAAACTTCAGGAGTTCTTCAATCGTGGCCCCGGGATTTACGCTGATGGTCATCGGGCCGGATAAGTTTGCGCCGGCAAATGTCCGGTGAAATTGCGCCGTTTCGGGGGATATGTATGCGAGGAGGCTTTCAGGCAGCGGCAGTATCTGAATGACCGCAAGTAGCGCAAAAAGCGCAAGAGGGATGAACAGGAGTTTTTTGGGCAGTCTTAATGAACCGCCGCACAGGGACCTTTTTAGAAGCATTGCGCCAAGGAGGGTAAAGGCGGCGGCTTCCATCAGCGATTGCGACCATCTATGAACCGTCCCGAAGGCAAGCGGCGTCAGGATTAAAAGGGCCTGCAGCCCTCTTTCTATTATGAGCTCAAGGCGCGCGCCCGGGCAGGGAAAATTCTCTTTTAGTGGAAGAGCCGGCGCGCCCATTTCTTTTCCGCGGCTGTTTCCATCTGCGCTTTAACCGGCTCAGGAATGGATAGCGGCGCTCCTTCGGTGATGGCGTGTGGTATTTTGCCGACAAGCTCCCTGGCGCGCTCCCGGCCGATGATCTCCGATGCGGCTTTGACGGCGGCGGACAGGATGGGCGGCCTGTGCGACGCGGAATGAGCGTCGGTCGCGATTGTGTGAACCAGGTTATGTTCGAGCAGACGGGAGGAAAATGCCCTGACCTCCTCGCCGAACTGTCCGGTAATGCTCATGGCGGTTATCTGCACCAGCACGCCGCTTTTCACCGCGTCGTAAAGGGCGGCAATATTGCGGCTGAACCATTCGTTCCTTTCAGGGTGCGCGATAACGGGAACGACGGCTTTTTCCATAAGCGAAAGGAAAAACTTATCCCAGTTCAGCGGCATGGTCTGAGGGTGAAATTCGACGAGTAGATACCTTTTGGACTCGTTTATCGTCAGCACCTCTCCCTTTGCCAGGTATTCCGGCAGCTCAGGGACAACCGGCGCCTCGGCGCCCGGCAATACCGTCAGGGGGATGGCCGCGTCGGTTAAATGACGGTTCAGTTCGCGGACGAGGCGGCATATGCCGGTGGCATGAACAAGGCGCAGAGAGTGGTTAAAGTGAGGCGTGGCGACTATTGTCTTGATGCCGTCGGCGGCCGCGATGCGGCACATCCCGACGGACTCTTCCATCGTGGACGGGCCGTCGTCAATGCCGGGGAGTATGTGGCAGTGTATGTCAATCATGCCTTCTGTCATGCCTTCTTTTTCCTCTTCTTCGCGTCTTCCCCGTCCTTTGTGTAGTAGTCATAATACGGATAATACTGGTAATAGCCCCTCCTGGTAACGTCTATTTTATTGAGAGCCACCCCGAGTATCCTTAAGTCCTTTACGTTTGAAATGGTCAGCAAGGCCCTTCTAATCAGGCCGACGCTCGTTTTGCCTCCCCATGTCACGAGGATCACGGCGTCCGCAAGGCGCGAGAGTATCACCGCGTCGGCTACGGCTAATAACGGAGGGGAATCCATGATAACGCGGTCATAGTTTTTGCCGAGCTCGGCGAGCATATTCTTCGTGCGCTGGGAACTCAGCATCTCAAGAGGGTTCGGCGACAGCGTGCCGCCGGTGATTACGCTGAGATTGGGGACGCCCGGTATCTGTTTGATGCAGTTTGAGACATTTACCGGATCAAGCATCGCGTTGGTAAGCCCAAGGGTATTGTCGAGAGAGAATACCTTGTGCATGTTGTGCCTTCTCATGTCGGCGTCTATAAGGAGCACCTTCTCCCCCATCATCGCCATTGCCACCGCAAGGTTTGATGACACAGTGGTCTTGCCCTCCTCAGGGGTGGCGCTTGTGATAAGCAGCAGTTTGGGCGGACGTTCCGGTGAGGAGAACATGATGTTTGTCCGGAGCGTCTTGTACGCCTCGTTAATCATGGACCTTGTGTCGGCCGTTACATAGATCGGCCCCGGTTCCTTTGTGGACGGCAATAACGCAAGGAACGGGAGATTAAGCGCCTGCTGGACTTCATCAGACGTTTTTATGGTGTCATCCATGTATTCCGTGAAAAAGACGATAAATAACCCGCCGAAGACGCCAATTATCACGGATGTCAGAATATAAAGCGCCTTCTTCGGTCTTATGGGCGCCACCGGAAGCGTTGCGTGATCCACGACCTGTACGTTGGAGACGCTCACGCCGCTTGAAAGGGACGCCTCCTGGAGCTTTTTCAGGAGCAGTTCGTAGAACTGCTTGTTGCTCTCGGATTCTCCCGCCACCACGTTGAAGTCAATCGCCTTGCGGCTCAGGTCGAGCACCTGTTGTTTCTGTTCGTCTAAAGCAGTTTTTATAGACGTCTCATTGCTAAGCGCTATTTCATAGTTCGTCTTGGCCGCGTTGAGCATCTTTCTCGCTTCCGCGATAAGGTTCTTCTGGATAGTCTCAAGTTCGGTTCTCGTCCTTACCATCTGCGGGTGTCTGGGGCCGAATTTTTCCGAGAGATCGGACATCTGGTTTTTCAGGTTGAGTTCGGATATCCGCAGGTTCTGTATCACGAGGTTGTTCATGATATCAGGCGAGCTGGCCAGAAGTTCCGGGTTGTCCACCACGCTTCTTATCTGCCTGTACCGCGTCTCGGCCTCCTGCCGTTTGATCGTGGCCTGCACGAGCTGGCTCGCGTTCTCCTGCAGAGACTTCACTATCACGCTCTCCTTGGTTTCGAAGGAGACGACGCCGGTGCCTTCCTTGTATTTCTGCAGGGCCTTCTCGGATTCCTCGACCTTGCTCCTCAGATCAACCATGCGCGCCGACAGCCATTCAACCGCGTCCTTAAAAGGCTTTACCCGGAGGTCGAGGTTGTGCTCTATATATGTGTTGGCGATGCCGTTGGCCATGCCCGCGGCTATGTATGGATTATCCGAGACATAATTAATTTTGATTATGCTGGCCTTGCCGCCAAGGGCCACCTGCATCTCGCGAAGGACGATGTCGGTAAGCTCAGGGTCGAGCTCCTTTAACAGACCTGCGTCTGTTATCTGATCGGCATCGCCCTGTTTGCCCGGAAAATTGTCCTTCACGATGTCCTTGATAGACTTCAGGATGTCTGCCGTCAGAGAGCTTCTGCTTGCCGCCTTCTTTTCGAGAAAGTAGCCGTTTTTGTCAAGCTGGAGCCTTCTTACCACCCTGTCGGCGAATGTCCTGCTGAAAAGTATTTCCTTCTGCGTGTTGAAATAGTCGCCGATGTTCTTTTGCTGCAGCACTGCGGCGCCGCCTTCGGCAAAAGAGACCGTTGGATTGGTTTCAAGGTCTATCAGTATCTGCGCGCTGCCCTGGTATATGGGCTTTGCGGTGAAGCTATAGACCGAGGCAACGCCTACTACGATTATAAAAAAGATGACGGCAAGGCGGCCGTGCTTTAGCGTTATGTTCCAGTAATCCCGAAGATGGATTTCTTTTTCAGATGGCAGCATTTAAGATATGACCTCCGTAAAATGCGGGATTAAAAGATGCTTTCAGGCACTAATATGATGTCATCCGGCTGCACGAGCTCGTCAAGGCTGGCGCTCTTGGTGATCTCGCTTGCGCCGACCTTTCTGATGATTTTAGCGCTGCTTTCCGCCGCTTTTTGAGTGAAACCGCCGGCAAGGGTTATCGCCTTCAATACGGTAAGCCCCTTGGTGATCTTATATGCCCCAGGAGTCCTTACCTCGCCGTTAACGTATATAAATGCGGCCCTTGGGACGTATATGCTGTCGCCGTCGTATACGGTCAGGTTTGCCTCAGGATTGCCTTCTTCAAGGAGTTTTTTAAGTTCGACCGTAATGGTGGATGTGTCTTCTTCCTTTTCCTTGATGGTTGGCTTTGCCTCAGCCGTGACAACTTTTCTCTTGATATAAAGCATGTCGCCGGCCTTTTCCGTAAGACCGCCGGCATTGGATATGACTTCAAGGAGGCTGGAGTATCTTAGAAGTTCTATAAGGCCGGGTTTTACGAACTCTCCAAGCACGGTTACTTTTTTGTTCTTGTAATCAAGCATATATACGGTGACGTGCGGTTTTATTATGTACCCGTCGGCAAGGAGGGCAGCGATCTTTTTTTCGACTTCAGTGACCGTAAGGCCGCCTACATTGACTTCGCCGATAAGCGGCATGGAGATCATCCCGTCGCCGCCTACCCTGACCTCGCTTGTCAGGTCGAGGTGGTCGTATACCGTGATGCGGAACCTGTCGCCTTCGCCGACGACATATTCGCCGGAAAGCACGGTATTTGACGAAGCAAAAAACAGAAGCAGAAAAATGGGAATGACAAATAAAAATCGCACGTTTTTCATGGGGTGTGTGTCCATTCCGGTTTCGAAGTTTTTACAACATAATCAGGTTGCGGGAATGCAGTGTTTGCTGCGGTCCTGTTTGTTGTTATTCATAGTCTATGCTGCGTCAGCTCGATTTAAGAATTCAAGCCTGGCTTAGCCGGATAAAAAATTCTTGCAACTTATAATTATAATGCATCAGGCAAGTTAGTGCAAGTTATGAATATCTAATGTCTTCCGGATGAATCTGATCATTTATATTTTTTTAAAGTTTGGAACTATTTTTCTAATTTCCGGTATGATTTCATCTATGGCATTGTTTTGTATAATGAGCGAGAGCGCCGAAAGGTGGCGGCTGAGTTCGTCTTTTGTTGGGACACTGCAAGGAACGGCGACTTGCAGCTTTTTATGAAATGAGGGCATAGTCTTTTCCGTCTCGTCGAACAGTTCTTCGAAAAGTTTTTCACCGGGCCGGAGTTCGGTGAATTCTATTTTTATCTCCTCATGCGGGATGAATCCGGAAAGACGTATGAGGTTTTCCGCAAGGTCGACTATCTTAATCTGTTCGCCCATGTCAAGGACGAAGATCTCTCCGCCGGAGCCGGCGGAGGCAATCAGCACAAGCTGCACAGCTTCGGGGATGAGCATGAAAAACCTCTTTATCTCCGGATGCGTTATGGTCAGCGGGCCGCCCCTGCTTAACTGCTCCTTGAATATATGGACGACGCTGCCGTTGCTGCCCAGGACATTTCCGAACCTGACGGTGGTGAATTTTGTCGGGGACTGAGAATTCAAGTTCATGGTCAGAAACTCAGCAACGCGCTTTGTCGCCCCCATGACGTTAGCGGGGTTGACGGCCTTGTCGCTGGATATCATGACGAAGCTCGCTGCGGCGTGCCGTATCGCGGTCTGGGCGACATTTTTCGTGCCGAAGATATTATTTTTAATGGCCTCAAGCGGGTTTGCCTCCATGAGCGGCACGTGCTTATGCGCCGCGGCATGAAAGACGATTTCCGGTTTGTGCGCGCTAAAAAGCCTGTCCATGGCGTCGGCGTCGCAGACATCGCCTATGAGGGTGGTTATTTTATCTTTGTGTTTTGGCCTCAGTTCATGGTCAATCGCGAACAGGCCGTTCTCGTACCTGTCAAGCAGAATGAGCATTGAGGGGCTGTTTTTTATTATCTGTCTGCAAAGCTCCGAGCCTATGGAGCCGCCGGCGCCGGTCACAAGGACGCGCCTGCCCTCAATAAAGGCGCTTATTTCCCTGATGTCCGAGCGAATAGGTTCCCTGGAAAGCAGGTTTTCGAGAGAAAGCGGTTTAATCTGCGCAACTGAGATATTTGAGCCGTTAAGGATTTCCGAGAGGCCGGGCAGGGTTTTTATCGGGATATTGTAGGGCCGGCATATCTTGTAAATTTCCTTTGCGGCTGCGCTGCCTGCCGACGGCATGGTTATGAGGATTTCCTCGATGTTGCATTTCTTTATGACCTCGCCGATTACTTCCCTGGAGCCGAATATGGGCAGGCTGTGTATGGAGAGCCCTTTTTTATAGGGAGAATCGTCAATGAAGCCCACAGGTTCGTAGGCATGTCTGGGATGGTTTTTCATATCCCGAACGATCATCTCTCCGGCGTCTCCGGCGCCTATAAGCAGCGTTCTTTTACCGGCGGACGCAGGCTGCATGTATTCCCTGAAGGCCCTTATGCAAAGTCTTCCTCCTCCGGAAATCATTATGAAAAGGAGCCAATCCAATATGAATATGGATCGCGGATAAGGAATGTCGGCGGCCAAAAACTTTACTATCAGAAAAAAGGAGATGGAGCCGAGGGTGGCGGCAATGAATATCTTCAGCAGGTCACGAATGCTCGAATAGCGCCACAGGTCTTTGTAGATTCCGAACTTAATATAAAAACCGAGCCGGATTATCAGGATGAGCGGCAGATACGTGATGAACTCTTTGGCGTGCGCAGGCTGCAAAGAGAAGTCAAACCTCAGCATGAACGCCAGATAATTGGCGAGCGCGGCTTTGACAATTTGTGTCAGCGTGAGGACCAACCACCGCTGCTTATTTGCCAGGCTTTTTATATAAGTTAATGTTTTATGCATTTTTAATTGGCGCCGTTTCGCCGGTCAGCGTGACGCGGTCTGCATGACCTTCTCGACAACGGAACATGTATTTTCCATGTCTTCCATGCTTAAAGTCGGATGTGCGAGGAACATGAGGCTTGTCTCTCCCAATTCCTTTGCGGCGTTCATGCGGGTCTTGGGCCGCAGGCCGTCCCTGTCAAATGCCTTTTCCAGATATATCTCACTGCAGCTGCCGTAGAAGCAGGCAACGCCGCGCGCGTTTACAGCCTCGATTATGCGGTCTCTTGTCCAGCCCTTTTTCAGCATCTCAGGGCGGACAAAGGCATAATACTTGTAATACGAGTGGCCGATGTCCGGAGGCGGGACAGTTACGCGCAGCGCCGGTATCCGCGAAAAATATTTCGACAATGTCGCGGCGTTTTTTCGCCGCGCTTCCACCCACAGAGGCAGCTTTTTAAGCTGTATCCTGCCGATGGCGGACTGCATCTCGGTCATACGCCAGTTAGTCCCGAAGGATTCATGGATCCAGCGAAAGTGATTAGGGTGTTTCTTCTTATAAACCGCGTCAAATGCCTTACCGTGGTCTTTGAACGACCATGCTTTTTTCCACAGCGCTTTATTGTTAAGGGTAAGCATGCCGCCTTCGCCGCCGGTAGTCATTATCTTGTCCTGGCAGAAGGAAAAGGCCGCAATGTCGCCGAGAGAGCCGACAGGACGCCCCTTGTATTCGGCGCCGTGCGCCTGGGCGCAGTCTTCTATGACCTTTAAGCCGTGTTTACGCGCAAGGCTCATGATAGGGGCCATGTCGCATGGCCAGCCGCTAAGGTGCACGGCAATGACGGCCTTTGTCTTTTTGCTGAGGACCGGCCTTATGGTTTCGGCGGTTAAGTTCTGGCTTACAGGGTCTATGTCCGCCATCACCGGTGTGGCCCCGCGCATAACAACACAGCTTGCCGAGGCGATAAACGTCCTTGAGGGCACTATGACCTCGTCCCCTGGGCCTATCCCAAGCGCATGTAGCGCCAGCTCCAGGGCCACAGTGCCGTTGGCCAGCGCTATGGCATATTTGCAGTTCGCGTAATCCGCAAACTCCTTTTCAAACTGCCGCCCTTCATCGCCCGTCCAGTAGTTGACCTTTCCTGAACGGAGAACGGCGGCAACGGCCTCGACTTCATCGTCGGCAAAATAAGGCCAGTGTGGCAACGCGTCTTTTTTATCATTCATGCCGATGAACTCCTCTCGCGCAGCTTTTCCCGTTAGAGTCTTCACTACCTTTGCCGGAACCCCGAACGCCGTTGAGTTTGCGGGTATATCCGTGTTTACGAAACTGCAGGCGCCTACAACGGCATTTTCTCCGATTGTGACTCCGGGCATTATGACGCTGTGGCTGCCAACCTTGCAGTTTTTCTTAAAAATGACCCGCGCCTCTTTTTTATCAATGGTAGAGACGGAGTATATCGAGCAGTGCGACCCTATCTGGACGAGGTCTTCGATGGTCACACCGTTTTTGGCGTTGATATATGTAAACGCGCCGATATCCGTCTTATAACCGAGCCGCAGCCTGTCCTTATGCTTAACGACCCAATTATATTTAGTCAGTTTTTCTTCTTCGATATCGGGATACTCCCAGTTTTTAAATCTACCGTCCATGCGTTATCCCGTTTCCCTTGAATTTTTCCATCGTAGCGCGCCCCTGCATGCTGATGTCCTGCCTCTTCAGCACCTTTATGACCGTTATGAAAAGGATTTTAACGTCCAGCCAGAACGATACATTGCCGGCGTACCAAACATCGAGCTTGAATTTTTCTTCCCAGCTTAAGGCGTTGCGCCCGTTGACCTGCGCCCAGCCTGTGATGCCCGGCCTGACGTCATGCCGCCGGTGCTGGTCTATGCTGTATAACGGCAGGTATTCCATCAGCAGCGGCCTTGGCCCCACAAGGCTTATATCCCCTTTCAGCACGTTCCAGAGCTGGGGCAGCTCGTCCAGGCTCAGGCTTCTGAGCATCTTTCCAAAGGGCGTAAGCCTCTTATCATCCGGCAAAAAAGCGCCTTCGGAGTCGTGCTCTTCCTTCAGGGTGCGCAGTTTATATAGGACAAAGGATTTTTCTCTGTATCCGGGGCGCTGCTGAAGGAAAAAGACCGGGCGTCCGAAGGAAAGACAGGCTGCGAGCGCAACCAATGAAAATACCGGCAGGAGTACGATCACTGCCGGTATCACAAGAACCAGATCGAGGAGCCTCTTGCCGTGTCTTATGTAAAAAACCTCTGTCAAACGCCTATCCTGCATGCTCTTCCGCGCTGATTTCCGAGAAGATTATTATAAACAACTGTAACCCTTTCCACAAGGACATTTTCATCGAATTCCCTTTCGGCCTTTTTCCTGCTGTCTATTCCCATTTCTTTTCTCAGTTTTTCATCTGTAACGAGTTTTTCCATGGCCGCGGCAAGCGCATTTGAGTCGCCCACAGGTACGAGAAAACCGTTATATCCGTCCTCGACCACCTCCCTGCAGCCCCTCGTGTCGGTGGTTATTACAGGCCTTCCCATTGCCGCTGCCTCGACAAGGCTTCTCGGAAAGCCCTCTCTGTGGGAAGGGAGGACCATGATGTCAATGGAGTTGTAAAAAAGAGGCATCTCCTCGTGCGGCTTAGGGCTTTTCAAGTCGATTATCCCGGCCCCCGTAAGCTCGGCGATTAACGCCGCCGGTATGCCGTTGCCGCGGCTTTTGTCGGCAATGCCGACGATTGAAAAGACGACGTGCGGGTGTTTTTTCTTAATCTCCCTTGCCGCGTCAAAAAACTCGGCAAACCCTTTGGCCCTTGTCAGGCGGCCTACGCTGCCTATTACGCACCTTTTTGCATTGTCCGGTCTTTGACTACTGTAATTCGCGGGGTTGAATTTTATTTTTATGTCTGTGCCGTTGCCAAGATACCCGATGCGGCTTTCGTCTTTAAAGCGGTGAGCGCGCATCAGAGCGAGGTCGTCTTTATTCACGGAAAAGATGTAATCGCAAAACAGGGCCGCGAACCTTTCCATCAGAATGACCGTCCATTTCCTCAGCCAATTGGAGTTCTCCGAAAAAAAGAGCCCCCATGAGGTATGAACAACCACCGGCACGCCGGCCAGCCGCGCGGCAATCCTCGCGTAGAGGCCGGGTTTGGGGCCGTATGTGTTGACTATCTCCGGCCTTTCCCTTCTAAAGACCCGATAGCACTCCATGAAAAATAAAAAATCCTTGATAACGCTGAATTCACGGGTAAGGTGTCTGCTGGCTATGAATCTGAAGCCGGACTTTTCAAACTCCGCGCTGTGATTGTCGGGCGTGCTGAAGCCCGCCACCTCAAATCCTTGTCCGGCCATTATCATCAGCCTGTCTTTTAACAGCACGTTAAGGCTTATGGCCGCCGGGGTGACATGTATGGTCTTCGTCATAAGCGCTTATCCATTTCCCGGTGGAATATCCTTTCCATCTCATCCGTGACCTTTCGCAGGTCGAAGAGTTTTTTTACAAGCTCGCGTCCCTCTTCGCCCATTCTGAGGCGGGTCTCGGCGGGCAGCGACAGGAGCTTCATTATGCCATTTGCAAGGGCGTCAGGCTCTCCCGGCCGAACCAGTATGCCGGTAATGCCGTCAATTACCACGTCAGGCAGCCCGCCGACGTTGCTTGCGACCACGGGCTTTTTCATGAGAAGCGGCTCGACCGCCCCTCCGCAGTTTTCAGTGAGCGAAGGCACCACGGCAATGTCCGAGGCCGCAAGTATCTCCGGTATGTCCTTTCTGAAACCTGTGAAGATGATCGTGTCTTTCAGCCCAAGATCTCCGGCCATCCGCTCAAGCCCCGCGCGCACGCCGAGTCCGGGCAGGGCATCGTCGCCAACTATCATAAACCGGACGTCAGGGTTGGATTCTTTAATTATTCTTGCCGCGCGGATAAAGATGTCGTGCCCCTTGATATTCGCCCCTTTAAAGAGCCAGCGCCTCGGACAGTACATGAGCGCGACCATAACCACAAGCGGTGCGCCTTCCGGTATAGAGAACTCTTTCCTGATATTTGAGCCATTCGGTTCCCTTAAGAAATTGTCCTGAGCAAAACCGAAATAATTGAGATGAACCTTATTTCTTAAATGCCTTGAGCGTTTGTAAGTCCGCTCTATCATTTTACAGGAGGCCAGGATCACCGTGTCCATGAAGGCGGTCGAAAGTTCAGCGAAGGAGAATGCCGGCACGCCAAAGATCGCAGGGCCGTTAATCTTGCTCGCCCTTACCGGAACGCGCGCAAGCCATGACGCGACCCTTGCCCATAGGCTTGAGGGAAATGTGAAATAATATACGACGTCGGGCCGCTCTTTCCTGAATATGAAGTAAAATCTTAAAATCACGGCGGGTACTTTAAAAAAGAGGCTCGGAATGGAAAAAATACCGCCGCCCCGCGGCATGGACAGAAGAATGGCTTCAATTCCCCCGGCCTGCACCGTTTGCAGGGAAGGGTTTTCATTGGCAGGGCAGACGGCCTTTACAACATGCCCCTTTTCTTTGAGCATCTTAGCGGCATTGACCCAGTCCTTTGCCAATCTCGGTGTTACAAAGATTATCTTCAATCTTTCACCCGGCTTCATGCTGGCTCAGCAGTTCCATATAAAGTTCCCCGGTTTGCCTTGCCACTTTATCCATGTCAAAGATCTCCATGGCGATCCTTCTGCCGGCCCTGCCCATTTCGCGGCGTCTTTCCGGCGAAAGCCTGGATAACTTCAGTATTGCCTCCGCGAGCGCATGCGGCTCGCCGGGCGGCACCAGAAAGCCTGATTCGTTGTCTCTCACCGCGTGTGCCATCTCGCCCACCGTGCTCGCCACGACCGGCCTTTCCATAAGCAGGGCCTCAATGGCGCTGCCCCCGATGCCTTCGGTAAAGGAAGGCATGACAAGAGCGTCACAGGCGGCATAGACGGACGGTGTGTCTTGAATTAATCCGGTAAAGACTACATTATCGTCAAGGTTTAACTTATGCGCGTATTCTTTCAGATAATCCTTGTACCACTTGGCGTTTTCTGTAACGTTATCGCCGACTATCCAGAATTTGATATGCGTATCCTGCTTGACTGTCTCGCTTGCGGCTTTAAATAATATCTCATGGCCCTTGAGGCCAAAACCGTTGTATAAATCTTTTGTCGGAGGATAAAAATAGGCCACCATTGCGACAACGAAGTCCTTATCTGACGCCCCATATTTTTTCCTGAGAGACAAGCCGTTTACGCCCGGTCGAAACCGCTCGGACGAATATCCGTAGTAGATTAACCGCGCCTTTTTCCTTATGGACGCAAGCGGATATTTCGCGTATATTCCGGCCATTTCCGTGCTGGTAGCTATGATGGCGCCGTCAATCCAGGCGGTAAGCAGGTCCGCGAGATGATAAGACTTCCTTTTAAGAGGCGCAGGCCCCGGCCACTGGGTAATCCGCACAGGCACTCTGGCGAGCCATGCGGCAACGCGGCCTAAAAAGATAGCGTGCGTAATCTGATAATGGACGATATCGGGCTTCAACGCGATGAAGAGTTTACGCAGTTCATTAATGGTATAAAGGCATTTTATTAAATTTATGAGCCTTCCGGGAAAGCTTACGGCATATGTTTCAATGCCTTTTTCTTGAAACCTCTGCGCAAGCGTTCCGGTCTCCGGACATACTGCTATGACGTCATGGCCGAGTTCTCTGAGCTTTACAAGCGGGTCAACTGTCCAATAGCTTGCCGCGTAGCCGCTTCCGATAAGATACACTATGCGCAGGCGCTTTTTCGTCATCTGCGCGCCGACTCCTCTGCACGGTATGCAACTGTTGAAAGTACGATTAAAAAAACGATTAGAGAGCTTCGCTCAATGAGAGGCTCTCCGAATTGAGAACTTACAAGGAATGCCAGCACGAGGAGTTGTACGACCTCCCCGGTCTTTTCACCGCGCATTACGGCCCGGCCCCCCGCCTTAAAGCCCTGCCAGAACAGATTTATCGCGAGGATGCCGCCCGCGATTCCCGTTAAACCGAACATGGTGAGAATGAAGTTGTGCGCGTACATCAGGTGAAAAGTATTTCCCAACTGGAAATAATTGCTGAAGAACGGCAGGTAGTCTGGCAGGCTTCGCAACCCGATGCCGAAAAACGGGTGCTCGGCAAAGGCCGAGATAGCGGCAAGCCACAGATAAACGCGCGTCTCTGACGATTCATCAAGTCCCCTGCCGTGGCCCCCGGAAGTCCATGTATAGCTTATCCTGTCCCAGACAGCGTCGGGTATGAAGTAGACTCCAATTGCAAGCACAACCAGGACTATTACGGTGCGCCGGCTTATCCTTCTGCGGTAGTAGTATAAGCCGCATATAATTGCGGTAAGATACGAAGACCTGCTGAATAGAAGAAGCAGCCCGAGTGCGGCAAGTGTAATCCCTACGGCCTTTAAATACCTGCCCAGGACAACGCGCTTCTCGTTCCAGCAAAGCAGTATAAAAAGGGCTATAACGGCAATAAGCGCAACAGCGTTCTTCAGGGCTCCCACGTCTTCTCTGTTTTTTGCCCATATCTCGTCAGAGCTTTCCATGCCCAGATGCAAAAAATCAAACCTCAGGATGTGCCATGTTATTACGAGTAAAGTTCCGGCCGCGATGCTTAATAAAAGTTTTTCGCCGGTCTTAAGCCGGGCGATGACCGGCGCCGCAAAGAAAAACCACGCATACGGCACAAGAAACGATCCTTTTGAAACAAGAAAACTGAAAAATTTCTGGCCTTCATTGACGGAAAGGACGGCATCGTATATGAAAAGAAACGACCCGAAGAGCAAAACCACAGCGGTAAGCTTGTAATCGTAATTCCGGATGTCCACCTTGTGACGCAGGTTGGCTATGACAAAAACAAGCATCAGGGAGTAATATACCCCAATTGTATTTACATATAACTCTTCATGGGTAATCAATAATGTCAGTAACGAAGCCCCAAAACCGAGGATAAGAAGCGCCCATGCAGGGGCCATGAAGCAGATGCCTGTCCATAACAGTCCCGCCAGCGCAAAAAAGGCAAACTTCATATCATAAACGACAAGGATGCCAAGCAAAGAGCCTAAGGCTGTCAACGCCCCGTAACTCCAGATATTTTTAGATGAAATCCCTTGCATCATCAGCCAAGCATCCCCTTTAAAAGAAGCCCTCCGCGCCGCCAGTCTTCATGGCTTAGGAACAGGAGGTCAAAGACATTTTCTTCCGACTCTCTTACATAAAGCGTCAACATATAACATAGCACGGCAAATCTGGATAAGACGAGGGCTATTGCCGCGCCGTATCCTCCCCAGTGCGGGGCAAGGAGAACAGTCAATGCGGCGGATGTGGCAAAACCTATCCACACGGCAAAGGCAGGGATACGCGGCTGGTTGGTCACATTAAAATATATGGAAAGTACCATCGAAACCGCGGCCATCCACGCTCCGGCGGCCAGGACCCATATCATGCCCACGGCAGGCTTGAAGGCAGGGCCGAATAAAAGAGGCACTATGAAAAAAGCCGCAAGGCTCAGGGCCAGCAGCCCTATGAGGCTTATGGTGGAGCAAAAACGCGCGGTCTCGGAGATGCGCCTTATGGCATCCGGGCGTTCCATTCCCGCAGTCGCCGGAAAGACTATGTTGATGAGGATATTAGGCAGTATGAGGAGCATGTCAGTCATGACCTGTGCGATTGAATAAAGTCCGACCTCGGACATGGATGCGACGAGCGTTAGGATGATGGCGCTGCCGCGCATATAAAAGAAACCGCCGATATTCGACACATACTGCGTGACGCTGTACCTTGCGAATTCCTTTCTGTTAATCTCCTTTGGTTCGTCGAGCCCTTTTATCCTGAAGGCCCATGTAACCAGTAAAATTACGTTTACGGCCTGCGATAGGAGTATCACCTGAAGCACGGTCGTAATCCTGCCGTAACCGCTGAAATATATAAAAATGAGCGAGGCAAGGAGCAAGCCGGAACCGACGGTTAAAAGCTTATTGGTAAATGACAGCCGCCCTATCCCTATGAAAAGGGCGTTGAAAAGAGCGGTAAGCAGGGCGGCGGCAAAAAGTCCGACCGTCAGAAGATATAATCCGCTGACGTTGCCGAAGAGGTTCTTTAAATGGTCAACGCCCCAGAGCATCACCGCGCCGAAGAAAAAAGCGACGGCTGCGTATCCGAGATATTGCCTGGCGAGCCTGTGGAACCGGCCGTGTGACGCGCCTGTATAGTAGATCGCGGTTGAATCCAGCCCAAAGGTGAATACCATGCACGCAAGCATGGCCCAGAGCTTCGCGGCGCCGACATACCCGCGTCCTTCAGTCCCGATCATCCTTGATATGAGGATATCCGAGACGAAAAGCACCGCCAGATTAAAGACCCTTGTGGCATAGGTCTCGATTATCAGGCGCGCTATTTTTCCCCTGTTTAATTTAAAGTCCATGTTTTTATCTTCGCGGGATGCTCTTCATAACGTCTTTTATTGCCTTATTGTAAGGCACGGCAACACCGGCGTCATACGGGTCAAAGGGGGCCACGCCGGCCCCGTAAAGCCAGACATAGTCATAACTTCTGAGCAGGAGTTCTATCGGCTTTTTGAAGTCATTGATGTCTTTAAACTCCGATTCTCCGCACCGCCATTTAAGCATCCAGTCAAACCTTTTTGCCGGGTCAGCCCACGGCGCGATAACGCCGCCGAGACGCAGGTTCGGATATGCCGATAGTAGAGGCCCGTATTTTTCATTCCTGCCGGAAATCCTCTTCTGAAAGGCTTCATAATTCTCATGGCAATATCCCAAAGACGACTCTCCGCCGCTTATTATCTTTATAAGCAAACCCTTTTCTTTTGCCCTTATCAGCATGCCCTCAATAATATATGTGACCGTCGTGTATTCCTCTGACGCAAAGGGGTTAAGCTTTCGTGTGGGGTTGGCAAAACCCGTCAATAAAAACCAAAGCGTAGCGTCCGGGTATTCCTTTTCGGCTATGTCCGCAAGCTCGGCCCCGACGGCCTTGAGCCTCTGTTTGACCTCTTCTTCCGGCCTTCCAAGCTCTTTTGCAAGATATGAGAGCTGATAATCTTTATAGTTGTTATACGGCTCAGGGTCGATGATTATACCAGGTGAGCCGAGCCGCTTGGCGCTCTTCAGAGAGATCCTCCATATATTATAAAAATCCTCAAGCGCCCCGGCTTCATTGTAAATATCAATGCCTTTTATGCGCTTGAAATAAGGTTTGTCTGAAATCTTGCCAAGCGATTGCCCGTCTTTGCCTTCCTTGAAGCCGACTAACCTGTTGAAGAAGACCCACGGCCAGATATGTTTTTTGGAAATTTTCTTTATTAGATTTACGGCCCCTTCAAATTCCTTCTCAGTATGTTTGTCCGTATCGTAGGCACTAATGAGGGCAACGGCAGACCCCGCGTAAGGGGATTCGTTTATCGTCTGAACCTTCCGGGCGGTAAAATTATTGAATTCGCCGGAATAGAAGGTCACGATGAGAAGATACGGCAGCGCGAGGGAAAAAAGCCTCATACTCCCTCCCTGCCGATGCGCCTGAAATATTCGAGGGTCTCTTTAAGGCCCCTTTCAACGTCAAACTCAGGATTGTAGCCGAGCATCCTTTTCGCCTTTGATATGTCGGAGAAGTTCCTCTTTATGTCGCCAAGGCGTTCGCCGCCGTGGACTAACGGCACCTGTTTGCCGGTGCCGGCCTCCACCAGATACTTTATCATGACGGCTATTTCGTTAACCGTGGTTTCCCTGTTAGTGGCTATCTGGAATATCTCGCCGCCTATGTCCTTTGCGGCTGCGAGCGTTATTGCGCGGATAAGGTCAGCGATGTAGATGAAGTCCCTTGTCTGGCTTCCGTCGCCGTATATCTCAAGGGTCTGGCCGTCGAGGGCCTGTTTGAAAAATTTGGCCACGACGCTCGTTTTTCTCTTGGTCCTCGGCCCGTAGACATTGCCGAACCTGAGGGCGATCGTCTTTAAACCGAAGGTCTTGAAGTAAGCGGAGCAGTATCCTTCCCCGGCGAGCTTGCTGGCCCCGTACGGGGAGGCCGGCCGCGGCGCCCTTTCTTCATGCACCGGCTGGGGCACTTCACCCAGCGGCGCGGCGGAGGAAGCGAAGATGAACTTCTGCGCGCCCGCGTTCCTTGCGGCTTCGAGCATGGTGAGAACGCCCCTGACGTTCAGATCCATATCGTGGACAGGGTCTGCAACCGAATTCGGCACGCTCACCTGCGCCGCGAGATGTACGATTATCTGTATCCCCCGGCACGCGCTCCGGCAGTCGTCGGGGCTCCGTATGTCCCCGACGAGCAGCTCCACGCCGCTATCGGGCGCGCCGGCTGCGTCAGCGGCGGCTTCCCTGAAAGAGCATACCTCCGCGAGGTCGTCCCTCGTGCTTGCCGAGAGGTTGTCCAGCACGCGGATCTTAACGTCAGGGTCTTCTTTCAGGAGGCGCGAGATGAGGCTTGTGCCGATAAACCCGCAACCGCCCGTGATAAGCCATGTCGCGCCTGCCGTACCGGTGATATTTTCAGACCTTTGTTCCGTTGCCATCTCGTTGACCGCCTGTTCATGGTTGAAATAAGTCCGCGAAAATTGCGGCGTTGTTTTGCGGCTGCGCCAAAATCATCCGATGTGCCTCGTAACGCTTTCAGCAGGGGTTTTATAATGGGAGATAAGGCGGCCTGGATTTATCAGCAACGGAAGTTTCGCGGATTTCTCTTATGGATAAAGCCTCAGCGCCACTTCACCCCTCTGAATATGGCGTCTCTGTTTATGTTTTCTTTGTATTTAGCCGCGACCTTGAACATGCCTTCGAGCGCCTCGTCTGTAAGGTGGTGCGGCTTTAATCCCAGTTCCATGAGCCCGGTATACTTAGGGTTGTAGTAGTGCTCTTCCTTTTCAACCCTTGGATTTTCGATTGTCTGCACGTTAACGTTGCAGCCTAATTTATCCCCGATGCGCTTGACCTTTTCGGCAATCTGGTTCACCGAGAAGGTCTCCGTGACCTGATTGAATATTCGCAGCTCGCCTTTTTTAGCCGGCTGCTCGCCGGAAAGATAAACGCACTGCATGGTGTCCCTGATGTTCAGGTATCCCCTTGTCTGGCCGCCCTTGCCGTAGACGGTCAGCGGGTATCCGGCAACGGCCTGAACGATAAAGCGGTTTATCAGAGTGCCGAATATCTCGTCGTAATGCAAGTTTGGCAGAAGCCTCTCGTCTTTGTCCGTCTCGCCGGTGGAAAGGCCGTAGACAGGCCCCTGCATGAGGTCGGTTACCCTGATGCCCCATGTCCTTACGTAAAACCATAGAAGGTCGGTGTCCTGTATCTTGCTGGTGTGGTATACGGAGCCTGCCTGGCGGGGAAAGAGAAACTTGTCTTTCCTGCCTTTATGCTCTATTTCAAGCCAGCCTTCTTCTATGTCTATTTCAGGTGTGCCGTATTCGCCCATTGTGCCGAGCTTTATTATGTGGCAGTCAGGGTTCGTTTCCTTAACGGCGTAAGCTATGTTGAGCGTGCCCGTAAGGTTATTCTGGATTGTAAAGGCGGCCTTGTCCCTGCTTATCATGGAGTACGGGGCAGAGGGCTGTTCGGCGTAGTGAATGACGGTGTC
Source organism: Deltaproteobacteria bacterium (assembly GCA_016234935.1). GTDB lineage: Bacteria > Desulfobacterota > GWC2-55-46 > GWC2-55-46 > GWC2-55-46 > JACRNL01. The sequence continues at coordinate 78,048 of JACRNL010000005.1, read as the reverse complement.
CGGCCGCGTTTCCTTGAATACCGGCAAAAGGAAGGCGTAGTCGGTTATGTCGCCGATGCGTACGTTTATCTTTTTACCGGAAATATCCTCCCACACCTTTGCCCGCTGCAGGAGGTTGGGCGTCGGGATAAGCGGCTCCGAGTCGAGGGACGTGGCGGCGGAGCGCCTGAAGTAGTTGTCAACAGCCGTTACCTCGTGCCCCCTGTTTGAGAAATACATGCATGTGGGCCAGCCGAGATAGCCGTCGGCGCCAAGTATAAGAACTTTCACCTGACAACCCCTGAAGGATTTTCCGCGTCAAGGGCTGGAAGGACGTTTTTAACGAGGTAGCCCTTGATCTCGTCCACGCTCATCGCTTTTTCGCCTGCCGATACGTATGACCTGTTTATTTTTTCGGAAACGATGTCCGGGTATTCATATTTTATGGACTGGTATATTGATTTGAACGCGGGCGTGACGACATAGGAGTCCTTTAGTTCCAGGGAGCGCTGGGTCTCTTCCTCGCTCATGAGCTCTTCGTACATCTTTTCGCCGGGTTTGGCGCCTATCTCGACGACCTCTATCTGCGAAGGCGAATAGCCGAAACGCGGGGCAAGGACGTCTATCATGGCCTCGGCGAGGTCTATTATCCGCACCACCGGCATCTTGGTGACGAATATCTCTCCGCCCCTGGCGATAATCAGGGATTTAAGCGACAGGCTTGCGGCCTCCTCTATGCTCATTATAAAGCGGGTCATGCGCTTGTCGGTAACGGTGACCGGCCCGCCGTTTCTTATCTGTTTCATGAAAAGGGGGACGACCGAGCCTCTGGAGCCGATAACGTTGCCGAAGCGGGAGCTGGTGAATATCGTGGCGCCGTCCCTTTTTACGGCATTGGCGGCGGTGATAAGCCTCTCGCCCATGAGCTTTGACGTGCCCATCACGTTCGTCGGGTTTACGGCCTTGTCGCTGCTTGTGAAAAGCACGTGCGTGGCCTTTTGCGAGGACGCGGCCTGGATGATGTTCTCAACGCCGATTATGTTTGTCTGCACCACGTCAAAGGGGTTGTATTCGGAGAGGATCACATGCTTGAAGGCGGCGCAGTGGATGATAATATCTATGTCATCCGATAACTTTTCCACCTTGTACTTGTCGCGCACGTCGCCTAAAAAACAAAAGATGTTCCCGTGTTTTTTGTATTCCTCCATAACGAAGAACATCTCTGTTTCGTTATTGTCCATGAGGCGGAGTTCAGCGGGGCCGCAGGAGACAAGTTGTTTGATCATCTCTCTCCCAACGGTGCCTGCGGCTCCCGTTAGAAGCAGTTTTTTACCCGCGTAGAACTGTTTCATGCTTTAATTTATAGCACAGGACATAGTGCGGTTGCAAGGGATAATTGCGAAAAAAACCACCTAAGGGTCTGTTTTTTTTGAAGAGTTAAGCTGCCCTGAACGATATTTGCGTTTACAGCCGGTCTTTCGGTTAAGGCGCTTTGGAGTTCACATCATTACTTACTTTTTCTCAATATAGAGATCCATGCCGTTTAAAAAAGTCTCCGGTGGTGTTCGGGGGGCTGCCTTTTATCTATAAAAGTTCATGTACCACTCAACAAACTTCTTTATGCCCTCTTCTATCGGCGTTGAAGGTTTGAAGCCTACGTCCCTTGTAAGGTCATCCACGTCAGCGTAAGTCGCCGGCACGTCGCCGGGCTGTATGGGCAGGAGGTTCTTCTCCGCCTTTTTCCCGAGGCAGTCCTCAAGGACTTCGATAAACTTCATAAGCTCGACAGGGTTGTTGTTGCCGATATTGTAAATCTTATACGGCGCGTAGCTTGTAGCCGAATCAGGCAAGGCCCCGTCCCATTTAGGGTTTGGCGCCGCGGCATTATCAGTCACACGCACGACGCTCTCTATGATGTCGTCTATATAAGTAAAGTCCCGGCGCATCTTGCCGTAGTTGAATACGTCTATTGGCGTTCCTTCGAGTATCGCCTTTGTAAAAAGGAAAAGCGCCATATCGGGCCTTCCCCACGGGCCGTATACGGTAAAGAAGCGGAGCCCCGTGCACGGTATCCTGTAGAGGCTTGAGTATGTGTGGGCCATAAGCTCATTGGCTTTCTTGGTTGCGGCGTAGAGCGAGACAGGGTGGTCTACGTTATGGTGCACTGAAAAGGGCATCTTTGTATTGGCGCCGTAAACAGAGCTTGACGAGGCAAAGACAAGGTGCTTGACGTTGTTGTGCCTGCAACCTTCAAGGATATTGAGAAAGCCGCTTATGTTGCTGTCTATGTAGGCGTAGGGGTTGACAAGCGAGTGCCTGACGCCTGCCTGCGCCGCGAGGTTTACGACGCAATCGAACTTTTCAGCGGCGAAAAGCCCTTTAACGCCTTCTCTGTCCGATATATCCATTTTTACGAATTTGAAGCCCTTTATCCCCTCTACGCCTTTAAGTCTTGCGAGCTTCAGGTTCACATCGTAGTAGTCGTTTAGATTGTCGACGCCTATGACGGCATCCCCGCGCTCAAGCAGTTTTTTAGAGAGGTGAGATCCGATAAATCCGGCCGCGCCGGTTACAAGTATCTTTTTCATGCATTGAACCTATTTTTTTCTTGCCCTCGCGTGCTTGAAGCGGGGGTCAGGATCTCAAGCAGGGTTTTATAATGTTTTTCCGGCCTTTACAGCCGCCACAAACGAAGCCCCGCGCCCTTTACGGCGTTGGGGTCGTAGATGCCTTTTACGTCTATAAGGAGAGGGTTTTCACCCATCATGCCTTTCAGCTGCGCTGGCGTAAGAGAGCGGTATTCCTTATGCGCCACGGCCGCCACTACCGCCGCGGCCGGCCTGAGCTCTTTCATGGCGGTTATGGATATCCCGTATTCATCCTCTGCCTCATGGGAGTCTGCGTGCGGGTCTGTCACCTGCACCTTTATCCCGTAGTCCTGAAGTTCTCTGATTATGTCCACGACCTTTGAATTACGCAGATCAGGACAATCTTCCTTGAAGGTAAGGCCGAGCACGGTCACCGTTGAACCGAGTATGCTGTTGCCGGCGCGCAGCATCTCCTTAACGGTGCGCTGGGCGATGAACTTCCCCATGCCGTCGTTTATGCGGCGTCCGGCCAGGATAACCTGCGGGATATGGCCCAGCTTTTCCGCCTTATGGGTCAGATAGTAAGGGTCAACCCCGATGCAATGGCCGCCGACAAGGCCCGGCCTGAACTTGAGGAAGTTCCATTTTGTGCCGGCAGCTTCCAGCACTTCGTTGGTGTCGATACCCATAAGATCGAAGATGACCGCCAGTTCATTCATGAGGGCTATGTTTATGTCGCGCTGGGTGTTCTCTATTACCTTGGCCGCCTCGGCGACCTTGATGCTTGATGCGCGGCACACGCCGGCGGCTACGACGGATTCGTATACGGAAGCGACTATCTCCAATGTCTCGGCGTCCTGGCCTGAGACAACTTTTTTTATTTTAGTGAAGGTGTGTTCCTTGTCGCCGGGATTAATCCTCTCCGGGCTGTACCCGACCGTAAAATCCCTGCCGCATTTAAGTCCTGAAGCCCGTTCAAGGACAGGCACGCATTCTTCTTCAGTGGCGCCCGGATAGACCGTGGATTCGTATACCACGATGTCCCCTTTCTTAAGCGCTTTACCTGCTGTTTCCGACGCCTTCAGCAGTAATGTCAGATCCGGCTGCTTCGCGTCGTCCACCGGGGTTGGAACGGCGATGATATGAAAATCGGCCTTTTTAAGCAGCTCAATATCGTCGGTAAATACAATATCGGCTTCGCGGAGACGTCCGGTTTCCACTTCGCCTGTGCGGTCGTGTCCATCTTTCAGTTCACGGATGCGCGCGCTGTTAATATCAAAGCCGATGGTTTTAGCCGACATGCCAAAGGCGACGGCAACAGGCAGCCCGACATAACCAAGTCCTACAACGGATATTTTTCGATTCATAGCGGGCATATCTATCCTTTTATTTTCGTCATTTACGGCGTAATCGAAAAAACCGAATTCCAGACAGGAATCTCTGGAATTATGAGCGGATGTGTTGGATTATTGCAAGAAATCTGCAGACATGTCAAACAATATTAGAACAGTTTGAAGTGACAACCGCTGCATGAGTGCCTTGACGGTTAAAAAATTATCAGTTTTTAATATAGCATAGTCCATAGCTCTTGCGCAAGGCGCAATTGGAAAAAGGGCCAACAAAGGAACCGGTTGCGGCAACGGGTCAATGCCGCGGGCAATAAAACATTGCCAGCTTTTGTGAAATAAGAATTTCATCTTGCGTTTGCGCCCGTTTATCGGGAAAACCGGCATAAAACCCTTGACTTTTGGGTATATACACAGTATACAATGTTAGTATGCAAAAAGTCCGGGTCTTAGATTATCCGGTTGACAAGCACCTTACGCTACGTGAGCGCATTGTTGATTTCATAAAAGACTCTGTCGTAAGCGGACGCCTGAAGCCGGGGGAGCGCGTGCCTGAGCAGGAGATAGCCGGGAACTTCGGCATCAGCAGGACGCCGATAAGGGAGGCCTTCAGGCAACTCGAGTCCGAGGGTTTCATCACCGTCACCCCCAGAAAGGGCGCGGTCGTAAGCCCCATAACCGACAAAGACGTAAGCGAGTTCTACTCCATCAAGAGCCTCTTGGAGGGCTTTGCCGCGCGGACGGCCTGCGCGAAGCTGACGGAAAAGGATTTGAAAAAGCTCGAGTCCCTGAACGCTTCTATGGCCAGATGCGCCGAAAAGAATGACGTCAAGGGTTTTTTCAAGGTAGACGCTCAGTTCCACGACGCTTTTTTAAAGGCCTGCGGCAACGAAAAGCTGTTCATCCTTATACACCAGCTTGTCCAGCAGTTCGAGCGTTTCAGGATAACGGCAATGTCCCTGCCCGGCAGGATGCAGGATTCGGTCAAGCAGCACGAAGAGATTGTCGGCGCCTTTAAGCGCGGGGACGCCGTCCTTGTGGAGGCCCTTGTCAAGGCCAACGCCGAGAGGGGCAGGGACGTCCTTGTAGAAGAGATTTCAAAGGAAAGAGTGAAACATGCCGCCACTCATTAGCGACCTTACCGCCGCCGCAAGGCTGGCAAGGACCATTGTCGCCGATATAGCCCTTTACAACAAGGACAAGATATCAAGCGGCATCAAGAACGACAATATCTTCGACCTCCTTGAGAAGGAAATAAAAGAAGGCCTGGACCTTTACAGGAGCAAGGTAGACCCTGCGGTAGACAAGACTAACAATTTTTTCAACAAGGCCCTGGTAGACATCCTCATCAAGAGATACGGCACTATAAAGTCTGATATCTGGTAGGCCGGCGCACCCCCACCCTGCCTTTGTATGTTAGACTATGCCATATTACGTAATTTTTAAATCCTTTTTTCTCCTCTCCCCTCGCGGGAGAGGGTAGGGTGAGGGGGGGCTGAGTCCCCTGAGGGGACTCAGCCCCTTCAAGGGGCGACTTTCACCCCCCACCCTACCCTCCCCCATCAAGGGGGAGGAGATAAGGAAGTGGTCATCACCCACCCTTTCCCAATGGACATTGCCCGAATATTCACTGTTTCCGAAGATGACTCCTCAAAGAGGCTCGACCTGTATCTTGCGTCTGTCATTCAGGGGCTCAGCCCCCTCAGGGGGTTTACGCGCTCAGCCGTCAAAAACCTCATTGACAGGGGGAAGGTCCTTGTAAACAACAGGCAGGTCAAGGCCGGCTATGCGCTCAAGACCGGCGACAGCGTGTCCGTGGAGCTGCCCGGAGAAAAACCGCCTGGAACCCAGCCGGAGGCCATCGCGCTCGGCATCATCTACGAGGACGACGATATAATCGTCATTGACAAGCAGGCCGGCCTCAGCGTGCACCCCGGCGCGGGCAGGGCGTCCGGTACGCTCGTGAACGCGCTTTTAAACCACACTAAAAACCTTTCAAACATCGACCCGCAAAGGCCCGGCATAGTCCACCGCCTTGACATGGACACGACCGGCGTCCTTGTAGTCGCAAAGAACAACGCGTCACATGAAAGCCTCGCAAGACAGTTCAAGGAGCACACCACGACAAGAAGGTATCAGGCCCTCGTCCGCGGCACGCTCCGTGAGGACGAAGGCATAATAGACCTGCCCATAGGCCGCGCCGCCCTGCAAAGAAAGAAGATGTCCACAAGGGCAAGGAAAAGCCGCAAGGCCGTGACGCGCTGGAAGGCGCTCAGGCGCTATCCGGGACTTACCCTTGTCGAGCTTATGCCTGAAACGGGCAGGACGCATCAACTAAGGGTGCACCTGTCCGCTATAAACCGTCCGGTGGTCGGGGATCAGGTCTATGGGGGCAAGGGCTTGAACCCCCTCAGGGGGTTTTCATCCAACCTGCCCGGGCGTATCGTTGACAAACTGAAGGGCGTAAAGAGGCAGCTCCTTCATGCCGGAACGCTCGGCATAAAGCACCCTGCCACCGGCGTCTACATGGAGTTTTCATCCCCGCTTCCGGCGGATATGGGCGGGATAATAAAGTTATTGGACGAGGAATGCTCAGAGAGCGGGAAAAAAACGGCGTAAGGTATTTTGTCTCGGATGAGATTGACGATGCAGGCGGCGCGATTCATGCCTTTCTAACGAGGAAGGGCGGCGTCAGCAGTCCTCCGTTTGCCTCGCTTAATTTCGACGCCAGGGCCAAGGATAGAGACGCGGACACGCCTGAAAATATAGCGCGCAACCGTTCTATTTTTGCCGATGCCATGGGGCTTTCCGGCGCTCAGATGAAAAGGCTCGTTATCCTGAATCAGGTGCACGGCGTCAGGATAATTACGGTAGACGCAGGGTATGATTTTGAAATAGGGGTTGAACCCCCTCAGGGGGTCAAGCCCCCTCAGAAAGACGCCGACGCGGTGATAACGGACGTTATTGGCACGCCCATCGGCATTCTGACAGCCGACTGTCTGCCGGTGCTTCTCTATGACCCGGTGAAAAAGGCCGTCGGCGCGGCCCATGCAGGGTGGAAGGGCGCTTATCAGAAGATAGGCGCGTTGACGGTAGCCGTCATGCGCGAGAGGTTCGGCTCAGACCCCGGAGACATCCGCGCCGCGCTCGGGCCGTTCATCGGGCCGTGCTGCTACGCCGTGAAAGACGACGTTCGCGCGAAGTTCAAAGAGGCGTTCGGAAGCGATGCCGGCCTTTTTTTCAGCGGGCAAGACGGGCTACGCCTTGATATCGGCAAGGCGAACGTAAAAACGCTCCTTGATGCCGGGCTTCGGGAGGAAAATATCGCGGCCAACGGCCCGTGTACGGCCTGCAACAGCGGCCTCTTTTTTTCATACAGAAAGGAAAACGGAAGGACAGGGCGGCAGATCAGCGTCATAATGCTAAGGGAGGCGCGCGGCCCCCTGAGGGGGTTCAACTGATATGGTCATAGGGCTTACAGGCGGGCCTGCCACCGGCAAAAGCCTCGTCACGGCGGAGTTTAAAAGGCTCGGAGCGGCCATTGTCGACGCCGACGTCATTGCGCGGGAGATAACGCAAAAAGGCGCCCCCGCGTATGATGAGATATGCAGAGAGTTCGGCGCGGGCGTCCTTCTTAAAGACGGCTCGCTTGACAGAAAGGCCCTCGGAAGGCTTATCTTCGCCGACGATAAAAAGAGAAAACGCCTCAATGAAATAACCCACCCCGGCATACGCGCGCGGATAAGGCAGGAGGTTGAAGCGTTTAAAGAGAGCTTTTCAGGCATGGGGCTTGTCGTGGTTGACGCGCCTCTGCTCTTTGAGGCGGGGCTTGATAAGGAGATGGACTCTGTCATCGTAGTTTACGCGGATGAGGAAAGGCAGGTTGAAAGGCTCAAAGCGCGGGACCTCAGCGAGGACGAAGCGCGAAGGATAATCGCCGCGCAGATGCCCGTTAAGGAAAAGGTAAAAAAAACCGATTATATAATAGACAATAGCGGCGACCGGGACGCGGCCATAAAGCAGGCAGGTGAGTTGTATAAAAAGCTTTGTAAAAAGTAGTGCGAATGTTGCCGGTCTGTCAAATTCTCATTGACAGCCCTTTTTACGGTCTGTTGGGGCGGGAATGCCGTTTAACGGATATCCGGCCGGTATCGCCGTCAATTCCTCTTGACAGCCCTTTAAAACCGTGCTAACTTTTAATTACCTTTCAAAGTTTCTATATGTATATTATTCAATCTGCCTCTCAAGCTGTAATCCTAACGGTTTAAGCCCAGAGGAAATTAATCGTATAAAAGCCTGAATTGACCCCATTTGCAACAATCCAAAATAACCGTCGTTACCGGGATAAGTCCAGTTATTCCGCCTAACCCCCTGAGGGGGCCGAGCCCCCTGTCTTATCCACCCCACACAGGAGTATTGTATGAATCTGAAGGAATTAAAAGAAAAAAAGATTAACGAGCTTACAAACCTCGCGAAAAAATACAACATAGAAAGCGCGGCGGGCATGAGAAAGCAGGACCTCATCTTCGCGCTCCTTCAATCGCAGAGCGAACAGAACGGTCTCATCTACGGCGAGGGCGTTCTTGAGACCCTCCCGGACGGTTTCGGCTTTCTAAGGGCGCCGGATTACAACTACCTTCCCGGCCCTGACGACATATACGTATCGCCTTCGCAGATAAGGCGGTTTAACCTTCGAACGGGCGACATCGTATCCGGCCAGATAAGGCCGCCCAAGGAAGGGGAGAGATACTTCGCACTCCTTAAAGTTGAAAAGATAAACTACGAAGACCCTGAAGTAGCCCGCGACAAGATACTTTTTGACAACCTGACCCCGCTTTATCCGCAGGAAAAGCTGCAGCTTGAAGCAAGGGCGCCTGAAACAAAGGTAAAAGAAAAAAGCCCCTCTGCCGACACTTCCATGAGGGTTATGGACCTTTTCACGCCTATCGGCAAAGGCCAGAGGGGACTTATAGTCTCTCCCCCCCGCGCCGGCAAGACCATGCTCCTTCAGAAGATAGCCAACGCCATCACCACGAACCACCCTGAAGTTGTCCTTCTCGTTCTCCTTATTGACGAGCGTCCCGAAGAGGTCACGGACATGCAGAGGTCGGTAAAGGGCGAGGTCATAAGCTCCACCTTCGACGAACCCGCGCAGAGGCACGTGCAGGTCTCCGAGATGATAATCGAAAAGGCAAAGAGGCTCGTTGAGCATCAGAAGGACGTCGTCATTCTCCTTGACTCCATCACGAGGCTCGCCCGCGCGTACAACACCGTTGTCCCGCCGAGCGGAAAGGTGCTCTCCGGCGGCGTCGATTCAAACGCGCTTCACAAGCCCAAGAGGTTTTTCGGGGCCGCGAGGAACATAGAGGAAGGCGGGAGCCTGACCATCATAGCGACCGCGCTTATCGAGACCGGAAGCAGGATGGACGAGGTCATCTTCGAGGAGTTCAAAGGCACCGGCAACATGGAAATCGTCCTTGACAGGAAGCTCTCCGAAAGAAGGGTCTTCCCGGCCATAGACCTCAACAAGTCCGGCACGAGGAAAGAAGAGCTGCTTCTTACCAAAGAGGAGCTTAACAGGATCTGGATTTTGAGGAAGGTACTGCAGCCGCTTAATCCCATCGAGAGCATGGAGTTCCTGCTTGACAAGATACAGCACACGCCGACAAACAAGGACTTTCTGGAGTCAATGGGCAAGTAGGGTGAGGGCGTGGAGCGCCGCGGGAATCTGATTATTGATTGTAATGAGGGGCTGAGCCCCCTCAGGGGGTTTGCCGATTAAGGCAAACCCCTTTTTTTTCTCCTCCCCAGCACCACTTTCCGTTACCGGTATATGTATCTAATAGAAATGCTGGCGCTGGAAAGTGGTGCTGGGGAGGGCAGGGAGGATTTGGGATGTTTCGGTATCTTTTAGCATCGAAACACGAGCCTTGACCGGCCTGACGTTACCTTTGCAGTCTTCAATACGCCATTGGCACGTTCTTCAGCCCCGTTGTCTCCTCAAACCCCGCCATGATGTTCATGTTCTGCACCGCCTGGCCTGATGCGCCTTTGACGAGATTGTCTATGGCCGAGATGATGATTACGCGCTTCGTCTTCGGGTCGGCGTAGACGCCGATGTCGCAGAAGTTTGACCCGCGCACCCCGGCGATGTCCGGGAACCTGCCCTCGTCCATGATGCGCACGAAAAATTCGCCCTTGTAGAATTTCGCGTAGAGCGCGTGGACGTCATGTGCTGACATGGCCTTTGTAAGAGAGGCGTATGCAGTCGTGAGTATGCCGCGTGATACAGGCAAAAGGTGCGGGGTGAAGGCTACGCTCATCTTCTCTTTGGCGGCGATGGTTAGCATTTGCTCTATCTCCGGCGTGTGGCGGTGCGAGCCTATCTTGTAGGCCTTGAAAGCGCCCGCGACCTCGACAAACGACGTCTCAACGCTTGCCTGTCTGCCTGCGCCGGATGTCCCGCTCTTTGAGTCAATCACGATGGAGTCCGGCTTGACGAGGCCCGCCTTTACGAGCGGATAGAGCGCGAGTATCGCCCCTGTCGGGTAACAGCCCGGGTTTGCGACGAGCTTGGCCTTTTTAATGGCAACGCGGCTGAGTTCCGGCAGACCGTAGACGGCCTTTTTAAGGAGATTTTTTGCCGTATGCTCCTCATACCATTCTTCGTAAATGTCAGCGTCCTTAATGCGGAAGTCAGCGCTGAGGTCAATGACCTTTTTGCCGGATTCTAAAAGAACGGGCACGACCTCCTGCGACGCGCCGTGCGGCAGTGCGCAAAAGACGAGGCCGGCCTTGAGATTTTTGAACTTCTCAGGGCCGCTGAAAATAAGCCCGTCGTAAAACCCCTTCAGGTGAGGAAAAACCGAGGCAACGGCCTTTTCCTTATACTGGCGCGACGTTATCTCTACGACCTTTACGCCGGGGTGCGCGGCCAGTATGCGTAAAAGCTCAAGCCCCGTGTATCCGCTCCCGCCAACAATCGCAACGATCAGCATGGTGACCTCTTTTTAATGTGCCCCCTCACCCTACCCTCTCCCCCGCCGCGATGCGGGGGAGAGGGGAAAAGGGGGTGCGGTGGAATGTTTGTTGATTGCGGCTGTGGTGAATGTGATGAAAAAATTAATTCCGTTTCTACGTTGTCATCATTCCTATGCGAGAGCGTAGAATCGATAAAAGAAATCTAACAGCATGGTCAACTAATTTTCCACACCTTACGATATGACAATTTCGCAAGTTCTTTTGCGCGGCTTTCGATGTTTGTGTTACCCCAAGAAGGAATTGATTTCTTATATTTATTAATAAATTCCTGAACATATAACATATTTTCAATATCTTTAGCGCAATCACCTTCCAATTTTTCCAGCTTTTTCTTGGGGCTTAAGCTGCCTAATTTTGAATTTGTTCGGAAGCTAATCACCAGTAAATTGCCGATGTTATCTACGACTTCTTTCTCCATTTCATCCTCTGGTTTTTCTGGCTTTTTAGGATAAAAGTGTTCAATATTGTGGTTCCTGCGCTTAATTTTTTGATCTGGATTGAATATAATATGCTCTGAACGATATTTGCGTTTACAGTCGGTCTCCCGGTTAAGGCACTTCTGAGTTTACACCATCACCTCCTTTTCCTCCACAGGATTTTCATAGACATACCGCTGATAGAGTTCCTGCCCGTCTAAAAAGGTCTGCAGCGGGGTGCGCCCATGGCAGTACCTGCCCTGGTTTGTGCGCTCAGCGTTATACCAGGCCATGAAGGCGTCAAGGTCGGCCTGTATCTCCTCAAGGGACTTGTAGAGCTTCTTGCGGAAGGCCACCTTGTAGAACTCCTCCTGCACGGTCTGGTTGAGCTTCTCGACGCATCCGTTGGTCTGCGGATGCCGGGGCTTCGTCTTCGTGTGCTCGACCCCGTTCAGGTGCAGGAACAGCTCATAGGAGTGCGTATCCGCACGCCCGCAGTACTCTGGGCCGCGGTCGGTCAGGATGCGTAGGACGCTTATCCCGTGCTCGTCGTAGAAGGGCAGGACCTTGTCATTTAAAAAGTCGGCTGCGGTAAGGGAGGTCCTGTCCGTATAGACCTTGGCGAAGCCGACGTTCGCATGGGTGTCTATGCCAGTCTGCTGATAGAGCCGCCCTATGCCCTTTATGTAACCGATATAGCAGGTGTCCTGCGCAACAAGGAAGCCGGGATGGGGGCTTTCTATCTCTCCGTGCACCTCGGCTTCTTCCTTTGCGGACTCAAGGGCCTGTATCTGGGACTCGGTAAGGATACCGAGGTTATCGGCGGCCCACTTCTCAAGGCGTTTGAGCCTTAAGCCCTTCGTCTCGATCTTGTGCCGGAGCCAGATGCTTCTTATACCACCGGCGCTGACGCAAGCGCCCAACTTCTTAAACTCATTGGAAGCCCTGACCTGGCCCTGGGTCGGATACTCCAGAGAGTAATCAAGCACCTTCTGCTCGATCTCCGGTGCAACCCTGTTGCCGACGCGGGGAGCCCTCCGGGACTTCTCCAGAAGCCCCTGCAGCCCTTCTTCCTCTATGGTCTTCCTGATGTCGTAGTAGTGGGTGCGGCTGACGCCGAGCTTGCGGCAGGCGTCCGAGATATTGCCGAGCGTTCGCCCAAGCTCTAGTATATTGGTCTTCCGGGATATGATATACTGCTGCCGAGTCATGGTCCTTCCTCCTTTTAGTTAAGACTTGTTGGGGAACAATATCTTAACCGGAAGACCATGACTCTTTCTACTTAAAGAGCCTTCAACTGTAAACGCTTTTCTCGACTAGGGCATATAATAAGCCTCTGCCCGGGCTTGCGGTCAACATTATTGATGCGATCGAAAATATAGGAAATAAGAGGAATTGATTCTGCTGAGTAGGAAAGCTCCACAAAGCGAGCGGCAAATTCGTTTTCTGTAGCAAGTTTGCCTTTTAAACTGTGCATCAGTTCTTTCGTTGTTTTTTCAAATTTACTGTCTTTGTCAGCATATTTTTCGCAGTATGTCGCATAAAGTTTTTCTACTTCATTCCCCATCCTTTCGCAAATTGCAGTGTTGATGAAGTGGTACTTCTCCATCATATCGAACATCTGTATCAATTTCTTCGAGAGACTCTGGTTATCTCCGCCTCCGTCTCTTATAAAGCAACTTATCGCTGCATAAAGAAGCGGATAAATCTGTGCTATCTTGAATAAACGCAACCCCTCAAGAGCCAAATAAATTTCCTCATACTTGTCTTGATCGCAAGCTATAGCACTACAACCGATTGAATCGAAATAATCTTTTATTTCTGCTCTGCCAGCAGTCCGTATTGCACTATAAAACTTTGAAAAATCATCTATTTCCTTGACAAGATTAAACGGACCTATATTGGTACCGTATATTCTAAGCTTTTTGTATAAATCTGACTTTGTTACATAACCTTTTCTTGCAACATAAAAATACTTAAGCATCCTCAGCAAAGTCCTATCCGAACTTTCGACAACTTGTGGCCAGATTTCTTCTAACCCATCGACGCCTTGCTGAAAAAGATAGTTTTTAAGGAGATCCGAGGCTTCAAGATCCACGCCACGAGCGTTAGTCCTCTCGAAAATGCTAAAAGCCTCTAATTCATCTTCTATATCAATTCGCACGACATATGCTTCGTATATCGCCTTTAAAAACTTACTTAAGTCAGTCTGGTTGAAGCTTTTTATTTCATCATAGAAATAATCATATATGGGTTTGATAAGATTCACCTGCCACTTAAAAGGCTTCTTTCCAGGTTTTGGCGAAAATGTACCATCCCAGTTGAAATCCGATGCAATATCTTCAAAAACGTCTTTTATTTTTACTGAAGCAATCAAACGACACCCACGCGACTCTGCAGTTGTTGGGTCGGTAAATGTGATTTTGTTTTGAATCAACGTGGCAAGATTATTGGCATTAATCTGCTTTGCAACATTACGACACGCGATAAGAAATAAAAGTATAGTAGTTATTCGCTGCTGTCCATCAACTACTTTGATGCTATTTTTGTTTTTTTCAGAAACATCAAAAATCAATGTTCCCAAAAAAAGGTTGCCGGTTCCTGAGTCGGCATAACTTTTCAAATCTTCAAAAAATTCTATTGCTTCATTTTTACCCCAAGTATATTCACGTTGGTAATTTGGTACCGCGAACTGGGATGTTGAGTTGAGAATGTCTCCTATGCTTGATGGATTCGGATTTATCATAAAACTAACCTCCAAAAAGTTGTTTTGTTTTGTATCGTTATCGTTCCCACGCTGGAGTGTGGTAACGATAACCTGCCGCCTCTCCCCTTTTTACCACCTCTCCCCGTAAAAGCCAAATAAAAAAAGGGAAGGCCGAGCGGCCTTCCCTTTTGTATTGAATAATGACGTTCCCTTTGGATTACCTCTTGGAGAACTGGAACCTCTTTCTGGCGCCTTTTTGTCCGTACTTCTTTCTCTCTTTCATCCTTGGGTCTCTGGTGAGGAGGCCTGCCTTTTTGAGCACCGGCCTGAGGGCGGCGTCTGATATTATCAGGGCGCGGGCAATGCCGTGGCGGATGGCGCCGGCCTGGCCGCTGATGCCGCCGCCGGATACGTTCGCGTCAACGTTGAACTTCCCGTTGTTGTTCGTCAGCTCAAAGGGCTGTCTGATGATGGTTTTGAGTATCTCGCGGCTGACGTAATCATCCGACTTCATGTCGTTGATGGTTATCTCGCCCGTGCCGCTTGACATCCTGACCCTTGCTATGGACGTTTTTCTTCTGCCTACCGTGCTTATAACTTCTGCTGCCTCTGACATTTGCGGCTCCTGTTTTTTAAAGTGTTGGTGTGCGGCTTATATTCAGGCTGCTCAAAAAGCCCCATCTACTGCGTTGTCTTCGTCACTCGTCACTGCGGCGTGCCCAAAAGCACGCCTTCCTCGCTCCTCGACGCCTTCGGGGCACCCATGCGGAGCATGGGTCGGGGGCTTTTTGAGCAGCCTGAAGTGAAACGGGTGTTCTCAGTAATCTTCTATATTGCGGGCATGGCAACGGGCATCTGCGCCTGATGCGGATGCCCGTTGCCGGTGTATACCTTCAGCTTCTTGAAGAGATCTCTGCCGAGTCTGTCCTTCGGGAGCATGCCCCAGACGGCCTTTTTAATGGCCTCTTCCGGCTTTTCAGCGAGTATCTTGCCGACGGATTCTTCTTTAAGACCGTTTGGATACATCGTGTGGTGATAGTAGACCTTGTCGGTCAGCTTCTTGCCGGTGAACTGTATCTTTTCGGCGTTGACGATTATAACGAAGTCGCCCGCGTCGAGGTGCGGCGTGAAGTCCGGCCTGTGTTTGCCCCTTAAGACCGAGGCCACCTGCGTCGCCAGTCTGCCGAGGGTCTTGCCTTCGGCGTCCACTAAAAACCACTTCTTTGTCTGCATGTCTATTTGCGGAAGGTATGTCTTCATTATTATACTCCAGCGTCTATTTGAATTATAAAATTTAGAGCATTTTAAGCTTTTTGTCAAGATTATTATTCCATGACGGTAAAAGGTGTTGAAATTCTCTGGGATTTTGGTAGATTAAGAGTTCTAATTAAGCAAGGAAGATACCGATGAAATTACACGGCCTTTTATTCGAAATAGGCGCTGAAGAGATACCGGCGGCCTTTGTGCCGAGGGCGCTTTCGTCGCTTGAGGCCATTTTAAGAAAACGGCTTGACGCGGCGCGCCTCGGCTGCGCCGGGATAAGGGCCGTTGGCACGCCCAGGCGCCTTGTGCTTATAGCCGAAGGCATACCTGACGTGCAGGAGGACTGCGTGGTCGAGGTAAAAGGCCCGCAGAAAAAGGCGGCCTTTGACGAAGCGGGAAAACCAACCAAGACGCTTGAGGGATTTGCAAAGGCGCAGGGCGTGCCTGTTGAAGAGATAAAAACAGTCAAGACCGAAAAGGGAGAATACGTCTTGGCGACAAAGCGGATTAAAGGCGTAAAAACAATAACGCTCCTGCCGGAGATGCTGAAGGCCGTAATCACGGAGAACGTCTTCCCCAAGTCCATGCGCTGGGCGTCGTTTGACGTTTCATTCGCCCGGCCTGTTCATTGGATAGTCGCGCTTTTTGGTGACGAGTCCGTTGACGTTGAATTCGGCCATGTAAAGAGCGCAGGCCATACCTTTGGCCACAGGTTTTTAAGCGCAGGGCCGCTCAAGGTCTCGTCCATTCAGGATTATCTTGATGCGTTAAAGAAAAATTTCGTTGTTCTTGACCCTGAGGACAGAAGGCGGATTATAAAAGAAGGGCTGACGGCCGTTGCCAAAGAGGCGGGGGGCGAGCTGCTTCCTGACGACGGACTTCTGGAGGAGGTTTGCTTTCTCGTTGAATACCCGGTCGTCCTGAAGGGCAGTTTTGACAGGGAGTTTTTAACCCTTCCGAGGGACGTCGTCATTAACGCCATGCGCGAGCACCAGAGGTATTTTTCCGTTGTTGACAAAAGCGGCGGCCTCCTGCCGTTTTTCATAACCGTTGCCAACACAAAGGCAACGGACATGGACATCATAAGAAAGGGCAACGAAAGGGTCTTAAGGGCGCGCCTGAACGACGCGAAATTCTACTTTGAAAAGGATATAAAGACGACGCTTGCCCAAAAGGCGCTGCTCCTTAAAGGCGTGGTCTTTCAGGCAAAGCTCGGCACGTCGTATGAAAAGGTGGAGAGGTTCACCGAGCTTGCCGTTATTACAGGAAGCAAGGCAGGCTTTTCAAGGCCTTTTGACGACGGCGAAAGGCCGGCCGATTTTCTGACGCAAAGCCTTAATCCGGCGGCATATGATTCGTCAAAGATAGACGCGGGGCTTTATTCAAAATATATCCTCGGCAGGGCGGCGATGCTTGCAAAGGCAGACCTTGTCTCAGGCATGGTCGGCGAGTTCCCGAAACTTCAGGGCATCATGGGCAGCGTCTACGCGAGAAAGGACAATGAAACGCCTGAGGTTGCAACGGCCATATTCGAGCACTATCTGCCGGCAATATCCGGCGGCGTCCTGCCTGTATCCGTGCCGGGCGCGATAATAAGCATCGCCGACAAGCTCGACACCATTGCCGGATGCTTCAGCGTGGGGCTTATCCCCACCGGCGCGCAGGACCCGTATGCGCTGAGAAGGCAGGCGCTTGGCATTATAGCGATAATGCTCGATAAAAACTTTACTTTCCGCCTTGATGGGATTGTGGACGCGGCCATAGGGCTTTTGAAAAACAAGCTCAAAAGAAACGCGGAAGACGTAAGAAACGACATCCTTGAATTTTTCAAGGAGCGCCTTAGAAATCAACTATTAAATCAAGGGCTGGCCTTTGATTCCATTGATGCCGTTCTTGCGACGGAGTGGTTCGATATACCGGACGCGGTCAAGAGGGTAAGGGCCATAGAGGCCTTTAAGACGCACCCGGCATGCCCAAACCTCGTTGTCGCGTTTAAGCGCGTGTCAAATATCCTGAAGCACATGGAATTTAAAGATGAAAGGCCGGACGCCGGGCTGCTGACAGACCCGCATGAAAAGGCGCTCTTTGAGGCGGTCTCGAAGATAGAGCCCGTTATCCAAAAGCTCCTGTTAGATGCCGATTACAAAGGCGTCTTTGAAACGCTCGCATCCATTAAAGACAGGATAGACACCTTTTTTGATAAATGCCTTGTCATGGCCCAAGACGAAAACACAAAGCGCAACCGCCTTGTCCTGCTTGACTCCATACGCCGCCTTTACTTCAAGACCGCCGACATATCTCGCCTTACCGTAACTGTCTGATTTTGCGCAGAAAACCTTGCTTGCAAAAATAGAAATACCTGATATATTCTAATGGAAATATGAGTTTAGCGGTATATGAACTTGTGGACTTATGTCACAGATTACCGGCATGATGTGTGTTATGTAGTACTTATAGCTAAAACGAATAGTACCTTTGGTTAAAGTTATATAGCATTTGCCCGATATAGCAGATATAGGAGGCGGACATGTCTAAAAAGCATGAATTTTTTTTGTTATATGCCGCGCTCGCGCTCTTTCTTTTATTTCCTGCCCTGAGCCTGTCGGCTCAGCCTAAGAATCCAGTCCGAGTTGAAATATCTCCCGACAACATCCAGAGGGTTGAGATTCACGGCGGCAGTTACTACTTCAACCCGGATTACATCATCGTAAAGGTCAACGTTCCGGTGGAGTTTGTCCTGAAAAAGGACAGGTCGTGGCTTGCGCACGATTTTATCATGGATGAAAAAGACGCCGGCATCGAGATAGACGAGACGTTTTCTACTGAAAAGACCGTTATCGTCAGGTTTACGCCGATTAAGACAGGAAAATTTCCATTTTACTGCTCGAAGAAGTTTGTTTTCTTCAAGGGACACAGGAAAAAAGGCATGGAAGGAACGCTTGAGGTGGTTGACTGATTTTTCAGGGGCTTGAAGTTGCGTCTGTTGACTTAGACAGCATGTGAAGGGTTGAACTCTTTCAAAGGGAGGGACAAAATCATGCGCAGCGAATTGAAGGTCAGCGGGATGTGGATTGGCGGCGCCATTCTTTTATGGGGAATAGACGTTTTGACAGACCCGTGTTTCATGAAGATGCCGCTAAAGACGCATTTATTGTGCAGTAGTACCAGCCACGCCATTTTCATGCGTTCATACATGCTAACGGCCTTTCTTTTGTTTGCCGTGGTAAGTTACTTCCTCGTAAGGAGGCAAAACGCCGCGCGCCAGGCGCTTCATGAGGCGCAGGACAGGATCTCAAAGCTAACGTCACACGACACCCTCAGCGGCCTCCTGCCGATATGCTCCTACTGCAAACGCATACGCGACAACGCAGGCCGCTGGATAAAGATAGAGACCTACATAGAACAGCGCTCCAACGCGGAGTTTACGCACGGCATCTGCCCGGATTGCGAGAAGAAGATATAAGCGTTAAGACGCCGCTTCATCCGGGGCGCATTTGGCTTCGCGCCCCTGCAGTCATCTTATTTTTCCCGCAGTCCATTCATTCCATCTTCATACTGCGCGGCGCTCACCGCGCTTTCTCTCCTGACCCGCTCAATCCCAAAAAAGCAGGCTTCAAGACCGTCGATTAAAAAAGCTGGGAAAAACCCTTTAATTTTCTTATAATAAACCGTTCTTTGATTCTTAATCTTTGTTTGCTAAAATTCAAGGCAGGTCGGGAAGGGCATATTCAATGGCAAAGGGGCTGAGCCCCCTCAGGGGGAAGGTCTATCTGGTGGGCGCAGGGCCTGGCGACGCAGGGCTTATAACTGTCAAGGGCGCCGAGCTCTTGAAAGAGGCCGACTGCGTTGTCTACGATTTTCTTGCCAACTCACGGCTTCTTGATTACGTTAAAAAAGGGGCCGAGACGATCTACGTCGGCAAGAAAGGGCTGAGCCCCCTCAGGGGGTGCGCCGCCAATGCCATTTCTCAAGACGAGATAAATGCGATAATCATCAAAAAGGCCCAAAGCGGCAAAGTTGTCGTACGGCTGAAGGGCGGAGATCCCTTTATCTTCGGACGCGGCGGCGAGGAGGCCGAGGAGCTTGTAGAGGCGGGCATACCCTTTGAGGTAGTCCCCGGCGTAACATCCGCGATAGCGGCCCCGGCCTACGCGGGCATCCCGCTGACGCACAGGGAGCTGGCCTCGTCGGTCACTTTCATCACAGGCCACGAAGACCCGCTGAAGGAAAGGTCCAGTGTCGCGTGGGACAGGCTTTCCACCGGCAAGGGCACGCTTGTTTTTCTGATGGGCTGGAAGAACCTGCCGTTTATAGTCTCAAAGCTCCTTGAAAACGGCTGGCCCGGCGATACGCCGGTTGCCCTTGTGCGCTGGGGCACTCTCACGAAGCAAAGGTGCGTTGCAGGGACGCTTGCCGGCATCGTAAGCCTCTCCGAAAAGAGCGGCATGAAGCCGCCGGTGGTTACAATCGTCGGCGCGGTGGTGGGGCTGAGGCAGCGGCTGAACTGGTTTGAGACAAAGCCGCTTTTCGGCAAACGCGTCCTCGTCACAAGGGCGCTTGAGCAGGCCGGAGAATTCACGAAGCTCCTTGAAAAAGAGGGCGCCGAGCCTGTCATCTTCCCGACGATAAAGACCGGCCCGCCGCCGGATTGGAAGAAGCTTGATTCCGCCATCAAAAGGCTTTCGGTCTACGATTGGGCTGTATTTACGAGCGTAAATGGTGTAAAATATTTTAGTGAGCGCCTTTATAAGCTCGGCCATGATCTAAGGGAATTAAAGGGCGTCAAGATTTGCGCCATAGGCCCGCGCACGGAAGAGGCGGTAAGGTCTCTTGGCGTCAGGGTTGACCTCACGCCTAAGGAGTACAGGGCGGAGGCCGTTATCAGCGGCCTCGGCAGGCGCGGAATACGCGGGAAAAGGTTTTTGCTCGCCCGCGCGCTTGAGGCAAGGGAGATACTGCCCGTTGAGATAAAAAGGCTCGGCGGCAGGATAGACGTCGCCCCGGCCTACAAGACCGTCAGGCCGAATAAAGAGGCCGGCGAGATTAAAAAGCTCCTCATGGACAGGGGCATAGACGTCGTCACGTTCACGTCGTCATCCACCGTGACGAACTTCGCCGCCATGTTTAAAAAGAAGGAACTGGCCGCGGCCTTAAAAGGCGTAACGATAGCCTGCATCGGGCCTGTCACGGCGGATACGGCCAGGGCGCACGGCCTTAATGTCGATATAATGCCGGAAGAATATACCATTCCCGCGCTCACAGGGGCGATGGCCGAATACTTCAGGGGCATGACGCCCTTCAGGGGCGGGCAATGAAGACATTTAAAGATTATTTAAAAAACATCGAAGGCGTCAAGGGCGCCTTATACGAAGACAGAGGCAATTACAGGTTTGATATTTCAATGGAAGCGGGACTTATACGCGGCGAGCTTACTGAAGTGCATGACGACTATGTCATAGTCAAGGAGTACAGCGGCGTCACGGTTGTAATCCCTATGAAGCTCCTGATAGTGCGCCACGTCTGAAAATATCACTAATTAGAGGTAAAAAGCGCAATGGACTTTCCGATATACCGCCCCAGAAGGCTGAGAAAAAGCGAAACACTGAGAAAGATGGTCAGGGAGACGGCGCTTGCGCCGGATGACTTCATCCTGCCCCTTTTCGTGACCTTCGGCAAAGACGTAAAAAAGCCCATAAGCTCCATGCCGGGCCATTTTCAGCTGTCGGTTGACAACATCGTCAAAGAGGTAAAGGAGGTAAGGGCGCTCGGCATCCCGTCCGTCATCCTGTTCGGCATACCGGAGCGCAAGGACGAGGAAGGCTCCAGCGCGCACGACCCCAAAGGCCCCGTGCAGGAGGCGATAAGGGCGATTAAGGAAAAAGCGCCGGAGCTTGTCGTCGTAACCGACGTCTGCATGTGCGAGTATACGTCTCACGGCCATTGCGGGATTATAAAAAACAATGACGTTGACAACGACGCTACGCTTGAGCTTTTAGCCGGAGAGGCCCTTTCCCATGCAAAGGCCGGGGCGGATATCGTCGCGCCGTCGGATATGATGGACGGCCGCGTGGGCGCCATACGCGGGATGCTTGACGACAACGGTTATTCGAATATCCCGATAATGAGCTACGCCGCCAAGTACGCCAGCGCGTTTTACGGCCCGTTCCGCGAGGCGGCGGAGTCAACGCCGTCCTTCGGCGACAGGAGGAGCTACCAGATGGACCCTCATAATTCAGACGAGGCCATCCGCGAGGCCGCCCTTGACATCCAGGAGGGCGCGGACATCGTCATGGTCAAGCCCGCGCTGCCGTATCTCGACATCATCAGAAGGATAAAGGACGAGTTCGGCTACCCCACGGCGGCGTATAACGTAAGCGGGGAGTTTTCGATGATAAAGGCCGCCGCAGACAAGGGCTGGATTGACCACGACAGGGCCATGCTTGAATCCCTCGTGTCCATCAAGCGCGCCGGCGCGGACATGATACTTACATACTTTGCAAAGGAAGCGGCAAAGCTCTTATCCGGAGCGTCATAACCGCGCATACCCGCGTTGCTCCTCGGTTCGTCGCTGCGGCGTGCCTAAAAGCACGCCTCACTCCTCACCGTCGTCGCGCCTTGGTCTGCTTTGTTCTGACGCTCCGGATGCTTCATTTTATTTACAGTCGTAACGGCAACTCAACAATAAACAGTAAGGAGAACTCAACATATGCACGGACAGGACGGAAAAGGACATCCGACAGGCCATCCAAAGGGGCATCCGCAGGGGATTGAAGGCCACGGCCACCATCAGGGCAAGCCCGGCGAGGATAAAACCGGCGGGAGGAAGTGGCTCCCCAGGCTGATAGCGTGGGAGCTTACAAGGTCTTGCAACCTCAACTGCATCCACTGCAGGGCGGCGGCGCGCTTCGGCCCTTATTCCAACGAGCTTACAACCCAGGAATGTTTTGACCTTCTTGACAACATCGCGTCGTTTTCAAGCCCCATCATCATAATGACCGGCGGAGAGCCGATGCTCCGTGACGACATATGGGACATCGCCAAGCACGGCACCAAGCTGGGCCTGCGCATGGTCATGGCGCCGTGCGGCGCGCTTGTTACGGATGAAACCGTGAAGAAGATGATCGACGCCGGCATACAGCGCGTGAGCTTTTCCATAGACGGCGCCACCGCCCAGAGCCACGACAACTTCAGGCGCGTCAAGGGCGCGTTTGACAGCGTCATGACGGCCATAGAGAATGTAAAAAAGGCGGGACTTCCATTCCAGATAAATACGACCATCACGAAGCATAATCTGCACGAGCTTGGCGACATATTGAATTTGGCGATAAAGCTCGGCGCAGTGGCGCACCATCCGTTCCTCCTTGTGCCAACCGGCAGGGGCGTGGTGCTGAAAGATCAGGAGATAGCCCCGGAGGACTACGAAAAGACCCTTACGTGGTTTTATGAAAAGCGCGACAAGGTCCCGCTCCAGTTCAAGCCGACCTGCGCCCCGCATTATTACAGGATATTCAGGCAGAAGGAGAGGGAAAAAGGCATAACCGTAACGCCGGAGACTCACGGCCTCGACGCCATGAGCAAGGGCTGCATGGGCGGGCAGAGCTTCGCGTTCGTGTCAAACACCGGAAAGGTCCAGATATGCGGCTTTCTGGAGACCGAATGCGGCGATATCAGGAAGGAACCCTTCAGCAGGATATGGGACACCTCAAAGGTATTCCAGGAGATGAGGGCATGGGACGATTACAACGGCAGGTGCGGCTACTGCGAGTTCAGGAAGGTCTGCGGCGGATGCAGGGCCAGGGCCTTCGCGTTCACAGGCAACTACCTTGACGAAGAGCCGTTTTGCACATACCAGCCCGGCGAGGCCGCCAAAAAGGCCCACGCGGAGAAGAAGGCGGCAAAGGTCTGAGCGCGGCCATGCCCAAGCGTCTTCAATATAAAGTAGTCGAGCTGAGCACGGTTACCGAGGAAACCATCGAACAAACGATTAATTCCACGGTAAAAGAGGGCTGGAACCTCGACGGCATAAACTTCGCCATGCGCGAATCTTCAAAAAGACCGTCCATGGCCTTTGTGCTTTTTACGAGAGAATCAGAGGACTCGTAGCTCATCCTTCGTAGTGCGAGGCTTCAGCCTCGCTTTGCTGTAATCAGGTAAGGGAGCCGCAAAACCATGTCCCCGCAGGCTTTAAGCGGGGAAGCGAGGCTGAAGCCTCGCAATACGTTTTAAAAATTAAACAGGGTTGAGGGGACACGTCTCTTCAATCCTGTTTTTATTTTGTAATATCCAGATGGTTTTACTTATGCCCGGCCGGTTGTCCTGCTTTTTTCTTCTGAACGGGCTTTTTACCTTCCAGAAAATCAATATGCGCCTTTGCCTGCATCCACCACTTGCTGTGCGGCTCTGAGAGCTGCATGAAGGCGCGCCAGCTGTTTACGGCATTCGGTTTGTCACCCTTTTTCTCAAGGGACTGCGCCAGGCCGTAGTGCGCGTTGGCGAGGTTCGGGTTCAGCGCAAGGGCCTTTTGCTGATATCCGATGGCCTTGTCGAGCATCGGCGCGTCAATTTTTTTCTTGTCAGCTATCGCCTTGTCGAAATATTCAAAGCCGAGGTTGTTGTACGGCTCCGCGCTGTTCGGATTCAGCTTTACGGACTCATCGTATTCCTTTATGGCCTCGTCGTGCCGGCCTTTAATGGTAAGCTGAACGCCCCTGTCGTAGCGCTCCTTTGCCTTTGCGATATCTTCCTGTGACGGCATCTTCACGGCAGCGTCCGTCTGCTTGGCGGAAGGCTCATTGTTTTCCTTTGAGCATCCGCTAAAGGTGAGCGCAGTCAGCCCTATAACGGCGCAAAGGGCAAACGCCTTCAAGCCGGTCTTTGAATTCATTTTTTTAATCATTAATCCTCCTGCGGTTACGATTTTTATAGTTTACATTATCAGAAACAGATTCAAAAGGCAAGGTTCAGCCTCGCGCTAAATCCTTCCGGCCATGGCCTCAAGCCGCTTGATCCTTTCCTCAATGGGCGGGTGGGTGCTGAAAAGTTTTGTAATGCCCCCGCCGCTGAGCGGGTTTACGATGAACATATGGCTTGTGGCCTGGTTTACGCCTTCCATCGGGATGCGTTTGTTGTAGTAGTCGAGTTTTTTAAGGGCATTGGCCAGATGCAGGGGGTTTCCCGTGATGCGCGCGCCGCCTTCGTCCGCGCCGTATTCGCGCGCCCTTGAGATGGCAAGCTGTATTATCATCGCGGCTATCGGCGCGACTATCATCATCGCAATAAGGACGATAGGGCTTCCGTCGCGGTCGTCGCGTCTGCCGCCGCCAAACAGCGCGCCCCAGTATGCCATATGTGAAAGATAGGTTATGGCCCCGGCGATGGTGGCGGCAATTGTCGAGATGAGTATGTCCCTGTTTTCGACGTGCGCCAGTTCATGGCCTATGACGCCGGAAAGCTCTTCTCTGGTCAAAAGTTTTATGATGCCAGTTGTGGCGGCCACGGCCGCGTGCTCCGGGTTCCTGCCGGTCGCAAAGGCGTTGGGCGTGTCGTTTTCCATGATATAGACCGCAGGCATGGGAAGATTCGCCTTCATGGCAAGATCGCGGACTATGGCATGAAGCTCCGGCGCCGCGGCTTCGTCGACCTTCCTGGCGCGGTACATCATTAAAACTATCTTGTCCGAGAACCAGTAGGATACGAAGTTCATGATACCTGCGAAGATAAGGGCCGTAACAGCGCCGTTCCTGCCGCCGAAGGCGCTGCCGAAAAAGACCAGTATGGCGGTTAATACCGCAAGCAAGACCGTTGTCTTGAAGTAGTTCATCTTTTAAATACACCTCCATTCATAATTAAACCCTGCATATAATATAGGCAACAGGCCTTGCGGTGTCAAGCAGGTTTAAGCCACAAGGTCCATCACGGCCTGCCTTATTTCCGTCAAGTCAACGCCGGTTTCCATGCAGTAGCCCATGGGGCGCTTGTTGACTATGGCTAAGACCGGCAGGGGGTAGGAGTCCTGCAGGCCGCTTGTCAGGTCGCGCTCGCAGGCCACGGCTATGACGGCGTCGGGTCTGTCCTGCATGACCTTTCTCCGCGCCACGGTGCCGCCGGTCGAGATGAAAAGGTCTATGCCGAACTCGCTGCCGATATCCAGAAGCCTGCCTATCTCGCACCTGCCGCAGCCGGCGCAGTTCTTTACGTTCCTTGTGACCTTTATCTTGCAGTTGTCGAACTGTATGCAGTGCGGCATGAGCATGAGCAGTTTTTTCGGCGAGAACCCCTTTTTCCTCATGTGTTTGACCATCTGGTTGTTGAGGTCGATGAAGATGCGTTCGATCCGTATCTTCGGTATCCTCATGACGCCCCCAGCCATTATCATGACCGGCAGGAATATCTTCACAAGGAACCAGCGGAGCCACGGGGCGTAAAATATGAGGCTCCCGCGCGCGGCGGCCAGGGTTATTACGGCGGTGCCCGCGAGCACAAAGGCCGCCGTGCCCATGAACAGGCCGGCCGTTATGTAGGGCAGGGAAGGATGGATGCTTCCAAGGCCGACGGTCGGTATGTACCAGAGGAAAAAGCCCGCAACGGCAAGTCCTGCGGCGGCGATTATAAGGAGCGCAGCGAAAACCCCAGCGCCGGGCCTGTACTCGATGCTCTCAGGGCTTCCCGTCCATTTGCCGGTCTTGTTATGCAAGCCTGTCTCCCGGTTTCAGTTTATAACCCATTAAAAATCCTGCCGCGCTCATGCGGCGTTTGTTTTCGGGCTGTAATTCGATTATTTCCAATGAGCCCTCGCCGCATTTTACAACGATACGGCCGCTGGACGCAACGATAACCGTGCCCGGCGCGGCGCACGGATAGGCGCCGTTATCCGGATCCTGGACAATAGCCCCGCGGTATATCTTTACAAGTCCGGCATTAAGGCGGGTGTGCGCGCCGGGCCAGGGCTGGACGCCCCGTATGAGGTTTTTTATTTCCGCCGCGCTTCTGGCCCAGTTAATAAGCCCGTCTTCTTTCTTTAATATCGGCGCGCAGCTCGCGGCCTCTTCGCTCTGCGCCGTTGCCTTTATTTTGCCCTCGGAGAGAAGTTCAACTGTTTTTACGAGAAGCCCTGCGCCAATGACGGAAAGTCTTTCAGAGAGCTCCTCCGCGGTGTCGTCCTCGCCTATGGGAAGGCGTTCTTCCATGAGTATTCCGCCCGTGTCCATGCCCTTGTCCATCAGCATCGTGGTGACGCCGGTCTCTTTGTCGCCGTTTATGACGGCCCAATTAACGGGCGCGGCGCCGCGGTATTTGGGAAGGAGCGACGCGTGGACGTTTATGCAGCCCATTGGCGGCATGTCAAGCAGAGCCTCCGGCAGCATCCTGCCGTAAGCGACGACGGCTATGACGTCAGGGGCAATGGCCTTTAATTCGCCGAGGATGGCCGCGTCTTTTATCCCGTGAGGCTGAAGCACTTTGATGCCGACGGCCTCGGCGGTCAATTTTACAGGCGGAGGCTCCATCGCCTTTCCGCGGCCCTTGGGCTTGTCGGGACGGGTGATAACGGCGGCTACCTCGTGTCCGGCCTTTATAAGCGCCTCAAGCGAAGGCACGGCGAATTGGGGCGTGCCCATGAATATTATTCTCATAACAGCAGCCGTAACTTCCAATAAAAGGGGATTAACGTAAAAGCGCGCGTTCTCACGCGCGCCAGCCTCTGCCGTCCGGAAACCTGCCCTTGTATGTTAGACTGTGCCATATTACGTAATTTTTAAATCCTTTTTTCTCCTCTCCCCTCGCGGGAGAGGGTAGGGTGAGGGGGGTTCAGCCCCCTGAGGGGACTCAGCCCCTTCAAGGGGCAACTTTCACCCCCACCCTACCCTCCCCCATCAAAGGGGGAGGAGATAAGGAAGTGGTCATCGACCTTCCCCGCTTAAGGCCTGCGAGGAGATGGTTTAAAGGGCCTTTTCTTCGGACTCCTGCGCCTTTCGGATGCGTCTTTTTATAAGCTCGCGTTTGAGCCTTGAGATCCTGTCTATGAAGAGTATGCCGTCGAGGTGGTCTATCTCGTGCTGGAGGGCGATGGCATAGAGCCTGTCTGCCGCGACTTCTATCGTCTGGCCGTCTTTGTTAAGAGCTTTTACGCGCACGCAGGCGGCCCTCTCAACATCGGCAGTCTGGCCGGGCACGCTGAGGCACCC
Source organism: Deltaproteobacteria bacterium (assembly GCA_016234935.1). GTDB lineage: Bacteria > Desulfobacterota > GWC2-55-46 > GWC2-55-46 > GWC2-55-46 > JACRNL01. The sequence continues at coordinate 50,526 of JACRNL010000005.1, read as the reverse complement.
TTCCTCGAAGACAACAGACCCGCTTGCTTCGATTATCTCAGGATTTATAAGGGCGATAAGGTTCTTGCCGCGCTGGTCCAGCGCCGGCCTTTTCGGCGCGCCTTCGCCGTCATCCCCTTCGTCCTCCTCGTCCGGCACGTCAAGGACAATGACCCTTTTATTGACGCCCACCTGAACGGCGGCAAGCCCTATGCCGCGCGAGTAGTACATGGTCTCCGTCATGTCGCGGATAAGGCCTTTTATGCCCTCGTCCACAACGGTCACAGGCTCGGCCTTGCTCTTCAAAAAAGGGTCAGGATATTTAAGTATTTGCAGTATTGCCATATTGCCATACGCTCCCCGCTTAAAGCCCCCGCTTTAGACACACGAGGGCAGGCCTGCGGGGACATGGTTTTAGCGCGCGATTAAAAAACTTTTTATAATTCAGGCTTGGACGCGTCAAGTCAAGCCATACGACTGCCTTATTTATTATATCGCATTCAGGGCGCGAAACGTAAGATTTTTTCACGACCGGCAACGTCAAATATTCAGCGTTTGAGTGGGCAAAGCTAAAGGGTTGTAACTTGACTTTAGCCGTGCGCAGCACCTGCGGTGGGCAAAGCTAAAGGGTTGTAACTTGACTTTAGCCGTGCGCAGCACCTGCGGCGGGCAAAGCTAAAGGGTTGTATCTTGGCTTTAGCCGTGCGCAGCACCTGCGGCGGGCAAAGCTAAAGGGTTGTATCTTGGCTTTAGCCGTGCGCAGCACCTTGCCATTTGGCCTTGTCTTTAGTAGAATCCATAAATGGATATTTTTAAAGGCACGCGCAAACAGGCCCGGCCCCTTGAAGGGGCTGAGCCCCCTCGGAGGGTTCAACCCTTGGCCGACAGGATGAGGCCTTCGTTAGCGGAAGAGATCATCGGACAGGGGCATCTTTTAGGCGAAGGCAAATTCCTTACGCGCATGATGAAAAAGGGGCTGCAATCGCTCATCCTCTGGGGGCCGCCGGGGTCGGGAAAGACGACCCTCGCCAGGCTTATCGCCGGGGCCGCCAATGCGGAGTTTATAGAGTTCTCAGCCGTCCTTTCCGGCGTCAAGGAAATAAGAGAGGCGGTAAGGGCCGCCGGTGAAAACCTCGCTAACGGCAAAAAAACCATCCTGTTCGTTGACGAGATACACAGGTTCAACAGGTCACAGCAGGACGCGTTTCTTCACAGCGTGGAGGACGGGACGATAACGCTCATCGGAGCGACTACGGAAAACCCGTCATTTGAGCTTAACGCGCCGCTCATTTCAAGGTGCAAGGTCTTGGTGCTGGAGCCCCATTCGGCGGATTCGCTAAAAAAGATAGTTGAAAAGGCGCTAAGCGACAGCGAAAGAGGGCTTGGCGGCTTTGTGATAAGGTTTGACGAAGGCGTTCTGAATTTTATCGCTGAAAGCTCCCACGGGGACGCGCGGAGCGTCCTTAACTGCGTAGAGGCGGCCTTCCTCATCGCCGAGCCTGACGCAAACGGCACGCGGCTGATTACGGCGGAGGTGGCCGCCGAGGCGCTTCAGAAAAAGGCGCTGCTTTACGACAAGGCAGGGGATGAGCATTACAACGTCATCTCCGCGTTCATAAAGTCCATGCGCGCCACAGACCCGGACGCGGCGCTCTATTGGCTCGCCCGCATGATAGAAGCCGGCGAAGACCCGCTCTTCATCGCAAGACGGATGGTCATCTTCGCATCCGAGGATATCGGCAACGCAGACCCGCGCGCCCTCTACGTCGCACTTTCGGTAAAGGACGCCGTTGACTTCGTAGGCATGCCCGAAGGCTTTATACCCCTTGCGCAGGGAGTGGTCTACCTGGCCACCGCCCCCAGGAGCAACAGCTCATACAAGGCCTATCTAAGCGCCCTTGAAGACGTCAGAAGATACGGCGCTCTGCCGGCGCCGCTTGACATAAGGAACGCTCCAACCGCCCTCATGAAAAAACTCGGCTATGGCAAGGGCTATAAATACCCGCACGATTACGAAGGCGGTCTTGTTGAAGGGGATTGTTTGCCGGAAAAGCTCAAAGGTAAAAAATACTTCGCGCCTACGGACAGGGGATACGACAGAAACATCGCCGAGACGCTCAAGAAAAAGGGCAAGTAGCCCCGCTCCGCCCATTGTAAACCCTACCTGCTAATCGGTTGACAATCATGCCCTTTCTATGTTATTCATGTATACCATGAATAACGGTATCTTGAAAATTGCCCTTGAAAAAGCCCTTTCCGGCGAGGGACTGTCTTTGAGCGAGGCGCATTCCATGGTAAACCTGCCGGATTCATCCATCTATGAATTATTGAGCGTGACCGAGCGCGTAAGGCGCCGTCACAAGGGGGTGGAGGTCAACCTGTGTTCGATAGTCAATGCCAAGAGCGGCCTTTGCAAGGAAGACTGTTCCTTTTGCGCCCAGTCGGTCAAGTATCCTACCGGTGTGAAGGAGTACCCCTTTGCCGAGCCTGACGACATCGTCCGGGCCGCCGCGTGCGCGGCTGAAAACGGCGCAAGGGAATTTTCCATCGTCACGAGCGGCTCAAGGGTAGAGAAGGAAAAGGACGTTGAAAAGCTGATCAATGCCCTGAAAAAGATGAAGGACGGCGTAAGCGTGGAAAGGTGCGCCTCCCTTGGGATGCTCAGCCGGGAGACCCTCGGCGAGCTTAAAAAAAACGGCCTTCAGAGCTACCACCACAACCTTGAGACATCAAGGAGTTTTTTCCCCAAGATATGCTCGACGCACAAATACGACGCGGACGTCGAGGTTGTCAGGATTGCCAAGGAGCTTGGATTTTACGTATGCTCCGGCGGGCTCTTCGGCCTCGGCGAGTCGTGGGAGGACAGGGTCGAGCTTTGCGCAGCGCTCCGCGAGCTTGACGTTGATTCGATTCCGGTGAATTTTTTAAACCCGCGCCCCGGCACGCCGATGGAGGGCGCGGCAACGCTGGCGCCGATTGAATGTCTGAAGATAATCGCGCTCATCCGCCTTATGCTGCCGGCTAAGGACATCGTGGTCTGCGGCGGCAGGCAGGTCAACCTGCGCGACCTTCAGCCGCTTATCTTCGCCGCCGGCGCAAGCGGCATGATGATAGGCGACTACCTGACCACGCCCGGCAGAGAGCCCAAAGACGACCTTCAGATGATAAAGGATTTGGGGCTCCGGCCGAGGGCTTAGGACATGAACGCCTGCATAACCGCGGAACTGAAAAAACTCAAAGATACGGGGCTTGAAAGACGCCTGCGCGCCATAGCCGGGCCAACCGGGCCGAGGGGCGTTATTAACGGCAATCCGGCGCTCATCCTGTGCTCGAACGATTATCTCGGCCTTGCAAACGACCCTGAGATGAAAAGGGCCGCCATCGAGGCCGTGGAAAAGTTCGGCGCGGGCGCGGGCGCGTCGCGCCTCGTTTCCGGGACCATGGAACCGCACGCGCAGCTTGAAGGACGCATCAAGGCGTTTATGGACGCCCCTGCCGCGCTTGTCTTTAATTCAGGCTACCACGCAAACCTCGCCTGCATAACCGCGCTCGCGGGGAGGTCAACGGATATATTTTCCGACAGGCTCAACCACGCGTCAATCGTCGACGCCTGCGTCATGAGCCGCGCAAATATCAGGAGATACCCCAATGGCGGCATCCAGGCGCTTGAAGGCGCGCTGAAAAGGTCAACCGCCGCAGAAAAGCTGATAATCACAGAGGGCGTATTCAGCATGGACGGGACGCTTGCCCGGCTTGATGAGATAATACCCCTGCTTGACAGATATAATGCCATGCTTCTTCTTGACGACGCCCATGCCCTTGGTGTAATGGGCAAAGGCGGCAGGGGCACGCTTGAGCATTTCAACATCAAAAGGCATCCGTCGATAATACAGGTCGGCACGCTCGGCAAGGCCGCCGGGTCGTTTGGCGCGTTCGCTGTTGCCGGCGAGGATGTCATAGAACTTCTCGTTTCAAAGGCCCGTCCGTTTATCTACACCACGGCCCTGCCGCCGTCCGTGTGCGCGGCGTCGGCAAAGGCGTTTGACATCTTCGAGCAAAGACCGGGCCTGCGCGAGCGGCTCTGGAGGAACGTATCGCAGTTCAAGGCCGGGCTGAGGCTCTCCGGGATAAGCTTCATGGACAGCGGCTCGCAGATAATACCGATAATCATAGGCTCATCCGGTGAGGCCGTGCGGATAAGCGGAGAACTTCTTGAAAAGGGCGTCTTCATACAGGCCATCAGGCCTCCAACGGTGCCGGAAAATACAGCGAGGCTGAGGGTAACGCTTTCCGCCGCGCATACCGAAGGCGACATTGCGTATGGGCTTTCCGCCATTAAAGAAGTTTTTAAAGGCCGCAAATGACGGCCTTTTTGTTCATTCACGGATGGGCGACGGACAGCGTTGTTTGGAATGACACGGCAAAGGCCGTTGCGGGCCCGGACTGGGGGTTGAACCCCTTCAATCTGAATATCAATTTGCCGGGCCACGGCGGCAAGGGCAGTTGGGACGAGCCGTCTTTTGTTCCGGCGGTGCGCGAGGCGGCGGAGCGCCTGGCAAACTTTCCGGAGAGGTCTGTTGTCGGCGTCGGCTGGTCGCTTGGGGCGCAAATATTGCTGTCGGCAATAAAAGAAGGCGCGCAGTTCAAAGGGCTCAGCCCCTTCAGGGGGTGCAGCCCCTTCAAGGGGCTTGTCCTCGTGGGCGCGACGCCGCGCTTTACGAGCGGCGCGGACTGGACGCATGGACAGTCAAAGGCCCTTGTAAGGCGCATGATACAGGATATGAAAAAAGCCCCCGAAGCCGCGCTTAAAAGATTTTATGAGCTGAACTTCACGCCCGGCGAGCTGAAAACCCCGGAGGCCGCCGCGTTCGTAAACCGCTATAAATATCCGGGGCCGTTCGAGTGTCAGGCCGGCATGGATAACCGTTTGCCGGGCTGCTTCCCGTCATTCAACTACGCGGGCATAACCGCCGCGCTGGAAGCCCTCTATCAAGAGGATTTAAGAGACGCCCTCGGCGCGGTCAAATGCCCGTGCCTCGTCGTTCACGGGGATAAAGACGCGGTATGCCCTGTGGAAGCAGGCCGGTTCTTAGCGGAAAATATAAAGGGCGCGCGCCTTGAGGTCTTCACGGACTGCGGCCATGCGCCGTTTTTGACGCACGGGGAGCTGTTTACAAGGCTCGTTAAAGAGTTCGCGGAAAAGTTATGAGATGCCGGATAAAAATATTAAAAGAGTTCGCGGAGAAGCTCTGAGGTGCCGGATAAAAACCTTATAAAAAGGGCCTTTTCAAGGGCGGCATCCACCTATGACGAAAGCGCGGAGCTTCAAAGGGATGTCTGCCGCGAGCTGGCCGCAATCGCCTGCGCGGCGTTGGCTGGCGGCAGCGTCTGTTTCGCGGGCGGGCCTGCGGCGGCCTGCGGCAGCCATCAGCCGCATAAAGAACTCAAGATACTTGACGCAGGCGCAGGCACCGGCCAGCTTGCCGCCTGCGTCAGCGGGATGTTCCCGGGCGCGGGGGCTGAGCCCCTTCAATCTGTAATCGCCTGCGACATTGCCCTTTCAATGCTTGTGAAGGCGAAGGAGGGCCGCGTATCGCGGGCCGTGTGCGCGGATTTCGGCGGACTGCCGTTTGCGGACGGTCTGTTTGACGCGGTTGTTTCAAGCCTGGCCTATCAGTGGGCAGACAATTTAGGGCGCGTTTTTAAAGAGGCAGGCCGCGTTTTAAGGCCAGGCGGCCATTTTATCTTTTCCACGCTCGGCCCCAAGACTCTCCATGAGATGAGAGAGAGTTTTAAGGCCGCCAAAAATGGTAATAGTTCAATGCCATTCGCCACAATTGACGGGATAAAAACAGCGCTTGAGGCCGCCTGCTTTGAGGCTGTCGTCATTGAAGAAAGGCCGAGGCTGAAGGTTTATAATGATATGGTTCATCTGCTGAAGACCCTTAAAAGCGTTGGCGCGCTCGGCAGGGCGGGAAGGAGGGGCCTGGCCAATCCATCTCTCATTAAAGAGGCCGGCCGGATTTACAAAGAGAGATTTCCCGCATCTGATGAAGCGGGCAATGCGGGCGTGGTTGCGACGTATGACGTTATCTTTGCGTCGGCAAGGCGGATTTGACCCATGAGAAAGAAAACAATACGTCTTGAGAGGCTCGATAAACGCCGCGTCTGGCACCCATTTACCCAGATGAAGGAGTGGAACTCATCTGCCCCGTTAATAATTGAGCGCGGCCAGGGGAGCTGTCTTATTGACGCCGAGGGGAGGCGGTACCTCGACGGCACGGCCTCCATGTGGGTGAATGTCCACGGCCACAGGAAAAATAAAATAGACCGCGCCATAAAGGCGCAGATTGACAGGATAGCGCACTCTACGCTTTTAGGGCTTGCAAACGCGCCTTCTATAGAGCTTGCCGAAATGTTAGTGAAGGCCGCGCCCAATGGGCTTGAAAAGGTCTTTTATTCAGACAGCGGCTCGACCGCCGTTGAGATAGCGTTGAAGATAGCCTTTCAATATTGGGAGCAGACAAACAAAAAAAACAAGAAACAAAGATTTATCGCCTTTCAAGGCGCGTACCACGGCGACACCTTCGGCTCCATGAGCGTAGGCGAGATAGACATATTCGTCGAGAAGTACCGCCCTTTGCTGTTTAAGGCATTTCGCGCCCCGTATCCGTACTGTTACAGATGCCCTCTTAAAAAAGAACCTGCTGATTGTGAGATGGAATGTCTGAAGGCGTTTGAGGATATCTTAAAAAAACACGGCCATGAGATTGCCGCGTGCGTTATCGAGCCGCGTATCCAGGGCGCGGCAGGCATGATAACCGCGCCTGCGGGTTTTTTAAGCGCGATAAGAAAGTTGACTAACAAATATGACGTGCTTTTGATAGCCGACGAGGTAGCTACAGGCTTTGGAAGGACAGGAAAGATGTTTGCGTGTGAAAAAGAGGGCGTAAGCCCGGACATCATGTGCGTGGCAAAGGGGCTTACCGGCGGCTATATGCCGCTTGCCGCCACGCTTACGACGGATGCCGTCTACAACGCCTTTCTCGGAGAATATGTTGAATACAAGACGTTCTTCCACGGCCACACCTACACAGGCAACCCCCTCGGATGCGCCGCGGCGGTTGCCAATTTGAAACTTCTTGATAAACTCTTTTTCAGGAGGCTTGAAAAGAGGATAGATATTTTTGCCGGACTTCTTGACGGGTTCAAGGGTATGGCGCACGTTGGCGACGTCAGGCAGGCCGGGATGATGGCGGGGGTTGAATTGGTTGAGGATAAAAAGACCAAGAGGCCGTATTTGGCAAGTCTTCGAACAGGCCACCGCGTGTGCATGGAGGCAAGGAAGCACGGTCTTATCATAAGGCCGCTTGGGGATACGGTTGTCCTTATGCCAGTGCTTTCGATTAAGGCAGCGGAACTAAAGAAGATGGCGGAAATTACCGGAAAATGCATCAGGAAGGTTACGGAAGGCTGATGGAAAAAAGCGCTTACTTCATAACCGGCACTGACACGGGCGTTGGCAAGACCTTTGTCAGCGCGGGCATAGCGGCCTCTTTGAAAAGAAAGGGCGTTGACGTCGGCGTTATGAAGCCGGTGGAGAGCGGGTGCGCGGAAAGAGGCGGCCTCGTTATCCCCGAAGACGCGGTCAAACTCAAAGAGGCCGCTGGCGTTGACGACACGCTTGACGAGATAAACCCGTACAGGTTCATCCAGCCGCTCGCCCCGAGCATTGCCGCAAGGCTTAAAGGCGAGCAGGTTAATTTTGAAAAAATTAAAAGTTCATTTGAAGGACTTGCCGCAAGGCATAGGATAATGCTCGTCGAGGGTGCGGGCGGACTCATGACGCCGGTGACGGACGATGAGACCATCGCCGGGCTTGTCAAGTCCCTCGACCTGCCGCTAATAATAGTGGCCGCATCATGCCTCGGCGCGATAAACCTTACCCTCCTGACCGTGCACGCAGCGCGCAGCCTTAATATCCACATAAAGGGGGTGGTTCTAAACCACCCGCACGACCCGCACACTGCGCAAGACAAGAGCCGTGATTACAACTGCGAGGAGATAGAAAGGTTTCTTGAAGAAGTGCCCATCCTCGGGGTCGTGCCGTTTGTGAAAAATGATATGAACAAGGTAGAAGCAGCGTCGGTGTTTGACGGGATTACGAAGGGGTTTTAGTAAAGGGATGTGGGTAGGTTGCGTTGAGGTACGAAACCCAACGCAATGCGATTTCTGTGATTTTGGCCGCCTGTGCAATCTGGCGGCTCGTTATTTGTTGGGTTTCATGCTTCAACCCGACCTGCGATATTGTTTTTAAGGCATAAAAAGCCCCCCTTCCTTTCGGAAGGGGGGCTTTTTATGCCAATCCAAAAACAAAGTACCTTTACTTTCCTTTTGCTGTTGTATAGTTCAGCGTGCCGCCCGCGAGCAGCGTATCCACCTGTCTTGGTGAGTAGCCGTGCTTTAGTTTTATCTCCGTGTGCTTTGTGACGTTCTTAAGCGTGATGGTGTCGGAATGGAGACCAGCCTTGAGGTTGTTAAACTCAAGCTCGTCATCCGCGGCGATTGCATCGTAATCAGCCGGGTTGGCGAAGGTCAGCGGCAGGATGCCGAAGTTTATCAGGTTGTCCTTGTGTATGCGCGCAAAGCTCTTCGCGACGATGGCCTTTATCTTTAAATACATGGGGCAAAGCGCGGCGTGCTCTCTTGAAGAGCCCTGTCCGTAGTTCTCGCCGCCTATGACAAAGCCGCCGCCTGCTGCCTTGGCCTTTTCGTGGAATTTTGCGTCTATGGCTGAAAAGACAGACTCGGAATACTTGGGAACGTTGCTTCTGTATTTAAGCCACGTGCCGGCGGGCGTGATATCGTCGGTGGTTATGTTGTTGCCGAGCTTTATGAGCACCTTTCCCTTGAGGCTGTCGCCAAGCGGAGCGGCGGCGGGAAGGGGCTGGATGTTCGGGCCTCTTGAAATGGTGACCTTTGAAGGGTCTTTTGCCGGAGGCACGACCATTGAATCGTCAATAAGGAACTTGGCCGGCATCTTGACCTTCGGGTACTTGCCGAGTTTTCTCGGGTCTGTGATGACGCCGTAGATGGCGGCGGCGACGGCGACTTCAGGGCTGACGAGATAGACCTTCGCGTCCTTGGTGCCGCTCCTGCCTTCGAAGTTCCTGTTAAATGTCCTTAAAGAAACCGCCCCGGACGGCGGGGATATGCCGTTTCCGATGCACGGGCCGCAGGTGGACTCAAGTATCCTGGCTCCGGCTTCTATTAGGTGCGAAAGGCCCTTGTTAAGGGAGATCATGTCAAGCACCTGCCTTGAGCCAGGGGAGATGGTCATGCTGACCTCAGGGTGAACCTTGAAGCCGCCTTTTTTGAATATCTCGGATGTGAGCATCAGGTCTCTGTATGACGAGTTTGTGCAGCTTCCGATGCAGACCTGGTCCACCTTCATGCCTTCAAGCTCCTCGACCTTGCATACCGCGTCCGGGCTGTGGGGCTTGGCTATCATGGGGACGACCTTTCCAAGGTCTATGTCAATGGTCTCGTCGTAATGCGCGTCAGCGTCCGCGGCTATCTCAGTCCAGTCGCCTGCCCTGTCCTGCGCCGTGAGGAATTCCTTTGTTACCGCGTCGCTGGGGAAGATGGACGTGGTCGCGCCAAGCTCAGCGCCCATGTTCGTGATGGTCGCCCTTTCAGGGACGGACAGGCTCGCCACGCCGGGGCCGCCGTATTCGATGACCTTGCCGACGCCGCCCTTGACAGTGAGCCTTTTAAGGAGCTCAAGGATTACGTCCTTTGCCGAGACCCATGCTTTTAATTTGCCCTTGAGGTTTACGAGCGTTACTTTTGGATAATTGAGGCTGAATGGCCCGCCGCCCATTGCCACGGCAACGTCAAGGCCGCCCGCGCCGATGGCTATCATGCCGAGGCCGCCGCTTGTCGGCGTGTGGCTGTCCGAGCCGAGGAGCGTCTGGCCGGGCACGCCGAACCTCTCAAGGTGCACCTGATGGCATATGCCGTTACCGGGCCTTGAGAAGTATATGCCGAATTTCGAGGCGAGCGTTTGGAGGAATCTGTGGTCGTCGGCGTTTTCAAATCCGCCATACTGCAGGGTGTTGTGGTCAACGTAGCTTACGGACAACTTCGTCTTTACGCGGGGCACGCCCATTGCTTCAAACTGCAGATACGCCATCGTGCCCGTTGCGTCCTGGGTTATTGTCTGGTCTATCCTTATCTTGCATTCCTTGCCGGCAACCGTCTCGCCGGAGACCATGTGGCTTTCAAGCACCTTTTGGGTTACGTTTTTGCCCACTTTATACATCCTCCTTTGCTGCATGAAATCGCCGGTCAAGAGACCCCCGGCGCCGTTGATTGACGTATCTATGTATTATAACCTGTAATAAAGGTTAAATTCCATTAAAAACAGCGTGTTAAGGCGGCATCTAAGCTTTTCTTATAAAGGGCGCTATAGGATAAAATAAAAGATCGTCGAAAGTCAATCATTTTTTGCTTGGCAATTAAGCGGACTTGCGTCTTTTGTGCCGGATGAATTCGATTACGCTTGGGAGGATGGATATGATGATTATGGCGAAGATGACCGCGGTGAAGTTCTGTTTTACAGCCGGGATATTGCCGAAGAAGTAGCCGCCGAGGACGAACGAGGCTATCCACGCAAGCGCGCCGGCGACGTTGTAGAAGATGAACATGGGGTAAGACATGACCCCGACGCCGGCCACGAACGGCGCGAAGGTGCGGACTATCGGGACAAAGCGCGCGAAGACGATGGTCTTGCCGCCGTACTTCTCATAGAACCTGTGCGTCCGGTCGAGATATTCTTTTTTCAGGAAACGGCTGAAGACCTTCGGCCCCATGAACCTGCCGGCGGCGTAGTTCACGGTGTCGCCGAGTATGGCCGCGACGGTTAAAAGAAGGAATACGAGGTAGACGTCGAGCGAGCCTATTGCCGCGAGCGCGCCCACGGTGAAAAGGAGCGAGTCGCCCGGAAGGAAAGGGGTCACCACAAGGCCGGTCTCGCAGAATATTATCAGAAAAAGGATGGCATATGTCCAGCCGCCGTAGCCCTTTATGAGCAGGTCAAGATGCTTGTCGAGGTGCAGAAATATTTCGATGAAGGTTTTAAGGAGTTCCATTGGCCATTGGATAGTTTATCAGCATCCACTCTAACACAAATTTTTTCAATCGCAAAAAAAATTCATGAAAACTGTTTTGCGGTTTGGGGCAGGGCGCTTTTTTCTGAAACCATTTTAATGCCGCGGCAAATCTGTTATAATTTCAAGTTAAGTCAATTCGCGGGGTTTTTATAATGACATTGGATGCTGCGATAAATAATCCGGTTGATACTCTGGCCGCCGCGCTAAAGGAGATTGCCGCTCTGCCTGCGGGTGAGCGGCTGCGGGTAAGCTCGCTTTTCGGCTCCTCGCGGGCGTTTTTCCTTGCATCTGCGTTCAGGGCATTGAATCGTCCTGTGCTCGCCGTATTGCCGGAGGACGGCGCGGCCACGGAGTTTGCCGACGATCTGCGGTTTTTCCTCGGCCAGGACGCTGTTCGTCTCTTCCCCTCAACCGAGGTTCTGCCTTTTGAGGCGCAAAGCGCGCATCAGGAGCTTACGGCGGCAAGGGTCGAGATACTGCACGGCCTTTCGGATCCAGCTAAAAAATTCATAACCGTCCTCTCGGCCCAGACCCTCATGCAGAGGGTCATGCCCAGGGAGGGTCTTGCAGGGGCCGAGGTGACGCTGTTAAAAGGCGGCGCATATCCGCACGAGGAGCTTGTCGCGACGCTCGCCGGTCTCGGCTTTACGCGCATGAGCATGGTCGAGGAAAGGGGCGAGATGAGCGTGCGGGGGGCGATACTCGATATATTCCCGCCGGGCTTTGACAACCCCTTGAGGCTGGAGTTCTTCGGCGACGAGGTGGAATCCATCCGCGCCTTTGATTTAAGCACGCAGAGGTCTTTGGGCGCGCTTACCGAGGTAAGGATACTTCCTGCCGGAGAGGTTTCTCTCGGCGGGCATGCGCGCTCGGCCGCAAGGGAGCGTCTTATCGAGAGGGCCGAGGAGCTTGACCTGCCGCGTTCTGCGTGGGAGGCGCTCTCAACGAGCCTGCGCGACGGCGTGGGCATTGCCGGAAGGGAGATGCTTCTGCCGCTTTTTTACGGCAAGCTCGACGCGGTCTTTGATTATCTGGATTCAAGCACAGCCGTCGCGCTGATTGACGCGCCTTCCGCCGAGGCGTCTTTTGAGCTCTTCGAGGGCGAGGTGAAAAATGAGGCGGAAAGGTTTTTAACCAGGAAACAGTTTTTCGTCAGGCCCGAGGAGCTTTATTTAAGCGCCAAGGAGGCGCGCGCGCAGATTGGCAGGTTCGCGGTCATCGAGGTCGAGAGCTTTAAAAGCGGCGGGATAGAGCTTTCGGCAGGGTCGAATCTTGACGTCAAACAGGATATGGCTCGGCGAAAAGGCCGTGAATTCGCCTTAAAACCCCTTGCCGACAGGATAAAAGAGGGCGTTGGCGAAGGCTGGAGGGTCTATCTGACCGTCCACAACAAAGGGCAGGCCGACAGGACAAAGGAGCTTTTAGAGGCATACGGTTTAAAACCCGCGGTCTTGAAGGGCGCGGATATCCTTGAGAGAAAAGCCACGGAGTTCGCCCTCGCGCTGGGCTCGCTTTCAACCGGTTTTAATGCGTCCGTTGAGCGCCTCGTTATCATAAGCGAAGAGGAGATATTCGGGGAGAGGGTCAAGCGCAGGGCGCCGTCATCAAGGAAGTTGGACGCCTTTTTGCTCGAGCTGCAGGACTTGAAGGAGGGCGACTATATCGTCCACGCCCATCACGGCATCGGCCTTTACCGCGGCATGAAGAGGGTCGGCGTAGACGGCATAGAAAACGATTTTCTGCTCCTTGAATACCGCGACGCTGACAAGCTCTACATGCCTGTTTCGCGGATGGATCTCATAAGCAAATACCACGGCGTTGAGGGAAGGGGGCCGCTGCTTGACAAGCTCGGCTCCGCCGGATGGGGCAGGACAAAAGGCCGCGTCAAAAAAGAGGTCGAGAAGATGGCGGGAGAGCTTTTAAAGCTCTATGCCGAGAGGCAGGCCTCTGTGGGCTTTGCCTTTTCAAAACCAAGCCATATGTTCCAGGAGTTCGAGGCCGGGTTTGAATACACGGAGACGCCCGACCAGGCGCGCGCCATTGACGAGACATTGGCCGACATGCAGGAGGAGCGGACAATGGACAGGCTCATCTGCGGCGACGTCGGCTACGGCAAGACAGAGGTCGCCATAAGGGCCGCCTTCAAGGCCGCCCTTGACAACAAGCAGACCGCGGTGCTCGTGCCCACGACGGTCCTCGCGCAGCAGCACTATCTTACATTTTCAAAAAGGTTCGCTCCGTATCCGGTCACGGTGGGGGTTTTAAGCCGGTTTAAATCGAAAAAGGAGCAAAAAGAGGTAGTCGAAAAGGTAAAGACCGGCGAGGTGGATATCGTCATAGGCACGCACAGGCTCCTTCAAAAAGACATGGAGTTCAAAGACCTGGGGCTGATAGTCATTGACGAAGAGCACAGGTTCGGCGTCAAGCAGAAGGAACGTTTCAAGCAGATGCGCAAAACCGTAGACTGCCTGACGCTGACGGCCACGCCCATACCGAGGACGCTTCAGATGTCCCTTGGGGGCATCAGGGATATGAGCATCATAGGCACGCCGCCGGAGGACAGGCTCGCCATAAAGACGAGCGTCATCCGTTTCGACGAGGCGCAGATAGCCGAGGCCGTTGAAAGGGAGATTAAAAGGAACGGACAGGTCTTTTTCGTGCATAACAGGATACAGTCCATTGCCGCGCTGCACGAATTTTTAAGCCGCGTCGTCCCGAACGCGCGCGTAGCCGTGGCGCATGGGCAGATGAAGGAGACTGAGCTTGAGAAAAAGATGCTCGGCTTTGTAAGCAGGGAATACGACGTCCTGCTTTCCACCGCCATCATCGAATCCGGCCTTGATATACCTTCGGCAAACACGATTATCATAAACAGGGCCGACAGGTTCGGCCTTGCCGAGCTTTATCAATTAAGGGGCCGCGTCGGCAGGAGCAGCCACAGGGCCTACGCCTACTTCATAATCCCTGAAGAGGCCGGCCTTACAGCGGACGCCCGCAGGCGCATAGAGGTATTGCAGGAACTCACCGAGCCGGGCTCCGGCTTCAAGATAGCCACGTATGACCTTGAGATACGCGGTGCGGGCGAGTTCCTCGGGACGTCCCAATCCGGCCATATAACCGAGGTCGGCTTTGACATGTACGCGAAGCTGCTCGAAGAGGCGGTCAGGGAGTTAAAGGGAGAGGCCGCGCCGGAGGAGATAGAGCCTGAGATAAACCTCAAGGTATCGCAGTATATTCCGGAGGACTATATGCCGGACGCGAGGCAAAGGCTCGGCTTTTACAAGAAGCTCGCGTCCGTGTCCACTGAAGACGAGGTCATTGAAATTACCGACGAACTCGGCGACCGCTTCGGCGATATGCCGGAGCCGGTGGACAACCTCCTGCAGGCGGCCGGGCTCAAGCTCCTTTTGAAGGCGGTCAGGGCAAAGGAGCTGGCGCAAAGGGGCGGGCGGCTTTACATAGCCTTCGGGGAGATTAAAGACGCGGCATTCGGCAGGAGGCTCGCTGAAAAATGCCTTAGCCTGGCTAAAAAGGAGCCTAAGAGGTTCAGGCTTACTCCGGACTCAAGGCTTGTCGTCTTCCCGCCAGCCGGGACAACGGATATTTCACCGCTTAAAGAGGCCAGATATGTGTTGAAAGAGCTTGTGGCGGGGTGTTATATTTAATAGTGGCGTTAAATCCGTTTTAGCGGGAATCAGGGAATAATATTTAATCATGAAAACGATCTTAAACAGAGCATCCCGGTCATATATAACCGTTGCCGTTTTCCTTCTTATTTGCGCCGGCTGTCAGGGCGTGAAGGAGGATAAGGAAGGCGAAAAGCCGGTCATAAAGATAGGCGAACAGGCGGTTGCCAAAAAGGCGTATGACAGCGCGTTAAAGAGGTATATGCCGGAGGATACCGCCGGAATAAGTCCGGCGGAACTAAAGGCGCTTAAGAATGATTTTCTCAGCCAGCTTATAGAAGAAGAGCTGATACTCGGCGAGGCGCGCAGGTTGAATATAGATGCCGCTGCCGATGAAGTGTCCGCCGAGAGCGACAGGATCAAGGCCGCCTCCGGGGATGACGCTTTCAAGGACGCCGTTACCGGCAAATACGGCGGCATGGAAAGCTGGAACGAGGATATCAGAAGAAAGATCATCGTTCGAAAGACGGTGAGCAGGGTCATAGGCGCGAGGGTGGCTGCCAGGGGGACCGCGGATGAGAAGGCGGCGCTTGAATATTATAAGGGACATCCCGGCGAATATATCGCCGCCGAGCAGGTGCGCGCGCGCATGATAGTCATCGGTAATATCGAAGACGCGCGCAAGGTAAGAAAAGGGCTTACCCCTTCGACTTTCGCGCAGACCGCGAAGGAGGTTTCCATCAGCCCGGAGCGCGAAAGCGGCGGAGACCTCGGCTTTTTCGGACGCGGCGACATGCCTGAGGAGTTTGAGACGGTCGTCTTCAGTCTCCGGCCCGGAGAGATAAGCGACGTGGTCAAAACGGAATACGGCTACCACATTTTCCTCCTTGAGGCGCGTAAAAAGGGGGGCAAACTGAAGTTCGACGACGTAAAGGAGCGCATCATGGAAAGGCTGCGGGAAGAGCAGTTTGAAAAGGAGATGGCCTCATGGGTGGATGCGCTTAAAAAGGGCGTGAAGATAGAGATGCAGGAAGGGCTGTTATGATGAATTTTAAAATATATCCTTCGCTGGTTAAACGCTCACGGCTTGCCGGCGCGGCAGCCGCGCTTGTTGTTCTTTTTACCTCCGGTCATGGCCTATCGTCTGCCGAGACCGTTGACAGGATAATAGCCGTCATCAACGACAGCGTCATAACGCAATCCGAGCTTAACGCCGCCGCCGCCATCGCGTCCGACAGGCTCAGTCCGGAGGAGAAAAAAGACGCGCAGAAGATGGCGGGGTTAAAGGCCGGCATCCTCGACACCATCATCGAGCAAAAGCTCGTCAAGCAGGCCTCGGACAAGGCCGGCATAGAGGTCAGCGAAAAGGAGATAGACAACGCCGTTGAAGAGGTCAAGCGGCAGAACAGCATGCCGCAGGAGGCCTTTCTTCTGGCTCTGGCGCAAAACGGCCTCACGTTAAGGGAGTACAGGGAGCAGGTGAAGGAGCAGATAAGGCAGGTAAAGTTCATAGACAAGGAGTTCCGCTCCCGGATAACCGTGCCTGACGATGAGATAAAGGATTACTACAAGCAGAATATCGACGAGTTCACCGGTCCCGCCTCATTCAGGATACGGCTCATCTTTCTTTCCGGCGGCAACGCAAAGCGCCAGCTCGCCAAGTTCAATATGGTTAAGGAGGGTCTTGCCAGGGGAATGGACTTCGCCGCGCTCGCGCGCGAATATTCGGATTCGCCCACGTCAGAGGCCGGCGGCGATCTTGGATACGTAAAGCCCGGCGAGATAGACAAAGAGCTTGAAGCCCTTGCGTGGAAGCTTAAACCCGGAGAGGTCGGCAAGCCGGTATTCAAGACCGACGGCATCCATATATTAAAGGTAGAGGACTCCATGCGCCCCGAAGCCATGCCCCTTGAACAGGTCAGGGACCGGATACATGAGAAGATATTTAAAAGGATAATGGACGCGCGCTTTGCCTTCTGGCTCAAAGAGGTTAAGAAGTATGCGCATATTGTAATTCGGCTGTAGTCCCGTCAGGCTGCTGAAAAAGCCACATCTACGTCGTTGTCCGCGTTGCTCGGAACGAACGGCGTGCCCAAAAGCACGCCTCATTCCTCGCGCCTTGACGCCTAGTAGCTGTGGCTTTTTGAGCAGCCTGAGCTAAAAAAGCCCTATCTATCATTAATTGATTATCGTTCCCACGCTCCGGCGTGGGAATGCAGCCTTGGACGCTCCAGCGTCTTGTAACGGAAAGCAGGATTGTGCCTTTTACGCATCACGGTCTTTTTTTTATGAAACCAGTTATAGCCATAACAATGGGCGATCCGGTTGGGGTCGGCCCTGAGATAATCCTGAAGGCCCTTGCGGATAAAAGGGTTTCGCGTATGGCATCGCCGATTGTCCTCGGCGACGAAGGGCTGCTAAAACACATTTCCAAAAGGCTTGGCCTCAAGCCTCCCAAAAGCGGCGTTGTCAAAAACCTCTCACAGCTCGACATTAAAAAATTAAGGCCCGGCCATCCGGCGGTCGCCTCCGGCAGAGCCATGATAGGCTATATAGAAGAAGGCGTGCGCATGGCCGTAAGCGGCGAGGCCGACGCCGTAGTCACCGCTCCTATCAGCAAGGACGCGGCCAAAAAGGCAGGTTTCAAATTTCCCGGCCACACCGAATTTATCGCGCATCTGACCAATACAAAAAAGTTCGCAATGATGCTCGGCGGAAATGAATTGAAGGTCATACTCGTGACCATCCACGTTCCGCTTCGCGACGTGCCGCGCCTTGTCACGAAAGACGCCGTGTTCCAGACGCTGAAGGTGACGGACGATTCCTTCAGGAGATACTTTGGATTCAAAAGGCCGAGGATAGCGGTGGCGGGATTAAATCCCCATGCCGGAGAAGGCGGGATGTTCGGTGAGGAGGAAAAGGACATTATTATTCCGGCGATAAAAAAGGCGCGCAAGGCCGGAATAAACGCCATAGGCCCTTTGCCGCCGGACACGGTCTTTTACAGGGCCGTAAAAAGGCATGAGTTCGACTGCGTGGTCTGCATGTACCATGATCAGGGTCTCGGCCCCCTAAAACTCCTCTCATTTGACAACGGCGTCAACGCCACGCTCGGCCTTCCCATCATCCGCACATCCGTTGACCACGGCACTGCCTATGACATTGCATGGAAAGGAAAGGCCAGCCCCGAAAGCCTCGTCGCCGCCATAGAAATGGCCGCGGCAATGGCGGGGAAGAGGGGGAAAGAATTTATTTCGCGCAGAAAAGCGCAGCTTCAGGCAAAACCACCATGGACAAAATAATCATAAAAGGCGCGAGGGAGCATAATCTAAAGGGCATCTCCCTTGAGATACCGAGGGACAGGCTCGTGGTCATTACGGGCGTGTCAGGGTCGGGCAAATCATCTCTTGCCTTTGATACCATTTATGCCGAAGGGCAGAGGCGCTACGTCGAATCGCTCTCTGCTTATGCGAGGCAGTTCCTTGAGAGGATAGACAAGCCTGACGTCGAGAGCATCGAAGGGCTTTCCCCATCCATTTCAATCGAACAAAAGACGACTTCAAAAAATCCGCGCTCTACCGTCGGCACCGTGACGGAGATTTACGATTATCTGCGGCTTCTTTTTGCGCGCGTCGGAAGCCCGTTTTGCCATAGCTGCGGCAAGGCCATTACCTCGCAGACCATACAGCAGATGGCCGACAGGATTCTGGAACTGCCGCCGGGGTCGAAGGTAATTATCCTCTCGCCGATTGTCCGCGGAAGGAAGGGCGAATACAAAAAGGAGCTTGAACAGCTCAGAAAAGACGGCTATACGCGCGTCAAGATAAACGGCCAGATGCATGACCTTGAAGCCGCGCCCGGCCTTGACAAGAGGAAAAAGCACAACATAGACGTCGTCGTTGACCGCGTTGTTCTCAAAGAAGGCATCCTCAGAAGGCTGACGGATTCCCTTGAGGCAGGGGCGCGCCTTTCAGGCGGCCTTGTGAAGGCCGAGCCGGAAGGCAGGAAGGAGATGCTTTTTAATGAAAAGCTCTCCTGTATAGACTGCGGCATCAGCTACCCGGAGATAACACCGACGACCTTTTCATTTAACTCACCCTACGGGGCCTGTCCGGACTGCAAGGGGCTTGGAGAGAAGTTCTACTTTGACGCGGAGCTTTGCGTGCCGGACGGCGCGATTTCCCTGCATGACGGCGCGCTCGCGCCGTGGGCGTCGGCGGCAAAGGGCGGAAAAAAGACGTCGGCATATTATCTTCAAATATTGGGCGCGCTGTCAAACCGCTACGGCTTCTCGCTGGCAGCGCCGTGGAAAAAGCTGCCGCAGGCGGCGCGGGACGTCATACTGCACGGTTCCGGTGAAGATGAGATAGAGTTCAACTATGTCAGTGAAAAAAGCAGGTATACCTATACGGAGCCGTTTGAGGGGGTATTGAAAAACCTTGAACGCAGATACCGCGACACGGATTCCGATGACGTAAGAGAGGATTTGGAGCGGTACATGAACACCGCGCCGTGCCCGGCGTGCGAAGGGGCAAGGCTTAAAAGAGAGGCCCTGTTCATAAAGGTCGGGGGCAAATCCATAGTGGACGTGGTGAGGATGTCCATAAAGGACGCGGTCAGGTTTTTCATCGGCCTGAAGCTCACCGCAAGCGGCGAGGAGATAGCGCGCAGGGTCTTAAAGGAGATAACCGAAAGGCTCGGCTTTTTAGCGAACGTGGGGCTTGACTACATCATGCTTGAAAGGGCGGCCGGGACGCTTTCGGGCGGCGAGGGGCAGCGGATACGGCTTGCCACTCAGATAGGCTCAAGCCTCGTCGGCGTGCTGTATATACTTGACGAGCCGTCCATCGGTCTGCACCAGAGGGACAATAAGCGGCTTCTCGCGGCCTTGAAGCGGCTGCGCGACATGGGCAACAGCGTTATAGTCGTCGAACACGACGAGGAGACCATGCGGGAGGCGGATTATCTCATAGACATGGGCCCTGGCGCGGGGACGGGCGGCGGCGAGGTCGTGGCAAAAGGCACGGCGGATGATTTAATCAAACACGCCGGATCTCTTACAGGGAAGTATCTTTCAGGAGAGCTTCAGATACCCGTGCCGTCTGAAAGGAAAAGGCCGGACAACAGAAGGATCACCGTAAAAGGCGCGCGGGCCAATAATCTCAGGGACGTGACCGTCGGCTTCCCCCTTGGACTCATCACCTGCGTCACGGGCGTGTCAGGTTCAGGAAAAAGCACGCTTGTCGTCGACACGCTTTACAAAAACCTCGCCAGAAGGCTTTATGACTCAAGGGAGAGGGCCGGCGAGGCCGCCGGCATCGCCGGCATGGAGTTTATTGACAAGGTCATAGACATCGACCAATCACCCATAGGCAGGACGCCGCGCTCAAACCCGGCGACCTATACGGGCGTTTTTACGCCGATAAGGGATCTTTTCAGCACGCTTCCCGATGCGCGCGTGCGCGGATACGGCCCCGGCAGGTTCAGCTTCAACGTAAAAGGCGGCAGATGCGAATCCTGCAAGGGCGACGGCCTCATAAAGGTGGAGATGCACTTTCTGCCGGACGTCTACGTGATGTGCGAGGCGTGCAGGGGGCAAAGGTACAACCGCGACACGCTGGAGATACGCTTTCGCGGCAGGAACATCGCAGACTGCCTTGACCTGACGGTAAGCGAGGGACTGAGGTTTTTTGAAAACATCCCGCCGATAAAGGAGAAGCTCCGGACGCTTACGGACGTGGGACTGGGCTACGTCAAGCTCGGCCAGCCGTCCACCACGCTTTCAGGAGGCGAGGCCCAGAGGATAAAATTATCGCGCGAACTTTCCAAAAGAGCAACCGGCAAGACGATATACATCCTTGATGAGCCGACCACGGGGCTTCACTTCGCGGATATCCACAAGCTCCTTGAAGTGCTTAAAAACCTGCGTGACGCGGGCAACACCATAGTGATTATCGAGCACAACCTTGACGTGATAAAATCAGCGGACTGGGTAATAGACCTCGGTCCCGAAGGCGGGGCCGGAGGCGGGCGTGTTGTCGCCGAAGGGACTCCTGAAGACGTCGCGGGGAATAAGGCATCCCACACCGGAGAGTTCTTGAAAAAAGTTTTGGCAGGCCGCTGAAAACATGTCCCCGCAGGCTTTAAGCGGGGAAGCCCCATCTACGTTGTTGCCTTCGTCACTCGTCACTGCGGCGTGCCCAAAAGCACGCTTCGTTCCTCGCTCCTCGTCGCCTAGTAGCTGGGGCTTTTTGAGCAGCCTGCCCTTAGCAGGCCGCTCAAAAAAACAGATACTGCTCTGCTGGAACGGGCTTGGAACGCGGGAATTTTCAAGATACGGTTATGCGCCGCAGGGCGGGCAAAACGCGCTGGTTTTTACGGGAGCGCTATCGCGGCGATGATTGTTACGATAACGATGACGGCTACAACGATATCAAGCACAAATTTTTCGGCAGCATTGGTTAAGGCGACTTCCTTCTGAAAGTTTTTCATATAGGCCCCTCCGTTCATAATCCGTCTCCGGAATAACCCTCAATCTTTATGTTCCCATTATACAGACGCAAGATTAGAGGATTATTAAATGGGCTGTTTTTTTATTAACAGGCTGCTGAAAAAGTCCCATTTGCGGCGTTGTCTTCGTCGTTCGGAACGAACGGCGCACAACATAGTGCGCCTCGTTCCTCACTCCTCGACGCCTTGCATCTGGCTGGGTTCCCATTGCGTCTTTATTATTGCAATGGGAAGATTTGAGCAGCCTGACCAGATGGAGATTAGCGCCGCGAGGCGCCGAAGATGCGCGCGATTGCCATGTCAATGGTGATAACGAGGATAGTGAAGAAGCCCAGAGAGGCGAGATATACCCTGTGTTCGTTGATGACGTCCACGATGGGGATGATGCTCGACGTCGGCAGGAGCAGGAGGAAAAACCAGAAGGTGAAGAACGGTATTATGCGCGCCGCCGGGCGATCGCCGCGAAAGGATGAGATGAGCATGTAAAATGCCGCGGCGATGATAACGAAAAGTATTACGGCGGAGACGATGGGAGGCCACTGGGGGATGTTTAATACCGCGCCGCTTGAGACCTCCGGGGTTTGGAACAGTCCGCTTGCGACAGGGAAGTCATAGTCGAGGTTCTGGTTTACCGGCACGAGCAGGAGCGAGAGGTAATAAATCTGCACGTTGAACTGCGTGTAGAGATACTCCCTGGGGCCTATCTTGTTCATTTTGAAGCCGGCGGTGACCGGGTAGTCAGGCGCCTGCGGCAAAGCCGGTATCTGCACGACAGCCTCAGGTTGAAGGGGCTCTGCAGCGGCCTCCGCTTCCGGCAGGATGAAGCTGATAATGGAAGAGCCGGATACCGCCGTCCGCAGGGCCGCCGGCAGGGCCGGTTTTGGAGCAGAGCCTTGCCGGCCGTTTGATTCCGGGGAGTCCGGCCCGAACGGTCTGCCGGAGCCGCTAATCCCGCTGATGGACATTACGGTTGTAATCGTGAAGAATGCGAAAAAAACGGCCAGAACGGCATACGCGGGCCATCTGGATAAAACGCCCCTTAAACTGCCGCCGCTTATGAAACAGATGTCGTACAGAAGTATTGCCGCCGGAAGCGTGTAGGCAATCTCCTTTGAGTAAAAAGCGAGGAGATAGGATGCGCCTATGCCGGCGTAGAGGAAGCCTCTTTTCGCCCTTGTCTGAGACGCGGCGGCCTTTATGAAAAGGATCACGGCAAGGAGGTAAAAAAGAGAGGCCATGACCTCCATCCTCTGGACGATGTATGTCACGGCCTGCGTCTGCACGGGGTGGACGGCGAAGATGAGGGCCGTGAAGGCCGCGATCTTCTTAGACCAGACGTCATCCTTTTTCATCAGCTTGAATGTTTCATAGAGGAAGATGTAGGCAAGCATGGCGGTGAAGATGTGCAAAACCGTATTCACGGCGTGGTAGCCCCTGACGTCCAAACCGCCGGCGGCATAGTTGAGCGCGAACGTGGCCTGGCTCACACCCCTGAGGCCTGACATGAGAGCGGGCAGATGCCTTAAATCCCGTATGCCTTCGTTTTCAAGGATATGATGAGTATCGTCCAACTGAAAGGCGGCGTTGAAGGTGTTGGAATAAACAATGAGCGTGGCCGCGGCTATGATGGCGGCGGCCATGAAGTGAAAGCGTCTATTGGCGAAGAATTTTTCCATCTCAAAGGCCGCGCGCCGCGCCGCCCGCAGGGTTGCCGCCCGCAGGGTTGCCGCCCGCAGGGTTGCCGCCCGCAGGGTCGATGCCGGCCTGTTTGACGGCGTTCTTAAGGAGGGTCATCTCCTGTGCCAGTATCTTGTTTTTTTCATGCAGGATGGAGATGACCACGGAGAAGTGCAGCATTATGAGTATGACGAATATGAAGGCGATCATGAACAGAAGCGTCGGCGGATAGCCCACGCCCAGCAAGGCCGCCGTCTTGTCTAAAAGCCGCTCCTTTATTGAGAGCACCAGGATGGAGACGGCCGATGCCAGCCATAAAAGGGAGTATTTCTCCTTCAAAAGCCCTCTTCTGATAAAGTCTATGATCACGAAGAAGACGATGAAAGAGCAGAGTATCGAGAATATCCGAAAGTATTGCATGTGCGGTTCTCCCTGTAAGCAGGCTGCTGAAAAATCCCCATCTACGTCGTTGCCTTCGTCGCTCATCATTACGGCGTAATTAGCATTACGCCTGCATTCTTCGCTCCTCGTCGCCTAGTAGCTGGGGCTTTTTGAGCAGCCTGCCGGAGGCTGAAAAATCCCCATCTACTGCATTAAACAACCCTTCAGACGTTTTTCTTCTTTATAAGGTTGACGAATATCGCCAGGAGCACTTTTATCATGTAATACAATGACTTCGTCGGCGTAATGGACGAGTGTCCGGATATTCTCTCCTGCATCCTCACCGGAACTTCCATTATGCTAAAACCGTTTCTGTGCAATAGCACAAGGGATTCGACTTCAGGGTAGTCATCCGGGTAGCGGGCGCTGAAAAAATTGATGCATTTCAAACCTGCGGCGCGAAAGCCGGAAGTCGTGTCAGTCATCTTTTCCTTAATTATCATGGAAACGAGCCGTGAAAAGAGCATGATGCCGGTGTGCCTCGCGATAGAAGGCCTGTACTGGCCGACTCCAAGGAACCTCGATCCGACCACGATGTCCGCCGCGCCTTTCAATACAGGTTCGATGAGGAACCTTATCTGGTCTGCCGGATGCTGGCCGTCGCCGTCCACCTGAACGGCTACGTTGTAGCCGCTGCGCAGGGCATACTTGTATCCCGTCTGCATGGTGGCGCCTATGCCGAGGTTGTAAGGATGGTTCAATACGACCACGCCCTGTCTTTCGGCCAATTCCGCCGTATCATCCCCTGAGCCGTCGTTTACCACGACGATGTCCGCATAGGGCGCCATGGACTTAATTGACGCTATAACGTCCCCGATAGTGCCCGCCTCGTTGAACGCCGGGATTATGACGAGTATTTTAGTTTTGGGGTCTTCCATGTCGCCGCCAGCTTGCTTAAGAGCCTGATGCGTTTATTTTCTCATAAATCTTAAGGCGTTGCAAATTGACGTTGTGCCGGAGGATGCAGCATTGACGGGGATGAAGGCGTAAAAAAGGTGTTTGAACCGTTTTTTTACTTACTTTCTTTTTTTCAAAAAAAGAAAGTAAGAAGTAGTTTTTAAAATTACTTTTTCTTTGCTTGCTTTCTTTTTCTCGAAAAAGAAAGCAAGTGGTGCCGAAGGGGGGACTCGAACCCCCACAGGTGTAACCCCACTAGAACCTGAATCTAGCGCGTCTGCCATTCCGCCACTTCGGCCTTTTATTGAACGACGGGTGTTGAAAAAGGAGCAATCGGTTTTTTCTAAATATGTAAAGACATTAAAGTTCTTTGGGCACCTGCGGTGGGCAAAGCTAAAGGGTTGCATTTTAGCTTTAGCCGTGCACAGCACCTTTCTTTCAAGAAAGCTAAGTTACACCTTGAAATAAGCCTGCTTTCGGGCTATATTTAGCTGGCAGTCAGGCGCATCTTGCCTAAGGCCGTCTTGAAAATATTCCATACTAAGGAATGTAAGTCAAGGGCGTTTTTAATCACTTACCTTTCTTGAAAGAAAGGTAAGCCCAAAGAACTTTAAAGCCTTTTGGCAGGTTCAGGGTTTTAATATTCCGTATTGTTTAACGTCAAAAATGATTTTACAGGGGGTTTTAATGAAGTTTTTTATTGATACAGCCAACATCGAGGAGATCAGGACAGCCACCGGCTGGGGGCTTTTAGACGGAGTGACCACGAACCCTTCGCTTGTTTCAAGGGAGAAGCGCAAATTCATAGACCTGATAACCGAGATATGTTCGATCGTTGACGGGCCTGTCAGCGCGGAGGCCGTAAGCCTCGACGCGGACGGACTTATCAAGGAAGGCAGGGAGCTTTCGAAGATACACAAGAACATCGTCGTTAAGATACCTATGACCCTTGACGGCATGAAGGCCGCCAAAACCCTTTCGAGGGAAGGCATAAAGACGAACGTAACGCTGGTCTTCTCGCCCATTCAGGCCCTCATGGCGGCAAAGGCCGGGGCGGCTTACGTAAGCCCCTTTGTCGGGCGCCTTGACGACATCGCCGCTACGGGCATGGACCTCGTGGACGACATACTCGACATCTACGGCAATTACGACTTTGAGACCGAGGTCATCGTGGCAAGCGTAAGGAACCCCTTGCACGTGAGAGACGCCGCGATAATGGGCGCGCACATAGCCACCGTGCCTTTCAAGGTGCTCGAGCAGCTCTCGAAACACCCGCTCACCGACAGGGGCATAGAGACCTTCTTAAAGGACTGGGAAAAGGTGCCGAAGTAGGAAGGCGCCGCCTTTCCCCGCTTAAGGCCCGCGGGGACATGTTATTTTCCCGGTCAATTGTTTACCGCGTCGTTTCTTTCCTTTACGCCGCCATAAAAGGCAGCGCTTCGCCCGCTGCCTGCGTCAATCATCTGCAACAGGGGGAATCCATTGGTCACTCATGTGGTTCTTTTCAAATTAAAAGACCGCAGCCAGGAGAGTATCCAAAAGGCGAAGGATGTGCTGCTTGGCCTTCAGGGAAGGATCCCGGAGCTGAGAGGCTTTGAGGTCGGCGCGGACGGGCTTCATTCGGAAAGGTCGTACGATATCGCCCTTATCGCGAAGTTCGATGATATGGCCGGACTCGGCGCGTACCAGAGGCATCCGGAGCATGTGAACGCGGCCGAGTACATGAGGCAGGTGAGAGAGGCGGCAGTGGCCGTGGACTATGAATCACCGTAAAAAAGGACAGACCGGAAATGGAAGATATTGACGGGTTAAAGGAAAAGATATTAGCGTTCATGAAGGAGCAGGCCGACAGGCCGCTTTCACTCAAGGAGCTTGCGAGGAACCTCGGCATAAAAAGGGACGCCCTCGGCAGGTTTAAAAAACTTTTACGGCAGATGGAGGCCGACGCGAGCGTCATACTGACGCGCACCGGACACTACGCCCTTGCTTCTAAACTCAACCTCGTCGCAGGGGAGCTTATATGCCACCCTGACGGCTTCGGCTTTGTCAGGCCCGAAAGCGGCGAGGGTGAAGACGTATTCATAAATCCCAGAAAGCTCTCCGGCGCCATGCACGGCGACAAGATCGTCGCCAGGGTCGACGGCTATAAATCCGGCGGCAGGCGCGAGGGCAGCATCGTGCGCGTCGTAAAAAGGGCGCATAAGACGGTCGTCGGCAGATTCGAGCGCGCCCGCGGCTTTTCCGTGGTGATACCGTCGGATGAAAGGCTCCTTGACAGGATAATAATCCTTCCGAGGGACGCAAGGGGCGCGGAGCACGGGATGATCGTCGAGGCCGAGATAACGCGCTGGCCGTCGAAGTCCCAGGGGGCCGCCGGACGGATAATCGAGACCCTCGGCGCGCCGGACGACCCGGACGTGGAGGCGGGGGTAATCCTCAAAAAATACGGCCTGCCCAGCAGGTTCCCGGCGCAGGTGACGCAGGATGTGAAGTCCATACCCATGTCCGTGGAAGAGGCGGACGTCCGCGGCAGGGTTGATCTGCGCGGCAAAAGGATAATCACCATAGACGGCGAGACGGCAAAGGATTTTGACGACGCGGTCTTTGTAGAAAGGACGCCCGGCGGATACCGCTTGCTTGTTTCCATTGCCGATGTGAGCAACTACGTGAAGGAAGGCACGCCCGTTGACCTTGAGGCATATGAGCGCGGCACGAGCGTTTATTTCCCGGACAGGTGCATCCCCATGCTGCCGGAGGCCCTTTCAAACGGCATATGCAGCCTGAACCCCAACGTAGACCGCCTCACCATGACCGCTGAGATAGATTTTAACGGCCACGGAGACCCGGTTAAAAAACGGTTTTACGAGAGCGTCATAAAAAGCGCTGAACGCATGACCTACACGAAGGTCAAAAAGCTCCTCGCCGGCGAAGACGCGGAGCTTAATGTCCGCTACGCGCATATTGCCGAAGACCTGAAGCTCATGGAAGAGCTTGCGGGCAAACTGACCGAAAGGCGCTTTGAGGCCGGAAGCATAGACTTTGACCTGCCGGAGCCTCAGATTATAATAGACCTTGCCGGCAACGTCGAGGACATCGTCCGCTCAGAGAGGAACGTCGCCCACAGGCTCATTGAAGAGTTCATGCTGGCGGCCAACAAGGCCGTTGCCTCGGACTTCTCCGCGGACAGGCTCCCGTTCCTTTACAGGATACACGAGACCCCTGATGAAGAGAGCGTAAACGAATTCAAGGAGTTTATCGCCGGCATCGGCCTGCACCTTAAAACGCAGGGCGGGACCGCGCCAAAGGCCTTCCAGTGCGTGCTCGAAGAGGTAAAAGGCACACCGGCGGAAAGGCTTGTCAACCACGTGCTGCTAAGATCAATGAAGCAGGCGGTCTACTCCGCCGTGAATAGAGGCCACTTCGGCCTTGCCTTTGAGGACTACGCTCACTTCACCTCTCCTATAAGGAGATACCCGGACCTCGTCGTTCACAGGCTTTTAAAGCTCCTCATCAGCAAAACATATTCGGCTAAGGAGAGGGAGCGGATGGAAGAGGCGCTGCCTTCCATAGCCACGCATACGTCAAACCGCGAGAGAAAGGCAATGGAGGCCGAAAGAGAGGTAGTTGACCTGAAGAAGTGCCAGTTCATGAAGGATAAGGCCGGCGAGACATTTGACGGGTTTATCTCCGGCGTCACGAGTTTCGGCCTGTTCGTCGAGATGAAGGACTACTTTGTCGAGGCCCTTGTGCACGTGTCCGCGCTTAATGACGATTACTATGTATTTGATCCCAAGAGGCACTGCCTCACCGGCGAGCGCACGAAAAAAGTCTTCAGGCTCGCCGACCCTTTGAGAGTCCGGATAACGCGCGTTGACATAGAAAGAAGGCGCATAGACGCGGTGCTTGACGACGGGACGCCCGCTGATTCAAAGCCGGAGCGCAAAAAGGGCCGCAGGGCGGCGAAATAAACCGCTTACCTTATTCACCTCCCGCACCTTGAAGGGGCTTAACCCCTTCAAGGTGGAGGGTTGGCAAAGGGTGCGAAAATATGCGATCCCTTAAACTTCATGTCGCATACAAGAGCATAAAGCGCCTGCGAGCCATCCTCGCGGTGTTCGTAAGGCACGGCTTCCAGCCTGTCATGGAGCAGCTCAAGCTCATGAGGCTTGTCTCCATCCCGCAGAGGCTCATGGGCAGGAAGATAGCCTTTGATCAGGACGCGGTAGCCACGCCTGTGCGGGTGCGCCGCGCCCTTGAGGAGCTCGGCCCCACCTTCATAAAGTTCGGCCAGATACTGTCCACGAGGCCCGACGTCCTTCCCGAGGAGTTCATAACCGAGCTGCTCAAGCTTCAGGACGAAGTGCCCCCCGTGCCTTTCCTCGATGCCGTGCGCGTCATCGAGGAGGAGTTCAAGAGGCCCGTAAGGGAGCTCTTTCTGAGCATTGAGGAAACCCCCGTAGCCGCGGCGTCCATAGCGCAGGTGCACAGGGCGGTGACCATCTCAGGGGAAGAGGTCGTCATCAAGGTGCAGAGGCCGGACATAGAGAAGATCATCGAGACCGACACGGCCATCCTCGCCTACCTTGCCAAACTCTTTGCAAAATACATCGCTGAAAGCAGGATCTACGATCCCGTCGCCATAGTTGAAGAATTCACAATGGTCATCAGCAGGGAGCTGGACTTCACGCTTGAGGCAAGTTATACGCAGAAGTTCAGGGACAACTTCGCCGATGATCCCCATGTCATTATTCCAAAGGTCTACTGGGAACTCTCCGGACAAAGGGCGCTGACCCTTGAGCGGATAGACGGCGTAAAGGCGGACAGGGTTGAAAGGCTCAAGGAGCAGGGTATAAGCGCCGAGAAGGCCGCGCACCTCATCGCGGACGCCTTTTTCAAGCAGGTCTTCGAGCACGGCCTTTTCCACGGCGACCTGCATTCAGGGAACATCTTCGTCCTCGGCGGGGACAGGATTTCCTTCGTTGACTTCGGCATAGTCGGCAGGATAAACAGCGATATGAAGGAGCGCCTCGCCGACGTCCTCATCTGCTTCGTAACAAGCGACTTCGAGCGTTTGACCAAGGTCTACCTCAAGATGGGCATCCTGCCGGAGGGCGTTGACAGGGGCTCGTTTGAAAGGGAATACTATGACACCATGCTTCACTATTTCGGCAGGCCCTTTGAGAACGTGCGCATCGGGGAGCTGATGGCGGACTACATCAAGCTGGCGGCGCGCCACAACATAAGGCTGCCGAAAGAACTGCTCCTTTTTGACAAGTGCCTTATCGAGCTTGAGGGACTCACGCGCCAGCTTTATCCCGGCGTAGACCTCCTTGTCGAGGGCCAGCACTATGCCGCGAGGCTGATAAAGGAGCGTATCGGCCCGTCGGCGGTCTTTAAAGAGGCGGCCGCGGCATTTTCCGACTACAAGGATCTTTTCGAGAGCTTCCCCGGACACGCCGACCGCATACTTAAGAAGATAACCGACGATAAGTTCAGGATAGAGTTCCTGCACAGGGGGCTTGAGGACTTCATGGGCGAGATGGACCGTTCGTCGAACAGACTTACATTCGGCATCATAGTGGCGGCGCTGGTCATAGGCTCGTCAATGGTCATAACGTCGCCCTCAAAAATGACCATCATGGGCCACCCCGCGCTCGGCATCATAGGCTTCGTCCTTGCCTCGGTGCTCGGCCTGTGGCTCGTATTCCAGATAATCAGGTCAGGCAAGTTTTAATCTCCGTTTGAAACCGCAAAAAAGGGCGGACGGGCGAACCAAAAACAGATGAAAACAATAAGGAACGCGGCTGGCATCAAGGGAATAAGCCGTTCAATCGTCACGCTCGGCAACTTCGACGGCATACATATTGGCCACCAGCGGCTGCTCGGGCGGCTCGCGAAAAGGGCAAAGGCACAAGGATGTCCTTCGGTGGTTTATACTTTTGAGCCGCATCCGCTGAAGGTCGTAGCTCCGCACAAAAGCCCGTTGCTTATCGTTGACATTGCGGACAAGGAGGCGATTATCGGCTCTCTTGGCGCGGATTATCTGGTCTTCGCGCGCTTTACGCAGGAGTTCGCCTCCACCCACCCAAGGGAGTTTGTCGAGAAAGTCCTTGTAAAGGGGCTTCGCGCCAAAGAGGTCTGGGTAGGCGCGGGCTTTTCCTTTGGCAGGCAAAGGAGCGGAACGGTCGAATACCTTAAAACCCTCGGCAAGGAGTTTAACTTCAAGGTCTTTGCCGCAGGCCCGTATAAAAAAGGCGGAAAGGTCGTCAGCAGCTCAAGGGTAAGGGAATTGATAAAAGGCGGCGACGTGAAAGGGGCGGCCTCGCTCCTCGGCAGGAACTATATAATGAAGGGCAAGGTCGCAAGGGGCAGGGCCATTGGCAAGGCCATAGGCTTTCCCACGGCCAACTTGAAGATAATGAGCGAGCTTGTCCCCGCCGACGGCGTATACGCGGCCTACGCGCTCGTTAACGGGAAAAGGCGTAATGCCGTTGTCAACGTCGGCACGGCGCCGACCTTCGGCAAAAGGGAGCGCGCTGTCGAGGCGCACATACTCGGCTTTAAGAATAATATCTACAATAAAAAGATAGCCCTGTCATTTATAAAAAGATTAAGAGACGAAAAGAGATTTTCAAGCAAAGAAGCCCTGGCGCGTCAGATAAAAAAGGACATTGAAAAGGCCGAGAGGCTGTTTTAAAGGCCGCGAGGCAACAAAACACCGGAGGACTGTTTCCCATTGAAGATTACAGGCAAGACAAAGGTCGTCGGAATATTCGGCGACCCGGTTACTCATTCCCTTTCACCGGCCATGCACAACGCGGCGTTTGAAGCGCTCGGCCTTGACTATGTTTATGTGCCCTTTCACGTGAAATTGGATAATAACGCTGACCTTAAAAAGGCCGTTGAAGGCATCCGCGCAATGAATATCAGAGGGGTGAACGTCACAATACCGCATAAGGAAAAGGTAATAAAATTACTTGATGATATGCATGATTCTGCCAAAGACATCGGCGCGGTAAATACCATTGTAAACGACAATGGAAGGCTCATCGGCTACAATACCGACGGGGACGGTTATATAAGTGGCTTGAAAGAGGATTTAAAGGCGCATGGGATAAAGGATTTTTCTTTGCGCAATAAAAAAGCTGTCATCATCGGCGCAGGGGGGTCGGCAAGGGCTATACTCGTCTGCTTGATTTTTGAAGTTGAATCGGTAATTATCGCTAACAGAGATGTTAAAAGAGCAAGAAAACTAATTAACGCATTGGCTGAAAAAAAAGCGATGCATGAGATGAGAAGAACGTTGTGGGAGATTATAAGTGAGAATGCAGATGCAGTGTCTTTGAAAGATATTTCAAGCCATCTGCAAGATGCAGACATCCTTATAAACACCACGCCTGTTGGCATGATGGGCATAGGCAGTTTGGATATTGACCTTGGTAAACTTCCTGACCGTGCGGTTGTATCAGACATAGTTTACACCCCGCTTGAGACGGATCTCCTTAGTAGGGCACGGTTACGGGGACTGAAGACAGTATCTGGTCTGGGTATGCTTGTTCATCAGGGGGCTGCTGCCTTTAAGTTATGGACTGGCGTTAAGCCTGATGTGAAGATCATGAGAGACGCGGCCCTTGAGGCGCTTGGCGAAAAGAAAGGTCAATGAAGATAGTCTTCGTAGCGGACGCGCATCTTAAAGGGCTTGATGACCCTAATCAAAAGGGTTTGGTTGAATTCTTGGACAGCCTCACGGGCATTGACACCCTTGTCCTGCTCGGAGACATCTTCGACTTCTGGACGGGCTGTTTTAAGGGCTATGTCTATCCGCAGTATATGCCCGTGCTTGACAGCCTCATGCGGCTTCGCAGGCGCGGGATCAATATAATCTGCCTTGAGGGCAACCACGATTTTTCAATGGGCGCTTTCTTTGAAAAAGACCTCGGCGCGAGGGTATATTCAGACTTCTTTGAAGGAGACATTGACGGCGTAAGGATGTATCTTGCCCACGGCGACGCGATAGCCGGAGGGACCGGCCACGCCCTGTGGCGGCGGATTCTAAGGAGCAGGCTGTTTTGCCTCATCATGCGCGTTGCCGGGCCGCGGTTCGTGTGGGACACCGCCATGCGCATGTCAACGAAGAGCAGGGCTTATAATAAGGGCTATGAAAATATAGAAACGCGGCTGAAGGCGTTTGCGCTTGAGAGGATACAGGCGGGCGCGGGCGCGGCCATCTTCGGACATTCGCATGTTGCCGGCGTCCACATGGAAAATGCCGGAGGCAAGACCGCCGTCTACGCAAACCCGGGAAGCTGGGCCGCGGACAGGAGCTACCTCCTTTACGAGGGAGGGGGCCAGCCCCCTGAGGGGGCTCAGCCCCTTCAAGGGAAGTTCAAGACGCGCAAGCACGGCACGCACGAGGCTGATTTTAAGCTAAAAAAGATTTGACTCAATATAATCGCATGTATTAAAATATAAGGGTTTTGTCAAAAGGCAATAAATGGAGGCCGCAACGTTAACAATGGAAGGTAACCCCTGTTCAGGCTTTAGTCCCGTGGATGTTTCCCGCGTTATTTCCCCGCGCAAGAAAGTGTTCATCGTATGATCGCATTTTTAGAAGCCAAACGCGCCGGCCTCTTCGGCAAGGGCCATTGGTTTAATAATATAGCGGCCGGCGTCGTCGTCGGCATAGTGGCGCTTCCGCTGGCCATGGCGTTCGCCATCGCGTCCGGCGCAAAGCCCGAACAGGGAATCTATACATCCATTGTCGCCGGGCTGCTGACCACGCTTTTTGGAGGAAGCCGGCTGCAGATTGCCGGTCCTACGGGAGCGTTCATAGTCATCCTTTCCGGCATAACCGCCAAATACGGCATGGGCGGATTGCAGGTGGCCACCCTGATGGCCGGCGTTATGCTGGCGGCCTTGGGTTTTGCGCGCCTCGGAGGGGTAATAAAATACATCCCTATCCCTGTCATAGTTGGTTTTACCGCCGGCATCGGCGTAATCATCTTTGTGGGGCAGTGGGATAGCTTCTTAGGCCTTCAGAATGTGGCGGGCGGAGAGCACTTTCACGAGAAGGTCTGGCATCTGCTGCAGGCGGCGCCGCGTTTTCACCCGGCTACCGCGGGATTGGCGCTGCTCAGCCTTGCTCTTCTCATTATTACCCCGAAGTTATTAAAAAAGATACCTGCGCCGTTTGTGGTCATGGTGGCGGCGGCGGGCCTGCAAGCCATCTTCAAGTTTGACGGCGTCGCCACCATAGAAAGCGCCTTCGGCGGCATTCCTCAAAATCTTCCGTCTTTTCAGTGGCCCGCTCTTACGTTTAGGGACATGCTCAAGCTTATCGGGCCGGCCTTCACCATAGCCCTGCTTGGCGCCATTGAATCGCTCCTTTCCGCCGTGGTGGCGGACGGCATGGCCGGCACAAGGCACGACTCGGACCAGGAGCTTATCGGGCAGGGCATAGCCAACTTCTTCGCGCCGCTACTGGGCGGGTTCGCCTCAACCGGCGCTATCGCGCGCACGGCCACCAGCATCAAGAGCGGGGGCACCAGTCCTCTGGCCGGCATGGTTCATGTGCTGACGCTTGTGCTTGTCATATTGCTGCTGGCGCCGCTTGCCTCTTATATTCCGCTTTGCGCCCTGGCGGCCATTCTATTTGTAGTCGCGTATAATATGAGCGAGGTCAAGCACGCCGCTCATCTGCTGAAGACCGCGCCGCGCGCCGATATGGCGCTTTTGCTTATCACCTTTTTCCTTACCGTATTCAGCGATCTGGTAATAGCGGTAAACGTGGGCGTGGTGCTGGGCGCGCTCCTCTTCATGCGCCGGATGTCGCACGCCGTGCAGGTTGAGGAGCACACGCACGAGGACGTCAAAAATAGGTATGCCGCGGAAAAGCTCGTCTTGCCGAAGAACACGGCGGTGTATTCCATCAACGGGCCGTTCTTTTTCGGCGTGGCTGAAAAACTTGAGCGGACGCTCTCAAACATTCAGCGCCATCCTGATACCGTGATTCTTAATATGGCGAAGGTTCCCTTCACCGACTCTACCGGACTGCAGGCGCTGGATGAAATGGTGAACAACTTCCGGAAGCACAAGACGCGCGTCGTGCTTTGCGGCGTGCAGAGCAACGTGGCAAAGAAATTAGAACGCGCCGGCATCACAAATAAAGTCGGCAAAGAGAATATGTTCCCGACCGTGGCCGCCTTCCTCAAAGCCCCGCAGCCGTAATCCCCGGCGCACCGGCGGTCTGGGCCGCCTTTTCTGCCTGCGCGCCAAAAATTCCTTTTGAATTTTACGAGAGGGTATTGGTGAGTTGACCGGCGGGACGCGTCCTGCAGGGCTTATCAGCCGGTCTGAACATGTCAGGCAAGCCGGCGCGCCGCGCGCCCTTTGCAGCATTCCTACTCGAACGGGTTGCTGATGATTATCGCGTCGTTCCTGCTGGCTCCTACGGAGACCATTATTATTTTTACGTCCGCAAGTTCTTCAAGTCTCTTTAAATACTTCTGCGCGTTGGGGGGGAGGTCGGCGAACTTTTTTACGCCGGTGGTCGGCGCATTCCAGCCGGGCATTGCTTCGTAGACCGGTTCGCATTTGAAGAGGATGGAGCTTTCGGACGGGAACTCTTCCATGGGCGACCCTTCGCAGGTGTAGCCGTTGCAGATGTAGACTTTGTCGAGGTTGTCCAGGACGTCGAGCTTGGTCACGACGAGGCCGTCAAGTCCGTTTACGCGCGCGGCGTACCGCAGGGCGACCGCGTCAAACCAGCCGCACCTGCGCGGCCTGCCGGTGGTCGCGCCGTATTCAGCCCCCTGTTCTCTTAATTTATCCGCCTCCGCGCCGTCAAGTTCCGTCGGGAAAGGCCCTTCGCCGACCCTTGTCGCGTATGCCTTTGTGATGCCGATGACGGAGTCGATGCGGGTCGGCCCCACGCCGCTGCCCGTGCACGCGCCTCCGGCAACGGTGCTGCTGGATGTGACGTACGGGTAGGTGCCGTGGTCAATGTCAAGAAGGGTGCCCTGGGCGCCTTCGTAAAGTATCTTCTTTTTTGCCTTTATCGAGTCGTTTAGAAGTTTCGACGTGTTCTTTATGTGCGGCCCGAGGATGGACGCGTAGTGCATGTAGTCGTGGTATATCTTGTGCATCTCAAAGCCTTCTTCGTGCAGGATGTTCTTTATGTAGTGGTTCTTCTCCATGAGGTTGTTCTTCAGTTTAAGCCTGAAGTCGGTCTCGTTGAGGAGGTCCGCGCACTTGATGCCGCACCTGCCGACCTTGTCCTCATAGGCCGGGCCTATGCCCCTGCCGGTGGTGCCTATCTTGCCGCGCCCGCGCAGGCGCTCCCTCGCGACGTCGAGCTTCTTATGGTACGGCATTATGAGGTGCGCGTCCTTGCTGATGAAGAGGTCTTCGGGGTGGAACAGGCCTTTGGACTTCAGGACTTCTATTTCCTGTATGAGCACTTCCGGGTCAATGACCACGCCGTCGCCGATGATGCATATCTTGCCCTTATGCAGGATGCCCGAAGGGATGAGGTGGAAGACATGCTTTTCGCTGCCGACGATAACCGTGTGTCCGGCGTTGTTGCCGCCCTGGAAGCGCGCGACGATGTCGGCCTTTTCAGAGAGGATGTCGACGATCTTGCCCTTGCCTTCGTCTCCCCATTGCGCGCCGACTATGACTATGCTGTTTGCCATCTGATGCTCCTTGGGGCAGGCTTGAAACCCGCCCCTGCATTGCGGTTTTAAGGCGCCGGGTTTCTTCCAAGCGCGGCGATGATGTTTTCCACGTTAAAGGCGAAGCCGGTGGCCGCCAAAGGGCTGCCGTAGCGCTCCATGAGGTTGTCGTATCTGCCGCCGCCGAGGATGGCCTTGCCGACGCCCGCGGCAAAACCCTCGAATATGACGCCGGTGTAGTAGTCAAACCCCCTTACTTCGCCGAGGTCGACGGTGATGCAGTCCTTAAAGCCGTTTTTGCCGATTATGTCGATAACCTGCCGCAGGTTTTCAAGGGAGCCGAGGGCCGTTTTATTTTTCGTGACCGCCGCCGCCTTCTTTATGACCTCGTCCTCGCCGTAGAATGCCGTAAGGTTCAAAAGAAGTTTTTTGTCGTCTTTATTGACCTTTTTGCTGAAACCTTCAAGAATGGCCTCAAGCGAAGAGCTGTCTTTTATTGCGATGGCGTCCTTCACGCGCTTTTGATCGGCGGTCTCAAGGCCGAGTCCGTTTATGACGGCCCGCAGGAAGCCCACGTCGCCGATGTCGACCTTGAATGCCCTTAGACCTGTTTCCTTTAAGGCGACTATCGCCATTGTTATCATCTCGGCGTCGGCCTCAGGGGAAGACGCGCTGGAAATATACTCTGCTCCGGCCTGCCTGACCTCGCTGCTCTTGCCGTCCCTTGATTCGTGGCAGCGGATTACGCTTTCGTTGTAGCATAGCTTCAGCGGGAGCGGGTAATCCCTCATCCGGGTCGCGGCCACGCGGGCAATCTGCGGCGTGATGTCGGGCCTTATGGCGATGACCTTGCCGGTGGAAGGGTCTATGAACTTCAGGACCTTGTCCTTGAGGTTTTCCCCCATGCCCAGGGAAAGCACGTCCACGTATTCAAGAAGGGGCGTTAAGACCATTTTAAAGCCGTAGCGCTCGAATACGGAAAGTATCTGCGCCTCTATCCGGACGATGGACTTTGCCTCTTCGGGCAGTATGTCCCTTACGCCCTGCGGAAGCGATATGGCTGGTTGAGTTTTCATGAATACCGTAAATGTTCAGCGTCAGGCGCGTTTTCAGGATAAAAAGGCCATGGCGCCCAAACTTGCTTATTATGCATCGACAGGCATCAAAAAGCAACCCGCCTTTTTCGCTTGCTTTTCTTGAAAGAAA
Organism: Deltaproteobacteria bacterium; assembly: GCA_016234935.1. Lineage (GTDB taxonomy): Bacteria > Desulfobacterota > GWC2-55-46 > GWC2-55-46 > GWC2-55-46 > JACRNL01. Next base: position 13,344 of record JACRNL010000005.1, on the reverse strand, counting down.
GGCAAGTCCAAAGAACTTCAACTCCGCTTCGCGGGCCGAATTCTGATGGCGCCAAAAAGCATTAATTCCCGCATATGCAAATACGCGGGAATTAATGCCGCAAAACTCGCAGCGCGAGGCCAAAGCCCCGCGCTGCTTTAGTCTGGTCTTGTCAGACCTTCATGCCGCTATGCGGCGATATCTTAGAGTTCTACTGCCTTTGCGGAGATCATGTGCGGGAGCTTGAGTATCTTTTCAATAAGCCCCTTTGAAGGCGGGGTGTCAATGCTCCATACGGAGACGGCCTCGCCGCCGACGGTCTGTCTGCCGAGGTGGAGCCTTGCGATGTTTACGTTGCTCGCGCCAAGGAGCGTGCCTACGTTTCCGATGACGCCGGGCTTGTCTTCGTTATGCAGGAGGAGGAGGTTGCCTTCGGGGACGGCGTCGAGGAAGAACTTGCCTATCCTTACGATGCGGGCCTCTTTTTTACCGAAGAGCGCGCCCTCGATGACGTTTTCTTCCGTCTTTGTCTTCACCTTGATGGTGACGGAGCTTGCAAAGTCCGTGGTCCTTGAGCTTTTTATCTCGATGACCTTTATGCCTCTTTCTTTTGCTACGAACGGGGCGTTGACGAAGTTTACGTAAAGGTCGAGCATCCGGTCGAGAAGCCCCTTGATGCAGGCTATGGTAATCGGAGCCACGTCGTAGTTGACGACGTCGCCGCTGTATTCAACGGTGATTTCCTCCACCGCGTCTTTCAGTATTTGCCCCTGGAAGCTGCCGAGCTTCTCTCCGAGGCTGATGTACGGGCCCAGGGCGGTCAGAAGCTCCGCGGGTATGGACGGGACATTGACGGCGTTCCTGATGGTGCCGGTGGAGAGATAGTCCGCTATCTGCTCCGCTATGGCGACGGCCACCGACTCCTGCGCCTCGTGCGTTGACGCGCCAAGATGCGGGGTGAGGATGACCTCGTCCATCGCAAGAAGGGGGTTATCCGCCGGAGGCGGCTCTTTTTCGAACACGTCAAGGGCCGCGCCTGAGACGATCTTGGCCGTTATGGCCCCGGCAAGGTCTTTCTCGTTGACGATGCCGCCGCGCGCGCAGTTTATGAGTTTTACGCCCTTTTTCATCTTCTTAAAGGCCTCTGCGTTGACAAGGTTTTTTGTCTCGTTCATCAAAGGCACGTGGATGGAGAGAAAATCGCTCTTGGCGAAAAGATCGTCCAGGTTGACGAGGGCGATGCCCATCTTGTCGGCGGCATCCAAGGAGATGAAGGGGTCGTATGCGATGACGTTCATGCGCAGGCCCTGCGCCCGTGAGGCTACGACGCTGCCGATGTTGCCAACGCCGAGTATGCCGAGGGTCTTTCCGGTCAATTCCGTGCCTTCAAACTTCTTTTTTTCCCACTCGCCGCGTTTCATGGAGGCGGTGGCCTGAGGAATCTTGCGCGCCAGAGCGACCATCATGGCTATGGCGTGCTCCGCCGTGGTGATTGTGTTGCCGCCGGGCGTGTTCATGACGACGATGCCCTTTTTCGTGGCGGCTGCCACGTCCACGTTGTCCACGCCCGTGCCTGCCCTGCCTATGACCTTCAGGTTCTCGGCGGCTTCCATTATGTCGGCGGTTACCTTTGTCGAGCTTCTGACCACGAGGGCGTGGAAATCTTTTATCTTGATCTTCAGTTCATCCGGCTTAAGGCCGGTTGATACCTCGCAGTCAAGGCCGGGCTTGCTTTTTAATATCTCCACGGCCTTCGCGGACATGCTGTCGCTGATAAGTATCTTCATTATTTATATCCTTCCAGGAGAATTTGCTGCGCCGCGGCAACGCCCTTGCCGAGTTCGGCCTTATGGCCGAGCTTTGTTAGCGCCATTTCAATGGACGCTATGGCGACTATTATGTCAAAAGTGTCCACGTAGCCCAGGTGCGCAATCCTTAAAATCTTGCCCTTCAGGTGGTCCTGCCCTCCGGCCATGGTGACGCCCATCTCGTCGCGCAGGTATTTTACGAGCTTCCCGCCGTCAACGCCTTCCGGCACATAGACGCCCGTTGCGGCGTTGGAAGGGGCGTCAGGGGCGAGGAGTTTCAGATTCATCGCCTTTGCGGCGGCCTTTACGGAGCGCGCAAGCCTGTCGTGCCTTGCAAATACGTTCTGAAGGCCCTCTTCCTTTATCATCTTCAGGGCCTCGCCGAGGCCGATGATGAGGGAGACCGCCGGGGTGTAGGCCGTGGTGTTGTCCTTGAGGTTTTTGCGTTCTTTTTTGAAGTCAAAGTAAAAGCGAGGGCACTTTGCGGTCTCCTGGAACTTCCACGCCTTTTCGCTCAGCGCCGCAAAGGCCAGGCCCGGAGGGAGCATGAAGGCCTTCTGTGAGCCTGAGACAAGGACGTCTATTCCCCATGCGTCCATCGGCAGGTCGAATACGCCGACCGCCGTGATGCCGTCTACTATAAGGAGGCAGTCCCTGTCCTTCGTAAGGGCGGCAAGCTCCTTAACCGGGTGCGCGGCGCAGGTGGAGGTCTCGCTGGCCTGCACCATCACGGCTTTTATTCCGGGCTTTTCGTCAAGTATCTTTTTAACGGCCGCAGGGTCAACGGCCTTTCCCCATTCAACCGTTATCATGTTGACCTTTAAACCGTAGGCCTCGGATATCTTTGCCCACCGCTCGCCGAACTTTCCGCCGTTTACGACGATTACTTCGTCTCCCGGGGAAAAGAGGTTTGTTATGGAGCCTTCCATCGCGCCGGTTCCGGACGCCGCGAGAATAAGGACGTCCTGCTTTGTCTGAAAGACGTATTTAAGGAGCTCGGCGGTCTCTTTGAAAATCTCGGAGAACTGAGGCGTCCTGTGGTGGATTACGGGCGCCGCCATCGCGAGCAGCGCGCTTTCCGGCACGGGTGTCGGCCCCGGCGCCAAGAGATACCTTTTTTTCATGATATAAACTCTCCTTACGTTAGTGTTTTGCCCGGCACTCACCTTTCTTGAAAGAAAGGTGAGCCAAAGAACTTTAATTCAAAAGATTGCAAAAGCACGAACCTGCGTAGCAGGAAGTAAAGTTCTTTGGGCCTACCTTTCTTTCAAGAAAGGTAGGGGAAATAAAAAAAACCGGCTGAGCGTTGATTGAATGGTATAGTTATACCACTAAATGCCCAGACGGCCGGCTAATCCATCATATAATCCATCCGTTCCCCGGTGGTGTCCACCTTGATTCCGTCAGTCACGGACAGCCCTGATATATGTTTTTTATACGGCATATTAATATATAAAAAACAAGGCAGGTTGTCAAGCCATTTCCGCGCCTGCGGCGGGCAAAGCCTGCGCCGTCGTTTTTTCGCATTGCGGCGAATCGCGCCTGCGGGCAAAGCCTGCGCCGTTGTCCTCTTGCCATTGCGGCGTGGAGAAAGGGGTTTGAATGCGAAACTTACTTTGAGATTGCTTAGTCGTGGAATTTTCGATATCATTCTTGCTAACCGAGTTGAAGATTTAGAAAAATCAAAGCCATACCGTTAAGACGTCAGAGAAAATCGTCAAAGTCATAAGCGTTTTTGTGGTAGAATTATTTGAGATAAATAGCTATGAAAAATCTTACAGAGAAAAAAGCAATACAAGCACTAGTCCATACGGCGGTAGAATCCTACGCTGAGGGCTTTAGAGCGCGACACGAAGGTGAAGTTGATAATCTGGAAGGAATTATCAACATGAAAGTCCATAATGTTTTTATCGAGGCGCTTGGAAAAGATGTTCAATATTATGCCGCGCTCGTTCGGTCCTTGGATAGCTCGCTTGGAAATATGCTTGAGAGTTTGGCAATCAACATCGCTAAACTTTCTTTTGAAATAAAACGAAATGTTGAGGGGCCGCTGAGCAATGACCAAACAAGGATTATTGCCGAGCTTTTGGAAAAATATAAGCGTCGAGAGAAAAAACCGGAAGTGTCCGACTATCAAGTTTTGCGAACGCACAAGAACGGCAAAAATGAAGTCATCAAACGCCACGACAGCGATTACTATTTAATTGATAAAGAAACAAATAACCATTATCTTATTGAGCTAAAAATTGGCGGAGATTTGGATAACAAGAAAGCGCGTTCAGAAAAAGAAGCAATTTTGGAACAGTTTGCGATATTGTCTAACACCCTGCCAAAAGATAAGAAAATTCAAATTTTTTTTGCTACCGCATATAATCGTTTTGGCGAAGATAAGCCATGGCGACAAGAGCGCGTCCGCCAATTTTTCGTCGACGATGAACTCTTGATCGGGCGGAGTTTCTGGAATTTTGTCTGTCAAAACGATAGGGGTTATGAGTGGATTTTGGAAGCGTATCGGTCAAGCGCATATCTTATCAAAGAAGCTTTGGACTCAATTAAGAAAACATATCTTGGCTAAAATTATGAAAGATCAATATCAAATCCATCTCGCGGATAGCTATGAACACATCAAAACAATTCCCGAAAGCTCGGCGGATTTGATTTTGACCGACCCGCCCTATAATTTAAGCCCATACTCAACCGGAAATATCAAGTTATCGTGGCGTAAAGAATTAAATAACGATTTGGCGGATTGGGATAAAAAGGAGTTTGTGCCGCGTGATTGGGTAAAAGAATTTAAGCGAATATTAAAACCAACGGGGAATATTTTTGCGTTCACGAGTTATAATCTGCTCGGCAAGTGGCACGAAGCTTTTGACTCAGAATTTGATACTTTTCAATTTATGGTGTGGCACAAGACAAACCCCGCGCCCAAAATTCGCCGAGCAGGTTTCTTGAATAGTTGCGAACTTATCGTGTGTATGTGGAATAAAAACCATACGTGGAACTTCACAAAACAAAACGAGATGCACAATTTTATTGAAACGCCTATATGTATGGGCCTTGAGCGCCTAAAAGATCCGAACCATCCAACACAAAAGCCAGTTAGGGTTTTAGAACATTGTATAAAGCTTGCTTCAAAAGAAGGCGATATAGTGTTTGACCCGTTTATGGGTGTTGGTTCAACAGGCGTTGCTGCACTCAACTTGGATAGAAGATTTATTGGCGTTGAAATTGATGAGAAATATTTCAAAGCGGCAGAGAAACGCTTGAACGGACAAGCAATAAATCTTTTCTCCTCAGTATATCAGCAAGCAACATATGTTCTGCAAACCAAAAAATATTGAAAATTTTTTACCGTTAGCATCGGCATTTGAACGGTTATTATCGGGCCTGGCCCGTTAGTTTGTAGTCATATTGATATAAGGAGGAGCGATGGCCGGGGAGCATAAGCCTGTTTATATAGAAGATGAGATGAAAAAGTCCTATCTGGACTATGCCATGTCCGTCATAGTCGGCAGGGCCCTTCCAGACGTGCGCGACGGCCTAAAGCCCGTGCACAGGAGGATACTCTTCGGCATGCACGAGATGGGGGTCGAGTGGAACAAGCCCTATAAGAAGTCCGCCCGCGTGGTCGGAGACGTCATGGGTAAATACCACCCCCACGGCGACTCGGCCATCTACGACGCCATCACGAGGATGGTGCAGGACTTCTCGCTCCGCTATCCGCTCATAGACGGGCAGGGAAACTTCGGCTCGATAGACGGCGACCCGCCGGCGGCCATGAGATACACGGAAGTCCGCATGGCGCGCCTTGCCGGAGAGCTTTTAAAGGACATAGACAAAGAGACCGTCGACTTCGGGCCTAACTACGACGGCAGCCAGCAGGAGCCGCTTGTCCTGCCGGCGGCCTTTCCGAACCTGCTCGTGAACGGCTCATCCGGCATTGCCGTGGGCATGGCCACCAATATGCCGCCGCATAACCTCACGGAGATAATAGACGCCCTTATCCATATCATCAAGCATCCTGAGGCGGGTTCGAAGGATCTGCTTAAGATCATACCCGGGCCGGACTTTCCAACGGCGGCCTTTATCCACGGGACAAAGGGCATCAGGGACGCTTACGAGACCGGCAGGGGCATAATACAGCTTCGCGCCAGGGCCAGCATAGAAAAGAACCCGCGCACGAACAGACAGGCGATAGTCATTACAGAGATACCCTACATGGTCAACAAGGCGCGGCTCATAGAAAGCATCGCCGACCTTGTGAGGGATAAGAGGATTGAAGGCATCTCAGACGTGAGGGACGAGTCGGACCGCGACGGCATGAGGGTCGTCGTCGAGCTTAAAAGGGACGAGGTGGCCGAGGTGATACTCAATAACCTCTATCTGCACACCCAGATGAAGACGACCTTCGGGATAATCAACCTTGCCATCGTCGACGGCCAGCCAAAGGTGCTGCCCCTTGCCTCGCTTTTAAAGGAGTTCGTGAAGTTCAGGCGCGAGGTCGTCACGAGAAGGACCGTCTTTGAGCTTAAAAAGGCAAAGGCGCGCCTGCATATATTGGACGGCCTCAGGATAGCCCTTGACAACCTTGACGCGGTCATCAAGCTCATCCGCGCTTCGAAGTCTCCGGCGGACGCCAAGACCGGCCTCATGGCGAAGTTCGGTCTTTCCGATATACAGGCAACGGCCATTTTGGAGATGCGCCTCCAGCGGCTTACGGCCCTTGAGAGGGACAAGATAATAGAGGAGTATAAGGAAACCCTGAAGCTTATCAAGTCGCTTGAGGAGATACTTGCAAGCGACGTCCTTCTTATGAACGTCATCGTAACGGAATTAAAGGAAATAAAGGAAAGATACGGCGACGCAAGAAGGACGAAGATAGTCGAGGAGAGCGGCGAGATAACCCTTGAGGACATCATCGCCGAGGAGGACATGGTCGTGACCATCTCCTCGGGAGGCTATATCAAGAGAAACCCTACGAGCCTGTTTAAGCAGCAGAGGCGCGGCGGCAAGGGCAAGATGGGCATGACCACAAAAGAGGAGGATTTTGTCTCTAACCTCTTCGTGGCCTCCACGCACAGCGATATACTCTTTTTCGCGGACAGGGGCAAGGCATTCGCCCTGAAGGTCTATGACATACCGCAGGCCGGAAGGGTCGCAAAGGGCAAGGCCATCGTCAATATCCTCAACCTCGCGCAGGATGAGAAGATAACGGCCTATCTGCCGGTGCGCGAATTCACGCCGGACAGGTATATCGTCATGGCCACGAAGTTCGGGGTCATCAAAAAGAGCGACCTCATGGCCTTTTCAAGCATCCGCTCCGGCGGCCTTATCGCCGTAAACCTCGACGAAGGAGACAGCCTCATCTCCGCCCGCCTTACCGACGGCAAGACAGACCTGTTCCTCGGCACGCGCCAGGGGCAGGCCATCAGGTTCCACGAGGAAGAGGTGCGGGAGATGGGCCGTCAGGCAAGGGGCGTTAAGGGCATAAAGCTCTCAGGCGGCGACGAGGTCGTGTCCATGGAAACGGTCGAGGCCGGCGCCACAGTCCTGACCGTCACGGAAAAGGGCTACGGCAAGAGGACGGAATTTGACGAATACAGGGACACGCACAGGGGCGGAAGCGGCGTCATAAACATCAAGATAACCGAGAAGAACGGCCCTGTCGCCGGCATCGTCAAGGTCAAGGACTCCGACGAGCTGATGATAACGACCTCCGCCGGCAAGATAATCCGTATAGTCATGAAGTCCGTAGCCGTCATAGGAAGAAACACCCAGGGCGTGCGCCTGATGGACATAGAAAAAGACGAAAAGATAACCGGCATAGCTCCCATAGCCGAAAAGGAAGAAGACAACGGCGAGGCGGACGTAGAAGAGGCGGAGATAGTGGAGTGAGGCTCGTAAAAATTGCGGCAAGCGGGGGATTATGGCAAAAGCAGTTTATGCAATAGATGAAAAGAAAAAGGTTAAAAAGAAATCAGTAAAAAGTGTCAAAGAGTCAACTGTGGCTTATGGCGCAAAGTTGGATATAGCTTCTGTACGAACCTGCAAATGTCCCCTTACGCATATCAATTGTATGACCGCCAAAGAATGGTTAAAGAGTCAAATTGGCGTGTGGCAATTTTTTTATGAAAGCAGGGATATACGCAACAAGAGTATTCATCCTGCGACTTTTCCGATAACTCTGGCCAAAAAGGTAATAGAACTTTTTACCCATGAGGGCGAACTTGTTATAGATCCGTTTGTTGGAAGCGGGACAACCCTTGTTGCCGCACAGGAACTTAACCGTAATGCGGCAGGTTTTGATTTGCAGGAAAAGATGAGGAGATTTAATTATGCCTCGTGAGGTAGAAATATGTAATCATTGTGGAAAAGATGTATCTTTTGGTTCTGGCCTGTTTGCAAACCGTGTGTCGGACGGCAATGATATTAAAACGCGGAAAGCTAACAGGCTTAATTATCCGTATGGAGATTTTGTATGTTGTGATTGTGATTCAAAAACGAGTGACGAATATGAGGTATTTAAGAAGAATAGCTTAATTTCAGAAAAAATAATTGAAGACATTCTGAGTAGTGACAAAGCTATTTTAGCGGAACTTCTTAATATAAATGCTGCGGATTTAAGTCTTGTTGCCAGACAAAAAATCGTGCAATCCGGCAAGCTCGACTTGCTCTATCTTTATAAAGACGAATTATTTCTTATTGAGTTGAAGGCGGTTGGTTTTTACAGCGACATAGTTAATCAAATAAACGGTTATTTTGAAAATCTTAGGGAACTGCAAGAACAGCACAAACTTATAAATTCTAACATCAGAAAGATTATTTTAGTTACAGATTGTAAAAATAGAGATGTAGAAAGATGTAAAAAAGAATTTATTCAACTGCTAACATACAGGCCAGAATTTATACTTTCTAAATATTATGAAAACTTCAAGGAGCGCTCATATTTTTTAAAAATTCAATCAGGTGATTATGGCGTTGTCAGACTGGGTCTTCTGAAAACCACATTGCAATTTTTGTCTCAGGGCAGGGGAATTGAAGAAATTTCTAAAATTGAAGGTAAATCTCACAAAACTATAAGAAATCGCCTGTCAATTGCGGCACAACTAAATCTTGCCACTAAATTCAAAAACAAATTTTTCTTGACGGATTTTGGAAGTACTTTTTTAGGAAGTGGCAATGGCATAATAGATGATAGGTTTAACGATAAACAAATTGAATTGTTATCGGACTTTGCAAAAGAAACCCCCTTCTTTTCTTCAGTAACATATACGATTTTATCGCTTGTTGAAGCGGTTTTTATATTAGCAAAAAATACATACCCTGTGGCAATTAATTCGATTCAAAATTATTTTGTAAAATCAGTCGGTAAAGAGCAAACTTGGAAAGCGGATAAAGCTCGCAAAACCGCCACTTATATATATTCAAATTATGCTTGCGAGTTGCAATTTTTGGCAAAGGTTGACAATCATTTCTATTTAACGCCCAAAGGGGTTCAGTCGATACTATTGTTGCAGCTAAATCGCTCACTGAAACTTATTAAATCGCAAACATAGAAACCTGAAAAGAATTTGATTTCGATGCCAGAACAGGCCACAATCACGGAACCAAATTTCGACTGAAACAAGGACGCTGGAAAGAGCTGTATTCAAGCGTCCAGCGTGCTATCTAAAAAACTTTTTCACCATGCGCATACATGCACGAAACAGCAAGAGGCCCGTTCTTTTCATTACCTTCCTCATCTGCCTTTGTCTCTTTGCCGGGTGCGCCAAGGACCCGGCGGCAAAGGACTATGACAGGGCTGAGGAGCTTTTGAGCCAGGGCGAGTATGTTGAAGCCCTGAAGAGATATTACACCATAACCAATGACTTCCCCGGCAGTGAATACGCCCCGAAAAGCCAATATAAGATAGGCATTATCTTCAACAACTACTTCCACGACAGGAAAAGGGCGATAAGCGCCTTTCGCGCCGTGTTTTTCGTCTATCCGAACAGCCCTGAGGCGCTGCTCGCGAAAAAGGAGCTTGCCGGGATTTACTCAAACTTCGGAGACCACCGGAAGGCCCTTGCGGAGTATCAATGGCTTTTAAAGCAAAGCACGTCGCTTGACGCCCCTGAGTATAAGTTCCTCATCGCCATGGAATACGTGAAGATGAACGACTTCAGGCAGGCGCGCATTGAACTTGACGACATCATAAAGACCACCGGCAGCATGGACATGATAGCCGAGGCGAAGATCGAAGCGGCAAACACATATTACCTTGAAGGCGACGTCAAGACCGCTATGGAAGGGTATGACGAGATAATCGAGAAGTTCCCGGATCATAAGGCCGCCATTGACGCCAAATTCAACAAGGCAAGGGCGCTTGAGGAGACGGGCCGCCTTGCCGAGGCGCAGGGCGTGCTTAAAAAACTCCTGCCGGATTATCCGTACAAGCCGGTGATAATTTTAAAGTTGCAGTCCATTGAGCAGAGGCTTAAAGAGGGCGAGGATTAATGCCGCATCATGGGTTTGAATAACCGATGTCATTCCCGTCTGTGCTCGCACGTCTGGTAGGGGCGGGTTTGGAAGCCCTTACGGGAAGGAGACTTATAACATGCAAACATGGAAAATAGGCGTTCTGGGGGCCGGAAGCTGGGGAACCACGCTGGCGGCCCTGCTTGCGGGCAAGGGCTTTGACGTAAAGCTCTGGGTGCGGGAGCCTGAGGTCTTTGAGGAGATAGCCAAAACCGGCGAGAACAGGACCTTTCTGCCCGGCGTTAAACTTCCATCAAACCTCACGCCATGCAGGGAATTCAAAGATACGCTTGGCGGCGCATTCATCGTCCTTAGCGCCGTGCCTTCGCACGGCCTGCGCGCTGTTTTTAACGAGGCGCGGTCTTTTATCTCCAAAGACGCCGTTATCGTCAGCGCGACAAAGGGCATGGAAGAGGCTACCGGCCTTACGGCTACGGGCATCCTGAATGACGCCTTAAAAGGCGTCAGCCACGACGGCATAGTCGTGCTCTCCGGGCCGACCTTTGCGACGGAAGTGGCCTTAAAGCTGCCCGCGGCGGCGACCGTGGCGTCATTGTCGGCCAGGGCCGGGGTAACGGTGCAAAAGGCCTTTTCTACGCCATACTTCCGCGTCTACACCAACGCGGACGTCATCGGCGTGGAGCTTGGCGGCGCGCTTAAAAACGTCATGGCCATCGCGTCGGGCATCTCCGACGGCCTCAAGCTCGGCCACAACGCGCGCGCCGCGCTGATTACAAGGGGGCTTGCCGAGATGACGAGGCTCGGCGTGAGGATGGGGGCAAACCCGCTTACCTTTTCCGGCCTTTCGGGCATGGGAGACCTTGTTCTTACCTGCACCGGGCCGCTCAGCAGGAACTATTCCGTAGGGGTCGCCATAGGGCAGGGCAAACGCATAGATGAGATAACAAAGGGCATGACAATGGTCGCCGAGGGTGTAAAGACCTCAAAGGCCGCCCGGTCGCTGGCCGCGTCCGCCTCTGTGGATATGCCCATCACCTCCGCCGTCTACGACGTGCTTTACGAAGGCAAAGGGGCAAGGGACGCGGTCTTTGAACTTATGAACAGGGATCTGAAGGGCGAGTGAGGCCGGGTCGGCTGAAAACAAGCCCGGGTTGACCCCGCAGGCGCGAGCGTTTTTGAAATTAAAGTTTTTTGGCCGCCTGCGGCGAGCAAAGCCTGAAAGTGTATCATTTCAGGCTTTAGCCGTGCGCAGCACCTGCGGTGAGCAAAGCCTGAAAGTGTATCATTTTAGACTTTTGCCGTGCGCAGCGCCCTTTTTTTCAAAAAAGGCGGGCGGCAAATTTTAAGATGACTTTATTCCCCTTTTTTGTTAATCTTTATGGGCTTTGCAAGACAGGACACGGTTAAAAATTCCCTTTTACAGGGATTGATATTCGGGGGGCGGGATGGCTACGAAAAAAAACAAGTATATCTACTATTTCGGCGGCGGAAAGGCCGAGGGCAGGGGGAACATGAAGGACCTGCTCGGCGGCAAGGGCGCCGGGCTTGCCGAGATGACCAACATCGGCCTGCCTGTTCCGGCTGGGTATACCGTCACAACGGAAGTCTGCGATTATTATTACAAGAACGGCAAGAAGATGCCAAAGGGCTTTGCCGAGGAGCTTGATAAAAACCTCGCCCGCCTTGAGAAGATGACCGGCAAAAGGCTCGGAGACCCGGAAGACCCGCTGCTGGTGTCGGTTCGCTCCGGAGCGGCCAGGTCCATGCCGGGCATGATGGAGACGATATTGAATCTGGGGCTTAACGACCGGTCCGTCGAGGGCCTGGCGAGAAAGACCGCCAATAAGAGATTCGCCCTTGACGCGTACAGGCGCTTTATCGTCATGTACGGCTCGACCGCCATGGGAGTGCCAAAGGAAAAGTTCAACGATGAATTCGACGACGTAAAGGAACGGCGCACCAAGCCCAGGCTCAATCTCAGGAAGGGTTTTGTCCATGACACGGACGTGAACGAAGAGGAGATGGCGGAGCTGATAGCGCGCCTTAAGGCCGTGTATAAAGAGCACACCGGCAAGGATTTTCCGCAGGACCCCCACGAACAGCTCTGGGGCGCGATAGGCGCGGTAATCGGCTCGTGGATGGCGGAAAAGGCCGTGACTTACAGGCAGCTTGAAAAGATCAACGGCCTGCTCGGCACGGCGGTGAGCATCGTCCAGATGGTCTTCGGCAACAAGGGCGATAATTCCGGCACAGGCGTATGCTTCACAAGAGAGCCAAATACAGGCGCGGACGAATTCTACGGCGACATCCTCATGAACGCGCAGGGCGAGGACGTGGTGGCAGGCATCCGCACGCCGATGCATCTCGGCGACCTCGGCAAGCTCATGCCTGAGATATACAAGGAATTGTGCAAGGTAAGGAACGTGCTTGAGAAGCACTACAAGGAGATGCAGGACATAGAGTTCACAATCGAAGAAGGCAAGCTCTATATCCTCCAGTGCAGGACGGGAAAGCGCTCCCCGATGGCCTCTTTCCAGATAGCCGTGGACATGGTAAAGGACAGGCTCATCACCAAAGAGGACGCCCTTCTCAGAATCACCGACAAAGACATAGAAGGCCTTTTTTACCCGGTCATAGATCCGGCCATACCGCACGAAGAACTCCAGAAAAACCTGTTTGCGACCGGCATAGCCGCCGTTCCCGGCGCGGCCTCCGGCGCGGTAGTCTTCAGCGCGAAGGACGCGGAGGCCTGGACGGCGCAGGGCAAAAGCGTGATACTCGTCAGAAAAGAGACCTCCCCTGAGGACGTCGGCGGCATGCACGCGGCAAAGGGGATACTGACGGCCACGGGCGGCAAGACCTCCCACGCGGCGGTGGTAGCCAGAGGCTGGGGCAAGTGCTGCGTGGTCGGGTGCGAAGACCTGGCGATAGACTATGAGGCAAAGACCGTCTCCGTGGGCGGCGCCAGTGTGCCGGAGGGCGGGAAGATTACCATAAACGGCTCCACCGGAGAGGTTTGCAGGGGGGGGATGAGCCTCATAAAGCCCGAACTGCCGGCCTCATACAATACCATCAT
>JACRNL010000009.1 GCA_016234935.1 Deltaproteobacteria bacterium | reverse complement strand
GTTCGCCGATCAATAGCGGTACGTGAGCTGGGTTCAGAACGTCGTGAGACAGTTCGGTCCCTATCTGATGTGGGCGCAGGAGATTTGAGGGAAGCTGTCCTTAGTACGAGAGGACCGGGATGGCGGGACCTCCAGTATTCCAGTTGTTCTGCTAAGAGCAATGCTGGGTAGCTGTGTCCCGAAGGGATAACCGCTGAAAGCATCTAAGCGGGAAGCCCCTCCCAAGATAAGATCTCCCGTGTCAAAAGACACCTAAAGGCCACTTGGAGACTACAAGTTTGATAGGCTGGATGTGTAAGCCCTGTAAGGGGTTAAGCTAACCAGTACTAATCGGCCGTGAGGCTTGGCCATATTTTCTTTTACTATGCGTCTGGCATGATTCTTCGCGTATTGAGCTCTAACTCTATTCGATGTCAAGGAAGTTTTTCCTTTCTTATTCCTCTCCCCCTGGGGAGAGGGTAGGGTGAGGGGAAAGACGCAGTGCGAGGCTTTAGCCTCGCTAAAAGCAGCACGGAATGAAGCTTTTCCGTGGCCATACCGGAGAGGTCACACCCGTTCCCATCCCGAACACGGAAGTTAAGCTCTCCAGGGCCGATGGTACTACGCGGGCAACTGTGTGGGAGAGTAGGACGCCGCGGGAATTATTTAAAACCCCCGTCTCTTGAAAAAGAGACGGGGGTTTTGTTTTTGCGGTATTGCGATGCTTGCGAATTCCACTGTTTTTGTGTTAAAGTCAGTCATAGTGGAGGTGCATATGCGCAGAGTCATACTTTATACGGATGAGGACGGATATTGGGTAGCCGAATGTCCAAGCCTGCCCGGATGCCACAGCCAAGGTAAAACAAAGGACGAGGCTGTAGGTAACATCAAGGAGGCGATAGGGCTATACCTTGAGGTTTTAAATGAAGACGGAAGACCTATACCTGACGACAATGTCGAGATGGTTGCAGTATGAGTAATCTCCCGCGCGTTTCAGGGCGCGAATGTGTTAAGGCCCTTGAAAAGGCAGGGTTCATATTCAGACGTCAAAAAGGCAGCCATATGACGCTTACCAGTTCCGTAGGGTCGGCACCGCCCACCAAAATAGCTACTTGCTCCTGTAAATGGTGGGCTGTGCCCACCCTACAAGGCTTAAAGTGACTTTCAAACGGGAAAGTGACGTAGTTGTAATCATTACAGCCATAGACAAAAACAGATAGGTGACGAAGTGAAGATAGAATACGATAAAGACGTTGATGCCCCTTACATCAGGATTCAGGAAAAAAAAGTCGCTCATACCAGAGAGATTGAAGAGGGTATAAATCTGGATATTGACGAAGACGGCAAGATCATCGGTCTTGAGATAATAGGGGCCACAGAGAGATACAGGCCGGAGGATACCTTCAATCTGTCCACTGAAAATCTTATACTGAAAGAAGCCGGCGCGAAGCATTAAAATGTCAATTGGCTTACTACGTGCCCCGCACCGATGGTGTGCCGTGAGGAGAGTAGGACGCCGCGGGAATTATTTAAAACCTCCGTCTCTTGAAAAAGAGACGGGGGTTTTGTTTGCGGTGGTATTTATTTGCGAAAAGGTTTTGCTTGTGTTAGGTTGTGAAAGTCGGGTTGAGGAAAGGAAAATTGATTATAAAATCTGAAAGACAATTTCGAAAAGGAGGAATCTTAATATGTCTAAAGAGAAAACAATGAATGTAACAATGAGGGTTCGAATTGGAGAGAGTGAAATCGAAGTGACTGGGCTAAGTAACTATGTGGAAAAGAAAGTTGCTGAATTCCTTGAGAAGCAAAATCAGGTTTTTGTTCCTTCTGGTGTTGGTTCTTCAAAAAGCACAACTCTACCAGCCACACATATGCCAGCGAGCTCGAAAGTAATGTCAATAGCGCAATTTTTTAAAAAAATCTCACCAAAAAGTGATGTTGATCGGGTCTTGGTAGCAGGTTATTTTCTTGAAAAATCTAAGAGCCAAGATAATTTTACGGCCTCTGAAGTATCAGAAACTATCCGGAGTGCAAAAATTCCCCCACCGAAGAATCCAAATCATTCGATAAATCAAAACATAAGAAAAGGGCACATGATGCCTTCCGGTGATAAAGAAGGAAAGATGGCGTTTGTTCTCACTTCCGATGGTGAAGAGGTGATAACAGAGTTGCTTAAGGCTTAAGGGGGTGCACTCAAGTGCCAACGGAAACCTTTGAGGCATTTAAGTCTGAACTTTTTGCCCTGCGAGATATTCTTTCGGCAGTCCGTAAAAAAACGATTAGGGACGAATTACTGTTAGATAGATTCCGGACCCTCTTTCGCTCCTGGGCTGCGATTGTGCGGCCAACAATTGAACCACTCCTATCAAGCAAGAGAGACTTTTTAAAGCTTGGGGCGGAACTTGAAACGTTGGCCCGGCTAACATCAAAGTACAAGCATGTTGCTGATTATCGTAAACGGCTCAACACAGCTATTACATTAGTAAATGCTTTGGTTCTTTACCTACCTCCTGCTGGAGAATGCAAACCAGCATATCGTCCCTCTAAAGACGGTTTATACCTTCCAGCTATTCCTGACCTTCCGGTTAATCTCGTCCCGAATCCCTTGCTTGGCTGGAAAAGCAATATTGCAACATTTTTGAATCAATACCCTTTTGACAAGTCTGTTTTTATAATGATTAGATATCGGGATCGGAATAAGTGTCTAATAAAAACAATAAAATCTGTTTTGTTAGAAAACGGACTTAATGGCATACTTGCGTCAGAGCACAATTTGACAGATGATTTATACAATCCAATTGCTTGTCTGTTATCATGTTCCAAGGGAATCGCCATCTTTGACGAGGCTGAAGCTGATCAAGAGTTCAATCCTAATGTGGCGTACGAGCTTGGTATGCTTCATTTACTATGTCGAGGATGTCTTTTACTCAAACATCGATCGCTAACGACGTTACATGCGGATATTCTCATGAAACTCTACAAAGATTACGAAACTCTAGAGGAGGCAAGAACGAAAGTACAGGATTGGATAAAAGCCTCCTAGGGGGCTCCGCCCACCACATATCTACAACCTACCTTTCTTTCAAGAAAGGTAGGTTGACGCGGTGTGTCGTTAGTGATACACTTTAATGTAGGAGAAAAACAGTATGCCGACTAAAAATCCGAGGATTAACGTTGTAATTGAAAGGCCGCTTTACGAGGCAGTGGCGCGGCTTGCCAAAAAGGACGGCGTTTCTTTGTCCTTGAAGATGCGAGACCTTGTAAAGGAGGCGCTTGAGATGGAAGAGGATGTTGCTTTGTCGGCTTTTGCCGAGGGCAGAGAGAAGACCTTTAAGAAGGGAAAGGCCTTGAAGCACGAAGAGGTCTGGTAGCAATGGCATTTGCCGTTTTATATCATCCCGCCGTAAGAGAAGTTGACCTGCCTTTACTTGATTCAAAAATAAAAAGCCGTTTAAAGAAAGCAATAGAAAGCCGTCTTTTGACTGCGCCGCATCAATTCGGAGAGCCTTTAAGAAAAAACCTGAAAGGCTGCTGGAAGCTCCGTGTGGGCGATTACAGGGTGGTCTTTAAGATATCGGGCGATGAGGTCTGGATTCTCGGCATTATTCACAGGAAAGACGTTTACGAAAAAGTTTTGAAAAGAGTATGATTGACAGTGTCCGGCATTGTTTGCTTATCGTTCCCACGCTCCGGCGTGGGAACGATAAGCGGTGCCTCACTATGACCTGAACCTCAAGTGTCATTCTTTTCCCTTCGCAGCGCGCAGCGCCTTTCCCCCCTTGACAATGCCCCACGGCGTTGATATCTTTTATAGTGGGCATCAGTCCTTTAAAAACGGTAAAATCATGCAACAAAGAGCGGAACAAAAAAAGACGGATTTGCTGACGGAGCGCGGCAGGAAGATACTTGCGGCCGTTGTGAAGGATTACATCCTTACGGCGGAGCCGGTGGGGTCTAAGGCCGTTAGCCAGAGGTATGCTCTGGACATCAGCCCTGCTACCATCAGGAACATCATGGCCGAGCTTGAAAGCGCCGGGTTTCTTGTCCAGCCGCATACGTCGGCGGGGCGCATACCGACGGAGAAGACCTTCCGCCTCTACGTTGACAGCCTGCTTGAGACAGAAGAGCCTGAACAGAATGACAAGAAATTTTTAAGAAAAAGCTGCGGTTCGGCGGATACCGTTGACGGCGTATTCACAGGGACTACGCGCGCGCTTTCCATGCTGACTAACTGCGCGGGTCTTGTGTTCGTGCCTAAGAACGAAGGCTTTACGATTAAGCACATCCGGCTTTTGCCGATGGATAATACCGGCCTCATGGTCATCATCGTCTCAAGCGCGGGCATGGTCAGGACAAGGCTTGTGCGGTTGGATGAGGATATGACGCGCCTTGACCTTGAGAGGATTTCGAACTATCTGAACGCCATCGGCGCCGGGCTTACCATACGCGGGCTTCGCTCGCGGATAGCGGCGGAGATGAAGAAGGAAAAAAACCTCTACGACGAGCTTTTAGGGAAGGCCTGCAAGCTCGGCGTAAAGTTCCTGCGCGAGGAGAATTCCCCTGAGGGCAAAGACCTCTACGTGGAGGGGCGGACGCAGATATTCCAGCAGCCGGAGTTCAGGGATAATTTCGACAGGCTAAAAGAGATATTCGCGGCGTTTGAGGAAAAGAGCCTTCTTGTGAGGATACTTGACAGGAGCATGGAGGAAAGCGGCGTTCAGATACATCTTGGGTCGGAATCCAGCATCAGGGAGTTTGACGGCCTGTCCTTCGTGACCGCGCCGTGCGCAAGGGGCGGCGAGGTTTACGGCACGCTTGGCGTGATAGGGCCAGTGAGGATGAATTACGCGAGGATTATTCCGCTGGTGGCGTATACGGCGGGGCTTTTAAGCAAGGATTTTTGAGCCTGACCGGAACCGCAAAACCGCACCAACTCCGCACGAACAACCTTAAACATAACAAATAAACCTAAAGCAGGCAGGATAATCATGGATGAAGTAAAGAATAACGGCGCGCGGCAGGGCGAGAACGCCGTGAAAAAAGACGAGCAGCTTCCGGAAGCCGGGGAGTTAAGCGAAGCGGAGCAGGGCGCCGAAGGAGAGGGCGGGCTTGAGGAACTGCCGGAGGAGATAATAAGACGCGTCAAGTCCGAGCTTGAGGCGAAGATAAAGGAGTCGGAGGACAACTTCAATAAGTTCCTCCGCACCGCCGCCGACCTCGAAAATTACAAAAAGAGGGCTGAACGGGAAAAGATCGAGATAGGCGGCATTGCCTGCGAAAACGTCATCGCCGAGATACTGCCGGTGCTTGACAACCTTGAGCGGGCTTTTTCGCACGCGCTGGGCAATCACAACAACCTTGAGGCGCTTCGCGAGGGAGTAAAGCTTACGATAGAGCAGTTCGGCGCGGTTTTGCAAAAGCTCGGCCTTACGGAAATAAAGACCGTTGGCGAGAAGTTCGACCCGTCGCTTCATCACGCCATAAGCCACGAAGACGCGCCCGACGCCGCCTCCGGCGCGGTGGTCAGGGAGTTTCAGAAGGGATATTTCCTGAAGGGCAGGCTCCTGCGGCCCGCGATGGTAGGCGTTGCGAAAGGGCCGGAGGACGAGGCATAGGCAGGCCGCCCAGAACGGACACACGTTGTTTCATCTTCCTTGTATGTAAAATAAAAGCGGGAAAAGGCCGACAGGACAAATGGACGAAAAAGATTTTTACAAGATACTCGGCGTTGAGAGGAACGCGAGCGATGATGATATAAAAAAGGCCTACCGCAAACTCGCGCAGCAGTTTCATCCTGATAAACACGCAGGGGAAAAGGCCGCCGAGGAAAAGTTCAAGCTCATAAACGCTGCATACGAATGCTTGA
The DNA here is from genome assembly GCA_016234935.1 of Deltaproteobacteria bacterium. Classification (GTDB taxonomy): domain Bacteria; phylum Desulfobacterota; class GWC2-55-46; order GWC2-55-46; family GWC2-55-46; genus JACRNL01. Next base: position 98,919 of record JACRNL010000009.1, on the reverse strand, counting down.
AGACGCCGGAAAAACGGGCGCAGTATGACCGTTTCGGCTACGCAGGCGCGGGGCCGGGGCCCGGGTTCAGGCCGGATGCGGGCTTTGGCGCGGACTTTCAGGATCTTTTCAGCGAGGTCTTCTCCGACTTTTTCGGAGGCAGACAGAGAGGGCCTTCAAGGGGCGCGGACCTGCGCTACGACGTGGAGCTGACCTTTGAGGAGGCGGCCTTTGGCACGGATAAGAAGATAAATATTCCGAAAAACGCCGTCTGCGGCCAGTGCCAAGGCACAGGGGCAAAGGCAGGGACGTCGCGAACGCAGTGCGCAGCCTGCAAGGGGCGCGGAGAAGTCCGCTTCCAGCAGGGTTTTTTGAGCATATCAAGGCCTTGCCCAGCATGCGGCGGCCAAGGCTCGGTCATAAAAGACCCATGCCCCGGATGCGGCGGAGCCGGCCGCGTGAGGGCTACGAACACGCTTACGGTAAAGTTTCCCCCCGGCGTTGAAACCGGATCGAGGCTCCGCATTGCAGGGGAGGGCGACTTCGGCGAAAGAGGCGCCCTTGCCGGAGATCTGTATATCGTCATTTCAGTAAAGCCGCACGCTATCTTTACGCGTGAAAACGACGACGTCATCTGTGAGATGCCCATTGCCTTCACTCAGGCCGCCCTCGGCGCGGAGGTGGAAGTGCCGACCATAGAAGGGCCTGTGACGTTAAAGATACCTCCGGGCACGCAGTCCGGCAAGGTGTTCAGGCTGAAGGGCAAGGGCATAGCGTCGCTTCAGACCGGCAGGAGGGGAGACGAGCAGGTAATAATCAGGGTGGAAACGCCCGCAAAACTATCCAAGAGGCAAAGGGAAATATTGGAGGAGTTCGCCAGCCTCAGCGGAGAGGACACGATGCCGCTCCGTAAGAACTTTTTCTCCAAGGTAAAGGACATCTTCGAATGAGGTTTTTTACGTCTTTTCCATCCGGCCTTGTCTTCAGGGCAGGGCAATGGGCGCTTCCTTATCTCCTCCCTCTTCACGGGGGGAGAGCCTGCCCCGGCATGTCTGAAGCGGGGGGTGGGGGTGGAACCCCCCCCTCACCCTACCCTCTCCCGCGAGGGGAGAGGAAAAAAAAAGATTTAAAAATTCCCTCTCCTCTTGCCCGTAGGTTTGTCCGGACTCGGTTTTTAAGCCGCTTCTTTGCCGCGTGTCTTGTTTTTGTTTTCGCGCCTTTTCCGGTTCTGGCCGATGGCGCGCCGCAGACGCAGGAAGATGCGGCCGTTTTAGCGGCCGCATCCATAATGTCTTCCGCTGACTCCGCGCATGAGGAAGTCCCTGATTACAAGAGGGCATCCACGGACGCTGCGCTGCTTGATATCGCGAAGCTCCTTGCCCGAAAAAAAGATTTCAAAAAAGCCATGCTTGCTTACCAGAGGCTTATCGTAGCCTTTCCTGAAAGCGCCTTCAAGTATACGGCGTATTACGAGGCGGGATATCTGCGCTGGAGGCTGGGCGAGGTCAAGGAGGCAAAGGCTATTCTTGCCGATATCGCCAATAGCTCCGCCGCCGCCTCTTTAAAGGCCAAAGCCGAGGGGCTTGTCGCAGGGATAGACTCCGCCCTTTTAAGGGCAACGCATGAAGACGGCTCCGCGGCCATCGGCGTTGTGCTCGCGCTCAAGGGCATCTACGCCCCGTACGGAGAGGCCGCGCTAAAGGGCGCGCTACTCGGCAGCGGCATATTCGCCCCGCCCCAGCCTGGCGTAAGACCGGACATGCAACCAGGCGCTAAAGGCGAGCGGGCGTCAATGACGGTCTACGTCAGGGACGTGGGGGATGAGCCTGCCAAGGCCGTGGACGCCGTGAAGGAGCTTTCCTCCAACGCGAACGTGCTCGGCATAGTCGGCCCGCTTCTGAGCGCGAACGCGCTCGATGCCGCGCGCGAGGCGCAAAATGACGGTGTTCCGATAATCACGCTCTCGCAGAGGGAAGGGGCGGCGCCGGGCAGCGGCTGGGCGTTCAGGAATTCCATGACGCTCGCAAGCCAGGCTTCCGCCCTGGCGGCCTATGCCGTAGGCACGCTGGGGCTCAAACGCTTTGCGGTTATCTATCCTCAAAACGCATACGGTGAGAAGATGTCGAGCCTTTTCGGAGAAGACGCGCAAAGGCTCGGCGCGTCCGTCGTGGCGGTCGCGTCCTATGAGGACGGGGCGACGGACTTCAGCGCGGTGCTTAAACAGGCATTCAATGTGGCCGTTAAAACGAGGAAGGAAGGCAGGAGGACGATAAAGGAATACGAGCCCAAGCTCCAGGCCGACGCCGTGTTCATACCGGATTATTTTGAAACGGTGGGGATGCTTTTGCCGTATCTTGAATACCTGAACATAAAGGATATCCAGCTCCTTGGCACGAGCGGCTGGAATTCAGCGCGTTTTGCCTCGGCCGCCGGAAAGGCCGCTGAGGGCGCGGTCTTTGTTGACGCCTTTTTTGCCGGGAGCAAGAGGCAGGGCGCCGCCGGATTCACGGCTGATTTTGAAAAGGTCTATTCAGCGGAGCCGGGCGTTATCGAGGCCGCCGCGTATGACGCGGCCCTCGCGCTTCGGTCGCTTATAGCCGCAAAAAAAGACGGCGAGGCCCCGGCGCCGGACAGGAGCGCGGTAAGGGACGGGCTTAAATCCCTGAAGGGCATCGGCGGCGCCGCAGGGGAGATTTCCTTTAACGCAAGCGGCGAGGCCGTTAAAAAACTTTTTTTCCTCACCGTAAAAAATGGGCAGATAATCGAAGCAGGGCGGTGACCCGCCGCGAAGGCGGCGCGGCGCGAGGCGGTAGTCCTGCTTTTAAGGCACGAGAAAATGCTGTTTTACCCTAATCCCCCTTAGTCCCACCTTAGAAAGGGGGGAATATAATTCCCCTCTTTTCTAAAGAGGGGTTAGGGGAGATTAAAGGGCAGGAGAAGGGGGAGATAGATATGGCTCTTACACACATTGACGAGCGCGGAAAGGCAAAGATGGTCGACGTGACGGGCAAGGACGCAACCGAGCGCGCAGCCGTGGCAAAAGGCAGGGTCAAAATGAAAAAAGAGACCCTTGACCTTATCATCGCAAGCGAGGTGAAAAAGGGCGACGTCCTCGGCGTGGCGAGAGTTGCCGGCATCATGGCCGCGAAGAAGACGGGCGAGCTTATCCCGCTCTGTCATCCGCTTAACATCACGAGCGTTGAGGTTGATTTCAATATCGTGACGGACGACCCTTCGGTTGAGATAACCGCCACGGCAAGGGTGGCTTCCAAGACCGGCGTTGAGATGGAGGCATTGACCGCCGCATCCGTTGCGGCGCTTACTATCTACGACATGTGCAAGGCCGCCGATAAGGGCATGACCATCACGGACATAAGGCTCGTAAAAAAGACCGGCGGAAAGAGCGGGGATTTTACGCGGGAGTAGCGCCAGACCGCAGCGCGAGGCTGATGCCGTCAGGAGGAAACTCCTGACGGCACGCAAAGAATTAAAGTTTTTTGGGCACCTGCGGTGGGCAAAGCTGAATGGTTGCATTCTGGTTTTAGCCGTGCGCAGCACCCTTTCTTGAAAGAAAGGTAAGTTAAATTTATTATTTACATAATATGGCCTTTTCGGTTATACTTTATAGAATATGGAAAAGGACAGGCTTGAGCATTTTAGAGAGATACTCAACGGCAAACTTGCAGAACTTCTGAGCGGCGCTGAAAGGGCTGTGAGCGGCATGTCAAACGGGACCAATGAGGAAAATTATCCCGACCCGACCGACCGCGCTTCGCACGAGACCGACACGAGCTTCCTGCTGAGGGTAAAAGACAGGGAGCGTAAGCTCATAAGCAAGGTAAAAGAGGCCCTTGAGAGGATAGACGACGGCACATACGGCATATGCGGACTGTGCGGCGAGCCTATCTCGGAAAAGAGGCTTGAGGCGCGGCCCGTGACCACGAGCTGCATAGATTGCAAGAAGGAAGAGGAAGAGCAGGAAAAGGCAAGGGGCACTGTCTGAGTGATGGACACTTCCATTTATCCTCCCCCGCACCACTCGCCTGCACGACTGTTTGCGCTAAATGATGTATTTGTGATGGCGAGTGGTGCGGGGGAGGGCAGGGTGGGGGTTGTTGTCCCTGTCCGCGTCATTGTCCATTTCATTTTGGGCGCGGCGTCATCTGGCGCAGTGCAAGGCTTCAGCCTCTTGTTTTGCTTGCCTGATTCGGCGAGGCCCGGCAGAAGCCTCGCGCTGCGAGTGAGGCGGTTTCTCGCCGGTCTTGCAAATGAGCGTAGCGGGAGTTCATGATATTTGTTCACGAAGACCGTTGTCCTGCAACCCCCCCGATTAAAAAACTCACGCAGGTGAACGTATGCCGGAGCTGCGCAAAGATCCCATAGTAGGAAGATGGGTAATAATCTCCACGGACAGGGGCAAGCGCCCTTCCGAGTTTGAATTCACCGCTCCAGCTCCCAAGACGGGTTTTTGCCCGTTTTGCCCCTCTAATGAATCCAAGACGCCTCCTGAGGTGCTCGCTTACAGAAAAAACGGCGGCGACCCCAATACCCCCGGCTGGCATATAAGGGTAGTCCCCAATAAATACCCTGCCCTGAAGGTGGAGGGTGAAGTCAACCGCGAAGGCGAGGGCGTCTACGACAAGATGAACGGCATCGGCGCTCATGAGGTCATAATCGAAACACCCGACCACAAGGAGAGCCTTTCCACCTTGAGCTCCAGCCAGTTCGAGGAGGTGCTATGGGCATACAGGGACAGGATAATTGACTTAAAAAAAGACATCAGGCTTCGCTACATACTTATCTTTAAAAATCACGGAGAGGCCGCGGGAGCGACGCTTGAGCACAGCCACTCGCAGCTCATCGCGCTTCCCATCATCCCCAAAAGGGTTGCCGAAGAGCTTGACGGCGCGCTTGAGTATTACAACTTCAAGGAACGCTGTATCTTCTGCGATATCATCAGGCAGGAGATAATGCAGGGCATAAGGGTTGTCTCTGAGAATAAGGACTTTATCGCCGTGACGCCGTACGCGCCCAAATCCCCCTTCGAGACATGGATACTCCCGAAGAGCCATGAGGCGTCCTTCGAGAACTGCCAGAAGCACCACTATGAGAATCTTTCCCTCATATTCACGGACGTGCTTAAGAGGATGGACAAGGTCTTGAGCTTCCCGCCGTACAACTTCATCCTCCACATGGCCCCGCTTAAGAACGGGGCGGCGCAGTATTACCACTGGCACTTCGAGCTGATGCCCAAGCTCACGAAGGTCGCCGGCTTTGAGTGGGGCTCCGGGTTCTATATAAATCCGACTCCGCCCGAAGAGGCCGCTAAATTCCTCAGGGACGCCAAGATATAAGCCATCGGCGCCGGAGGGTTTTTCCGCTAATGTCAAATATTTTGCGTCGGAATATCTAAAGACATTAAAGTTCTTTGGGCCTACCTTTCTTTCAAGAAAGGCAGGTTTCTTCCACGGCCTCATAACTTTGCTTATGGAATATGATATACTTGAAAAGAGTGCCGGGCTTGTCGCCTCTGACGAGCCTCAGGACACGCGGCTAAAATACGCGGCAAGGCTCTTTATTGGGGCATTGCCCGCCTTTGACGAATGTGTCATATATGTCTGGAACGACAATAAAAGATGCATGGAGCTTAAGGCTCTTCATGTAAAAAAAGACGGCGGCGCGAAAAAGAGCCGCACGGACTCTTACGGCGAAGGGGCTCAGCCCCCTGAGGGAGCTCAGCTCCTTCAAGATGAAGGGCTGGCATGGGTTGCCATAAAGAGCGGCAAGGCTATCCATGCGCATTCAAATGCCCCTTTTTCCGAAGCAGCCGTTTGGGAAGGCGTCCGGGACAGCGGGCTTGCCGGCTTTAAGTCCGTTTATGTGTGGCCACTCATGGATTCATCCGGCTGTTACGGGGCGATGTATCTTAAGTCCCGTAAAAAGGCCGTGTTAACGGCAGGGGAAAAAAGGGTTATTCGGACGGCGGCTTTTCATACGGCGATGGCCATAAAGTTTGAATGGCTCGCGCGAAGGCAGATAATCGAACACGGCGAGCTGAAGGGTCTGAAAAAGAAGCTCGTAAACGCCGAAAGGCTCATGGCCCTTGGCGATATGGCCGCCTCGATAGCCCATGAGATAAAAAACCCGCTTGTAAGCCTTGGGGGCTTCGCGTTAAGGCTTAGATCCAAGCTTGGCGCGGACTCCCCTCATATGCCGTATGTCGAGATGATGCTTGCCGAGGTCGCCAAGATCGAAAAGACCATGAACGGCGCGCTCAGGCACTTGAAGGACAGTCTGCTTGAGTTAACGCGCTCGGACTTAAACTGGATACTTGAGGAAGCGGCCGCCGTCTTCGAGGACGACTTTAAAGGCTGCGGGATAGAAGTGATAAAGGAATTCCACAACGGGCCAATGCCGGTGGACGTTGACATGGAGCAGCTTAAAATTGCTTTTGACAATTTGATAGCCAATGCGATACAGTCCATGAAACACGGCGGCACGCTAAGGCTTAAAACCATGACTCGCGGCGTTTGGGCCGTAGCCGAGATAGCCGACAGCGGCGGCGGCATTGACCCAAGGCACCTTGGACAGATATTCAATCCGTTTTTTACCACGAAAGATGACGGCACCGGTTTGGGACTGCCGATAACCAATTCCATCATAATGAGGCATCACGGGATTATCGACGTGATTAATGACGTTGGAGTTGGAGCGACCTTTGCCGTGAAACTGCCGCTGGCCGTCTGAAAACAGTTTGCATGCCGGCAAAAAAAAGGTTATTTAAGATTTTTCACCGCTTTGTGAGCCCGGCACCGCTTTCCGCTGCCAACATTTGTATTATGCGCGAATTTTTCGGCGATGAAAAGTGGTGCCGGGCAGGCCGATATATGGAGACGCTGATGAAAAAAAAGATCCTTGTCGTTGACGATGAGGAGGGGCTGAGGCTCCTGTATAAAGAAGAGCTTGAGGACGAGGGCGCGGCGGTGGAGCTTGCGTCCTCAGGGCCGGAGGCTTTGTCAAAGCTTGAAGGCAACTCCATTGACCTTATCCTTCTTGATATAAAGATGCCCGGCATGGACGGGGTGGAGGTGCTCCGCATGGTCAAGGAGCGGTGGAAGGATATCCCGGTGATACTATGCACGGCGTACCCGCACTACAAACATGACTTCGGCACATGGGCATCAGACGCGTATGTTGTGAAGTCATCCGATCTGACCGAACTTAAACAGACCATTAGGGACATACTCGCCAAAAAATAACGGACAGCCTTAAGCCTCTGCCGTTTTTTTGTTATCAGTTTGTTGTTTGGGCGTGTGTCTCCCTGAATTGAGCATCCGCCCGTCTTTACGCTTTCTGCCGGCCATCCGCAGACCTGCAAAACACCTTGACAGACTGGACAGTTATCCTATATTATTGTATATTACGGCATGAGCCAGGCCGTGAGTGCATAGGCTTATGTGCGCATTGAGCGAAGCGTGCATGTCCCCGCAGGTTTTAAGCGGGGATTCGCAGCCCTTTTTGAACGCAGGCTTTTTTTAAATCTAAATTGATGCGGCAGGTTGCGCGGATGGTTTTCCATTCAGGACCGCGCGCCGCTCCGGCAGATAATGTTTGAATCACTTACAGATAAATTAAGAAAGGTCATAAAGGACATCAGGGGGCAGGGAAGGCTGTCTGAATCCAATGTTCAGGATGCCCTGAAAGAGGTAAGGCTTGCCCTTCTCGAGGCGGACGTAAACTTCAAGGTGGTCAAGGGGTTTATCGAGTCTGTCAGGGAAAAGGCCGTTGGCAGGGATGTGCTCGAAAGCCTCACCCCCGGGGATCAGTTCATCAAGGTCGTCCATGATGAGCTTACGGCCGTTCTGGGCGGCGCCGGAGCCGGGCTGGAGCTTAAAGGAAAACCGGCGGTCGTCATGCTCGTCGGACTTCAGGGTTCCGGCAAGACCACCACCACCGCGAAGCTCGCGCTCAAACTCAAGGGCCAGGGCAGGACTCCGTACATTGTCCCTGCCGACCTTTTCAGGCTTGCCGCTGTCTTGCAATTGAAGCGCCTTGCGGCCGAGATAGGCGTTGATTGCTTTGACAGCGACGGTTATAAGAACGCGGCGGATATCTGCTCGGAGGCCGCGCGCTACGCCGGATTAAAAGGCTACGATACGCTTCTGGTTGACACTGCCGGAAGGCTTCACATAGACGGCGAGCTCATGAATGAGCTTAAAAACCTGAAAAGGCTTTTAGACCCGTCCGAGATACTCTTTGTCGCCGATTCGATGACAGGGCAGGACGCCGTCAATACCGCGAAGGGTTTTGACGACGCCATCGGCATAACCGGCGTGATACTGACCAAGTTCGACGGCGACGCAAGGGGCGGCGCGGCGCTTTCCATGCGCCAAACCACGGGCAAGCCCATAAAGTTCATCGGCACGGGCGAGAAGGTAGACTGTCTTGAGGTCTTCCATCCTTCAAGGATGGCCGGCAGGATACTCGACATGGGCGACGTTCTCACGCTCATTGAAAAGGCCCAGGCCGCCGTAGACGTAAAGCAGACCAAAGAGATAGAAAAGAAGATAAGGAAGGACACCTTTACGCTGGATGATTTCAAAGACCAGCTCAAAAGCATAAAAAAGCTCGGCACTATGGATTCGATACTTTCAATGGTACCTGGCTTTGACGCGATGAAGAAGTCTAAGGACGTTCAGATAGACGAAAAGGAAATAGACAGGATCGAGGCCATAATAAACTCCATGACTAAGAAGGAGAGGCAGGATCCTTCGTGTCTTAACGCCAGCAGACGCCAGAGGATAGCAAAGGGCAGCGGCACAAAGGTGCAGGAGATCAATAAGTTCATGAATCAGTATGACCAGATGCGCAAGATGATGAAAAAGCTCAGGCAGGCCGGACCTCGCGGCATTAAGGCGATGCTGCAGGGGATGGGCCGTTAACAAGGGCGTTTACGCACGGATAAAAAAAGAGAGGAGGCGTCAAAACAAAGATGTCAGTCAAGATCAGGTTGTCAAGGCAGGGCGGCAAGAAAAAGCCGGTTTACCGCATCGTGGTGGCCCATTCAGAGGCGCCGAGGAACGGCAAGTTCTTAGAGGTCGTAGGCACCTACAACCCGGCATTTGAGCCGGTAAAGGTGGAGCTCAACATTGACAGGGTCTCTCATTGGATCAAGCTCGGAGCGATTCCGTCGGAAACAGTGTCACATCTCATAAAAAGGGCGGTTAAGGCCAGGGAAACACAAAAAGCTGCTTAAAGCCAAGGGATAGAGTATCATGGCGGCCTCCTGAGTCATAAATTGGCTTTTAAAGCTCGGCGCGCGAACGGATCTTCACGACCTTGCCTTGAATAAGGCCGTTAAAGAGACGTTATGGAGGTATCGTATGAAGGAGCTTATCGAGCAGATAGCCAGAGCGCTTGTTGACCATCCCGAACAGGTTAAGGTAAGTGAGGTAGAAGGTGAAAAGTCGTCGGTGATAGAGCTGACAGTCGCCAAAGATGACCTCGGGAAAGTAATCGGAAAACAGGGCAGAACTGCCAAAGCGATAAGAACGATACTTACAGCCGCCTCGACCAAGTTAAAGAAGCGCTCCATGCTGGAGATCATAGAGTAGCACGGGCCGCGCCCAGCACCACTCGCCTGCACGGCTGTTTGTGCTAAATGATGCGTTTGTGATGGCGAGTGGTGCTGGCGATTATCGCAATGCCAAAAGGGCTCCAAAGGGGTTGAACCCCTTCAAGGGGTTCATCGGGGAAGACGATGAAAACGGTGGAAGCTGAGAAGCTTCTTCCTATCGGGAAAATAGCCGGAGTCCACGGAATAAAGGGCGACGTCAAGATACTCCCCTTCGAGGGGATGCAGTGGCTTGACAGCGCAACCTTTTTCCTGATGGATTCGTCCGGCAAACTTACTGAAAGCATTGCCATAAAGCGCATCCGGAGGCAAAAGGGAATTTTCATCGCCACGCTTGAAGGGTGCGCCTCAAGGGAGGATGCCCTTGCCCTGACAGGCAGGCTTGTCTGCGTGCGCAAGAAAGACCTGCCGGCGCTGCCGGAAGGTGAATATTATCTAAGCGAGCTTGAGGGCATGGATGTATGGACGGACGATGACAGGCATCTTGGCCGCGTCATAAACGTCTTTCCGACGGGCTCAAACGACGTTATTGAAGTCAAAGGGCGGTCCGGGACTATCCTTATTCCGGCTATTGAAGGGGTCGTTAAAGAGGTAAGCCTCGCCGCGGGGAAAATGACCGTACATCTTATGGAGGGTCTTATTGAGGCCGGCGAAAAGGCGTAAAAAGGTGTAAAAAGGTGTGACGACGCGATTTGACATATTGACGCTTTTGCCGGATTTTTTCCTCTCTCCTTTAACGCAGGGCGTTATCGGCAGAGCGGTCACAAAAGGAATTTTAGAAGTCGGCGTTCATAATATAAGGGATTACACCCTCGACAAGCACAGGACGGCGGACGACCCCCCTTACGGCGGGGGCCCCGGCATGGTCATGAAGGTTGAGCCTATTGTGCGCGCTCTTGAGGCCATAGCGAAAAAAGGGGTTGAACCACCTGAGGGGGCTCAGCCCCTTCAGGGCGCGGACGGCGCAAAGATTATCCTTACATCGCCGTGCGGCATTAAATTTAATCACAATGCGGCAAAAGAGCTTGCAGGACTGGGCAGGATTGTTATAATATGCGGACGCTACGAAGGGGTTGACGAGCGTGTCATGGAGTTCGTCGACATGGAGCTTTCAATCGGCGATTACGTCCTCACAGGCGGGGAGATAGCCGCCCTTGCAGTGGTTGACGCAGTCGGCAGGCTGATGCCCGGCGTGCTCGGGGATGACGATTCAAGCGGGCATGATTCATTCACGGACGGGCTTCTTGAATACCCGCAGTATACGAGGCCGGAGGTTTTCAGGGGCATGAAGGTTCCGCCGGTGCTTTTATCGGGTAATCATGCGGAAATAGACAGTTGGAGACGGGCTGAGAGCATTAAGCACACCTGCCGGAGACGGCCGGAACTTCTTGACGCGGCGCCTCTGACTGACGCGGAAAAGGCTGTAATCGAGAGCATTAAACAGGGATAATGGCCAGACGCATATAAATTAACAACAAGGGGCTCAGCCCCCGTAATTGAAAAGAGGAGGCTGTATTATGGGTATCATGCATGACATTGAAAAGGGCTTCATAAGGACGGATATTCCGGCGTTTTCTCCGGGCGACACCGTGCTCGTAAAGGTCAGGATCAAGGAAGGAGACAAAGAGAGGATACAGCCGTTCGAGGGCGTTGTCATAAAGAAGCGCGGTAGCGGCGTCCGCTGTATGTTCACTGTAAGGAAGGTCTCCTACGGCACCGGCGTTGAGAGGATATTCCCGCTGAACTCCCCGGCGGTCGAGTCAGTAAAGGTGCTCACCAAAGGCAAGGTCAGAAGGGCGAAGCTTTATTACCTCAGAGACCTGAGCGGCAAGGCGGCAAGGATAAAAGAAAAGAGATAATTTCCGGCACGGCTTCGAATTGACCGTTCCCGCGCAATTCGGGAACGGTTTTATTTCATGAAAGGCGGGCCGGACGATGGACCTTCTTGAAAAAGAGGCTGCCTCGAAAGGCTGCCGTTTTATCGCCGGCGTGGATGAAGCGGGCAGGGGTCCGCTTGCAGGCCCGGTAGTCGCCGCCGCCGTCATATTTCCATTTCCTACGCCGGTAAATCCTTCAATAAAAGATTCCAAAAAACTTTCCGCGTCAAAACGCTCAGCCCTCGTATTCGACATCCACCGCTCGGCCCTTGCCGTTGGCGTGGGCATAGCCTGGCATGACGAGATAGACAGGGTAAATATCCTGCGCGCCTCATTAAACGCGATGGAGCGGGCCGTCGGCGCCCTTGCCATAAGGCCCGATTTCGTCCTCGTGGACGGCCGCTTCCCTTTTAAATCCGATATTAATCAAAGGACGGTAATATCCGGCGACAGCCTGTCGATAAGCATAGCCGCCGCGTCCATCATCGCCAAGACCGCCCGTGACGGCATCATGGAGGCCTATCACAACGTCTTCCCCGCGTATAATTTCAAGAAACACAAAGGCTACGGCACAGAGGAGCACCTTTCGGCGATAAAACGTTTCGGCCCCTGTCCGATACACAGACGGACTTTTAACGGCGTTGTATTTCACAGGAGCAAACATGGCGCTTGATAAAATCACCCTCGGCAGAAACGGCGAGCTTGAGGCCGAGAGGCTTCTTAAAAAGAACGGTTTTAAGATAATCGAAAAGAATTACCGCTGCCGCTGCGGCGAGATAGACATCATCGCGAAAGAAAAAGAGACCCTCGTCTTCGTCGAGGTAAAGACGCGCGCAAACGCCGCCTTCGGCCCGCCCATAAGCGCCGTAGACGCAAAGAAACAACGCCACATGCTCTCAGCCGCGCATGATTACCTCGCCCGCCACGACATCACCGACTGCGCCGTGCGCTTCGACGTCGTCTCGGTCGAGGTGAAAAACGGAAGGCTTGAGGCCGAGCTTTTGAAAAATGCGTTTGAAGCGGAGGAGTGGTAAGCCTGCCCCCGCATGTCCCCCGCTTAAAACGTGCGAGGGCAGGCTGAAGCGGGGGGGCTGGGGAGAAAATGGCGGTGTTTTTTACATTTGTAAAAGTCAATATCTCCTGCTGCGGTTTTTAAGCATGAAGCCCGGTCAGCTTCTTTTTCGGCTATAAATACTTTTTACAGGACGCCAATCTTTTGAAACCTCTGCTTTTTAAGCGCGATAACTTTGAGAGGGCGAGAAACGCCATGGTCGAGGAGCAGGTTATCGGCCGCGGCGTAAAGGACGAGGGCGTTTTGCAGGCTATGCGTCTGGTGCCGAGGCAGCTTTTTGTGGAAGAGGCGCTTTACGCGCAGGCTTACAACGACAGCGCTCTTCCGATTGGCGAAAAGCAGACTATCTCCCAGCCCTGCATGGTGGCCTTTATGACCGAGGCGCTCGGCCTTACGGGCAAGGAAAAGACGCTTGAGATAGGCACCGGCTCCGGCTATCAGACGGCCATCCTCTCCATGCTGGCGGATAAGGTCTATTCGATAGAGCGCATCCCGTCCATCGCCTCGCGCGCAAGGAAACTCCTTGATAATCTCATGTGCCCCAACGTCATCGTCAGGGTCGGCGACGGCACGCTGGGCTGGCAGGAGGAGTCGCCGTTTGACGTAATCCTAGCTGCCGCGTACTCGCCGGAGATACCGCCTGCCTATATCAATCAGCTTGCCTTCGGCGGCAGGCTCGTCATGCCCGTCGGCACAGAGGAGTCACAGGGCCTTATCCGCGTAACTAAAAAACCGCGCGGCATCGAAAAAGAGACGCTTGCCGCGTGCAGGTTCGTAAAGCTCATCGGGCAATATGGATGCAGGGAATCGGATAAAAAAGATCCCTGACGCAATAAACCTCATTGCCTAAGCCGCGTAATATCCAGCGGCATTGTTACAGGACTTGCCTCTCCCATTCAGGGAAATGAACCATTCCGCGGGAAGCTTAAGAGTATACTAAAATATCATTTCCGAATCTCTATCATAGCTTGAATCCATGCCTGTTTTTTAATCATGGGGTAGAATAATTTACGCCTTTTATCCCTTTTAAAACAGCATGATACGAATTTAGGGGTAGAATAAAAACACTATAGAGTATAGGGGGCTGCGTAATTCTGCCTGTAATATCTAACTGGCGCTAAACCATTCCGCACGGAGGTTTCAAGCATGAAAAAAAAGTTCATTACGCGAATATCGCTGACGCTTTTTATTGTCTTTGGTTTCTTTGTCTTTGCCGGAGACACGAAGTCTGAGGAGTGTCTTTCATATGAACCGGCAAAGGTGAGGCTTACAGGTACGATCGTGCGAGAGACATTTCCCGGCCCGCCGGAATACAGGAGTATTGAGAAGGGGGACGCGCCTGAGGCATTTTGGATACTGAAGCTTGAAAAACCCGTGTGTGTAAACGGTAAAGTAGAAGATGTGGATGAGTCAGAGACTAACGTTAAAGCCATTCAATTGGTTTTTGACGAAGGTAGTGACTATAATCGGTACAGGCCCTTATTGCATAAAAAGGTCTCTGTTAGTGGGACTCTTTCTCATGCCTTCACCGTTCATCATCGCTCAAGAGTTTTATTGGAAGTAACCGGCATAAAGCCGGTAAAATAAAAAAAGGAGAATAATGTATGCCGAATAAAAAAATGCAAATAGAAAATAACGGTCAGGTGGTTATCTATCCAGAGTCTATCAAGGAGGGTGGAACGCCTGCATGGAGAAATAATAACGTTGGGAACCTCAAATTTGGTACGTTCGCAAAAGATCATGGTGCAATCGGCTTTAATGGTGAGTTTGCAGTCTTCCCTGATATGAAAACAGGACAAGACGCGCAAGTTGCCCGTTTAAAGACGCAAAAGTTTCAAAGTAAATCTATAGATGGAGCGCTTAAAGCATATGCGCCTAAAGAGGATAACAACGATACCGAGAAATATATCCTTCTTTTTCTCAGTTCCAAGGAAGTTAGCCGGCTTAAGGTAAGCATGACTCCTTTGAAACCGGCAAATCCGATAAAACATCACTCCCATGCCGGGGCATTGGCAGGCAGAACCCTTAAACGCGTCGGCGACACTGTTTACAGGATAGAAAATGGAAAAGACGACGGCTCCTTTATCAGCGACGGTAGGAAGAAATAAGGTCTAAAAGGCGGCCAATCACCCGTGGGCGCTGGTTATTGGATAAAAAAATCTCCGTCATTCATGCCGGAGATTTTTTTATTTCAAATACCTGCGATGGCATTGCCACAGACAGATTCCATCTTTACTTTCTTCAACCTTTCGGCTATAATATGCCCAAACGTTCATAATCCCTTGAGGCAAACGCCTTAACAGGTTAATCTGATTGTATTAAGTGGGGAAATCTAAGATCATCTTGATGCCCGGCAAACCCATTGTGGGCATCAGCGCGTGGTTGAACTCCATCAGGGAGAGGTTTCAAAGGACATAATCAGGTCAGCTGCATGACGCGGTGAAAATCGGAGTCCATCACGGACTCGGAGTCCGTCACGGACAAGGCCGCTCAGATGGTGAAATAAATGACGGATAATTTTTACATAAAAATTGCGTCGCTTATACGAAGTCCTTCACGGACAGGGCCGGCTTTGCCGGGCTTGATCTGTCTGCTTTTTCTCTGGGGCTGCGCCATTACGCCGGGGACGCAGGGTAGCGGCATTTATCATACCGTTAAAAAGGGGGAAACGCTGTGGCGGATCTCTAAAATTTACGGCGTTGATGTCAAAGACCTTGCATCGGCAAACGCAATAAAAAGCCCCTCTGATCTTGAAGCCGGCAAAAGGATATTCATCCCCGGCGCCTCTTCTGCAAAACCTTCCGACAAACAGACTAAAAACAAAAAAGCAGCTACCGTTATTCCCGTGGCCGTAGAAAAAGAGCATCTCGGCTGCAGGGTCAGGTTCAGCAGGGAAAAGTTCCTATGGCCGGTCAGGGGCAGCCTTTCCTCCCATTTCGGCCTGCGTGACGGAGTCAGGCACGACGGCATTGACATCCGCGTCCCCGAGGGCACGCCGGTAAAGGCGGCTGACGCGGGGCAGGTCGCGTATATCAGCACGAACATGCGCGGATACGGCAATATCATCATCCTCAGGCACAGGGACGGCTTTTATACCGTATACGCGCACAACAAGAACAATCTCGTGAATCCGGGCGATACGGTGGACAAGGGCGCTGTCATAGCAACGGCGGGCGTAACCGGTAATGCCCAAGCCCCACAGGTCCATTTTGAGGTGCGGCAGGGCAGGCATACGCTTGACCCGCTTTTTTACTTGCCTTAATCTTGAAATTATAGTATTAATATGTTTAAAGAAAGTTTTGGCGTTCCCGACATAGCACCTTTTTCTTAAACCCAATTAAGAGAGGCCTATGGCAAAGCTGAGTAATTCCGCATGGAAGACGCAGCTACATGGAGATGTCAACAGCGCAGAAGAAATAAGAGCCGTCCACGACGCCCCCGCAACCGATACTGTTAAGGTTTACTTCAACAGTATCAAGAAATGTGCCCTACTTACACCTATCGAAGAAAAACAACTCGCCAGAAGAATAGCAAAAGGTGACAAAGAAGCTAGGAAACGGATGATAGAGTCCAACCTGCGCCTCGTGGTCAACATTGCCAAGCGCTATTTAAGCAGAGGTTTCCCGCTTCAAGACCTTATTGAAGAGGGTAACATAGGGCTTATAAAATCAGTGGAGAGATTTAAGGCGGCCAAGGGCTGCAAGTTCTCCACCTATGCCACCTATTGGATAAAGCAATCCATAGAGCGTGCTATAGCAAATCAGTCCAACATCATCCGTCTTCCCATACATGTAACCGCCGATCTTTCCAAGATATCGAGGGCCACGCGAGAACTCAAGTTGCAGTATAACAGGGAGCCGACCGTCCCTGAGCTTTCCCACCGGACCGGTCTGTCAGGCAGGTATGTAAAAAAGCTGGACAACATCAACCGCAAGAGCTGCTCCCTTGAGGCCTCCTTGCCGGACGGTTCTGAACAGACGCTTTTGGAGCGCATCCCGGATGACAGCTTTCCAACGCCCATGGAGCTTATTGACGAGGCCAGGCGGATAAGCAACGTAAGCCAGTGGCTCGGCATGCTCGATGACAATGAGAAGGAGATAATAAAGCTCCGCTTCGGCATTAATGACGACAGCCCCAGGACCCTGGAGGCCATTGGCAAGATGTTCGGCGTCACCCGCGAGAGGGTCAGGCAAATAGAGGTAAAGGCCCTCTTAAAGCTCAGAAGGATAATAAAGGAAAAGACAAATATATCGTCGTTTGACGCGGTGTGATACCGAATCATGTTTTTGTTCTGGCATACAGGCGGCGTTTTATAGTAAAAGAAAGCATTGGGGGCTCAGCCCCTTCGAGGGGTTGAACCCATTCAAGGGGCTCAGCCCTTCCAATCGGTAAAATACATTCAGAATAGGAGAGATTTTATAATGGTAGATGAGCTTAAGAAATCCATCAGAGACGTCCCTGATTTTCCAAAAAAAGGCATACTTTTTAAAGACATCACCACGCTTTGCAAAGACCCGTCGCTCTATCAGCGCATGGTAGACCTCATGGGCCACCGCTACGTCGGCAAAGGCATTGACGTCGTCGTGGGCATAGAGGCGCGCGGTTTCATACTCGGCGCGGCCCTTGCCTATAAGCTCGGAGCCGGAGTAGTGCTCGTGAGAAAGCCTGGAAAACTCCCAAGCAAGACCCACAGCGCAAGCTACACTCTTGAATACGGCGAGGACACCCTTGAGGTGCATCAGGACGCCATATTGCCCGGACAGAGGGTTGTCATAGCCGACGACCTGCTTGCCACCGGCGGCACCGCCGGAGCGGTCGTAGACCTCGTTAAAAGGATGAAGGGCAACATAGTAGAGTGCTCCTTTGCAATAGAGCTTGAAGACCTCGGCGGCAGGGAGAAGCTGACGCCCACGCCGGTGTTTTCGCTGATAAGGTATTAGGTATCTTGTTTTTTATACTCTCAGCAGATCAGGCCTGCGTCCTTTATGATTGCAATATGCGGACGGCGGGCCTAATCTGTTTTTCAGGCGTTGTTTTTAGTTAAACCGATTCTTTTAAATAATGGGTAAATTTTATGTTTCTTGTAAGAAATGAATTTATGTTGAGTGGAGTGTCAGCTGTTTAAGGGATGGAATTTCAATACAAATGGCTTACGTTCAAATAAACGGAGTGATATTTTGAAAAAAATAGTTATCGTGATCATTGCGTTGTTATTTCCGACTGCGTCCGTTGCATGTTGGCCGCATTACGTAAAGATGATGATAAGCGACCACTCAGCCTCATTCAAGCTTTCGGAATCTGATGTATGGACTGACCGCGGCATGTTCAGAAATGATCCTGAAAAAGTTTTACCGAAAAAGAACGGCATGCCGGTACTTGATAAGGAAAATTTGATGTACGCGGTCATGTATAAAGACCACGTCAGGAAAGGGGCGGCCCTATCGACCATCATAAAATACACAGGCGAGCTGCGGCCGGCGAGCAAGGTAACGCGGGATGCGCTGTTTGCTTTTGGCGGGGATAATATCCGCGACTTTTATCCGAATGAACTGCATGTTGTTGATGAGGACTTTGATGTTTGGGTTCCGGTGCAAAAAGGGCTTTATGAACCGCTATTGAAAGAGATGGAAAAGGGCAGGCGTTTCAGGGCATGCCTGACTCTTATAGGGCGTATTGAAAAGACACACTTTTATATAATGAACGAGTTTTCATCAAACCCGTAATAATTTCCGCAACTTTTGCTTTGGCAGTGTTAAAGCAATTCGCACTCGTTGGTCTCTGTTATCTCTTTGCCGAGTATCTTCCCGTTTTCATCCGCTTTAACCACTATCAGCATGCATGGCGCATCGGGGTTAGGCGGACGGAGATGTCTTCTTATAAAATCCGCCGTGAAAATACCGTTCTCAAACCTAACAGGGTTCCATACCGCGATGGTGTCGTCCTTGCTATCGCCGAATCGCACACCGTCGTCGACATCTATGAATTTTTTCAGAATGAAGGTCTTGAGGTCGAATGTATAAACCGCGTCGTTTTCATTGATTCCGCGTAAAAAGACAATATCGTTCAACAAAAGCGGGGAAGTTAATTTGTCTTTTCCTTCCCACACGGACACACTCTCCGCAGACATAAGCGTTGCGGTTGGCACGATGAAGAAGTATTTTTCGTCAGGAGAGAATCTGACAGCCTTGTCCAGAGCCATTTTTGTTTCGTTGACCTCGGTTAGAAGAATAAATTTTCCCGTCTTTTTTTTAAGCCATAATGCGAAAATGCCCTTTGCGGGAGCTGTTTTTTTGTAGGTATCGCTTGTGGCTATCTGGTTTTCGACTATTGTTATCTTCCTTGATGGTGAAGTTAAAGCTGGTTTTTTGATGCAATCCTCAAGTATGACGTCCACTGCTCTGACAAGACCGCCGTTCTTGACGGTATACAGGACGTCGTAGTCGAACCTTCTGGGGATTTTTTTGTTTGAAAGCCGGTCACGGCCTGCTGAGCAAATGAAAATCAGCCTGTTTACCCTTTTCCCGTAAAAGCCTGTGACGGTCAGGATATCGCCTTCGCTGGGACTGGATTTATTCTGGTAGGAATTATCATAAATGCTCGTATCTTTGCCTACCACCATAACCTTCCGGGGGAACCGCGACCCTTTGAAGCCGGCGTCGGCGCGTTCTTCTATCTTTGCGTTGAGGTTCGCAAGCCTTGAAGCGGCGTTCTCGGAGTCCGGGTGATATTTAAGCTCAAGAAGCAGCTCGTCTTTTGCGGTAAGGAACCAATCCAATTTTTCATAAAGGCGTCCAAGCTGATAATGGGCTTGAGGGTATTGCGGGTCTATGTTTATTATTTCCTGAAGGACTGCCTCTTCCTTTCTGTAGACTTTAAAATTGTCTTCGTAGTTTTGAAAGCCAAGTGCCGCCTGAAAGAGCTTGTCCTTGTCCCCTGCGGCTCTCTCGGCCAGCGTTTCGGCCAATGCCAGTTCAGCGGCAGTCTTTGCCCCGTTTTTTACCGACAGTTCCTGTTTAAACTCAGCCTCAGCCATGTCGAGCTTTCCAGCTGCTCTGTAGTTAAAACCGAGTTCAATATGGGCCAGAGGATATTTGGGGCTGAGATAGATTACTTTTTTGTAGGCTTCTATTGCCGATTCATAGTTTTTAAGGTGCGCTTGCGCGACGGCAAGAGTATAGTATACATCAGCGTTGACATAGCCGAGTTCTATGGCCTTCGAGGCATTAGCGGCGGCTTCTTTATACTCGGTAAGCTTGAAATTGACGCGGCTGAGGCTGTAATAGGCGTGAGCAAATCCGGGATCTAAATTAACGGCCTTAAGGTTGTATTGTTTGGCCGTGTTAAAAGCACTCAAGGCCGCGTATTCGATCCCAATGTTGTTGGTGGTGTTTGGGATGTCAGCATTAAGCTGCAGTTCCTTTTGCCAAACGTCAATGGCCGCTCCATATCTTTTTTCAGAGTGGAGTTTTAACGCCTTTGCGTGCAACTCCCTTGCGGTCATGTTATCTATGCGTTTTTCAAGCGGGGCAAATTTCGGATAAATACGTCCGATTAAAAGAGCGTAAAGGAAGAGTGAGGCGAGGATGAGAATAAGAACATAAATTCTTGCGCTTTTTTTCATGCGATTGTGCAGTATTATATATCATATGAAGATTTACGCAATATAATTGTTGTCAAGCGTTCAGGCGTTCAAGTGTTACTTTAGTATGGTCACTATCTCCTCCATCGGGTATCTTTCCGGAGCCTCCGGCTTCTGCGCCGGATGGCCCACCGGCACTACGGTGAGCGGTCTTTGGGTGGATGGGAGGTTAAGGGCGCCGGAGAGCGCGTCTTCGTCGAACGCGCCTACGCAGACGCTGCCGAGGCCGAGTTCGTGCGCCTGAAGCATAAGGTTTTCCACGGCGCATGCAACGTCCTGTATGGCGTAGAGGTTTTTGCCTCTGTCACGGTAGGGGCGTATCCTCTCATAATCAGCGCATGCCACCACGACGAGCGGGGCAGAGGCTATGAACATCTGTCCCAGGCAGACCGTGGCTATCCTTTTTTTTAAATCAGGGTTTAATACAAAGTAAAACCTTCTTGATTGAAGATTGCCCGCGCTTGGCGCCCACATGACGGCTTCGCAGAGGATATCAACCTCCTCTGCCGTCAGAGCTTTATCCTGAAACCTGCGGATACTTCGTCTGTTTTTAATAGCCTCTCGTATGTTCATGGCTAATCCATTTTTAATTGTAAATGAAAAGGGGCAGGTCAGGAAGCAGCCTTTTTAACCTGCCTTACCACCAGAGATGCCGCGAAAAGGCACGCGCTTATGAGGATGAAGACCGGCCCCGGCGCGACCTTGCGCGAGTAGGCTATCCACATGCCGAGCGTAGCGGCAAAGACGCCGAAGACGACGCTCCAGATGAGAAAAGTTTTAAGGCTTTTCGCGATATTCTTTGCCGAGGCTGCCGGGATGATGACGAGAGATCCCATTAAAAGCGCGCCGACAAAACGTATGCCAAGGGCCACGGAAAGGGCGAAGATAAGAAGGAAGACGAACTCAAGCCTGCTGGTGTTGATGCCGACGCTGTGGGCTATCTCGCCGGAGATCATGCTGAGCGTGAGCTTTTTGCGGATATGGATTATCGCGGCGATAAGGACGACAGACATGATTATGGAGATGGCCGATTCGAAAACCGTCAGTTCGGCTATGTTCCCGAAAAGCGCTTCCAGCAGGTCTTGGTCCGGCGTTATCAGCGCGCCGACGGCAAGGCTTGTCGTGAAAAATACGCCGACTATCGTGTCAATGGAGAGCGCGCTCCTGTATTGCACAATCCATATCCCCACGACCGCAACGAGCAGAAAGGCCACTGCGCCGATATATGGGTTGAATTTAAACAGGAGAGCAAGCCCCATGCCCGGCAGGGCCACGTGCGACATGGCGTCGCCGACAAGGGCCATGCGCTTCAAGATGGCGAACGAGCCCAGCAGGCTTGCGCACGCGGCCACAAAGGCCGCGACTATTACGGGAAGCAGTAGATCGTGCATTGGTTTGAGAGCAGTCCGTCAGTGGTTATGATGATGCTCGAAAAATGCCTTGTCTCCGCCGTAAAGGCCGAGGAGCTGATCAGGAGTAAGCACGTCTTTCGGTTTGCCGAAGCACATGTTTTTCCTGTTCAGGCACAAAACCGTGTGCGCGTGGCGGTAGACCACGTTCAGGTCATGCGACACAAGGATTATCGTCAGTCCCAGGTTTTTTTGCAGATGGTAGAGCATGTTGTAGATGGACTCCTGCCCGGCAACGTCGATATCGGCGGTTGGTTCGTCAAAGAGAAGCACGTCGGGATTGCCCAGCACCGACCATGCCACGAGTATGCGCTGTCTCTGGCCGACGGAAATCTCGCCGAAGCCGGATTTAAGTATGCGCGCGTCGAGATGGACAAAGGTCAAGACCTCTTTGATCCTGTTGATGCTCGGGGCGGACTCGTGGAGGCGGAAGAACTCCGTGACGGTCAGAGGCACGTCGGTCTCTATGTCCATCCGCTGGGGCACATAGCCCTTTTTTATTCCGCCTGCCCATTTTATGGAGCCGCTGCACTTCAAGAGGCCGATGAGGGCCTTTAAAAGCACGGTCTTGCCCGCGCCGTTCGGCCCGATCACGGCAAGCACCTCTCCTTTTTCAACGCTGAAGTTGATGTTGTCAAGCACCCTGCTGCCTGCGATATCTATGTTAAGGGCGTTTACTTCAAGGATATTCATATAACACCTTTTTAAGCGTTACAACGGCTGCAGATGCCGAAAAATTCGAGTGTGTGGCGAAGCACTTTGAATCTTTTAAGCCGGACAAGCTCCCGTTCGTATTTTTCCAGGTCCTTTTCCATTGAGATAGCCTCGACCCTGCTGCAGCGGACGCATATCGTATGATGGTGATGATCGTCAGGGCATATCTTGTAGCGCATCTTGCCGTCGCCGAACTGTATTTCATGCAAGATGCCGTTTGTCCGCAGGAACGAGACCTCCCTGTATATCGTAGTCTTGTTGGCCTTTATCTTATCTTTCTCAAGAGACGCTTTTATTTCAAAGGCGGACAGCGGGACATCGGAGAGCCAAAGCATGCTGATGACGGCAGTCCGTATCTTCGTCAGCCGATGCCCTCTGTCTTTGAGGTTATGGAGTATGTCGTCAGTTATCATGATAGCATTAAGATGCAACACCGTTGCATCTTGTTTGTCAAGATTAACGCAACACCGTTGCATCTGTCAAGGGCTTTTTCTAAAAACATGTGGAACTTTAAGAAATGAATCTTTACAGGGTCATGACAACTTGAAGGGTTGTTATAGGCCGGCACGCTTTTAAAACGCTTCAACGCATCATGCCCCTTTTTATATTTTTTTCCATCTGTTATAATAAGCCGCATGAAGATCAAGGTATGGGACGCTCCTACCCGCGTATTCCACTGGCTTTTAGCCGTCTCTTATCTGGGGCTCTTTTTTACAGCTCAAAATGAACGGCTGCTTGAGTACCACGCCGCCGCCGGGTACGTCGCGCTGGGGCTTACCGTTTTCCGCATATTCTGGGGTTTTACGGGCAATCAGTATGCCCGGTTCTCGCAGTTTATTAAGGGCTGGCAGGCCGTTAAATCAGACATCCGCCATATGATGAGGCTGAGGCCCCAGAGGCTTCTGGGCCATAACCCCGCCGTCGGCTGGATAGCGCTTTTCATGCTTGCCATGACGCTCGCCGAGGCCCTTACCGGCATAATAATATACGGCGGAGAGGAGAACAGGGGGCTTTGGGCCGGTCTTTTCACGTATGACGCCGCCGTTTACGCGAGCGCTGTCCACAAACCGCTTGCTTACGCAGCCATAGCCGTTATCGTTCTCCACATATGCGCCGCGCTCTTTCATGATTTTATCATGCGCGAGAACATCATCCTGACGATGATAACCGGCACGGAAGAGGACAATGAGAGCTGGCAGAACAGGGTCTCGCATATGCCCCCGTTTCAGGCACGCGGGGGCAGGCCGCTCCTTCGCCTTTTTGTGCTGATAGCAGTCACCATATCGGGCGGCCTTGCTCTGATATATCTTCCGCCTGAGGGCAAAAGCGACATAAGTTCGATAAAGCAGGTGAAGGTGCTGGATGAGAGAGGATTCGCGCGCCGGGTTAAGCCCAATGCCGCGTGGAAGGAAGAGTGCGGCGCGTCCTGCCACGAAGCCTTCCATCCGACTATACTTCCGGCGGCCTCGTGGAACAGGATAATGGCGAACCTGAGCGATCATTTCGGCGAAAACGCCGACCTCCCGCCCGCTGCCAAGCGCGAGATATCGGCCTTTCTCGTTGCTTCTTCAGCCGAGCGCTCCACCACCGAGGCATCAAAGAAGATACTCTACTCCATAGAAGCCGGGAGCATACCAATGCGGGTAACAGAGACGCCGTATTGGGTTGACAAGCATTCCGGCTTGACGGAAGATATCTACAAAAGGCCGTCTATCGTAAGCAAGTCAAACTGCAAGGCGTGCCATCCCGGCTCGGAAGCCGGCTCTTTTGAGGATAGGGACATAGGAATACCGGAGAAGTAGCGGGCTGCCTCAAGCGCTCCATCCGCCGCCGGGTCAATGAACATTTGACAATAAGCAATGAACACGGGAGCAATGGGGCGAAGCCTGACAATTGTTCATTGATGATTGATTATTGCGTATCCGGGGCTTCCCCGCTTAAAGCCCCCGCTTTAGACACGCGAGGGCAGGCCTGGGGGACATGTTTTGAGCGGCTTGTCAGGTTGCCGGTATTAAATAAAAGAAAAAGGAGGTATGTTTGATGAAACGCAGGTTGGCCGGTATCGGTGCGGCAGCGGCGGTTGTTCTTGGAGGGGCGGCAATCTCGCAGGCGGCGACCGTGCTGAACGCGCAAATGCAGGAGTATGTTAATTCCCTGCTGACTGAGGCGCGCAGGAACGACCCGGGCGTAAAGACATTCAGCGCCGGGGAAGGGAAGAGGTTTTTTAACATGAAACGCGTACATTCCGCAAAAAAGGAAGAAAGGTCATGCTCCGGCTGCCACACGTCAAACCCCTTAACCCGCGGGAAGACCCCGGTAGGCAAGATATTGGAACCGATAAGCCCTGCGGCGAACAAAGAGCGCTTCACGGATGCGATGAAGGTGGAGAAGTGGTTTAAGAGGAACTGCCACAACGTCCTTGAAAGAGAGTGCACCGCGAAGGAAAAGGGTGATTTTATAGCATACCTGACGTCCCTGTGATTTGCAGGCGCTGCGCACTGCAAAGGGAATGGGGCTGTCAAGGCTTTAAAGTCTGTTTGCGCCGCAGCGAGTGTCTCCGGCTTTGCCGATTATAGCTTTACGCGGCCTTAACCTCGCCCGGCCGTAATTAAGATAACGGCCTGATACCGGCATAGCGCGCGCAACTTGCTAATTAAGGAGGAAGATAATGAAGATTGATAAAAAGAGCTTGATAATGGCGGCCATCCTGTCAGTGGCGGCCCTCTCGCTTTCTGTCCCGTGGGTTTCCCATGCCGAAGAGGAAAGGCATGAAGCGGTCAAGCGGCGCAGCGGAGACCATGAAGAGGAGGGGGAAAGACATGATATTATTCGCGCGCAGCAGAACAAGGATAAAAACAGGGCGCCCTTCCCTGAAAGCGCTCTTTACAAACAGGAATGTTCTTCCTGCCACTTCCTTTATCACCCCGGCCTTCTGCCTCTAAGGTCATGGGAGGCGGTAATACAGAATTCAGACAAGCACTTCGGAGAGAACCTTTCGCTTGAGGATAAGATAAAGGACGATCTGCTCAGCTATTTTTACGAACATTCCGCTGAAAAGACAGACTCGAAATGGGCAAGAAGGATATTGTCATGGTCAGCCCCGTCCGTTCCGGCGAGGATAACGGAACAGCCCTTCATTATCCGCGAGCACAGGAAGATACAAAAGAGCGTATTTAAAAGACCATCCATCAACTCCTTCTCCAACTGCGGCGCCTGCCACCCAAAGGGGGCTGAGGGCGACTTTGACGAAGACAGTGTGGAGATACCGGCGAAGTAAGAGAGGGCTGGGGCTCAGCCCCTTCAAGGGGAAGCGGCCGTATCCCGTTAAATGCCTTTACCGATCTTCTTCAGCGCCGTCACTTCTATGCTGGCGCCTTCAAGGTCTGAAAGCAAATCCATCGGGTCTTCTTTCCTGGTGAAAAAACGGGGGTCTTTGGTGGATAGGTCGAAATTATTAAGGATTGGGTCCGGCTCGTCAATAGGGGTATAATGGACGGGTATGAAGAGTTTGGGTTTTAATTCCTTTACGGCTTCGATAATGTCTTTTGCATCAATGGCATAGGCGTTGTCGGCTATGGCCATTATGGCGGTGTCTATTGCTTTCAGCTCCGCCATTTCAGGTATCCGCGAGGTATCGCCTGAAAAGTATATCCTCCTGCCGCCCCATTCAATCAAGAAGCCGCAACCTTCGCCTTTTGTGTGAAAGCCCCGCTTTGTGTAAGCCTCCACCCCGGTGATTCTAATGCCGCTCAACTCTATTGTCTGGCCGACCTTGACGGTGCGGACGCCTTTAATGTCTTTTACGCAGTATTTGATGTAACTATCATGAAATGCTGCTATTTTTGTCTTTTTATCGCGTATGGCATCGCAGTATTCCGGCAGGCAGTGGTCTACGTGGTGGTGAGTTATCAGGATAAGGCCGGCCTTTGGCGGGTTTTCGTCAAGAAAGACAGGGTCTATGTAGATGGTAAAGCCGCTGCCGTTGGTTATCCTTACAGTAGACTGGCCCAACCATTCGTAATTCAGGCCGTTTTGCTCGAAAAATGTCTTTTCCATAAATTGATAATTTACTTAAAATGCAATGTTATGTCAATGTCTATAAGTTGCTTCAAATTTGAAGTAAACTCTTTTTCTAATCTTCTTTTAATCTTCAGCGATATATTATATTCAGCGGTTTATCAGCCGGTAAGGATCCGGGCAGTATGTATATATTTTTAAAGAAAGAAGTTACTCCTGACATGAAAAAGCATTCAATAAAGATATTAGTAGTTCTTTTTCTGGCCGCCTTTATTGCAACGCCGGCGCTGGCCGCCCGTATAAACGATGTGGCCCCTGAGTTTACGCTCCAGAACCTCGAAGGCAAGACGGTCAGGCTTGGCGAATTCAAGGGCAAGGTGGTATTTCTCGACTTCTGGGCAAGCTGGTGCTCCCCGTGCAAGCAAGAGCTGCCGGAATTGAACAGGTTCATTAACGGCGTGAAGGACAGGGATGTGGTCGTTCTGGCTGTAAACATAGACAAGAGAAGGCCGCGCGCCGAGGAATTTCTTATTGGTATGGGAAACATCAGTAAAAGATTGATAGTGCTTCTCGATATGGACGCAAAGGCCGTAGCCTCTTACGGCGCGGCGGCGATGCCCACATCCTACATAATCGACAGGCAAGGCATAGTCCGTCACGTTCATTTTGGCTACAATGAATCAGACCCCGCCAAATGGTCTGAAGAGATTGATGCCTTGCTGAAGAAGTAGGCCGCTTGCGCGGTTGGTGTTGATAAACAGGCCGCATTTGCAAATAAGAGGACTGTATGAAGAGAGTATTTTACGCCATGCTCATGTGTGTTGTCATCGCAGGCTCATACGGGTGTGCCCGCGTGCAGCCCTATGAGAGGGAGCATCTGGCTGATCCCATCATGCAGTTTGATTATAATAAGGAAGAAAAGGCCGTTCGCGAGCACTTTCTGGGCACCCGCGAAGGCAGCTCAGGCAGCTTCGGGGTAAGCGGAGGCGGCTGTGGGTGCAATTAAGTTCTCATGCAAAAAGGCCGCTTTGTCCGTGTTGGCTTTCGCAACTATCCTGTCTGCCGCCGCTGTCTCCAGAGCAGAGGACTACGCTATTGCACAGAGTTACATCCACAGCTTCAATAACGGCGTTACGGTCTATACCGAGCTGTTCGCGTTGAACAAGGACTTTGACCTGAACACGTCAGGTTACGTCAAATATAACATAGACCTCATAAATCCGAGCTTCGGCGGGGAAGGGGGAGAAGGCGGCGGTAATTCGTTAACCAAGAACAATTCCCGCGCGGTCGCGGCGGTCTCCGGCGCGTCAAGCGCGGCCTCAAACGGCGGCGGAAGGGACACAAGGCACGACCTCCTCGCCGGCGTTACTCATAACTTCAATAACATAGTCGGCGTCGAGGCTTACCTTGATTACAGCCGCGAAAAAGACTACACCTCAAAGACCCCTACGTTAACGTTTAAGAAGGACCTTTTTGACAAGAACACTACCGTAACGCTCGGATATTCAAGGAACATGGATACCATCTCCGGCGCATTCATGAACGGCAGCCGTGACAGGACGACCGATAACTACTTCGCGGGCGTAACGCAGCTCCTTTCACCTAACACTGCGGCGCAGATAGGCTACTCAAGGACCAATTCGCGCGGGTTTGAGTCCGAGGGAATCAGGCTCGTTCCCATTGGCGGCGTGGCCGCTTCCACATGCACGGCGCTGTCGGCCACATGCGAGTACGAAAACTTCCCCGGCAAAAGGAACAGGAACGCCTACCTCGCTGGAGTGAACCATTACTTCTCCAACCCGCGCTTCGGCTTACTCGACCGGGCATCCGTGCATTTTCAGTACCGCTACTACAAAGACTCCTGGGATATACGCTCAAATACCGCCGAGATAGAATACTACAAGTACTTTTCGGACGAGTGGCTCATGAGGCTTGATTACAGATATTACACACAGTCTAAGGCGTTCTTCCATAAGGACGCGCCCGTTGCAACGGACGAGTTTAAATCAGCCTCGCCGCAGATAAAGAGCTTTAATACAAACCTCGCAGGCGCAAAGCTCGTCTATAATTTCAAGGACAACAAGAAAGATCCCTCGGCATGGATAAAGAACGGATCGCTTGAGGGCAAGTACGAGTTCTACACAGAGTCCATAAGCGGTAATGCGCATATTTTTATGGCCGGGCTAAGGCTTTTACTGTAACAATATGATTATCTTGGTTTAATTTAACCGCCTCTCTGTCAACAGAGAGGCGGTTTTTTGTTTCTAATTAAAAACTGCGGGAAAAACGGCGAGGCTCGGTAAAAGCCTCGCGCTACGAGTTATTCTTCCTTTCAAGCGTGGTCTTAGAAATTAAAGTTCTTTGGGCCTGCCTTTCTTTCAAGAAAGGCAGGCTTTAGCCGTGCGCAGCACCTTTCTTTCAAGAAAGGCAGGCTTTATTGCCAACGTATCAAGATTTTGCTATCATTTAACGATGCTCTCTAAGTCGGCTTCAGTAAAAACTCGTGATTACCGCAGTTTCGATATATCCGCGATTTTCATTGTCAGCCTTCTGCCGTTCATTGTGTTTTCCACCCCTTCATCTGCCGCGGTCTTCAAGAAAAATACGGTTATAATGGGCACGGACCTGGAGATGACAGTCATCGCGGAGAGCGAGGCGCGGGCCAAAGAGGGTTTTGACGCTGTCACCTCAGAGATGGACCGCATAGAAAAGGAGATGAGCGAATGGATAGAGGGAACGCACGTCTCTAATATAAACAAAAACGCTGGTATCAAACCCGTAACAGTGCCGGATGAGCTTTTCAAGGTCATAAGCGCGTCAATTACAATATCCGACTTGTCTAACGGTGCTTTTGACGTGACCTGGGCAGGGATGCGCGGCTTATGGGACTTCAGGCCAGGCCATGAGAGGGTGGCGACAGATGAAGAGATAAAAAAAATATTGCCTCTGATTAATTACAAAAACATTGAGATAGATGCTGTTAAAAGGACGGTTTTTCTGAAAAAGCGCGGCATGGCCATGGGGCTTGGCGCCATTGCCAAGGGGTATGCCGTTGACATGGCGGCGCAGACACTTTACAAATTGGGCATAAAGAACGCCATTGTCAAGGCAGGCGGGGATATGCGCGTGCAGGGCCTTAATGAAGAGGGCAAACCTTGGGAAATCGGCATCAAGCATCCGCGCAACAAGGAAAAACTAATCGCGAAGCTGCCGCTTTCGAACATTTCCATATCTACATCAGGCGATTACGAGAGATACTTCATGAAGGGCGGAGTCCTCTATCATCACATCATAAATCCCAGAACAGGCAAGCCCGCAAGGGGCGTCCAGAGCGTGACCATCCTTGCGCCGGACACTATGACGTCTGACGGGCTTTCCACGGCGGTCTTCGTCCTCGGCGCTGACGAGGGCATGAAGCTCGTTGAAAGGCTGAAGGGCGTAGCCGCATTGATCGTTGACGATAAAGGTGAAGTCCGTTATTCCTCGGCATTCGAAACGAAAAAATGAATAAAATCCCTGCCGCGCTTTTTCCGCCGTGCTGATGCCGCAATAAAAGGACGAAAAAAACCATGCCCCCGCATGTCTCAAGCGGGGGCATGGCAAGGTTTTAGCTTCGCTGTTTTGCGGCGCTCTCGCCTGATTACGGCATACAAAAAGCAGCGCGAGGCTTCAGCCTTGCCTGCCTTTAAGCTGAAAAACAGCGAGGTTGAAGCCTTGCGCTGCGAGTTTTGCCGCAATGCCTTCGCGCTTGACAAAAACCGGTCTTCGGCTGTATGATAGTGAGCACTTACTTACAAATTATGAAACCGGCAAAGAAAAAGGACAAGAAAAGCCCCGGGAAGAGGATGAGCGGCGAGCAGAGGCGGTGGCAGATAGTCAACGTGGCCGCGGCCCTGTTCGCCAAAAACGGCTTCAAAGGGACAACCACGCGCGAGATAGCGGCCAAGGCCCATATCAGCGAGGCGGTCATATACAAGCATTTCGCCAAAAAGAAAGAACTTTACAAGGCCATAATCGACGCAAGGTGCACGGACGATTCAGGACAGCATCTCCTCATAAACTTCATCAAGGACAAAAAGGGGCGCGATATGTTCCGCGCCGCGGCATACTACATTATAACCGCGAACCGTAAGGACTCGTCTTTCATGCGCCTGCTGACCTTCAGCGCGCTTGAGAAGCAGAACCTCTCGGAGATGTTCATAAAGACCAAGGGGCTTGAGCTGTTCCAGTTCATTAAAGAGCGCATAAAGGGGCTTGTAGACGAGGGCGTTTTCCGCCCTGTGGACCCGGCCATAGCGGCGCGCGCCTTCACCGGCATGGTGCTATACTATTCATTATCGCAGGAGCTTTACGGGTATAAGAAATATTTCAAGTGGGAAGCGGATGAAGTGGTCGACGCTTTTGTGGACATATTTTTTAATGGCGTTAAAAATGGTGATTGACCTGACGCGGTCAGGCCGCTTTATTCGCGGGAAGGGGGTTGAATCCCTTCAAGGGGAAGATATGAACGGCAGGCGCCCGCAAAACTTCAAGCCGGCCTTGAAAAGGCCCTTTGGCAATGCGGTATTTTTCAACTTCATCTTTATCTGCCTTTTAACGGCGTTTTTCATTGACGCGCGAAAGGTCTTGGCCGAAGAGCCGGCCGGCGGCGTAAGAACGGCGGCGGAAATGACGCTTACTCTTGAAGACGTGTGGAAGATGACCCTGTTGGCCGGCGATGATATAAGGATCGCCGGAGAGGGTGTCGCCCAGGCCCAGGCCAGCGTGGACAAGGCCCTTTCGACCTTCCTGCCGAGGATTACCGCCGAGACCGGCATCACGAAATACAGCGACAGAAAGGTTTCCGGCAGTCTCGTCACCCAGCCTGATGATTCCGCGAGGTTTGATCTCAAGATTACCCAGCCCCTCTACACCGGCGGCACCGAGTGGAGCGCCAGAAGGCTGGCGCGGATGCGCCTTGAAAAGAGCGGCGCAACCCTCGGTTACGCGAGACAGTCGGCCATGCTCCGGGCGGCGCGCGCATTCTTCTCGGTGCTGAAGTCGCAAAAGGATATGGAGATAAAAAGGGCCGCCCTTAAAAGGGCCGAGGAGAGAAGGAAGGTCGCGACAGCGCGCTTCAAAGTGGGAGAGGTGACGCGGTCGGCGGTCCTTCGCGCCGAGGCTGAGACCGCAAACGGCGAGGCCGAGCTTATAAGGGCCGAAAGCGCGATAAGGGACGCCAAGAGCTTCTTAAAGAGGACGCTGAACGTGACCGAGGATTTAAACGTGGTTGAGCCGGAGGCCTTCACCGCGGCCAACGCCTCTGAGGAGGCGCTCATTAAAACCGCGTATGAAAACAGACTGGATTACAAAGGGAGCGTCCTTGACCAGAAGCTCGCCGGCGAGGGCATCACTTACGCAAAGGGCAACTTCCTGCCCTCTGTTCGTTTGGAGGGCGCTTATGACTGGAAAAAGCAGAATCCCACGACGGCCTTTCTCGTGGAGGATTCGGTCAATGCGTCCGTTGTCCTGAGCTATCCGCTTTTTGAAGGCGGCCTGAGGAAGGCCGAGCTTTCCGAGGCAAGGAGCAAACTCAGGGAATCTGAGCTGAGAAGGCATTCCCTCATGAGGGACATCGAGGTCGAGGTAAGGCAGGCGTACAACAGCATCGAGTCGGCAAGGGCCGTGATAGACGCCTACAAAAAACAGCTTTCCTTTGCCGAAGAGGACTACAAGATGGTCTTTGAACAGTTCAAATTCGGCATCGCGACCACCGTTGACGTTATAGACGCGGACAGTACGCTCATCTCAGCCCAGAGGTCGCTTATGAACTCATCTTACGACCTTCAGCTTGCAATTTTGGAGCTTAACTATTCAACCGGCGTCCTTTCACCCGGGATACAAGCCCCTAAGCGGAGCCAGTGACATGAGAAGAAAACTTTTTTTTAAAAACATCACGCTACGCGCTCTGGCGGCATCTGTTGCTGTGCTGTTTTTTTCGGTTGGCTGCGGGAAGGAAGCCGGCACGCCTGTCAATAACGGCACAAAGGCCGCAGGCGTAGCGGCGCTTGGCGTAAAGACAGCCCTTGCCGAAGAGCGTAACATTGTGAGGAGCGTTGAGTCCGTTGGAACGCTCCTTGCCTGGGAAGAGGTTACAGTGTCAAGCGACGCCGCCGGTACAGTTGAGAAGATAAACGCGGATCTCGGCGACAAAGTCAAGGCAGGCGGCGTGCTTGCCGTGCTTGACCAACGCGAGGCAAGACTGAACCTTGAAGACGCCGAGGCCGCGCACCAGACCGGCATAAAGACCCTTGAAAAGGAAAAGGCGCGCCTTGAGGACTCAAAGACGACCTTTAAAAGAAACAGCGAGCTGAAAAAGCAGGGCATGGTCTCCGAGAGCCAGTTTGACGCCGCCAGGACGCAGTATGACGTTGCGCTGGCGCAGATGAAAGAGGCAGGGGCCAGGGCACGGCAGTCAGCGGCGCGCCTTAACTTCTCAAGGAAGCGCCTTGCGGATACAATCATAAAAGCGCCGATTTCAGGCGAGGTCAGTAAAAGGTTCGTCTCCGCCGGCGAGGCCGTCAGGGAGAGGATGGGGCTTTTTACGATCGTATCCACAGGCCGGCTGAAGTTCAGCGGCGCCGTGCCTGAGGTGTTCGTGCCGGATTTGGAAATAGGCGCGGAAGTGGCGGTCTCAATCGAAGCCTTTAAAGACAGGGTCTTTAAAGGCAGGCTCACGAGGCTGAGTCCCGTCGTAAGCCCGGAGACGCGCACGCTTGAGATAGAGGCCGTTATCCCGAACGCTGACGGCGCGCTGAAGCCCGGCTTTTTCGCGAAGGGCGCCGTCAGCGCCAAAAAAAGCAGCGCGGCTGTTTTCGTGCCTGAAGCCGCTGTTTATTCCTTTGCCGGAGTGACAAAGGTCTTCGTGGTGTCCGGCGGCAAGGCAAGCGAGAGGCGCGTTTCCACGGCCTCCAGCTCCGGCGATATGGTAGAGGTCATCGGCGATATTAAGGCAGGGGATAACGTAGCGCTTAACAAGCTCGGCGCGCTTTTTGACGGCGCGCCCGTGGTAGTTGAAGCGCCTGTAAAGGTGAAGTAAGCTCGCAGCCGGCTATTAAGAGGTAAGGCGGTGACGGATTCAACGCAAAATCAAGAAAAACGGAAAAGTCTGAAAAGAGTGTTCATATGGGCCGGGGCGTTGATTATATTCGACGCCTTTGTGTTGAACCAGGGCATCATCTCGGCATTGATAGGCGTATGGATGCTGCTCATGGCCATTCCCCGCGCCGTTTTCTTCACCAAGGACCTTGAACTGAAAAGATACCGTCTCAGACGGGCGGCGATATTTATCGCGGCAATGTTGTTTGTGTTTGCATTTAACTGGGGCAACAATCAAATCGCCCGCAAACGCGCGGAGATGCTCATTGCCGCCGTCAAGTCGTTCAATGAAAAACACCGCCGGTACCCCGCGAATCTTGGGGAGTTGGCGCCTGATTTCATAGACCGCGTGCCCGTTGCCAAATATACCTTGACGTCTAACTCATTCTTTTATTTCTCGACTCCGGAAAACCACATCCTGTTTTACATTTCAATGCCGCCGTTTGGCCGTCCATATTACAATTTTGTGCGCAATGAATGGGGTTACCTGGATTGATGCTATAGCAAATTTCATTGAGAACGCGGAGGCGTATATGACGCAAGGCTTGTGGCCCGATAGACGCTATATCGCCGAACTGGCGCGTCCGTGGAAACTTTTAAGCTTTGCGTCCGGCATGGCTTGGCTGCTATTTGGCGCGCTAAATTACGGCATCTCCGACTGGGATGTGGGGATAAGCCTGCTGATGGGCGGACTAACCTACCTTTGCGCGCCCTGGAGCGTGAGGGCAATACTGCATTGCCTCAGGCGCCGTCCTAAATATTGGCCGTTGTGGATTGGAAGCGCTATCGCTGCGGCGTGGTTCGTAATAGACGGAGTTTATGTTTTGTATCACACAATCGCGGGGAATCAGATGCTTCGGCGCGAGAACTTTTATGCGTCCTCAGCCCTCTACTTTTTGGCTGGGACGATTTGGCTGTACAGGGGTTCGCTTCGCGATTTTATCGCTGATTTAAGGCCATTGAGGTCAGGAAAATAAAGACGGCAGGTCGGGCTGAGGCAAGGACTCCAACAACCCAATGAACAACGAGCCGATGCAAGACCGCGCGCTGATACGCGGCAATTAAAATGCCGAGACGATAATCCATGTCACTTTATGAAATTTGCATAAAAAGGCCTGTCTTCACGGTCATGCTCATCATGAGCCTTGTGGTGCTCGGGCTTGCCTCGCTCAGGGACCTTGGCGTAGATCTGTTCCCGAAGGTGGACATCCCGACCATCACCATCACGACACGGCTTGAGGGCGCCAGCCCCGAAGAAATAGAAAGCCAGATAACAAAGCGCATCGAAGAGGCCGTCAACACTATAAGCGGCATTGACGAACTGCGCTCCACGACCATCGAAGGGCAGTCGCAGATATTTGCCACCTTCCTTCTTGAGAAGAACGTCGACGTCGCCGCCAACGAGGTCAGGGAAAAGGTCTCGACAATCCTTGGCGAACTCCCTTCCGGCTCCGACCCGCCGGTAATTGAAAAGTTCGACCCTGACTCCGCGCCTGTCATGTCCATAGTCGTATTGGGCGCGCGCATGCCGCGAGAGATAACCGAGATAGCCGACAAAAAGATAAAGCGCCAGCTTGAGGTCGTTAAGAACGTCGGCGCCATCAGCATCGTCGGCGGCAGGAAGAGGGAGATTCGGGTTCTCATAGACCCGAGCAGGCTCAGCGCCTACAACCTGTCCATTCAAAGCGTGAAGAACGCCTTAAGGAGGCAGAACGTCGAAGTCCCCGGCGGCAGGATAACATGGGAGGCGCGCGAAGAGGGCATCCGCACCATGGGCAGGATAGAGCGCGTGGAGGACTTCAGCGGTCTGATAGTCGCCGACTACAAGGGCGCGCCGCTTACGATAAAAGACCTTGGGCGCGTTGAAGACGGCGAGGAGGAGGCGCGCTCCCTTTCAAGGCTTAACGGCAAGAGCGCCGTGTCCCTGTTCGTCAGAAAGCAGTCGGGAACGAACACCGTAGAGGTCGTGCGGCTTGTCAAGGAAAAGATGGCCGAACTAAAGGCATCCCTTCCGCCGGACATACGGATGGAGGTCGTCACAGACCAGTCGCGGTTCATTGAAAAGTCCGTGTCTCAGGTAGAGGAGCACCTTGTCCTCGGCGGCATCCTCGCAAGTTTTATCATCCTCCTTTTCATAAGGGACTGGAGGACGGCGCTCATCTCCGCCGTGGCCATCCCCGTTTCCATCGTCGGCACCTTTACGGCGCTTCGCTTCATGAACTTCACGCTTAACAACATGACCCTGCTCGCGCTCTCCGTCTGCACGGGCATAGTCATTGACGACGCTATTATTGTCGTTGAGAATATATTCAGGCATATGGACGAGGAAAAACGCAGCCCGGTTGACGCCGCGATTCACGGCACAAAGGAGATAGCCCTTGCCGTCATGGCCACGACCCTTTCGCTTGTCGTCATATTCCTGCCCGTCGCGTTCATGTCGGGCCTTGTCGGCAGGTTCTGGAAGAGCTTTGGCCTTACGGCGACCTTCGCCATCATGATATCCCTGTTCGTGGCGTTCACCCTTACGCCGATGCTCTCTTCGCTTCTTCTTAAACCAAAAACAGAGGAGGAGATTGAGAAGGAGAAAAAGGGTTCGCCGTCTTACAGGCTTTTGGAACGGGCGTATTTAAAGGCCCTTCACTGGTGCCTGACGCACCGCGCAATGGTAGTCATAGCCGCCGCGCTGATACTTTTTTCCGTCGTGCCGCTCGGCAGGGTTTTAAAGACTGAATTCATCGTTGACGACGACACCAGCGAGTTCGAGGTGGTAGTCGAGACTCCGGCCGGCTCGTCCATAGACAGGACTGACGGGATAATGAAGGGGATAGAGGCCGCCATCGGTAAAATCCCGGAGGTCACGCGCGTCTTTACGACCATCGGCGTCAAGGGGCAGTACCTTTCGAACGTGACGGACGCGTCCATCTACGTCGGGCTAAAGCCGCTTAAGGAGAGGCTCAGGAGCCAGACCGAGATAATGCAGGAGGCAAGAAAGCTGCTTAAAAAGCACGCAGACCTGCGTATCGGCGTCCAGAACATAAACTTGATATCAGGCGGCGGTTTCAAGTCAACGCCGTTTAACCTGATCATCCGCGGGCCGGAACTGGGCAGGCTCGACGAATACGCCAACGTCATTATTGCGCGGCTCGCGTCAATCCCGGGCTTTGTCGACGTGGACACGGGGCAGGCCAGAAGGCACCCTGAGGTGCAGGTGCACATAGACAGGCAGAAGGCGTCCGACCTCGGAGTGAAGGTCGAGGACATAGCCGCGAGCCTGCGGACGATGGTCGGCGGCGAGAAGGTAAGCCTTTTCAGAAAGGACGACGACCAGTACAACGTCCGCCTGAGGCTTTTGCCGGAATACAGGAAGGACAAGGCCGTTATCTCGGAGCTTATCGTTCCAAGCGGCACAGGCAGGCCGGTGAAGCTCGCCAATATCACGGAGCTTACATCCGGCACGAGTCCCGCCCAGATAGACCGCTACGCGCATGAGCGTCAGGTGACCGTCATATCCAACCTTTACGGCAAGCCTCTCGGCACAGCCATTGCCGACGCCGGCACGATAGTCAAAAACATGGGCATGCCGCCTGAGTATTCCACGGCCTACATCGGCAGGGGCAAGCTCATGCAGGAGGCGTTCCTTAACTTCGTTATAGCCTTTGTTTTAAGCCTGCTGTTCATCTACATGGTGCTTGCGGCGCAGTTCGAGAGCTTCGTCCATCCCGTGACGATAATGGCCTCGATATTCCTTGCCATTCCGTTCGGCATGCTCAGCCTGATACTGGCCGGCAATACGCTCAACATTTACAGCTTCATGGGCATGTTCGTGCTTATCGGCGTCGTCAAGAAGAACGCCATATTGCAGATAGACTACACCAATACGCTTCGCTCGCGCGGACATGACAAGTTCGAGGCGCAGATGATCGCCAACAGGGTCAGGCTCCGTCCGATACTCATGACGACCCTTGCCATCATCGCGGGAATGCTGCCTCTGACGCTTAGTAAAGGCGACGGCTCGTCCTCAAGGGCTTCAATGGCAATCGTAATCGTCGGCGGACAGGCGATGTGCCTCTTTGTCACGCTCGTCGTCATACCGGTGGTCTATTCCGTCTTTGACGACGCGGGCGCGTTTATCAAGGGGTTAAAAACCCCCTTTCGGTCAAAGGCTGAAAAAAGCGATATCGCCGACGTAGAGCCGGAGCCGTAGAAAAGGTCTTATCAATGACGCGGTTTGGAAGCCGCCCGCCGGGGCGCTTGATTTTTATATGATGAAAATCATATAATATGCAATGCAGGTGTTTTATAATAAATTCAAATGTAATTTTTTTTAAGGAGATAAAAATGTCCGCACTTAACATTACCGGCGATATGACCACCGGAGAGGTCACCACAAAGTGGCCGGCAACGAAAGAGGTTTTCTCGAAGCACTTCGGCTCAAGCTGCTTTACCTGTCCGGCCTTCGGCAGTGAGCCTATTTCCATTGCCTGCTCAATGCATTCAACCGACCTTAATATGTTCGTTGGAGAGCTTGTCGCGGCGGCCCAAAAGGACGAACAGAAGTAGACCGTCTGGCCCTCTGCGTTCTGCGGCCTTTATTGAATTGCCTTTATTGAATTAACAGGCACGGCAATCCTTGGAGAGGCCGCGCATCCGGCGGGCTTTGCCCGCGGCTGTCAATAAATGCGTTTCATGCACGGCCTTTTCAATTTAAAGATTGACACCATCAGCGTCATGTTGATATATTACTGGCGCGTAAAAACCAGTACCGGCCCCCGTAGCTCAGGTGGATAGAGCAGCAGATTCCTAATCTGCGTGCCGGACGTTCGAATCGTCTCGGGGGCACCAAAATCATCTCATCTCTCATTCGTGTCAGGGGTTCAAGCCGGTCAACGGC
Source organism: Deltaproteobacteria bacterium (assembly GCA_016234935.1). Taxonomy (GTDB): domain Bacteria; phylum Desulfobacterota; class GWC2-55-46; order GWC2-55-46; family GWC2-55-46; genus JACRNL01. The sequence goes on along the minus strand of JACRNL010000009.1, from coordinate 60,550 downwards.
TGGAACCCTTTTTTTTGTTTCTGTTGCGGCGTTAAAACGGTAAAGTTCAAGAGAGATATAAAATTACCCATTCAATTTCACGAAGACCCGTTAAAAAGGGCTTGACCTGATTTTCCTTTAGAGATAAGATTATTAATATAAAAAGTATAACCTTGAGGCATGGCGCGGTTTTGAAAAAGACGTAAAAACAAACGGTTAATTACCTGCTTTTTTTACTGAAGTTGTTGACGAGAGTGTTTTGATATGCATAGCAAGAAACCTTATACGACCGGCGAAGTCGCGGATTTCTGCGATGTTACCATTAACGCGGTCAAGAAGTGGATAGCCGCAGGCAAGCTCTCGGCTTTCAGGACGCCTGGAGGACATTACCGCGTGAACAGGGATGAATTTGAATCGTTCGTGGGTAAATACAAGCTCGACGTCAAGGAAAGGATATTTCCGGTCAGGAGAAAGGTGCTGATCATAGACGATGAGCGCGAGATAGTGGAGTACATTAAGGCGGCCATCGAGACCATGCAGATCGGCTGTGCCGTTGAGGCGGCGTATGACGGATATGAGGCCCTCATAAAGGTCGGAGACTTCAAGCCGGAGCTGATGATATTGGATCTGAAGATGCCGAGGATTGACGGGTTCGAGGTCGCCAAACGTATAAAGGGCGACACGGCTACAAAGGATATAAAGATACTTGCCGTGACCGCTTACGGCAAGGAAGACGTGGAGAAGGCGTTGCAGTGCGGGGCGGACGTATGCCTTACCAAGCCCCTGGCGCTGAAGGAATTTCAAAAAAAAGTCCAGAGTCTCCTGAAGTAGGGGCTGAACCCCCTCAGGGGGTGACCCCCTTCAAGGGGCTTTATGAATACTGCTTTAAGCCTGCCCTCGCACACCTGAAGCGGGGGGATGTTTCCCGGAACATTGCCTTTTTGCATTGCAGGCTTTTCCTGTAAGCGACGTCCTGTGATTAAAGCTGTCTGGCCTGCCTCCTGAAATCTCGCGCAGCTATTTAATCTTAATATGAAAAAACCGTCATTTACAAAAGATATTCCGATAAACGTCAAAATCTTCATCGTCGCGGCATTCATCATTGCCGTGGCGGCGTTGGACTATCGGCTTTTCCTCAGCGAGTCGGAGAATATCGAGATATACGACGGCATGCATTCGGAGCTGAGTTCCGTTAGGGTGTCCGTGGCAAAGCTTGAATATACGCTTGATATGTTCCTGGCGGCAAAGCGTCTTGATAACACCACGCTCACGCTCCTGAGAAGGGACGTGGAACAGTTAGACAGGGCAATGAACGAGGTCTTGCTGGGACCTGTCTTTTCGCCTATTGTGAAGGGAAACCTTCAGATTTCGGAGAACATGGAAGCCATCTCCAATGATTGGCAGATCATCAAGACCGAGGTTATGAGGCTCAAAGAGACTGTCTCGCCGGAAGAGTTGATGCTTATCCATAACGCAGTCGACGTCAAGACCGTAATGATGAATGAGATGAACGACAGGGTCATGGGCGTCATCAGCCAAAGAAGGAGCGACATACTTGACGATATAAATACGCTCGCGCTCGCAACCAGCGCCGGCTTTGCGCTTGTCGGCATCGCCATCGCCGTCTTTTTTTACCGTCGGGCGTATTACCCCGCCATTGCGGCCTCGCGTGCCGCCGAGGAGATATTATCCGGCAACGGTTCGAAGCGTTTTAATGAAACAGAGGGCGGCTTCATGGGAACCCTCGCGTTCAAGTTGAACCTCGTGCTCGCGGCGGCAAGAGAGCGGATAATCGTCATGGAAGAAAAGACGGGCGGGATGGCGGAAGAGTTGAAAAGAAGGACCGTCCGGCTGGAGGCCGTAAACGCAATGAACGCATCCATCGCCAGGTCACTCTCGCTGGCCGACGTATTCTCAATCGCCGTGAAGGAGGCCGTCCAATCAGGCGGCGCCGACGGCGCTGCGGTCTTTCTTGCCGAGGACGGGCTTTTGAAGCTCAAGGCTTCAAGCGGCCTTGGCGGGATCTTTTTGAATGAAGGCTCGGGCTTGCCCATTGACGCATTCGCAGGCATGCAGGAGGACATGAGCACCCGCATATTTTCAAACGTCGAGGAGTACCCCTATGAGATAATGCGTCCTCTTTTCAAGGGCGCGGGCTGTTCATGCCTCATAAGCGTCCCGGTAAAGCGCGACATGAAGACGGCGGGTTATTTTTACGCGATGTTCAAGGGCGCTCCGCCGGATTCGGGCGCGCCGTTCTTCGAGGCGGCGGCCCAGGGCATAGAGGGCTACATAGGTTATGCGTCGGTGTATTACGCGGAAAGGAACCTCCGCCGCTTTTTCGAGCGCGCCCTGGAGCAGATGCCGATGGGCGTCGCGGTGTTTGATAGGCAGGGGGCGTGCACCTTCGCAAACAGCCGCCTTAAAAAACTCCTTAACGCTCATCCTGAGTTCGTATTCGCCGGAGCTTACAGCGTCATGGAAGACGACGCATTCAGCGGCGACGCCGTTAAGGGTCATATCAGGAACGTCTACGCAGGGTACACGGCCGAGTTCATGGTGGAGTATGCGCCGTCCATTACGGCCAGGTTCGGCTTCGGCACGTCGCTGAAGAGGTTTAAGATAAAGGGCTCTCCGCTTTATGACCTGGGCGGCGAAATATCGAGCATAATGCTCCTGTATGAGCCGGTCGTTGACGAGGCGGCAGGCAGCGGGGCCGTCACAGGGTTGAACCCCTTCAAGGGGCCGGCGTGAGGCAGGATGGAAAAAATATTTAGTTCATTAAGCATCTCCAATAAATTAGCGGCGGTCTTTTTGTTCCTCCTGCTCATGATGGGCGTGGGGGGCGGCGTGGGCCTTTACAACGCCAGGCAGATAGCAAAGGTAACGGAGCGTCTGTACCACAACTCCTTCAAGAAGGCCGAGACGCTTTCTTCGGTCGAGAACGAGTTTCTCTCCGCGCGCCATGAGATATTCCTGCATGCAGTCATCGGCGACATGGCGTCCAAGTCCTTTCTGGAGGTCTCCGTAGGGGAGCACAGGAAAAAAATAGACAGGCTCCTCCTTGAATACAAGGGCATGGGTCTTTCAAAGGACCGCGAGGAGATATACAGCAGGCTTCAGGAAAGCATGGGTTTTTACTGGGGCATACATGCCAAAGTCATGGCGCTCTCCAGGGAAGGCCACAGGGACGGCGCCCTCGGCATAATAACGATGGAGGGCAACAAGAGCTTCACCGAATCCATCAGCACGCTCGGCAAGCTGATCAAGAATGAAAAGGACACGGCCTACGACGCATATCAGGAGAGCGACTTTTTCGCCAGGTTCATCATAGGCGTGACGTTTGCGTTCACGCTCGCGGCCATTATCGTCGCCGCCGGGCTGTGGCTCGCCTTGATACGCGCGATAGTGCGTCCCATCCTCGCCATAGAGGAGTCCGCCAAGAAGGTCGGAGAGGGTGATTTAAGGGAAAGGGCTCCGGTCATGACCGATGACGAGATAGGCTCTCTGGCTTTGCAGTTCAACCGGATGGCCGACAGCCTTGAGAACCACTACGCCACGCTTGAAAAGAAGGTCGAGAAAAGGACTGAGCAGCTCAAGGACGCCAACGACGAGCTGATGAAAAAGAAATATGAATTAGAGAGCGCCAACATCGGCCTTCAGGAGGCCAACAGGATGAAGAGCCAGTTCCTCGCCAACGTCAGCCACGAGCTCCGGACCCCTCTTAATTCCATCATAGGCTTTTCCGAGCTGCTTGAGGAGAGGGCCTTCGGCGAGCTCAACGAACGGCAGACGCAGTATATAGACTTCATCCATTCAAGCGGAGAGCATCTGCTGCAGCTTATAAACGACATACTCGACCTGTCGAAAATAGAGGCCGGCAGGGTGGAGCTTGCAAAGGAGGTCTTTTCCATTTCCGAGGTCCTCACGGAGCTTCTGGGCCTCATCCGCCCCATCGCGCACAAAAAGGGCATTGAGATAGGAATAAAGACCGTGCCCGCCTCGCCCAGGCTCCTGGCCGATAAGGCGAAGTTCAAGCAGATTATGATAAACCTCCTTTCCAACGCCGTTAAATTCAACGTGGATAAGGGAAGCGTGTCGGTTGATTGGGAAATAATCGAAGAGCCGGGCAGGATAGACCCGAACCGCTATGTTGTTTTCAAGGTGAAAGACACCGGGATAGGCATAAGGGACGAGGACAGGGTGAAGCTCTTTAAGGAGTTCGAGCAGATCGACTCTTCCATAACGAGGGAGCACGGCGGGACGGGCCTGGGCCTTGTGCTTACCAAGAGGCTTGTCGAGATGCACGGGGGGCGGATATGGTTTGACTCCGAGCCGGGCAAAGGCTCGGTGTTTTGCGTGAAGCTCCCGCAGGGGACGGACGAGATAGACCTGCCGGCGGCGCGGAGCGAGGTCACGTTGACCGCGTCGCCGCAGGCTTCGGCCGCGCGCCGGGGCGTGCTTCTGGCCGGCGAGGGGGCCGACATCAACAGGCTTCTGGAGATATACCTCTCCGGGGCGGCTTACGATGTGGAAATAGCCGCCGACGGCTTTGACCTCCTCAAAAAGGCCGCTGCGCAAAGGCCGTTTGCCGTAGTCATGGGCATCACGATACCGAAGATGGACGGCTGGGCGGCGCTTAAAGATCTCAAGTCAAACCCGCATACATCCGATATACCTGTCATCATAATCTCTTCAATAGACGACAAGCAGCACGGCATGGACCTCGGCGCCTTCGATTATCTGGAAAAGCCGGTCAACAGGGAAAAACTGCTTAATTCGCTTGCAAGGCTCACGACAAGCATCAAAGGGATATGAGGTGACGCAATTGGCGGATGAGTTGAACCCCCTCAGGGGGAGGAACCCCCTCAGGGGGAGGAAAAAAGTCCTTGTAGTCGAGGACAACTACATGAACAAGATGCTCGTTAAGGAGATATTGACCCTGAACGGCTACTCCGTCTCCGAGGCGAAAAGCGGGCTTGAGGCCATAAAACTGCTGTCCGCCGGGAGCAGCGACGAGAGGCCGGACATTATCCTTATGGACCTCCACCTGCCGGTGATGGACGGATACACCGCCACCCGCATCATCAAGGCTGATGAGAGGAACAAAGGCATACCCATATTGGCGCTTACCGCTTCGGCCATGAAGGGGGACGAGGAAAAGATACTCGGCATGGGGTTTGACGGCTATATCGCAAAGCCTATTGACGTCAAAAAACTTGCAGACATTGTTGCCGATTTTTTAAAAGGTTCAGGCTGCCGAAAAAGCTCCGGATGCAAGCCCGGCGCCACTTCCCATCGCTAAGAGTTCATGCGTAATACAAACCCCCGCTTTAGACCCCCGCCTCAGACCAAGCGAGGGCAGGCGTTGGCGGCGTAACGTGGCGCCGGGCTTGCAAATCCGCTTCTTCCCGCACCAGGCGCCAATGCCTGTCCACATCCTGCTCAAAGATAAAAAACTTTACACCCTTGTTTTCAGATGGTATAATTTTTCAATGTAGTCGGCTTTGAGTCTGTGCGTGTTTTTAAGCCACTGATTAATAAAGGTTTTTATGCCCAGCACCACTTTCCATTATCGAGATTTCTTGTATAATATAAGCGTTGGCAAATGAAAGTGGTGCTGGGCGTGTCCGTCCCTTGCCCCCGGATGGTGTGAATTGGCATGAAACGTGCCTTGCCCGGCACCACTCGCTGTCATAGATGCATCATTTTAGCGCGAACAGTCATGCAGGCGAGTGGTGCCGGGTAAGGGGCGGTGAAAGACCTTAGCCATGAAACGCAAATACAAATATCTTTTTCTGATCCTTATAGCGGCATCGGCGGCGGCCGTCGGGACGCTTGCGGCGATGCATTATTGGCGCGTAAATACCCCGGCATTGACCTTTAACGGCGACAGGGGCGTGGGCGTCAAGATTGACGATGTTCATTATACGAGCGCCAGAAAAGGCCGCGTCGAATGGGTACTTGACGCAAAAAGCGCGACCCGTTATAAGAACGGCAACCTCATGGCCCTTGATACGGTAAAATTAGTGTTCCATAATAAGAACAACGTTCCTTATACCATGACGGCAAAAGAGGCGCTTTACAATGAAACCGCCGGCGAGATTGACGCATCCGGCGGCGTGACGGTGAGCTCTGAAGAAGGCTATTCGCTAAAGACGGAGCGCCTTAAATACAACTCCAGGACTGCAAGGATAACCTCAAGCGACACGGTGGAGATAACCACAGGAGGCATGAAGGTAACCGGAGACGGCCTGCTCATAGACTTGAATAAAGAACAGCTCTTCCTGTTTAAAGACGTCAGGGCCATAATCGTTGACAAAACGGTATGAATCGCGCGTGAAGTCATATGAAGATATCGCCAGGGAGATAGTGTGAAGCATGGAATTTAAAGTCTTACGCCGCTGCGGCGCGGCTTTTATGGCATTTTTATTTTTGCAGGCGCAAGGTGCCGCCGCGGCCGGGGATGCGCAGAAGGCGGACGCTGCGGCCTCCGCTTTAGACATGCGGGGGCAGGCAAAGACCGTTCCCAAAAAACCGATCAACGTGACATCCGACAGGATGGAGACCGAAAAGACGGAAAATACCGTTAAATTTTCAGGCAATGTTGCCGCTGAGGAGGATTTCATACTTTGCTCCGACGAACTTCATGTGAGCTACGATGAAAACAGGGAGATAAAGGAGATTCGCGCCACGGGCAACGTAAGGATATTGAGGGACGGCAAGACCGCCGCTTCTGACGTCGCTCTCTACGACAAAAAGACGCGCACTATCATTCTGACGGGAAAGGCCAATGTAACGCAGTGCGCAGGCAGTGTAAGGGGCGAGAAGATAATCTATTCCTTTGACACCGACAGGGCCGTTGCCGAGGGCGGGCAGGGCGGACGGGTCAAGGCGGCGATAACGTCGCAGAAAAAATGCAAGGAAGATGAAAAGGCGAATATCTCCCCGCCGCCGGAAAGCGCTGAAGCATGGTGCAAAAAAAATCCGGCTTTGCCAAGGTAGATTAAGGATATAAAAGAACATTGAAGAAATTAGCCGTCAAAGGGCTCGTAAAGACGTTTAAAAAGAGAACTGTCGTGGACGGCGTGAGCATGAACGTCGGCCCGGGCGAGATAGTCGGGCTTCTCGGCCCTAACGGCGCCGGCAAGACTACCACCTTTTATATGATAGTGGGGCTGATAAGCCCCGATAAAGGCCAGGTCTCCTCCGGCGAAACGGACATAACGGACCTCCCGATGTATGAAAGGGCAAGGCTCGGCATATGTTATCTCCCGCAGGAGGCGTCAGTGTTCAGAAAGCTCACCGTAGAGGAGAACATCCTTGCCGTAATCGAATTCCAGGACTCGGCGAAGGAGGAAAAGACCGAGCTTCTTAACAGGCTGCTGGGCGAGCTCGGCATAGGCCATATAAGGAACGCAATGGCTTACTCCCTGTCAGGCGGCGAGCGCAGAAGGGTGGAGATAGCGCGCGCGATGGTGAATTACCCCAAGTATCTTCTTCTTGACGAACCCTTTTCCGGCATTGACCCTATCGCCGTGGGAGACGTCCAGAACATAATGCTCGAATTGAGGAAAAAGGGCATCGGCATACTCGTCACCGATCATAACGTCGGGGCTACGCTCGGCATATGCGACCGGGCTTACATAATGGACGGGGGAAAGCTCCTTAAGTCCGGCACCCCTGCCGAGATACTTGACAGCCAGCGCGTCAGGGATGTGTATCTGGGAGAGGGCTTTAAACTTTAAGGGGTTGCACCCCCGGCGAGGGCGTTTGAACCCGCGGAGCGGGAATTAAAGTTCTTTGGCCGCCTGCGGCGGGGCAAAGCTAAAGGGTTACATCTTGGCTTTAGCGTGCGCAGCACCTGCGCACGGGTAAAATGCGGCGCTCTCGAAGACGAGCGTTGAGGACGTCGTGCGCAGCACCTGCGCACGGGTAAAGCCAAAGGGTTGCATCCTGGCTTTAGCGTGCGCGGCGCCTTTCTTTCAGGAAAGATAAGCGGTATTGCATGGCATACGAACTTAAACAGGAACAGAGGCTTACGCAGAGCCTCGTGATGACGCCGCAGCTGCAGCTCGCCATAAAGCTGCTCCAGCTCTCAACGCTGGAGCTTGTCGAAATGGTAAAAGAGGAGATGCAGGAAAACCCTGTTCTTGAGGATACCGCGGCTGATGGCATGCCTCCTGAGGCCGCTGTCCCTGAGCCTCAGCCGGCAACGCCGGAAAAGGCGGAGGTCGACTGGGAGGCGTATATAGAAAGCCGCATCGAAGGGCAAAGCGAATTCGGCGTCCGCCGTCTGGACTTTAACGCGCCGGACGATGACGATGAAGGAATGATGGGAAATGTCGCGTCCGCCGCGGGCGGGCTGCGCGAGCATCTCCTGTGGCAGATGAGCATGCAAAGGCTTAGCTCCGATGATCTCCGTCTTTGCGAGTTCATCATAGGCAATATCGCCGAAGACGGCTATCTGAGGCTTATAGAAAGAACGGACATGAACGACGGCCTTTTTGAGGCCGCCGTCGCCGGGGAGATAACGCGTCTTACAGGCGCGTCCGCCGCCGACGTGGAAAGGATACTTGCCGTCGTACGGCAGTCCGACCCTGTGGGAGCAGGATCAAGGACGCTCCGGGAGTGCATGCTCACGCAGGCAAGGCTTTTGCCGGTGAGGGATACGGTGGTGGAGGAGATAATCGTCAGCCAGCTTGACGAGCTCGGAAGGAAAAAATACAAGAATATCGCAAGGCATCTTGGCGTAAGCGTTGAGACCGTTTTTGATGCGGCGCGCACGATAAGCAAATGCCTCAATCCAACCCCCGGCGCGGGGTTCGGCCTTAGCGACGCAAGGTCCGTTGTGCCGGACGTCTATATTCACAAGGTCGGCGATGATTACGTGATTTCTCTTAACGAAGACGGCATGCCCAAGCTCAGGATCAGCCGGTATTACCGCGAGCTTTTGAAGGACGGCGGCAAAAACAGCCCGGAGACGAAGGCCTATCTTCAGGAGAAGTTAAAAAGCGCGTTTTGGCTCATAAAGAGCGTCCACCAGAGGCAGCGCACCATATACCGCGTCGTGGAGTGCATAGTCAGGATACAAAGGGACTTTCTCGACAAGGGACTCAGGCACCTGAAGCCCCTTGTCCTCAAGGACGTCGCCGCTGAGCTCGGCGTGCATGAATCAACGGTGTCGAGGGTCACGTCCAATAAATACGTGCAAACGCCGAGGGGCATCTTCGAGCTGAAATATTTTTTTTCCAACGCCATGAGCTCAACCGAGGGCGCCGACGTCACCGGCGAATATATCAAACAAAAGGTAAAGGACATAATAGATTCTGAAGACATAAAAAACCCCCTGAGCGATCAGGAGATAATCGAGCGCCTGAAGTCCTCCGGCATCACCCTGGCAAGGAGAACCGCGACCAAGTACAGAGAGGCCCTTGGCTATCTGTCATCGAGCAGGAGAAAGAGCCATTTTTAATGCAAACAGGGCCGTTATTTTTTTTCCGCACAATAAACATGGAACCGGAGGGAGAAAATGCACATTACAGTAACATTCAGACACATGGATTCATCGGATGCGCTTCGCGTGTATGCCGAGGAAAAGACGGAGCGCTTTCAGAAATATCTCAGCGAGCCGATAGAAGTCCATTGGGTGCTCTCCGTCGAGAAGATACGGCACATGGCGGACGCCACCATCGCTGGGAGCGGCGTGACGATAAAGGCGGCAGAGGCCACGGGCGACATGTATTCCGCCATTGACGCCGTCCTCGATAAGCTCGAACAGCAGGTAAGGAAGCACAAGGAAAAGATAAAGGACCACAAGCCCCATACCGATGAACCTGCCGGCAAACGCTTCACGCAAACCGCCGGCTCCGCTTCGCAGGCAAGCCCCTTGAAGGGGCCGAGCCCCAGGATAGTGAAAAAGGAAAACCAGTTTTTAAAGCCCATGTCGGTGGATGAGGCGGCCATGCAGATGGATATCGGGAAAAACGGCTTCCTCGTCTTTACCGATTCCGCCACGAGCAACGTCAGCGTCATCTACAGGACCGAAGGCGGCGATTACGGATTGATAGAGTCACGGGCGAAGTAAAAAACGGGCCCGGTTGTCCGACAGGAGCTATCAAATGGGCTTATCCTTGAAGGCGCTTTTTGACGCGGGGCAGACGTTGCGTCTCGGCCTTGAGCTGATAATCGGGGAAAAGGGGCTTGAGCGCGAACTGACCACGGCGCGCATCCAGAAGCCCGGGCTTCTGCTGACGGGCCTTCTGGATGAGCTTCACTCCGACAGGATACAGATATTCGGGGCGGCTGAGGTCGGCTATCTTAACAGCCTCAAGGAAGAAAAACTTTCAAGGTCGTTAGAGCTCCTTCGGAAGGCCAGGGTGCCCGCGATAATAGTCACAAGGGGCCTTGCGTTGCCGGATTTTCTCGTCGAGCTGTGCGGGAAGAACAACATCCCGCTTTACAGGTCGATGCTGACGTCGTCGGCGGTCATTGAGGACGTCACGCAGTATCTCGATGAGAGGCTTGCCCCGACCATCACGATGCACGGCGTCCTCGTGGACGTCCTGGGCGTCGGCATACTCCTTATAGGCAAAAGCGGCATCGGAAAGAGCGAGTGCGCCCTTGACCTTGTCTCGCGCGGCAGCCGTCTGGTGTCCGACGACATTGTGATAATAAAGAAAATGCCGCCGTCCACCCTTTTTGGCACCTCCGCCGAAGTCATCCGCTATCACATCGAGATAAGGGGCCTGGGGATAGTCAACATAAAAGACATCTTCGGGATAACCGCGATAAGGGAACAAAAGCAGATGGACCTTGTCGTGGAGCTTGTGAAGTGGGAGCCCAAGAGCGACTATGAGCGTCTCGGCTTTGAAGAGAATACCTATGAGATACTCGGGGTCGAGCTGCCGTATCTCAAGGTCCCGGTAAGCCCCGGCAGGAGCGTTGCGACCATCGTCGAGGTCGCGGCAAGGAACCAGATATTGAAGATAATGGGCCATCATTCCGCCAGGATATTGAAACAGCAGCTTGAGCAGGTCATGAATAGTCCGGAAAAAGAGCCGGAGTCCGTCACGGATTTGGAGTCCGTCACGGACTCGGAGTCCGTCACGGACAAGAAAGAGGCAAAACGTTGAAAAACGCTTGGAGTCCGTCACGGACCGCGATGGTAAAAATTTGAATAAGGATATACGCCTCGTTGTTCTGAGCGGCCCTTCAGGTTCCGGCAAGAGTACCGCGATAAAGGCTCTGGAGGACTCGGGTTTTTTCTGTGTTGACAACATGCCCGTCGCCCTTTTGCCCAAGTTCATGGAGCTTTTGAATCAATCGGGCGAGACCACGAAGGCCGCTGCCGTTGTGGACGTGCGCGAAAGGAAGTTCCTGAATGAATTCACGCCGGTCATAGGCGCGCTTAAAGATGCCGGTTACCTGGTGGAGCTTGTATACCTTGAGGCCGGCGATGAAACGCTCGTGCGCCGCTTCAGCGAGACAAGGAGAAGGCATCCTCTCGCGGGAGCTGAAAGTCCTCTTGACGGCGTCATTAAGGAAAGAGAGCTCCTTAAGGAAGTCAAGGCCCACGCCGATAAGGTCGTCGATACCTCCGGTTTCAACGTGCATGAACTCCGTGAGCTGATCAAGGACTATTTTTCAGGGCCGGCAGCCGAGCAAAAGATGACCGTTACCGTGGTCTCCTTCGGCTTCAGGTTTGGCATCCCCACGGAGGCGGATATTATCGTCGATATAAGGTTTCTGCCAAACCCCTATTTCGTGGATACCCTGAAGGGGCTTGACGGCTCCGCCCCTGAGGTAAGGGACTACGTGCTGGCAAGCCATGAGACGAGAGAGTTTCTTAAGAGATTCGGCGATTTTCTTACCTATCTCGTTCCGCTTTACCGCAAGGAAGGCAAATCTTATTTGACCATAGCGGTGGGTTGCACGGGCGGCAGGCACAGGTCGGTTGTCGTGGTTGACGCGCTTGCCAATGAGCTGCAAATGGCCGCTGTGACGGTCAGGATAAAACACAGGGACATGCATACCACTTGAAGGGGTATGCCCCCTAACCGCGCCTGACCCCCGCTTAAAACCCCCGCTTCAGACCCTCGCTTTAGACACGCGAGGGCAGGCACGCGAGGGCTGGGGAGGGCAGGCAGGCGCGACACCAGGCAATTCTCAATGGACAGCGTGAAACTATGATAGGGGCAGTGATTATAACGCATGATGGGCTTGCCGAATGCCTTATTAAGGCAGTTGAAGGCATAAGCGGCAGGCATGAGCATGTAAAGAGCATTGCCGTCAAATACACGGATACCACCGACGGCGTCAGGGACGTCCTCAAAGGCGCCATCATCGATGTGGACGCAGGAAAGGGTGTTATCATCTTCACCGACATGTTCGGCGGAACGCCCACGAACATAGCCCTTTCGTTTTTCAGCGCCGGCAAGGTCGAGATAATCACCGGCGTCAATCTGCCGCTCCTTTTGAAGTTCGTAAGCCACAGGCCTGCCAGGCCGCTGTCAGAACTGGCCGTTTTTTTGAGGGACTACGGCAGGTCAACTATAATACTTGCAGGGGATATGCTGCATGAAAAGGGGTTGAACCCCTTCAAGGGGTAGAACCCCCTGAGGGGGCTCAGCCTCTTCAAAAGGGGTAGGCGCTTATCATGATAAGTCTCGTAAGGGTGGACGACAGGCTGCTGCACGGGCAGATAATCTGCGCCTGGGTGCCGTATGTCGAGGCCAACGCCTTGATCGTGGCGTCGGACGAGGTCGCGTCAAACGGCCTTGTGCGGGAGATAATGGGCGCCTGCGCCTGCGAAGAGCTCAAGGTGACGGTGCTGAAGGTAGACGACGCCGTATTGAAAATAAAAAAAGACGGCGACGGCCGGGACAGGGTCATACTTGTTTTCGGAAGCCTTGCCGACGCGATGAGGTTTTACGAGCATGGCGTAAAGTTCAAGGCGCTCAACATCGGCAACATACACCATGTGGAACACGGCAGGAAGATAGCCCCGAGCGTAATCGTTGACGAACAGGACGAGGATATAATGGAAAGATTCGCCGCTCTGGGTGTGGCTATTGACATAAGGGATGTCCCGGCAAAAGAACCGGCCCTGTTTCCAGCGAAAAGCGCGGATGAAGGGAAAAATAGCGGCTGAGGCGCCAAGGGTGGACTGCATCGTGACTGAAATGACCATGGAAAAAACGGCTCAGGCGCATACAAAGGCATTTACGATCAAGAACAAGTTCGGCCTGCACGCGAGGGCCGCGGCCCAGTTTGTCCAGCTTGCCAACAAGTTCGACTCCGAGATATTCGTCGAGAAGAACGGCCAGGAGGTCAACGGCAAGAGCATCATGGGCATTTTGATGCTGGCCGCCTCTCAGGGCGTGGAGATAAACGTCCGGGCCGAAGGCGAAGACTCTGAGGCGGCCGTAAGCGCCCTCGGAGAGCTTGTAGGCAACGGGTTCGGCGAAGAGTGCTGATTAAGCGCCCCCACCCTGCCTTCCCCCGCAAGGGGGGAGGAGATAATTAAGCGCCCATCGGGTGAAAAATGACGGCTGAAGAAAAAAAACAGGTCGCCCTTTTAAAGGGCACGGGCGTGTCTCCGGGGATAGTCATCGGCAAGGCATATATCCTCGAAAGGGGCATGCCTGAACCCGCGCATTTTTGCTACCTCAAGGCCTCTGAGACAGAAGGCGAGATAGAGCGGTTCAAAAACGCGCTCAAGGAGTCCAGGGAGCAGCTCAAAGGCATCAAAAAGAAGGTCGAGGCCGCCGCCGACGGCAGGGGCAAGGAGCATATACGCATCATAGACGCCCATCTGATGATCCTCAAAGACGATATGCTCATCAACGACACTATAAAGGTCATCAGGCAAGAGCGTGTCAACGCCGAATGGGCGCTCAGCAAGGTCTTGAAAGACTTGATGCAGTTCTTCGGCAAAATCGACGACGAGTATCTGAGATCCCGTTCTTTTGACATCGAGCACATTGTCAACCGCGTGCTCGTGAACCTCATGGGCAAAAGGCACGAGAGCGTGGCGGACTTGAATGCGCCGTCCGTGGTGGTATCGCACGACCTCACGCCTGCGGATACGGCGCAGATGGTCAAGGGAACCGTTCTGGCATTTTTAACTGACGTTGGCGGCGCGACGTCGCACACGGCCATCATGGCCCGTTCCCTTGAGATACCGGCCATAGTCGGGCTTGAGAGCATCACCAGAAGCGTCGAGACCGGCGACACGGTCATCATAGACGGCACCACCGGCACGGTCATCATAAACCCTTCCGAGAGCGTCATAGACGTCTATATGAAGCGCCAGGAGCGCTACAAGGTCTATGGCAGGGAGCTTTTTCATTATAAAGACCTCCCTTCCGAGACAAAAGACGGCAGGCGCATACGCCTCATGGGCAACATCGAGATGGCCGACGAGATAACGTCCATCGCCGAGCACGGCGGCGAGGGCGTCGGTCTTTACAGGACCGAGTTCCTTTTTATGAACAGGGCCCAGCTGCCGACGGAGAATGAACACTTCCAGGCCTATAAGCAGGTGGTCAGGAAGATATCCCCGCACCCGGCGATAATCCGGACGCTCGACGTCGGGGGCGACAAGCTCCTTTTGGGCGACAAGAATGAGGAGATAAATCCGGCGCTCGGGCTTCGCGCCATAAGGTTCTGCCTGAAAAACACGGACATCTTCAAGACCCAGTTAAGGGGCATATTGAGGGCAAGCGCCACGGGAAAGGTGAAGGTCTTGTTTCCGATGATTTCCGGCATAGACGAACTGCGCCTTTCAAAGGCCATCCTCGAGGAGGCAAAGGCCGAATTGAAGGCCGAGGGCAAGCCCTTTGACACGAACATCGAGGTCGGCGCCATGATAGAGATACCGTCGGCGGCCATCATCGCGGATTTGATATGCAAGGAGGCGGACTTCATCTCCATAGGCACGAACGACCTGCTGCAATATACCCTTGCCATAGACCGGGTGAACGAGCACGTGGCCTACCTCTACGAGCCCATGCATCCGGCCGTGCTGAGGATAATAAAGAGCGTCGCCGACGCGGCCCAGGCCGCGGGCGTCAGCGTCGGCGTGTGCGGCGAGATGGCTGGAGAGCCTGCGTACGCGCTCATCCTCATCGGCCTGGGCATAGACCAGCTCAGCATGAACGCCAATTCGATACTCAAGGTCAAGAGGCTCGTGCGCTCCGTGAACTACGCTGAGGCAAAGAAGATATGCAGGCATATCGTGAACCTTTCTACGGCAAGGGACGTCGAGCAGTACATAAACGCGAAGCTGCCGGAGCTTCACAGGAAGGAAGAGTTCTGGGTCTGACGCTCTCAAGCGCGCGGCAGGATAAGAAACTCATTGACTGCGTGACGCTGACATTGTATATTTTATGGAAATGTTGAAGAATAAAATATCGTCGAATAATCGGGGCGCTTCCAGGCTGGGCGTAATCTTCTGGCTCGCGGTTCTTGCCGCGTCGGCATATGCCGCATCCAAGGCCGCGCCTCCGTTTATTGCTTACTATTTGCTTAAGACCGACGTAAAAAACGACGTCATGAAGAACGCGCACATGTATTCCGACGCAGAGGTGGAAAAGCTTATACTCAAGAAGGCGCATTCGTGGTCCGTGCCAATCGGCCATGATGAAGTAGTTATAACCAGGTTCATGGAATCGATCTCCGTTAAGATAAGCTGGAGCGAGACCATAAATATAAACAACCTGTATGTAAAGACCGTATATTTTGATATCGCAGAGGAGGCTCCGCTTAAGCCGGGGCCATACGGTTTGCGCTGACGCCCTTGGTTTAAAACATGCGAGGGCATGTATAAAAGAGATTATCAACCCAGACTGTAAAAAGACCCTTTAACTTAATCCGGAGAGATTGAGAAGGGGAGGCAAATTGAAACCAACGTCGCAAGAGATACGGCATACCTCCGCGCTGCAAATGCGCTGAGGTATTTTTTTTGTCCGGCGGACCGCCCGATAGCCGGAAATTTACCGTAAAATGAGGTTTTAATTTGAAGACGAACGTGGTCATGGACGAAAAGGCTATCGAAAGAGCGCTCTCGCGCATAGCCCATGAGATTATCGAAAGGAACAGGGGCGGCGAAAGGCTCGTCATCCTCGGCATACCGACGAGGGGTTACGAGCTGGCGCGGCGGCTTAAGAAGATAATAGACGAGATAGAAGGCACGGACATACCGGTGGGCGCGGTGGACGCAACGCTTTACAGGGACGACCTTGCAATAAAAAAGACGCAGCCGACGCTTAAAAAGATGGATATTCCCATCTCCATAGATGACAGGAAGATAATCCTGGTTGACGACGTGCTCTTTACAGGAAGGACGATACGGGCCGGGATGAACGCGCTCATGGACTTCGGCAGGCCCCTGTCCATCCAATTAGCCGTGCTCGTTGACCGCGGTCACAGGGAGCTGCCCATAAAGGCCGACTACGTCGGAAAAAACATCCCGACATCGGTTAAGGAGGGCGTGAAGGTGCGCATAAAGGAGACCGACGGCGTTAACGAAGTACTGGTTGAATCCGCCCCCCGCTAAAGACATGCGATGGCAGGCTGTGAAGGAAAACCTATAACATCATGAAAACAAAGAGAAAAGACCTTCTTGGCATAGAAAACCTGACTGTTGATGAGATAGAGCTTCTCCTATCCACCGCCGAGTCGTTCAAAGAGGTATCCGCGAGGGAGATAAAAAAGGTCCCTACGCTTCGAGGCAAGACAGTCATCAACCTCTTTTACGAGCCTTCCACAAGGACGCGCACGTCGTTTGAGATAGCCGCCAAGCGCATGAGCGCCGACGCGGTGAACATCTCCATCGCGTCGAGCTCCGCGGTGAAGGGCGAGACCTTGAAGGACACGGCCCGGAACCTTGAGGCCATGAAGCCGGACGCCATTGTGATACGCCACTCATCCGCAGGCACGCCGGAGATGCTCTCCCGCTACGTCGGGTGCTCGGTTATAAACGCAGG
The DNA here is from genome assembly GCA_016234935.1 of Deltaproteobacteria bacterium. Lineage (GTDB taxonomy): Bacteria > Desulfobacterota > GWC2-55-46 > GWC2-55-46 > GWC2-55-46 > JACRNL01. The sequence continues at coordinate 43,580 of JACRNL010000009.1, read as the reverse complement.
GGACGGCGCGCATGAGCACCCAAGTCAGGCGCTGCTTGATCTGCTTACCGTGAAGGAAAGGCTTGGACGGATAGAAGGCGTAAGGCTTGCCATTGTCGGCGATATCGCGCATTCAAGGGTCGCCAGGTCTAATATCTACGGCTTTACGAAGTTAGGCGCGTCGGTGACGGTGGCCGGGCCGCCGACCATGATGCCGCCCGGGATTGAAAGATTGGGCTGCCGTGCCGCCGCCAATATGACGGACGCGATTAAAGACGCGGACGTGATAATGATGCTGAGGATTCAGCTTGAGCGGCAGGACGAGGCGTTTTTCCCGTCGGCAAGGGAATATTCAAGGCTATACGGCCTTGACGCCGACAAGCTCAGGACGGCGAAAAAGGACGTGATAATACTGCATCCCGGCCCGGTAAACAGGGGCGTGGAGATATCCCCTGACGTCGCGGACGGGCCCTATTCGCTGATACTCGACCAGGTGACGAACGGAGTAGCGGTGAGGATGGCCATATTTTACCTGCTGCTCGGCGCGTCAAGAGAGACATAAGGGAGACATAAAGAAAAATGCAAAGACTCGTTATAAAAGGCGGCCGTGTCGTCGACCCGGCGTCAGGCATTGACGCCTTGTGCAACATATACATCATGGGCGGCCGCATAGCGTCGGTCAAGGCCGCGAAGGACGACGAGACCGAGCTTATCCCCGGCGCGCCAGGCCTTGAGATAATAGACGCCGCAGGGCTCGTCGTCATGCCCGGCCTTGTTGACCTGCACACGCACCTTCGCGAGCCGGGCTTTGAATACAAAGAGACGATACAGACCGGCGCTGAGGCAGCCGCCGCAGGTGGCTTTACGACCATCCTGTGCATGGCGAACACGAGGCCGGTGAACGACAACCAGTCCGTCACGAGCTATATCGTCAACAAGGCAAAGGGCGCGTTGGTGAACGTGCTTCCAGTCGGCGCTGTCACGGTGGGTTTAAAGGGTGAAAGGCTCACCGAGGCGGCTGAATTAAAGGACGCCGGATGTGTCGCCCTTTCCGACGACGGCATGCCGATTGTCAAAAGCGGCCTCATGAGAAGGGCGCTTGAATACTCAAAGGCGCTCGACCTGACCATTATAAGCCACGCCGAGGACATGGAACTTGCGGGAAAGGGCGTGATGAACGAAGGCGCCGTCTCAACGCGCCTCGGGCTGAAGGGCATCCCGAACGCGGCTGAAGAGGCCGTGATCGCAAGGGACATAAGGCTTGCGGAGCTTACCAAAGGGCGTCTTCACATCGCCCACGTGAGCACGCGCGGCTCAGTCGAGCTCATCCGCAGCGCGAAAAAGGCCGGCGTGACGGTGACCGCCGAGGCCACGCCGCACCATCTGACGCTGACCGACGAGGCAGCGGCAGGCTACGATACGAACGCGAAGATGAACCCGCCGCTTCGCGCAAAGGTTGACGTCGATTGCCTCCGGCAGGCCCTTAAAGACGGCACGATAGACGTAGTGGCCACAGACCACGCGCCGCAGTCGGTCATGGAAAAAGACGTTGAATTCGACCGCGCCGCCAACGGCATCGTTGGCCTTGAGACGGCCTTTTCGCTCGTCTACGGCCTTGTCGAAGAGGGCGTTTTGACATTTAATGAACTTGTCAAGGTAATGTCGCTTAATCCGTCAAAGGTGATGTCCCTTGACAAAGGCACGCTCAGGGTTGGCGCGAGCGCGGATATCGCGATTGCCGACCTTGACGCTGAATGGACGGTTGACCCGTCAACGTTAAAATCCAAATCAAAAAACACGCCTTACGCCGGAAAGGCGATGAAGGGAAAGATAGTAAAGACCATCGTTGGCGGGAAGATCGTTTTTGATTGTTTGAAAGAGGCGTAGCGTGTATTTTTAGCCGAGTAATTTTTTAATTTTGTCATTCCCGATGTTTTAATCGGGAATCTATGTTCGGCTTTTGATTTAGATCCCCGATAAAGGCATTCGGGGATGACAGAAAAAAGAAGACATGCGAGGTGCATTTTGAAAAAGGCGATATTAGCCCTTGCCGACGGAACGGTGTTTGAGGGCTTGTCCCTCGGCGCCGCGGGCGAGGCGCTTGGAGAGATAGTCTTCAACACCGCCATGACCGGCTATCAGGAGGTCTTGACTGACCCGTCCTACAAGGGACAGACGGTCGTCATGACCTACAGCCAGCAGGGCAACTACGGAATAAACCAGGAGGACATAGAATCTCTGCGCCCCTGGGTGCAGGGTTTTATCGTCAAGGAGCCGTGCCTTTATCCAAGCTCGTGGCGCTCGGCAGAGGCGTTGCAGGGCTACCTCCAGCGCCACCACATCGTCGGCATCCACGGCATAGATACAAGGGCGCTTACGAGGATTATCAGGGACAAGGGCGCGATGATGAGCATTATCTCGACCGTTGAAAGTGACGCCGCTCACCTTGTCAAGAGGGCGCGCGAGGCCGGCGGCCTTGTGGGAGTAGACCTTGTTAAGGAAGTCACTTGCCGGGCAGCCTATTCATGGCGCGAAAGCCTGTGGAGCCTTGACAGGGGCTATGGCAAGGCCGCTGAGGAAGGCAAAAGATATAAGGTCATTGCCTACGACTTCGGTATAAAGAGGAATATCCTCAGAAACCTGACTGCCGCCGGATGCGACGTGACCGTCGTGCCAGCGCACGCCCCGGCAGAGATGATACTTGACCTGAACCCTGACGGCATATTCCTTTCAAACGGCCCCGGCGACCCGGACGCAGTGCCTTACGCCAAAGAGACCATTAAAAAATTCATCGGCAGAAAACCCATATTCGGCATCTGCCTCGGCCATCAGATACTTTCACTCGCGCTCGGCGGAAAGACCTTTAAATTGAAGTTCGGCCATCGCGGCGCAAACCAGCCTGTAAAGGACTTAAAGACCGGCAAGGTCGAGATAACAGCCCAGAACCACGGCTTTGCCGTTGATATGGCGTCGCTTAAAGGCGCGGCCAGGATTACGCACGTAAACCTGAACGACCAAACGGTCGAGGGCCTTGAGCACACGGAGCTTCCTATCTTCTCAGTCCAGTACCATCCCGAAGCCTCCCCGGGCCCGCACGATTCGCAGTATCTGTTCAAGAGGTTCGTGGATATGATGGAGAGGGGGCATCAATAAAATCATGCAGTAGTTGCTTTAGAGGCGGATTGTGACGGATAGAACAATGCCAAGTTTATAAAAAATGGAGCTTGGTCGTTAGTGGTATAAGGAGAAAAAGGTATGAATGATATTGGTTGGCCGCATGTAACTTTAGTGTTCGCTGCTTTTTTTATTATTATATTTCGCAAGGCTCTGAATGGACTTATTTCTCGTGTGACGTCAATTGACAAAAGTGGTGTGAAAGTTGCACCAACGCCAGAAATTCAACGAGAGGAACAAAAGAAGGAGTTTGTTCAGGAGCTGTTATTAGCAGCAGGTGATTCAGTCATGATACGCGATATAGAAGAAAGGATTAAGACAGAGTTGACGTCGAAAGGTTTGGAAACGAACGGTGACACCGTCGTAGTTCTTATAAAGCATCTTGCCGCAACACAATTATTCCTTAAATTTGAGCAAACCCATTCTGTTATTTTTGGCAGTCAAATTTTCTTATTAAAAAAATTAAACGAAGTCGCTGGTCAAGGAAAACCGCAAGAGTTTATCGTAGCACATTTCGAAAACACAAAGAAGATATACCCTGCGACATTTGAAAAATGGAGTTTGGAACAATATCTGTCTTTTTTATTTTCATGGTCTCTTTTGACGGTTAAGGACAACAATTATCATATTACAAATTTGGGCGTTGACTATTTAACTTGGATAGCACGTTACGGAAAGAGTGAAGACAAATTATACTAAATCCTGATGGTTCGGCGTGTCCTCACGCCGAAACATAAGCTTTTTTGATTAACCTGTTTTGTTGTGAGGACACACCGAAACATTAATAATTTAGAAGTTTGCCTTTTTTTATTCCTCCCCCTTGACGGGGGAGGGTAAGGTGGGGGTGAACGACTGCCCCTTGAAGGGGTTCAACCCCCTCACCCTACCCTCTCCCGCGAGGGGAGAGGAGAAAAAAAGAAGATATACTCGGAACTCGGAAAAGAAAAAATAACCGGAGTTAATTCATTGCCAAAAAGAACTGACATCAGGAAGATACTTATCATCGGCTCCGGCCCCATAGTAATTGGCCAGGGGTGCGAGTTTGACTATTCTGGGACGCAGGCGTGCAAGGCGCTCAAGGAGGACGGCTACGAGGTGATACTCGTTAATTCCAACCCCGCTACCATCATGACGGACCCGACGCTGGCGGACAGGACTTACATTGAGCCTATCACGCCGGAGATGGTTGAAAAGATTATCGAGCGCGAGCGGCCGGACGCGCTGCTCCCCACGATGGGCGGACAGACGGCGCTCAACGTGTCGGTGAAGCTTGCCGAGAGCGGCGTGCTTGAGAAGTACGGCGTTGAGATGATCGGCGCGAAGATTCCCGCCATAAAAAAGGCCGAGGACAGGGAGCTTTTCAAGGAGGCCATGCAGAGGATAGGCCTGCAGGTGCCGCGCAGTTTCAGCGCGAAGACATTTGACAAGGCGATGGAAGTTGCCTCGCGGATGGACTATCCGCTCATCATACGCTCGTCATTCACCCTTGGCGGCACGGGCGGCGGTATCGCTTATAATAAAGAAGAGTATGAAAAGCTCGCGCGCTACGGCCTTGAATGCTCGCCCGTGTCCGAGATACTTGTCGAGGAGTCTGTCATCGGATGGAAGGAGTTCGAGCTTGAGGTCATGCGCGATAGAAACGACAACGTCGTCATTATCTGTTCAATAGAAAACTTCGACCCGATGGGCGTTCACACCGGGGATTCCATCACAGTCGCCCCGGCGCAGACGCTTACCGACAAGGAATACCAGGTAATGCGGGACGCGGCCATAAAGATAATCCGCGAGATAGGCGTTGACACGGGCGGTTCAAATATACAGTTCTCCGTGAACCCGGATAACGGCAGGATATGCGTCATCGAGATGAACCCCCGCGTGTCGCGCTCTTCCGCCCTTGCGAGCAAGGCCACGGGCTTCCCTATAGCCAAGATGGCCGCCAAACTCGCCGTGGGCTATACGCTTGACGAGATACCAAACGACATCACGAAGATGACTCCGGCATGCTTTGAGCCGACGATAGACTACGTGGTCGTGAAGGTGCCGCGCTTTGCCTTTGAGAAGTTCCCGAAGGCAGACCCGGCGTTGACCATCCAGATGAAGTCCGTGGGCGAGGCCATGTCAATGGGCAGGACGTTCAAGGAGGCGATGAACAAGGCCCTGCGCTCCCTTGAGACAGGCAGTTATGGTTTTGAAAAGATGATACGGCCGGAAAGAAAGGCGATCCTCTTCAGGCCGACGGCAGCGGAGCTTGACCTTATAAAGACGCGCCTTAAGCTGCCCGCGCCGGAGAGGGCGTGGTATATCGCGGAGGCCATTCGCGCCGGGCTGGCCGTTGACGAGATATACGAGCTGACGCGGATAGACAGATGGTTTTTAAATAATATACGCGAGATAGTCCAGCTTGAGGAGGGCGTCTTCTGGCAGGTTAATAGCTTTCAAAAGAGTCATTCCCGAGGACTTTTATCGGGGACAGGCGGTCTGTCAGCCGAGCTTTTAAGAAAGGTCAAGGAATGCGGCTTTTCATTTAAGACGCTCTCAACGCTTACCGGACAGAGCGTAGCTGACCTCATGAAGACAGCCAAAGACGCGGGCATCGTGCCGGTCTTTAAGACAGTAGACACCTGCGCCGCGGAGTTCGAGGCATTTACGCCGTATCTTTATTCCACATACGAAAGGCCTTTTTACAATATAGCGGACCCCCGCTTGGGACATGCGGGGGCAAGCGAAAAGGTGCCTGCCTGCGAGGCAAACCCCACAGCGAAGAAAAAGGTAATTATCCTCGGAAGCGGCCCCAACAGGATAGGGCAGGGCATAGAGTTCGACTACTGCTGCGTACACGCCTCGTTTGCCCTGCGCGAAGAGGGCTTTGAGAGCATCATGGTAAACTGCAACCCTGAGACCGTTTCGACGGACTATGACACGTCGGACAGGCTCTATTTTGAGCCGCTGACCTTTGAAGACGTCATGGCGATAATAGAAAAAGAAAGGCCCTACGGCGTTATCGTTCAGCTTGGCGGGCAGACGCCGCTGAAGCTCTCGGTGCCGCTTGAAAAGGCCGGGGTCAGGATACTCGGCACGTCGTCGGATTCCATTGACATGGCCGAGGACAGGGAGCGTTTCGACAAGCTCCTTGAAAGGCTTGGCCTTAAAAGGCCGGCAAGCGGCATGGCGCGGGCGGTTGGCGAGGCGGTAAAGATAGCAGGGCATATCGGCTACCCTGTCATGGTGCGTCCGTCTTATGTCCTTGGAGGCAGGGCCATGGAAACGGTCTATGACGAGGCCGGGCTTATGGATTACATGACGAGGGCGGTCGCCGCCTCGCCTGAGCATCCGGTGCTCATAGACAGGTTTTTGCAAAACGCCGTCGAAGTGGACGTTGACTGCATAAGCGACGGATCCATGACCGTCATCGGCGGCATCATGGAGCATATCGAAGAAGCGGGCGTCCATTCCGGCGATTCGGCCTGCTCGTTGCCGCCGTATTCGCTCGACGCCGCGATACTTGACGATATACGGGCGCAGACAAAGCTCATGGCAAAGGAGCTCGGCGTCGTCGGCCTCATGAACGTGCAGTTCGCGGTAAAGGACTCCGTAGCGTATGTGCTCGAAGTAAACCCGCGCGCGTCGCGCACCATTCCGTTCGTGAGCAAGGCCATAGGCAGGCCGCTTGCCAAATTAGCCGCAAAACTCATGGCCGGCATGACGCTTGAAGAACTCGGTTTCACCGAGGAGGTCAAACCCTCGTATACATCGGTCAAAGAGGCTGTATTCCCGTTCATAAAGTTCCCCGGCGTCGATACATTGCTCGGCCCTGAGATGAAGTCCACCGGCGAGGTCATGGGCCTTGGCGCGGACTTTGGCGCCGCCTTTGCAAAGGCGCAGATTGCCGCCGGAAACACGCTGCCCCTTTCGGGAATGGTCTTTATAAGCGTCAGGAACGACGACAAGCCCCACGTCGCCGATACCGCCAGGGAGCTTCTCAATATGGGTTTCAGCATCATCGCCACGGCAAATACGGCGGCGTATCTCAATGACAGAGGCATCCGCGCCGAGCGCATATTAAAGTTGACCGAAGGCCGTCCCAATATCGTTGACAGGATAAAGAGCGGCGAAGTCGCGATGGTCGTCAATACCTCGCTGGGCGCGAAAAGCGTGGCAGATTCCTATTACATCAGGAGGACTTCCCTTGAGCACGGACTGCCTTATTTCACGACCGTTGCCGGAGCGAAGGCGGCGGCGCAGGGCATCAAGGCGCTTTTAAAGGGCAGCCTTGGCGTGAAGACCATACAGGAGTATCACGCGGAATTTTCAAAGAGATGACCCAGCACCACTTTCCGTCATCAGTGTATTTATCAAACACAAATACCGGTATCGGAAAGTGGTGCTGGGTGACCGTGGCCGCAAATCAATGAAACGGCAGATATGCAGAACCAGACCCTCACCGGCATAATCGAGGCGATATTAAAACCTCTCAGGTTCGCGTCAAAGGACAACTTCGCCCGCCTTCACGCCGTAAAGGGGCTTGAGCGGCTCGTCACGCGCCTGTGCCTCGACGCCGCAGGCATAGACGGACAGTCCGCTAAATTCATCGAAATAAAAGACCTTTTCAGCGGCTTTGACGGCCTCAGCGCTGACAGGAAAAAAGAGGCCATTCAAAAAACCATTGCCATTCTCATCTCCGATGCGCAGGATCTGCCGCTATCTGATATACCGCATGAAATTCCCTTAATAAACCCACCCACCCGGCCCTCCCCCACGGGGGGGGAGGATAAAAGGAAAGGGTCATCTGAGCCTGAGCTTACCCATGAAGAGGTCAGGGGAATGCTTGAAAAGCTCAACACACCCCTTGAATTCTGCAAGGGCATAGGCCCGAAGCTTTCCGGGCGTCTTGCCAAAAAGGGGCTGACAACCGTCGAGGACGTCCTTTACTTCCTGCCGATACGCTACGAAGACAGGTCAAAGATAAAAATGATAAAGGAGCTTGTCCCCGGCGGCGCACAGTCTGCATCCGGCACGGTCTTGGCCCTTGGCGAGGTCTTTTACGGCAGAAGGCGGGTCTTTGAGATGGCCGTGGCTGACGGCACGGGGATATTGAAGCTCAAGTGGTTCCACTATAAATCCGTTTACATGAAAAGGTATAAGACCGGCCAGAGGCTTATGCTGTTCGGCGCGGTATCGGCCTTCGGTCGGCAGTTTGAGATGATACACCCGGACGTGGAACTCCTTGACGAAGGCGAGGATATGTCGCCCCCCGCTTTAAACGTGCTGGGGCAGGCGCAAAGCAGCGGCGGCGCCGTTCCGGTCTATTCGCAGGTCGAGAACTTACATCAAAAGACCGTGAGGAAGATAGTCAGGGCCGTTGTCGAGGCATACGCCGACTGCGCGCCGTCCGGCGTCCCGGCTGAGGCGAGAAGGCGGTTCGGCCTTGCTTCGGTAAGCGCGGCGTTCAAAGAGGCGCACTGCATCCTGCCGTGCGTATCCGGCCCGCTGAGCGGGGGCGGCCCGCCGGGCGGGGTCACTTCGTCCCGTATGCGCAGAAGCCTCGCGTTCGACGAGCTCTTTCTCCTTGAGGTCGCCCTCGCGCTGAAAAAGGCCGGTATAAAAGGCGAAAAGGGGCTGAGTTTCAAGACGCCTGAAGGCGGCCGGTCTCTTGAAAAAAAACTGCGCGGACTGCTGCCTTTCAAGCTGACGAACGCGCAGGAGGCCGTGCTTGCGGAAATAAAAAAGGACATGGAGGCCTCCTGCCCCATGAACAGGCTCGTTCAGGGAGACGTCGGCTCCGGCAAGACAATCGTCAGCTTCATCGCGGCCCTCGGCGCGGTGGAGGCCGGCTATCAGGCCGCGATAATGTCGCCCACGGAGATACTCTCCGAGCAGCACTACATCGGCATGCACCTCTACGCCGAAGCCCTCGGCATCAGATGCGTCCTTTTGACCGGCTCGCTTACGAAGAAGGAGAAGGCAAGGGCGCTTGCCGAGATAAAAGGCGGCGGCGTGGACATCGTCATAGGGACTCACGCCCTTTTTCAAAAGGCGGTGGAGTTCCGCTGCCTCGGCATAGTCATAATAGACGAACAGCACCGTTTCGGCGTGGAGCAAAGGGCGCTCCTCAGGAAAAAAGCCTGCCCTCGCATGTCTAAAGCGGGGGCCTGCCCGGCCAATGAAGGCGCATCGCCGGACGTGCTCATCATGACGGCCACGCCCATACCGAGGACGCTTGCCATGACCGTGTTCGGCGACCTCGACGTGTCGGTCATTGACGAGCTTCCTCCGGGCAGGCACCCGGTGAAGACGCGCTTACTGCGTGAAAAGGACAGGGCCTCGGCGTACGCGGCGATACTTGCGGAGCTAAAGGCCGGCAACCAGGCATACATCGTCTATCCGCTTGTCGAGGAGAGCGTCGAGCTGAGCCTTAAAGACGCAGTGAGCATGAAGGAGCATCTGCAAAAAGAGGTTTTTGGCGGGTTCAAAGTAGGGCTTCTTCACGGGCGGATGAAGGCCGGTGAGAAGGAGGCCGTGATGAGGGCATTTAAGGACGGGAAGATAGACGTCCTTGCCGCCACGACGGTCATAGAGGTCGGCGTCGACGTGAAGGACGCCACGGTCATTCTCATCGAACATGCCGAGAGATTCGGTCTCTCGCAGCTTCACCAGTTAAGGGGCAGGGTCGGAAGGAGCGCCAAGAAGTCCCAATGCCTGCTCCTTGCCGCGTGGACCGGTTCAGAGGACACATACAGGCGTCTAAGGGTAATGGAGACCACCGGTGACGGTTTTAAGATAGCCGAGGAAGACCTCAGGATGCGCGGGCCGGGGGACTTCCTCGGGCGAAGGCAGTCGGGACTGCCGGACTTCAGGAACGCCGGCGCGCTCGGCGACCTTGCCCTGGTCAAGGCGGCGCGTGAAGAGGCGCAAAGGTTCGCCGCGGCCAGCCCTGAGATATTCGGCCCTGCGCCTTCGTGCATAAAGGAAATCCTTAAGGCACGGTGGAGCGGCAGGCTGGAGCTTGCATGGGTCGGATAGCTGGCATGTAGTTATGAAACTTTATATTGAACTCGCGGCTTTCAGGCATGGCCTGTTTTTATGACGGCATATGTTTTTGATGCAGCTTTACGGAAAGCGGGCGGGTATTTGCCTTGACATAAGATTATATTTTTTATAAGATATTCAGGTTGAGACAAAAAATGTCACTTTAAACGGGTAAACGATGGCAGAGAGAATCGGCGAATTATTAATCAGGGCAAAACTCATTACGACAGAACAGCTCCATAAGGCGATTGACGAGCAAAAGACCGGGGGCGGAAGGCTTGGCTACAATCTTACAAAGCTCGCTTTCATTACAGAAAAAGACCTCACCTCTTTTTTAAGCAAGCAGTATGGCATCCCCACTATCGATCTCGCGGCGCAGGAAATTGACCCTGAGGTCGTAAAGCTGATCCCAGAAGACGTCGCTCAGAAGTATCAGGTGCTTCCTGTAAGCAGGACAGGGGCTACGCTCGTGCTTGCCATGGCCGATCCGTCGAACATCTTCGCCATTGACGATATAAAATTCCTCACGGGCTACAACGTAGAGCCCGTCGTCGCCTCCGATGCCGCGATAAAGACGGCCATCGAGAAGCATTACGAATCGCCTGAGGCCGGCCTTGAGGGCATGCTCACCGAGTTCGACGAAGAGGAGATGGAAGTAATAAAGGAATCGGACGAGGTGGACGTCGCCGACCTCAAGAAGGCCGTGGAAGAAGCCCCTGTCGTCAAGCTCGTCAACCTCATCCTCACCGACGCCATCAAAAGAGGCGCAAGCGATATCCACATAGAGCCGTATGAAAAGAGTTTCCGCGTGAGATACAGGGTCGACGGAGTCCTTTCGGAAGTCATGAAGCCCCCGATGAAGCTCAGGAACGCGATTGTCTCAAGGATCAAGATCATGAGCCAGCTGGACATCGCGGAAAGGCGTCTCCCGCAGGATGGAAGGATCAAGCTCAAGCTCGCCAAGAACAAGGAGATGGACTACCGCGTGTCCATCCTGCCCACCCTTTTCGGCGAGAAGGTCTGCATGAGGCTGCTTGACAAGGGCAACCTCCAGCTCGACATGACCAAGCTGGGCTTTGAACAAAAGGCGCTCGATGACTTCATGCACGCCATCCACAAACCCTGGGGCATAGTGCTCGTCACTGGGCCGACGGGCAGCGGCAAGACGACGACGCTTTATTCCGCGCTCTCCGAATTGAACAAGATAACTGAAAATATCTCGACCGCTGAAGACCCTGTCGAGTTCAACCTCATGGGCATCAACCAGTGCCAGATGCATGATGACATCGGCCTTAACTTCGCGGCGGCCCTGAGGAGCTTTCTCAGGCAGGACCCTGACGTCATCATGGTCGGAGAAATAAGGGACTTTGAAACCGCTGAAATAGCCATCAAGGCCGCGCTTACGGGCCACATGGTGCTTTCCACCCTTCACACGAATGACGCGCCGTCAACCGTCAACAGGCTTCTCAACATGGGCATCGAGCCATTCCTCGTTTCCTCCGCGTCAAACCTCATCCTCGCGCAGAGGCTTGCGCGCAAGGTATGCAAGGATTGCAAGCATGAGATAGATGTGCCAATCGAGGTGATAATGAACATGGGATTGACCAGCGAAGAGGCCAAGAAGATTAAGGTCTGCAAGGGCGCCGGCTGCGCCACTTGCGGCGGGAGCGGCTACAAGGGAAGGATCGCGCTCTATGAGGTCATGCCGTTTACGGACGCGCTTAAGGAATTGGTCCTTCAAGGGGCATCCTCCACCGAGATCAAGAGGCTTGCCATCAAAGAGGGCATGAAGTCCCTGCGTATGAGCGGCATACAAAAGGTGCATGAGGGTGTGACCAGTATCGAGGAAGTCATGAGGGTGACGATGGCCGATTAAAGGCGCCGGCGCTTTTTGCGCGCCGCATAGGCGCTGAATGGATTTTTGTGATTTTCGTCCTAACAGAAACATATTCCATTAATATAAGATATAATAACAACATGCCGTAAGCTGCGGCGTTGCCGGCCAGTCCGGTTTTTTAAGGCGCGCGGCGGCACGGTCTAACAGGACGCTGAAAAACTAATATGCTCGCGCAGGCTGCTCAAATCTTCCCATTGCAATAATAAAGACGCAATGGGAACCCAGCCAGAAACAAGGCGTCGAGGAACGAGGAATGAGGCGTGCTTTTGGGCACGCCGTTCGTTCCGAGCGACGAAGACAACGCAGTAGATGAGGCTTTTTCAGCAGCCTGCTAAACGGCAATATTGGAGAGTGTATGGTTGAGGGCGTCGCACAGTCGTATAATCTGCAAGAGCTTTTGAGGATAATGATAGACCTTGGCGGATCAGACCTGCATATGTCGAGCGGTTCACCGCCGAGGATAAGGGTGAACGGAAAGCTCATGCCGGTAAAGGGCACATCGGTGCTGACCGGGCCTGAGACGAAGCAGGTCTGCTACGCCATCCTGACCGACGTTCAGAAGCATAAGTTCGAGGAGGAAAACGAACTCGATTTTTCCTTCGGACTCAAAGGCCTGTCGAGGTTCAGGGGCAACCTCTTTGTCCAAAGGGGCACGGTAGCCGCGGTGTTCAGGACAATACCGTTCAAGATAATGTCCTTCCAGGAACTGGGCCTTCCTCCCGTCATCGAAGAACTGTGCAAAAAGCCCAGAGGTCTTGTCCTTGTCACCGGGCCGACGGGAAGCGGCAAGTCAACGACCCTTGCCTCGATGATAGACAAGATAAACACCGAACGGCCTGAGCACATCATAACCATTGAAGACCCCATAGAATATCTGCACGCGTCAAAGACGGCCCTCGTTAACCAGAGGGAGGTCGGCTACGACACGCACGCGTTCAAAAAGGCGCTTAAATATGTCCTGCGTCAGGATCCGGACGTCGTCCTGCTCGGAGAGCTCCGCGACGCGGACACCATCGAGACGGCGCTGACCATAGCTGAAACCGGCCATCTGTGTTTCGCCACGCTTCACACCAACTCATGCGTGCAGACCATTAACAGGATCATAGACGTCTTTTCGGCAAGCCAGCAGCCGCAGGTAAGGGCGCAGCTTTCCTTCGTGCTTGAGGGCGTCATCTCGCAGCTCCTTATCCCAAAGGCCGACGGAAAGGGCAGGGTGGCGGCGCTTGAGATCATGATACCCAATGCGGCCATAAGGAACCTCATAAGGGAAGACAAGGTGCATCAGGTATATTCCCAGATGCAGGTCGGCCAGACCAAGTTCGGGATGCAGACCATGAACCAGTCCCTGATAAGCCTCTACACCAGGAGGCTTATCAGCCTTGATGAGGCCATGGGAAGAAGCCCGGAATTAGAGGAAATGAAGCAGATGCTCGCCAACGCCGGCGTTACGAGGCCGGGCGGGCCTGCGGCAAGATAACTCGCCGCCGGGCTGGAAAGGGAGGTTTTTTCATGTGTCATTCCCGAATGCCTTAATCGGGAATCTGGGTTTGGCTTTTGATTTAGATCCCCGTATAGATACATTCGGGGATGACAGATTAAAAACACACGAGGCTTTTTCAGCAGTCCGTTAGATGCCTGATACCATCTGTTTTTTTAAAAGGATGATATATGCCAATATTTGCATATTCCATGAAAGGGCCGGGCGGCGATGAGAAAAGGGAGATAGAAGCCGCAAATATCGCTCAGGCCACCGCGACGCTCCGCCGCCAGGGCATAGTCCCGATTTCAATCGGACAGAAGTCGGGCTTTGACATAAACAACATACAGATACCGGGTTTCGGCCCCTCCGTAAAGATCAAGGAAATTGTTGTTTTTTCCCGTCAGTTCGCAACGATGATAGACGCGGGCCTGCCTCTCGTGCAGTGCCTTGACATACTTGGCAGTCAGCAGGACAACCCTGAGTTCAAGAGGGTGCTCTTGAACGTAAAGAACTCCGTCGAGGGCGGTTCGACCTTCGCGGACGCCCTGCGCAAGCATCCCAAGGTATTCGACAACCTCTATGTAAACCTGATCGCCGCCGGAGAGGTCGGAGGCATACTGGACACCATATTGAACAGGCTGTCCCAGTTCATGGAAAAATCCGAAAAATTGAAGGGCAAGATAAAGAGCGCCATGACCTACCCCACGGCGGTCATTTGCATATCCTTTGTAATCGTCACGGGTCTGCTCCTTTTCGTCGTTCCGATATTCCAGGGCATGTTCGAGAGTTTCGGCAAGGCGCTGCCCGCGCCGACGCAGTTAGTCGTCAACCTCTCCAACTTCATGAAAAAGGCATGGTGGGCGATAATACTCGGCATAGGCGCCGCTATCTTCGCCCTCAAGAAGATTTACACGACAAAGAAGGGACGTTATGTGATGGACAAGATATTTCTTAAAGTGCCCGTTATGGGAGACCTGATAAGGAAGACCGCCGTCGCAAGATTCACCCGGACGCTCGGGACGATGATTTCAAGCGGCGTGCCCATACTTGAGGGACTTGACATAGTCTCAAAGACGTCGGGCAACGTTATAATTGAAGAAGCCATCGTCAAGGCGCGTAAAAGCCTTTCGGAGGGAAAAACTCTTGCCGAGCCTCTTATAGAGACCAGGGTTTTCCCGGGCATGGTCACGCAGATGATCGCCGTCGGAGAGTCCACGGGAGCGCTTGACACAATGCTCACGAAGATCGCCGATTTCTACGAGGAGGAAGTCGACACCGCGGTTGACTCGCTTACCGCGCTTATCGAGCCGATGCTGATGGCCTTCCTGGGAGTGGTCGTCGGCGGACTCGTCATCGCGCTGTATCTTCCGATATTCGCCCTCGCCGGCGCGGCAGGCGGCTGACGCACGCGCCGCGGAAAGCGGCGCAGGGCGCATGGCAACAGTCAATCCAGATGAAAAACCAAGGATACCAACAAGAGCCCCTCAGGGCCCGCCTCCTGGCCATGATGGTCTTCAGGGTAGTCCTTGCGCTGACATTCCTTGGAATCACCACATGGTTCCAGATCAAGGACAGTTCCCTCGCGCATCCGGCGTACTATCCCATATACGCCATCGTCGTAGTCATCAGCCTCCTGACCATATTCTACGCAAAGGCCCTTAGCTGGACGAACAATCTCAGGGTCTTCACCTACGCCCAGGTAGTCGTCGATATAGCGCTTGTCACCGTTATCGTCTACGTGTCAGGCGGTATAGAAAGCTATCTGACCATACTTTATTTCCTGTCGGTCATGGGTTCATCGCTCCTTCTTAACAGGACCGGAGGGCTTGTGGCCGCCTCCCTTGCGAGCGCGGCCTACGGCGTTCTGGTGGATTTGGACTTCTACGGCATGTTGCCGGTGAAATATAAAGTTTTCTGGATACCGGTGACCTTTGAGTGGCAGGACGTGGTCACCAGGGCTTCAACCAACATCCTTGCCTTTTTCGTCGTGGGTTATCTCACCGGTTATCTGGCCGAGAGGACTGAGCGCGTTGAGAAGGAACTGCATGAGAAAGGGGTTGACCTTGAGAGGTTGGAGAGGCTTTCGCGGCATATATTCGAGCACATCACAAGCGGCATAATGACGCTTGACGCCGTGATGCGCATTACGTCGTTCAACAGGGCCGCCCAGGCCATCACGGGATATCCGTTAAGAGACGTCTACTACAGGAACGTTAACGAGATATTCCCCGGCCTCATGACAGGCAGCCCCCTGAGGGGGCTTGACCCCGTTACAGCGGAGCCGGACATAAGGCTTGAGCGGATGTTCACAAGGCCTGACGGCGTGGAGGTTTTTATAGGGTTTACCATCTCAAAGGGCTATGACGGCGGATCCGCTGCCGCCGGGGTCATGGATTTTTTATACGGGGGAAAAGCCGTTGCTTCGGACTTCGAGGCCGCGGCTATCGTAATTTTCCAGGATCTTACCAAACTCAAGAACATTGAAGAACAGCTCAGAAGGGCGGACAGGTTGAAGGCCCTTGGAGAGCTTTCCGTGGGCATAGCGCACGAGGTGCGTAATCCCCTGGCCTCCATCAGCGGCTCCATACAGGTGCTCAAGGAGGATTTGAAGCTTCGGGACGAGGATCTGCGGCTTATGGACATAATCATCAGGGAGACAGAGCGCCTTAACGCGCTTATCGCCGATTTTCTCGTTTTTGCAAGGCCGGCCCGGGAGAAGATGGACCGCATAAATCTAAGCGATCTTGTGAATGAAACCGTAAAGCTTTTCAGGAATTCCGCCGAAGTAGAGGGAATAGAGATAATAAGCCGCGTAGAAGGCGGCATATTCGTTTCAGGCGACGCCCGGCAGATAGGCCAGATTTTCTGGAACCTTCTCCTGAATTCGGCGCACGCGATGGGGTCAAGCCCCCTCAGGGGGTCAAACCCCTTCAAGGGGCGAAAAGGGCGCATGACCGTAAGCTCCTCATTCAGGCGCGGCAGCCTCCATGCCGGGCGCAAGGATGTCGAGCCCTCTCAGAGGGCGGACGCGGCGGCCAGCGGCGATACATTCGCAGAGATACAGATCGAGGATACCGGCTGCGGTATCGCGCCGGAAAACATAGAGAGGATATTCGACCCGTTTTTTTCAACAAAAGATTCCGGCACCGGGCTCGGCCTTGCGATAGCCCACAGGGTGGCGCAGAGCCACGGCGGTGACATAGAGGTAAAAAGCACGGCTGGAAAGGGCGCCGTCTTCACGGTGCTTCTGCCGCTTGCGCCGGAAAAGGCGCTTGCCGGAGATTGACGGTTAATTTTCACAACAGGCGCGGGAATGACATGATTTCAAAAGAAAAAATAGTAGTTGTAGACGATGAAAAGGATATGCGCGACTTTTTTGAGATAATGCTCAGGAAAGAAGGCTATGAGGCAAAGACATTCGCCTCGGCGCGCGCGGCGCTTGAATACTGCTCCGGCGGGCGGGCCGACATCGTCATCTCGGACATAAAGATGCCGGACATGGGAGGGCTTGAGTTCCTGAAGGCGCTGAAGGAGGCGGAGCCGGAGCTGCCGGTGATCATGATAACCGCGTATGCGTCCGTCGACACCGCCATAGAGGCCATGAAGGCCGGCGCCTATGATTATTTCACAAAGCCGTTCAAGGTCGAGGAGATAAGGCTCAACATAAAGAACGCCATCGGCTTCAGGCGGCTTAAGAGGGAAAACCAGGCATTAAAGCGCGACCTTAAGTCAAAGTTGGGCTTTGCCAACTTCATCGGGACCTCTCAGTCAATGGCCGATGTTTACAGTCTCATCATGAGCGTGGTGAAGACCAGCGCCAACGTCTTTATAACCGGAGAGAGCGGCACCGGTAAAGAGCTTGCCGCGCGCGCCATACATTACGAGAGCGGCAGGAAGGACAGCCCATTCGTGGCGGTAAACTGCGGCGCAATTCCTGAAAACCTCCTTGAGAGCGAGCTCTTCGGTCATCAAAAGGGCGCCTTTACCGGCGCGGTGTCGAGCAGGGAAGGTCTGGCCGAACAGGCCGGCGGAGGAACGCTTTTTCTTGACGAGATAACGGAACTGCCGCTCCATCTGCAGGTAAAGCTCCTGCGTTTCATCCAGGAGAGGGTCGTAAGGCGCGTCGGAGGGACGGCGGACATACCGGTTGACCTAAGGCTCATAGCGGCGTCCAACAAGGACGTCGAGAAGGAAGTCAAGGCCGGCAAGTTCAGGGAAGATCTTTTTTACAGATTGAACGTCATCAGGATAGATATGCCGCCCCTGAGGAAAAGAAAGGAGGACATCCCGCTGATTGCCGCGCATTTTGTGGAAAAATACTGCGCCGCGCACGGCAAGGAGATAAAGCGGATATCCGAGGACGCTCTTCGTCTCCTTGTCGACCATGATTATTCCGGCAACGTCCGCGAACTTGAAAATATCATTGAACGCGCTATCGCGCTGGAGGCGTCCGGCGTCATTACGCCCGCAAGCCTGCCCGACTATCTAATCAACAACATGGATATGCCCGTCAATCTGAAGACCGTTCCCCCCGGAGGCATTGACCTTGAAAAAACAGTTGAAGATTTTGAAAAGGCCATCATAATCGACGCGCTCAAGAAGTCAGGCGGCATAAGGAAAAAGGCCGCGGAGCTTCTCGGACTCTCATTCAGGTCAATCAGATACAAACTGAGCAAATACGGAATATCCGACGACGGGGATTGACCTGCCGCACAGGCCGTCATCCCCCGCTTCAGACCCCCCGCTATTGTCATTCCCGAGGATTTTTATCGGGAATCTGGTAGGGGCATCAAAGCATCCGGTAGGGGCATCAAAGCATCCGGTAGGGGCATCAAAGCATCCGGTAGGGGCATCAAAGCATCTAATTTCGGCAAAACGATATATCCCCGATAGAGACCCCCGATAGAAATATTCGAGGGCAGGCTATTCGGGGATGACGGTAGGAGCAGACATTCGGGGCCTGCCCTCGCATGTCCCCCGCTTCGGGAATGACAATATATGAACTCTAACGCGCCATGTTGTGACAAAAAATGTCACTTCAAGGCAAAAAATTGTTTTTGAACACAGTAATAAGCCATGGCTCTACAGCTAACATACTGTTTTACATATATATTATGCTTTGGCATGAGGCTTGCGTATATATTTATATCAAGAGCGAGTTGAAAAACCGGAATTGATCCGGAGAAGCAGTAAAACCCTAATATGGGAAAGGAGAAGCAAAATGATTATGGGAAAGTCTTTGTCAAGGCTTCAGGGCAAGGAAGAGGGCTTCACGCTGGTCGAACTTCTGATAGTCGTCGCCATCATCGCTATTTTGGCGGCAATCGCTATCCCGCAGTTCTCACAGTACAGGAAGAGAGGCTACGTCGCGATGCTTAACGCGGACGCAAAGAACGCATACACTGCCGCACAGGCGTTTCTCATTGATAACCCGACCATTACAACGCCTACCATCGCGAACTTGGCGACCGCCGGCTATACTCCGTCCGCACAGGTAACCGCTACGACCAATATGACGCAATCGTCCGGTACCATCACGATAACCGGTGGCCCATGGGGCCTAACGACGAGCGTTGCCATCATCGATTACAACGGTTCAATCACCCCGGCAGCTCCTTGATTTAAGGATAGCTTGGCATTGAATGGCTTTGTTGAAAAAGGGAGGGCTCTGCCCTCCCTTTTTCTTATTTCGCAGAGGGCGGATGCTGCTGTTTTTTTATTCCTCCCCCTTGACGGGGGAGGGTAGGGTGGGGGTGAAAAAAGCCCCTTGAAGGGGTTCAGCCCCCCTCACCCTACCCTCTCCCGCGAGGGGAGAGGAGAAAAAAAGATTCAAAGCCCGCCATTCTTCCTCCCCCTTGATGGGGGAGGGTAGGGTGGGGGTGAAAGTAGACGGTAGTATTCTGGCCTGCCATCGCGTGTTTTAAGCTAAGAATGACGGAAAAAAGAAAGGCGGAAGCATGCCGGATACAAACGGAACACTTAGAAGCAAATCTTACGCAAGGCATATCCTGCTTGCCGGTATTGCGTCGTTATTTACCCTGCTGATATACCTCCCAAGCCTCAACCACGGGTTCGTCAACTGGGACGATTTTCTTATTTACGACAACCCGCACATCCGCGCCTTTGGCGTTGATTCCATCAAATGGGCCTTTACCTCCGAGTTCAACGGCAACTGGCACCCTCTGACCGTAATCACCTACGGGCTTGAGTATTCATTCTGGGGCGCAAAACCCTTTGGCTACATCCTTGTCAACATTATTTTACACGCCCTGAACACGATGCTTGTTTTTTTCCTTGCCGTCAGGCTCCTTCAGGTTGCGCGCAGGGCTGGCAAGCCCGCTTCGGACGCTGACGCGCTGCAGACGGGCACGGGCATCCTTGCGGCGGGTTTTATAGCGTCGCTTTTGTTCGGGATACATCCCATTCACGTGGAATCGGTCGCATGGATATCCGAGACAAAAGACCTGCTCTGCGCCTTTTTCTTTCTTTTGAGCGCGTTTTTTTATATCGGATACGCGTCAGGGCCTTCCGTCCTTAAAAAACAGTATTATCTCCTGTCATTTGTTTTTGCCTTGCTCGCCATACTCAGCAAACCAATGGCAGTCACCCTGCCGTTCGTGCTTCTGATTTTGGACATCTACCCTTGCGGCAGGTTTAATGACGCGGCAAACAGGCTGAGGGGGTTCAACCCCTTTAAAGAGGTTAAAAAGGCGCTGATAGAGAAGATACCGTTTTTGCTTATCAGTGTTTTGTCGGCTGTTTTGACCCTCTGGGCGCAGTCAAAGGTCGAGGCTATAAACATCACGATAGGCATTGTCCCGCGGCTTGGCGTGGCGGCGAGGGGATACGCGTTCTACCTGTACAAGTTAGCCTTGCCGTTTAATCTCGCCCCGGTCTATCCGATGCCTGCATCTAATGCGGAAATTTTCAATTTCGGATTAGTGGTAGCTTTATTGGCGCTTTTCAGTGTGTTTTGCGTTTGCATATTCACCTTTAAAAGGAGCGCGGGTTTTTCCGCCGCATGGATCTATTACGCGGTTACGCTCGCGCCTGTATCGGGAATAATGCAGGTCGGCAGTCAGGGGGCCGCGGACCGCTACATGTATCTGCCTTCGGTGAGCCTGTTCATTCTTGCAGGGGTTCTGGCCGGGCGGATTATTGAAACGCATGACAAGCGGATTAAAGCCGTTGCCGCTGTCTTTGCCGTTTTCGTGATTTCTTCCCTCTCTGTCCTGACGGTATGGCAGGAGGGAATATGGCAGAGTTCCCTTACCCTGTGGTCTCATCAGATATTGCTGTATCCCGGCAAGGCTTCTCTGGCCTATTCGAACCGCGCGGCTGAATACTTCAAGTTAGGCGACATGAAGAAGGCGCTTAAGGACGTGAACGCCGCCATAGACATTGACCGTAAAAACGCCAAGGCCTACAATAACCGCGCGGCGATTTTCTTTCAAGACGGCAGGCTGGGCGAGGCATTTGCCGATATGAACAAGGCCATTGAATTGAACCCCAAATATGCCGAGGCGTATCTTCACCGCGGCATCATGTACGCCGCGCGCGGGGAGCTCGGCCTTGCGGTAAAGGATTATACAGCCGCAGTTGCGCTCGATCCCGGCGAGATATCGGCCTATTACAACAGGGGACAGGCATACCTTGCCCTTGGCGATTACGCCAGAGCCATAGCTGACTATTCAGCAGTTGCCGGGGCTGGCCCGTATGTTACGGTGGACGTGGCCAAGGGGGCATTCAATGACCGGGGGATAGCTTTTGGACAGACGGGAAGATACGGCGAGGCAGTGAAGGACTTCGACAGGGCTATCGAGCTTGACCCGATGTTTGAAAGGGCTTACAGCAACCGCGGCCGGGCGCACCTTAAGGCCGGCGATTACCGTCTGGCCGCCCTGGATTTTGAAAAGGCGGCGTCCATTAATCCCTCAAACCCGGCGGTTTACAATTCTCTCGGCGAGGCGTATTCAAAACTCGGCAGAAAAGACGACGCGCGCGCGAATTTTGAAAAGGCCGCGTCCATTAAAAAAGGCAGATAGTTTTTTTGCCGGCAATGGTCTGACCGCGCTTATCAAATTTCCCCTTTTAGCCCGTTACTGTGCTATTAATTGATGATGGGCAGATTTAAAAACATACTCCTTGCCAAACTGTTTACGCGATTTCCAAAGCTCATCGGCAGGGCCTTTGCCAAGGTATCGCCTGTCAATGTCGTCGGCATCCCTTGGGCGCCTTTTCAAAAACCGCTGAATGAATCCATCATTGCCATCGTAACCACCGCAGGGGTTCACCTTAAGGATCAGCCGTTGTTTGATATGAAAGACCCTGACGGCGACCCGTCGTTCAGGGAGCTTCCTTCCGCAACGCCTTCGCACGATTACAAAATCACTCACGATTATTACGACCACGCAGACGCGGACAGGGATTTAAATATCGTCTTTCCCGTGGGCCGTTTGATGGAGATGGAAAGGGCAGGCGTAATAAAGGCCGCGGCAAAGGTGAACTACGGTTTTATGGGTCATATCACCGGCAGGCATGTCGACACCCTGATTAAAAAGAGCGCCCCTGAGGTTGCGGCGCGGCTCAAAAAGGAAAATGCCGACGCGGTGCTGCTGACTCCCGGCTGAGGCATCTGCAATCGGTCCGTGGGACTGATACAGAGAGAGATAGAAAAGGCTGGCATCCCCACCGTGAGCGTGTCAATACAGAGAAGGTTCACGGAGGAGGTCAGGCCCCCGCGCGCGGTCTTCCTGGACTGGCCCATGGGCCACCCCCTCGGCGAGCCGTTTAAGGTAGACATCCAGATGGCCGTGATAAAAAGCGCCTTTAAGGCTCTTGAGACAATAAAAGAACCCGGGACTATAATAGACCTGCCGTTCAGATGGAAGATGGTAGAGGATTTGAAGGAAATAATATGACCGGCGCCGCGCGCCCCATTGACGTTTTAAAAAAACAGTTTGGATACGCGTCCTTCCGCCTCGAGCAGGAGGCGGTCATAAACGCCGTCCTTGAGAGACGCGACGTCCTTGCCGTTATGCCCACGGGCGGCGGGAAGTCGGTCTGCTATCAGATACCAGCCTTGATGCTCGGCGGCATTACGGTCGTCATCTCGCCGCTCATCGCCCTGATGAAAGACCAGGTCGACGCGCTCACCGTCAGCGGTATACCCGCGGCCTTTCTGAATTCGTCTTTGACCGAGGCAGGGCAGAGGGAGGTCTTCAGGCGTCTGAGGCTTGGCGAGTTAAAGCTCCTCTACGTTGCCCCGGAACGTATTATGTCAGGGGAGGGGCGCTTTATCGAGTTCATGAAGGGACAACCCGTGTCGCTCTTTGCGGTTGACGAGGCGCACTGCATATCCCACTGGGGGCACGACTTCCGGCCTGAGTATTTAGCGCTTGCCGCGCTTAAAGCAAATTTTCCCGGTGTGCCTGTCGTCGCCCTTACCGCGAGCGCGGACGCGGTCACCAGAGGCGACATCACCGCCAAACTGGGGCTTAAAGGCGCGCTGACCTTTATTTCCAGCTTTAACCGGGCCAACATCCATTATCATATCCGCCCAAAGCGCGGCGTTTACGGCGCCGTGGCCGGGTATATTGACAGGCACAGGGATGACAGCGGCATTATCTACGCCCTCAGCAGGAGGTCCGTTGACGGCATTGCCGAAAGGCTCCGGTCTGACGGTTTTTCAGCAATCCCCTACCATGCCGGCCTCGACGCCGGGACGCGCGCCCGGCATCAGGAGATGTTCCAGAGAGACGAGATAAAGATAATCGTCGCGACCATCGCCTTCGGCATGGGCATTGACAAATCAAACGTGCGCTACGTGATGCACTGCGACCTTCCTAAGAATATCGAGAGCTACTATCAGGAGACCGGCAGGGCGGGGCGCGACGGCCTTAAAAGCGACGCGATACTGTTTTTCAGCCGCGGCGACGTGATGAAGCTCAAGTCTTTCGTGAAGATCGAAGGCAACCCTCAGCGGTCTTTGATAATGCAAAAAAAACTGGATCAGATGGCAAGGCTCTGCGAGGGAACGGTCTGCCGGAGAAAGCGTCTGATGAACTACTTCGGAGAGGCGTTCGGGGACAGATGCAATTCGTGCGACATATGCCTCGGCGTTCATGAAGAAGTTCCGGCAAGACCGGCCATAAAACATGAGACGCGGCCTGAGGCCGGGGTTGAACCCCCTGAGGGGGCTCAGCCCCTTCAAGGGGAGGAAGGCGCGGATTTTGAGAGGGATTTGTTCGCGGAGCTTAAAAGGCTGAGAAAAGCCATTGCCGACGAGGCAGGCGTTCCGGCCTATATCATATTCGGCGACTCCACTTTAGTCGAACTGTCAAGCTACCTGCCGCAGGAGCTCGCGGATATTGCCGCCATCTCCGGCTTCGGCGAGGTGAAGCTTGAAAAATACGGCGGCGTCTTTCTTGAGGCCGTCCGCGCCTATTGCGTGAAAAACAGCCTTGCCACGCGCATCCATCTTAAACAGCCCAGGCGCCGGAAACGCTCGCGTGAGGAAATAAAAGAAAAGGCCGGCACGAAAGAGCTGTCGTTAGGGCTTTACAGGGCTGGGAAAAGCATCACGAACATCGCCGCGGAGCGCGGCCTGAAGCCAGATACCGTAATGGGCCATCTTGCCCATTACATCGGCGCAGGTCTCGTCGGCGTGAATGAACTGGTGCCGCCTGAAAAAATTCCGGTCATTGCAAACGCCGTCAAAAAAAACGGCCCGAACTATCCCGGCCCGATAAAGCGCGGTCTCGGCGATAATTACAGTTACGGCGAAATAACGGCGGTGATAAATCACATGAGACTGAAGGGGGAACTTTAGACTGCCAAAGACTTCCTTTCAGCGCATCAGGATGTTCGGGCCCTGGGGCTCAGCTCCCTTCAAGGGGCTGAGGCTGTGGCAGCGTTTGCAATCGGCGAATTTGAAGGCGACTTTGCCGTGGCAGTAGCCGCAGGCCTTGCCGTCCGGCATCTCTGCCATGCTTATTTTGTTGGCCCCGAGGGCGTCTTTAAAGACCGAGGGGTGGCAGGTGGCGCAGTCTATTTCTTTTGTGTGCGAGGCGTGGCTGAAGGAGACCCTGTTTATGCCGGGCATCCGCGGGGTGAATATTATGACGTTATCCCGCCCCTGGTTTGCTGCCTCTGCCCTGTTGTGGGATTTAAGCGGCGCGTATGCGCCGCTCTTTCTTAACTCCATCCAATCTACAAGGCCGAGCCTGTCAAGCGGCAGGGCGCGGTTTATGAGCTTTTCAGGCTCCCAGACAGCGCCGAGTCCGTCGCCGGTATGTTTTACGGTTAAAAGGTCGGTATCCGCTGACGGGTCAACCGGGCCTGTTTTGGAACTTTTTGAGGCGCTGTGGCACTTTTCGCAGGTATCATTGGAGCCAAAGGCAATAGAGCCGTTGTGGCAAGCCCCGCAAAGCCTCCCTTCGCGCAGGGCGGCGTGGGAAATGCCGTTTGTGCCGCGTTCGGGCTTGAAAAGGCCGTTGTGGCAGGCCCTGCACTCGTAAAAAAGACGGTGAGACCAGTGCGAAAAGACCACAGGGCTGAGACCCTTGGCTGAAAGGTTCGCCTCTTTGTCATTCATCAGCACGTTGCCGGGGTAGCGTTCATACCGTGCGAGCTTCTCAATGCCGGCGAGGCGTTCGTTTTCCGCCGTGATGAGCTGTTTTTGCACGGCCTCAACCTCGATAAGCGGTTTCTCCCCGGCGTTCCAGTATTTATGCATGGACGCTAGGGCGCTGGCGGTGTCTATTATCCGCATCCTTTCGTAAAAGGTCTTATCGCCCGAAAGGGCGTCTTTCAGCAGGGACTTTACCTCCGCGGGGATGTTGTCTTTGTTATTTTTGACGATGGATATGAGGGCCTCGAAGCGGTTTGCCTCTCTGGCCTGCATGAACTCCGTTCTGAATGAACTTTGAGCGGCAAGGGATGAACCGGCAAAAAAGAGTATCAGGATTAATGTTAGTAAAATTGCCCTTTGAAAGGGTTCAACCCTTTTTTTCATTGAATGCCCCGTGTTACAGCGATATGAAAAATTATAACAGTTTTTACAGGCACGGCAAGGAAATCCTTTGAGGGGGTTTAACCCCTTTTTCTAATTTAATAATCGTATTCTGTTTATACTATGATAAAATAAATATTTCCGTCCAAGGGGAAATGTTAATATGCAGGAAACTGTCCGGCCTGTAGTTATAGGCTTTATATTAGGCGTTTTATGTCTTATATTCGGCATCTTTTGGGCGATATACCTCGTCGCGGGACACGAAAGCATACATAAAACCCTGATGGAAAGCGCCAGGGCCGCCCTGGAGTCTAAGTTCGTCGTCAGTCCTTCTTTAGAGGATGCGCAAGATCACTCCGGCCATGGCATGCCGAAGGTTATCGTCAAAAAAGAGGTCAAGGTTGAACGCCCACACGAATACATGAGCCATGACGACCCGCTTGTGGAAGCGGCGCATGAAAGGCTGACGCGCGGGCATATCCATGAAATGGGACTTGGCATACTTACCATAGCAGTTTCGTTTGTCCTTGCCTTCCTGACGGCGCCTGACATGGTGAAGACATTTGCGTCCGCGTGTATCGGGATCGGCAGTCTTGTCTATCCGCTTGCGTGGATAGTCATGGGCTACCGGACAACCGCGATGGGCCTTGACGCATCCGCCCAGTCCATCCTTCCCATAGTGGCCTTAAGCGTGCCGCCGGTGCTTCTGGGGTTGTTTATAACGATGTTTTATCTGATAAAAGGAGGCCTGAAGCGAGGCCGGCCATAGTGTCCGGGGCAGGTTGCCGCCAAGAGCCCGCATGAAAGACTTGACACAAATATTTTTTTATAATATAAAACATGTCACTGCACATAGACTGCATAAGTCACGCATCCGCGACTGACGGAATCAAGGTGGCAACCACCGGGGAACGGATGCATTCTAAATAAGGCCGGCCGTCTGGGCAAGCATACCGAATTAAAATGGTATCTATGCGTCCAGCGGCTTTTTTAGTTTAAGCGTTCAGCCGTCAATGCAATGATAAAGGTTTAAAACCATGGGATTAAAGACATTTGAACGCGGCATTCACCCTTCCTATTACAAGGAATTGACCGCATCCATGAGGGTCGAGAAGGGTTTGCACCCAAAGACCGTCATAATTCCCCTTGGCCAGCACGCCGGGACTCCGTGCGAGCCGCTCGTTAAAAAAGGCGATATCGTCGAGGAAGGGCAAAAGATAGGCGATGTAAAGGCGTTTGTCTCCGCCCCTGTGCACGCGAGCATCAGCGGCAAGGTAAAAGATGTCGATTTTTACCAGACCCCTGTCGGAATGAAGGCATTGTCAGTAGTCATCGAAGGCGACAGCTCTGTGAAGGAATGGACTGGAACGGCCGACCTGGCCGCGTTGTCGCCTGAGGCCATACGCGAGGCCGTCCGCGAGGCGGGCATAGTCGGCATGGGCGGCGCGGCATTCCCGACGTCCGTCAAGCTCGCGCCGCCAAAGGGCAGGGCAATAGACACGGTGCTTCTTAACGGCTGCGAATGCGAGCCGTTTCTTAGTTCAGACCACAGGGTAATGGCCGAAGAGCCAGACAAGGTCATCTGGGGCCTCAGGGCTTTGATGAAGGCGGTCGGCGCGCAAAACGGTATCGTAGGCGTTGAGGACAACAAGCCTGACGCGCTGGAGGCCGTTAAAAGGGCGGCAGGCGCGGACAGCGCGATAAAGATATGCGTTCTGGAGACGAAGTATCCGCAGGGGGCCGAGAAGATGCTCATCAAGGCCGCCCTTGGGAGAAAGGTCCCGCTGGGCAAGCTCCCGCTTGACGCCGGCGTCGTCGTAAACAACGTCGGAACGGCAGTGGCGGTCTTTGAAGCGCTCAATTACAAAAAGCCGCTCATCGAAAGGGTAGTTACCGTAAGCGGGGACGGTATAATGGAGCCTAAGAACCTGAAGGTCAGGTTAGGCGTCACATTTGAAGAGGTCATTGCCCAGTGCGGCGGGCTTAAAGACGCAAGCAAAGAGGTCGAGGTCTTAAACGGCGGCCCGATGATGGGCATCGCGCAGACGACCATCGCGGTGCCTGTCGTGAAAGGCACTTCCGGCATCACTGTGCTGTCGCAGGACGCCGCGGCGGCCTTGAAATACAACCCGTGCATCAGATGCGCCCGCTGCGTGGAGGCCTGTCCAATGGGCCTTATGCCTTATAAGCTTGGCGATCAGGGCAGGACGGGCATGATAAATGAATTCAAGGAATGGGGCGGCTTTGCCTGCATAGAGTGCGGCTGCTGCTCTTATGTCTGCCCGGCAAGAAGGCCGCTGGTGCAGTGGATACGGGTCGGGAAGGCGAAGTCAAGGAGAGAGGAGAAACTTGCGGTAAAGGCAGGGTAAGATGGAATTGTGCGCAGGCAGGGCTCAAAAAGGCAGGGTAGGATACTTCTGCGCACCCGCCTCCTGTGGTTGGAAGAATTTTCGTATCTTTATTATTCCTCTCCTTTAAGGGCAGGTCGATGACCACTTCCTTATCTCCTCCCCCTTGATGGGGGAGGGCAGGGCGGGGGTGAAAAAAGCCCCTTGAAGGGGTTGAGCCCCCTCACCCTACCCTCTCCCGCGAGGGGAGAGGAGAAAAAAGGATTTAAAAATTTACGTAATATGGCACAGTCTAACATACAAGGGCAGGGTGGATTAACCTCTCTTAGATAAAACGTCTCTTAGATAAAACGTCTCAACAGGAATAACGGGACATGGAAGAAAAAACGGCTGAAATCAAGCAGGGAGCAAGGCTCGTAGTCGCTTCGTCTCCGCATATGCGCTCCGTTGACAGCGTTCCGGGCATCATGCACACGGTGGTAATGGCGCTTTTTCCGGTGGTCGCGGCAAGCGTTTATTACTTCGGCCTGAGGGCGCTGCTCATTATCGTGGTCGCCGTGGTCAGCTGTTTGGTTACGGAGTACGCGGTACAGAAGATACGGAATAAACCGGTAACGATCCACGACGGAAGCGCCATAATCACCGGCATGCTCATCGGCCTTATGCTGCCCGCGGGCTTTCCGCTCTTCGGCGTGTTTTTAGGCTCGTTCTTCGCGATAGCCGTCGGCAAACAGCTCTTCGGCGGATTGGGCTTTAACATATTCAACCCCGCCCTTCTCGGAAGGGCGTTCATGCAGGCGACCTATCCGGTTTTGATAACAACTTGGGTCAGCCCCCGGACAGTGCAAAAGGCCGTTGACGCGGTCTCCGCCGCCACGCCGCTGGCCCTGTGGAAGTTCGAGGCAAAGGCAACGCTTCTTTCGGACCTTTTTTTCGGCAACGTCGCCGGCTCTCTGGGAGAGACGTCCGTCATTGCCATACTTATCGGCGGGCTTTATCTGCGCTGGAAGGGCTACGTTAACTGGAAGCTGCCGCTTGGGTACCTCGGCTCGATGGCCGTTGTCTCAGGCATATTCTGGCTCTATGACCCGTTAAGGTTCGCAAGCCCCCTGTTTCACCTTTGCGCCGGAGGCGCGATGCTCGGGGCGTGGTTCATGGTCACCGACATGGTAACTTCGCCCACTACGCCTCTCGGACAGTGGATATTCGCCATAGGCGGCGGCGTCCTTGCCATTATCATCAGGCTCTTCGGCGGACTGCCCGAAGGGGTCATGTATTCGATACTCTTCATGAACGCCTTCGTGCCGCTCATCAACAAGCACACGAGGCCGAAGGTGTTCGGCGAGGGCGTGAAGGAATAAAGGCAGGACATCCATGGCAGGGCTTCAGCCCCGCGCACCAAGGAAATATTAAATTTTTTTGCGCCTGCCTTTCTTTCAAAAAAGGCAGGCAAAAAAAGGTAAGAGAGGTTGCCGGTTTTGAAAGATTTCACTAAAATGTTTTTAAATCTAACCGTTGTAGGGTCTGTCTCCGGCGTATTGCTGGCCGGCGCATACCACTATGCCGACCCGCTCATACAGGCCAACAGGGAACGGGAATTAAAAGAGTCTATCTTCGTTGTCCTGCCAGAGGCAAAGGACTACAAGATAATCGAGAAGACCGTTGATAAACAAAAGCTCGTCGTTTACGAGGGCCTCGGCGTGGACGGAAAGCCCGTGGGCATTGCCTTCAAGGCCGACGGCGGCGGTTTTCAGGGAAACATCTCAATCATGGTCGGGCTGAACCTTGATTATCTGCGGCTGAAGGGGATAAAGGTTTTGGAGCAGGTCGAGACCCCCGGACTCGGCAACAGGATAAGCGAGCCGAAGTTCGAAGACCAGTTCAAGGGCCTTGAGTTCACCCCGCGCGTTGAGTATGTGAAGAACAAAAAGCCGGACAGGCCGAATCAGATACAGGCCATAACAGGCGCGACGATATCATCCGACGCGGTCGTGAAGAATATAAATAACTATCTGGCGAAGGTTTTAAAAGAGTTTCCTAAGGAAGAGATTTTAGGCGCGGCCTCGAAGGAAGACGGACACAGAACCATGACGTCAACTGAGGCTGCCGCGCAGAAGAAGCATTAACGGATATTTTGGAAACGTTCTCTATTTGCACAAGGAGATGACGCATGGCGGAAGATTCGGCAAATTCTTTGTGGTACGAGTTTAAAAAAGGGCTGTGGCAGGACATACCGCCTTTCAGGCTTGTCCTCGGCACATGCCCCACGCTTGCCGTCACCAACTCCATAAAAAACGGCATAGCAATGGGCCTTGCCACTCTGTTTGTCCTTATCTGTTCAAACGTGGCGATATCGGCCTTGAGAAAATATGTCGCCGTGCAGGTGAGGATAGCCTTATATGTCGTCATCATAGCGCTCTTCGTGACGCTTGCCGACATGTTTTTAGCGGCCATGTTTCCGCCCATTTCAAAGGCGCTCGGGCCGTATGTGCCGCTTATAGTCGTCAACTGTATCATCCTTGGCAGGGCCGAGGCGTTCGCGCAGAAAAACGCCGTTGTTCCGTCTTTGATGGACGCGCTTGGGATAGGTTTGGGCTTTACGATGAGCCTTGCGTCAATGGGCTTCGTGAGAGAGCTTCTTGGCTTTGGGACGTTATTGAACTTCAGGGTGCTTGGCGACTGGTTCGAGCCATGGATAGTGATGATACTTCCGGCCGGGGCGTTTGTGGTGTTCGGCTCGTTCATCGCCCTTGTGAACTGGATTTCGCATAGAAAGGCCGCCGGTTCGTCTTCGATGTAGCGCGCGAAAATGCGGCAGGGCGCTGAAAAACTGTATACTCGTACAGGCTGCTCAAAAAGGCCCAGCTACAAGGCGTCGAGGCGCGAGAAACGAGGCGTAGTGTGTCCTACGCCGCAGCGACGAGCGACGAAGACAACGCGGTAGATGGGACTTTTTCAGCAGCCTGTTAATGGAGAATTAGATGAAGCTTATAATGATCTTCATATCAGCGGCGCTGATAAACAACTTCGTGCTTACGTATTTTCTCGGCATCTGTCCGTTCGTAGGCGTGTCCAACAAGATCGAAAACGCACTTAACATGGGGCTTGCCACGACCTTCGTCATGACCCTTACGGCGGCGGTGACGTGGCCGATATATACATATATCCTCGTCAGGTTCAATGTCCCGTTTCTTGAGTATGTCGCCTTCATCATAGCCATAGCCGCCCTCGTTCAGCTCGTTGAGATGTATATCAGGAAGTCGAGCCCGGCCCTTTACAGGGCGCTCGGCATATATCTGCCGCTTATCACCACAAACTGCGCCGTCCTCGGTCTTGCGCTTTTCATGGTTCTGCGCGAATACAACTTCGTCGAGAGCATAATCTTCGGTTTTGCCACGGGCGCAGGCTTTACCCTGGCGATAGTCATGATGTCGGGCATAAGGGAAGAGCTTGAGTTCGCCGATATCCCGAAGCCTTTTCAGGGCATATCGGTCACGCTTATAATCGCGGGGATGATGGCGCTGGCGTTTATGGGTTTTGCCGGGTTGATGAGGGGTTGACGAGAGGATAATCAAAATGACAATTACAGGCTTGATCATAGTTTCCGCCGTGAGCATGGGCGGGTTAGGCGCGGTGCTGGCGGTCTTTCTCGCCTTTGCCGACAAGAAGTTCAAAGTTACCGAAGACCCGCGCATCGAGGCGGTGCTTGGGATATTGCCGAACACGAACTGCGGCGGGTGCGGCTACCCGGGATGCCGTATGCTCGCCGAGGCTATCGCGAATGGAAATGCCCCGGCCAACACCTGCGTCGCCGGAGGCAACGACGTCGCTAAAAAGCTCGCCGCGCTGATGGGGGTCGAGGCAAAGGATCATAAACGCATGCTCGCGGTTGTGCTTTGCAAGGGCGGCGGCAAAGAGGCAGGGAAAAGAGCGCAATACACCGGCGACAGGACCTGCACGGCGGCAAACCTCACCGGCGGGGACAAGAGCTGCACATACGGCTGCCTCGGCTACGGCGAGTGCGTTGACGCCTGCAAATTCGACGCCATGGCCATGAACGCAAATAGTCTGCCGGTAGTGTTCTACGACAAGTGCGTCGGTTGCGGCGCGTGCGCGAGGGCATGTCCCAGAGATATAATAGAAATGCACCCGGAAGAGCACAGGCTCTTCGTTTATTGCAGGAATAAGGACAAAGGCGCGGCCTCAAGGAAGGTCTGCGACGTAGCCTGCATCGCCTGCGGCCTTTGCGTAAAGGATTGTTCAGTGCTAGGCGGCATCGCGCTTAAAGACAACCTTGCGACGGTCAACTACGCCCTTGCCCCCCAAAGCGACGAATCCACGAAGAGATGTCCGACAAAGTGCATCTTTTCCGGCATCGAAGATCAGATGACAAAGAGCCGGTTCGAGGCCGCCGAGCCGCAAAGGGCCGGCAGGAAGGCCGTTTAACGCGCGGCTTCGCGTGTGAAGCCTGCCGGCAGATATTTAAAAACTCTCCATATTCCTCCCCGAGCGCTTGTATCGGGGATAGAGACGTTTCGTCCTCATTTGTCACTTCCGCCTGCCCTCGCATGTTTTAAGCGGGGGATGACATGAATTTTAAATATTCCAATACCCCGTTTGCCGCGCTGACTTCATGCGCGGCTTTTTTTTGCGCTTTCCGGATGTTGAATTCCTAATTTAATCTTAATAGTCTTTTAATGCTGTTCTGTTACATTTTAAGATAGGGATTCAGGCTCCAAGAGGCGTGACAAGAGATGCGATTTCTGACTGAAAAAAAACATTATATTTTTCTGTGTCTGCTAACGGCGTTTATGGCCGGCGCCGTTATGACGCTGAGTTCCTGCACAAAAGAGGTGACGAACCCCGCCGACCTCAGGGGCGGCGAGACCCGCCAGACGCTCGACCCTGCGCAGTTCACCGGCGCGGTTGCCGACGCGTACAGGATAGCCGGGGAGATACCGCAGATATTGGACAGCATGCACTGCTACTGCGAGTGCAAAAAACACTTCGGGCACAAGAGCCTCCTGACATGCTACGTCGATGAGCACGCCAAGAATTGCGACGCATGCATGGACGAGGCGTTCATGGCATATGAACTTCACAAGCAAGGCAAAGACGTCCTTACGATAAGAAAAGCGGTGGACGAGCATTATTCACGAATGACGCGGCACTAACGGAGGACGGCTTTGCAAAATAAAAAGGTTGTTATCGGCGTCATCGCGGCGGTGTTTGCCGTGGCGGTAGTTTTGGGTTACCTTATCGGCACAAGGTCCGGAGGCGTCAGATCCGGGGACGCGCCTGTATATTCAAACGCCGCCGGAACTTCGCCGTCAGTCGGCGTAACGAACAGATCCAATATCATTGAAGACCTGAAGGCCGGCATAAAAAGCAACCCCAATGACCCTGACCTGCTCCTCAGGCTGGCGGACGCCTATTTTGAGCAAAAGCAGTTTGCTGAAGCCGTTAACTACTATAAAAAGGTCATCGGCATACGGCCCAATGACGCGGACGTCTATACCGAGATCGGCCTTTCGCTGCATTATTTAGGCAATTCACAGGAGGGGCTTAAATACCTTGACGAAGGCATAAAGAAGAACCCATACCATCAGAGGATATGGCTTACGAAGGGTTTCATACTTGCCGGCACGGGCGACATCGCTTCGGCGAAGAAGGCATGGGAAAAGACCAAGGCGATTAATTCTGAAAGCCCCATAGGCAAGGCAGCGTCCGATTATCTCGGCCAGATAGCGGTAAAGAAGTGAGCAAACAACAGATGATTAAGGACGCGAGGTGACGGTGGAAAAGGATAATAGGGCCTGGTACCGGAAGGCCGGAGGCAAGGCATGGTATTTCTTCAATTCATTAAAGCTCACGCTGTTCGTTCTCATTACGCTTGCGATAGTCTCGATATTCGGCACGGTCGTCGAACAAAACCTGCCGATAGCGAAATATCACGCGCAATACGGGGCGAAGTGGACCAAGATAATACTGATGACCGGCGTGAACGACATGTACCACGCCAACTGGTTTGTGTTCCTGCTGGCGCTTCTTACCGTCAATATCATAGTCTGCACATTTGAAAGATTCCCTCCCAAGTGGAAGTCCCTGCTTACCCACAAGCCCTCGAGGTTCGATCCGAGGGTCATTGACAAGTGCGCCCATCATCATACGATTACGTTAAATGAAAATGCGGCTTCAGTCAGGGATAGAGTAACGGAGCTGCTTAAAAAGAAGAAGTTCAACATTGAGAAGTACGACGCCGAAGGCGCGTACAATATCTACGCATGGCGCGGGACATGGGGACGTCTGGGCTCGGACGTCGTGCATATCAGCCTGCTTCTTATCCTCCTTGGCGCCATCGTCGGGAGTTTCGCTGGATATAAGGACTACGCGACCATCAACGTCGGCGACGTTGCCGACGTGCCGTATAACGCATTCAAGGTCAGGCTTGACAAGTTTTGGATAGAATATTACGACACAGGCCAGATACGCCAGTACAACTCAAACCTCACGGTCATTGAAAACGGCAAGGAGGTCTTGAAACAGCAGATATGGGTCAACGAGCCGCTCTATTACAAGGGCGTGCGTTTTTACCAGTCAAGCTACGGCCCATCATGGAACAAGGTCGAATCCGCGGATATAGCGCTCGTCAAAAAGAAGACCGGCGACGCCGTCCGAGGCCCATTTACGGTAAAATGGGGAGAGACGGTCATCGTTCCCAAGACGCCGTATTCTGTAAAGCTCGTTGATTACGTCGCGGACTTCGCGTATGATGAAAAAAACAAGATTATCTACTCTCAGTCGCCGGAAGCGAACAATCCTGCCGTCGGCATAGAGGTCTACGAGAAAGGAAAGGTCGTCTCAACGCCATGGTTGTTCCTCAAGTATCCGGGCGTCGTTCCCGCCCTGCCCGACAAGGACAACGACTTGATGGTGACGGGCTACCGCGGGGTGATGTATTCAGGGATTTCCCTTAATAAAGACCCCGGCACCAATATTGTCTGGGCCGGTTCCGTAGTGATGGCCCTTGGCTTCATCATGGCCTTTTTCGTTTTCCACAGGAGGGTATGGGTGCACATAAGGGAGACCGGTTCATTGACCGAAGTAAAGATAGGCGGCATGATAAACAAGAATAATCTCGTTCTTGAAGAAGAGCTAAAAAATATAGCCGACAGGCTTTCCGGCAATCAAACAGGGCCGGACAAACGGAGCACGGGGGACAGGCAATGATACTTTCTCTGCTTTTTTTCACGTTTTCATTCGTTTTTTACGCTATAACGGCGCTTTTGTACATAGGCTCATGGGTATTCAAGAAAAGGTGGCTGGGCCAGGCGGCGACCGCAATGGCCGTGATCGCGGCCTTTTCCACCGGCATGATCCTCATCTTCAGGGCAACCGAGGCCGGGCACGCGCCGTTTTCCAACCTCTGGGAGTCCATGATGCTTTTTGTATGGGCCGTGAACGTCGGTTACCTAATCATGGAATACAAGCATAAATTCAGGGTCATGGGCGCGTTCGTTATGACGTTCGAGGTCCTCGCGATGCTGTCGGCCTTTCTTCTTCCTTACAAGTTTAAAAGCGCGGAGCCTTTAAACCCCGCCCTTCAGAACAAGTGGCATTGGATGACCGACCTCCTTTCAAGGTGGGGGGCCCAGAAGTATGCGATAGGCTGGCTCGACTTTCATGTCGTCACTACGTTTATCGGCTACGCGGGCTTTGCGATATCCTTCGGTATCAGCATCATGTTCCTGCTGAAGAACCGCTCTGAAGAGGGCGGGCGTAAAAGCGCCCTGATGGACGCGTTTCCAGAGGCCAGGGTGCTCGATGAGCTTGGGTACAGGACGATAGCATGGGGCTTCCCTTTCCTCACGACGGGCATAATCTCCGGCGCGGTCTGGGCTAATTACGCATGGGGCACTTATTGGAGCTGGGACCCGAAGGAAACCTGGTCGCTCATAACATGGTTCATCTACGCCGCTTATCTGCACGCGCGCGTTACAAAGGGGTGGAGAGGCAGGAAGGCCGCGTATCTGTCCATCGCCGGTTTTTTGGCCGTGATATTCCTCTATTGGGGCGTGAGCTTCGTACTGCCGGGCCTGCACGCATACGCGTAGGCTGCGAGCGCGAGGCTTCAGCCTCACCATGTCCCCGCAGGCTTTAAGCGGGGAAGCGAGGCTGAAGCCTCGCACTACG
Source organism: Deltaproteobacteria bacterium (assembly GCA_016234935.1). Lineage (GTDB taxonomy): Bacteria > Desulfobacterota > GWC2-55-46 > GWC2-55-46 > GWC2-55-46 > JACRNL01. The sequence goes on along the minus strand of JACRNL010000009.1, from coordinate 7,470 downwards.
TTCCAAGGCGGGCTAATATACCATGAGTGAAAAAAAGGAAGGCGGCGTTTCCAAAGGCGTAATAGCGGTCATCGTGATCGCCGTTGTAGCCGTGGTGATCGTGGTCATTTTAAGTCAGAAACGGTCGTTTGAGCACGTGGTGGCCGGGACCGACTCGATAGACTTCACGCTCCCGGACCTTGACGGCAAACAGGTAAGCCTCAAGGATTTTCGCGGCAAGGTGGTCTTCCTCAACTTCTGGGCCACATGGTGCAAGCCCTGCGAGGACGAGATGCCTTCCATGCAGGCGCTCTACAACGGCATGAAAGGCCAGCCCTTTGAAATAATCGCCGTCAGCATTGACAGCGACGGGACTGAAGTGGTCAAGGCATACGCTAAAAAATACGGCATTACCTTTACGGTGCTCCATGACAGAAGCGGCAAGGTAAAAGAGGCATACAAGACCACAGGGGTGCCTGAGACCTTCATCATAGACCAGAACGGCGTCATAGCCGAGAAGGTATGGGGGCCGAGGGACTGGACGCGGATGGATTCTCTTGGCGTGGTATTCGACCTTATCAAGAACGGCCCAAAACAAAAGGGCGCTTACAAGCCGGATAAATCGGCTGATAGAAGATAAAAGCCTGTTATAAGCCGGATAAGCCGGCTGAAAGAAATGTGGTTGACGCGCCCCTGTAGATCGTTATCGCTTACGCGCAGGCATGGAGATTAATTTATTATGACAAGCCAGGTTTCGATACCGCTTGCTTTTCTGGGCGGCTTATTGTCTTTCATATCTCCGTGCGTGCTGCCGCTGGTGCCGGCATACGTCTCTTTCGTTACCGGCATATCCTTTGAAGAGCTTACCGAGAGCGGCAAAGACAACGGCAGGGAGCTCAAAAAGGTCATCATCTTCAACTCGCTGATGTTCATTGCCGGTTTTTCCGCCGTATTCGTCATAATCCTCGGCGCTTCGGCCTCGCTCTTCGGCAACGTGTTCCTTGTCTATCAGGACGTTATCAGGAAGATAGGCGGGGTCATTATCATCCTCCTCGGCATACACATCATCGGCATCATAAACTTCAATATCCTCCAGAGGGAAAAACGCCTCCACTTTTTCAGGGAAAAGCCAGCGGGGCTCTTTGGTTCGTTTCTCGTAGGGATAGGCTTTGCCGCCGGCTGGACGCCTTGCATAGGGCCGATATTGTCGGCCATCTTCACGGTTGCCGCCACGTCCGCAAGCCCGTGGTCAGGCATAATGCTTTTTATCGCCTATTCGCTGGGACTCGCGATACCGTTTTTCCTGACCTCCCTTTTCATCAATACCTTTCTCAAACACTTCAACCGGCTTAAACGGCACATGAGGATAGTGTCCGTTATAACCGGCGCCTTCCTTATTTTAACAGGGGGCTTGATTTTTTCAAACTCTCTTGGTATGATAGGGGCCTATATCAGCAACATTCTGACGCATTTTTAGACCGGGACCGATCGCTTCAAGGGCCGGCTGCGCGGCTCTGTTTTTTAAGGGACGCGCCGCGGCGTTCTTGTCAAGCGGTTGGTTCAGGCAGGATGCGTGCATGCGTGCGCTGAGGAGGTCGAGATGTCCAAGCCCCTGGTTGAGGTCTACGCAAGAAAAGACTGCTTACTCTGCTGTATGGCCAAGAAGTCCAAATGCACGCTCTGTCACGAGGCCAGAGACATCATCACAAGGGTAAATATTGAAGTCCCGTTCCAATTGAAGGAAGTAGATATCCGCGCAAGCGAGGAGCTTCAAAGGACATACGAAGAGGCCATCCCCACTATCTTCATCAACGGCAAGAAGGTCTTTAAATTCAAGGTCAATGAATTCGAGTTCAGAAAAAAGGTCAAAAACGAGATAATTAAAGCCGGGATAATGAAGCTGTGGAATAAAAAACAGCATTACAGTTGAAAGGGTTCAACCCATTGAATTTAAGCCGGTCATTTTGATGCGCGCCCGTCCTTTCTCAGACGGATGGTTGAACGTATATTAATAGCGGTTGCAAAACACAAACCCTTAGCTTTGCTCCAGCGTATGCAGCCAAAAAGCCTTAATACTTCCTGCCATTAAGCTGTAAAATCCATCTCACCTTTCATCTCGCTGAAATGTCAAACAGCCTGTCTTACCTGCGATTTCCACTCTTTTTAAGCCTTTGAAATATCTTGACAAGAAAACTCAGGTATTATAAACTTGATAAGCTGACTCAGGTATTATTATCCGGTTGAAGGGGTTGAACCCCCTCAGGGGGTTGAGCCCCCTCAGGGGGTTCTATCCCCAATTGTCGTGTGATTTTGCCGGGTCAATCCAATTTATAGAATATTGAGAGGTAAACCATATGCAGGGACGCAGGATTATGGCGATGGAGCCGATTGTAAGACCGGCCAATGCCGTGGGGGCAAAGCAGTCGGCGCTTGACCTTGTGGGCAACACGCCGCTTGTGAGGATAAACAGGATAACCGAGGGACTGCCTGACGGAGTAGAGGTTTACGCGAAGCTTGAGTGCTACAACCCCGGCGGCTCGGTTAAGGACAGGGCGGCCCTCAGGATGATAGAGGACGCGGAAAAGAGCGGCAGGCTTACCGAGGACAAGATAATCCTGGATTCCACATCGGGCAACACCGGCATCGCGTACGCGTGGATAGGCGCGGTGAAGGGCTATCGGGTCGAGCTTGTCGTCCCTGCAAACGTCAGCGAGGAGCGCAAGAAGACGTTAAAGGCTTTCGGCGCAAAGACGATATTCTCAAACCCCCTCGAAGGCTCCGACGGCGCAATAAGGCTTTGCTGGAAGCTCTATGTTGATAATCCGGAAAAATATTGCAAGCTCGATCAGTACAACAACCCCTCTAACCCGCAGGCGCATGATTCTACCGCAGCCGAGATATTCGAGCAGACCGGGGGCAGGGTGACTCACTTCGTCGCCACCATAGGCACGGGCGGCACGGTGATGGGCACTGGCAGGGGGCTTAAAAATTACAACAAAGACATACAGGTCATTGCCGTTGAGCCGGACTCTCCCTTGCATGGATTGGAAGGTTTAAAGCACATGGCCTCTTCCATAGTTCCGGGCATCTACCACGAGGATGAGCTTGACGCCAAGATACCCGCTCCGACGGACGAGTCTTATGATATTACAAAGAGGCTCGCGCGCGAAGAAGGGCTTTTGGTGGGCCAGTCTTCAGGGGCCGCCCTGTGGGCCGCAATACAGGTGGCAAGGAAGCTCAAAAAGGGCGTAGTAGTGGCGATATTCCCGGACGGCGGGGATAAATACCTGTCAACGAGGTTATGGGAGGAGTAAGAGGCATGATGTAAAACGTAGTGCGAGACTTTAGTCTCGCTGAAACGCGCAAGGTGCAAAACGGCTGTTTTATGGTAAATTGATATGACGCATTAAAGTGTCCCGCTACGGTAAAGACCGGCCGTATGGCGGGCTGTGTTCATCTGACAAAAAGCAGGCCATTTTTAAATAAACGCACATGAGCGAAGCAGATGCTTCGTATTACTTTTTTGGAGGTTTTTTTACATGTTCTTCTTCGGCAGGAAAAGCACCGTCAACGTTCCAAAGCGCGTATATGATCAGATAATCGGCCACGCGAAAGAGGCGTATCCGCATGAGTGCTGCGGCGTCCTCGTGGGCAACAGCATGGGCGATAGGAAGATATTCGAGTCGCACAGGGCAAATAACATCAACACTGAAAGGGCTAATGACAGATACGTCATAGACCCCAAGGAGATAAATATAATCGACAAGGTGGCCAGGTCAGAGGGACTGGACATCATGGGCTTTTACCACTCGCACCCCGACCACCCCGACAGGCCGTCACAGTTCGACAGGGACATGGGCCAGCCGCAGTATTCCTATATAATCGTCTCTGTGCACAAGGGCACGGAGACTTCCGTCAAAAGCTGGATGTTCACCGAGGATAAGGAGCCTTTCAAGGAAGAGGCGATAAAAATTACGGCCGAGGGCTGACGCGATAAATCATCAACGGGGGTTTTTTTAAGAGATATGAACTTCACGGAAGAGCAGATAGAGCGTTACTCAAGGCACATAATCCTGCCGGAGGTAGGCGGAAAGGGACAGGCCAAGCTCCTTAAGAGCAAGGTCTTTGTCCTCGGCGCGGGCGGCTTGGGTTCACCGGCGCTTTTATATCTCGCGGCAGCCGGTGTCGGCACAATAGGCATGGCCGATGGCGACTGCGTTGATATGTCAAACCTCCAGAGGCAGATTATCCACAACAACGAGCGGATTGGAAAATCCAAGGTTCAGTCTGCGAAAGAGTCCATAACCGCCTTGAATCCCGACGTAAAAGTCGAGGCTTTTCACGGAAGGCTTACTGTGGATAACATCAGGGAGATTATTAGCGGCTACGACGTCGTCCTTGACGGGAGCGACAACTTTCCGACCAGGTTTCTTATGAACGATGCGGCCTTTTTCGAGCAAAAGACGCTCGTGTCAGGCAGCATGTTCCGCTTTGACGGGCAGGTTACGGTCTTTAAGCCGCATAAAGGCCTTCCGTGCTACCGTTGCCTTTATCCGGAGCCGCCGCCCAAGGGCCTTGTGCCGAGCTGTCAGGAGGCGGGCGTCCTCGGCGCGCTTCCCGGCGTCATAGGCGTCCTGCAGGCCATAGAAGCCATTAAGGAAATCCTCGGCATTGGCGACATGCTTGCCGGATACCTGTTAGTCTTTGACGCGTTGAAGATGACCTTCAGAAAGGTAAAGGTTCGTAAAGACCCTGAGTGCGCCCTGTGCGGTGAAAACCCCACGATAAAAGAGCTGACGGCCTATCAGGAAGAGGCCTGCGACTGGAAGCCCGCCGCGAAATGCGAGGTGTAAGGCGCTCAGGTGAAGGGATTTAATTAGACAGAAATGAAAACCACCTATCTGCATAACCCCGGCGCGCTCAAGATCGACCTGATGCTGCGCGGCATAAGGCTTGACGATCCGGTCGTAAAGGCGTGGGCCTGCGGGGCTTCCGGCATAGACATACTGCTGCCGCAAAACACCCTTGTTAACATCCCGTGCAAAGAGGGTTTTACAAAGGCATCCCCGTATCTCATTTCAAAAAGGGGCGATGATTTTTTTATTACAGACGGAAAGGCTGAAATACCGGTCAGCTTCGTGCCGAGGCCGGGCTTTTACGCGAAAAAGACCTCAACCGGCGTGTCGTTTGCAAATATCGCGTCGTCGCACGGCAGTTATACCGTGATAACGCCCGACCCGCGCTGCGAGTTTTTCAGCAGCAAGATAGAATGCAAATACTGCGCGGGTAACTTCGACACGGAGAAAGAAGGCGCGCGTGTTTATACGATTGAAGAGATTATCGAAACCGTCGGCGCGGTGCTTAAGGAAAAAAGCAACGGCATAATATATCTGTCCATAGGTTTTTCCAAAAGCGACGACGGCGGCATGGAGTTTTTAAAGCCATACGTCACGGCGATTAAAAAGCACTTCAACTGCCTTGTCGCGGTCGAGGCCCTGCCCCCCAAGGACAACCGCTGGATAGACGAGACCTACGCCGCCGGAGCAGACAGCGTGCTTTATAACCTTGAAATCTACGACAAGGAGCTTTTTGAGATTATCTGCCCGGGCAGGGCGTCGCTTATCGGCAGGAAGAGATACCTTGACGCGCTAACCTACGCCGCGAAGGTCTTTCCCGGAGGCACGGTGGCCTCGCACCTTATCGTCGGCCTTGAGCCGCCAGGCTCCACCTGCATGGGCATTGACCACCTGACCGACATCGGCGTTGTCCCCATTCTGCCCATATACAGGCCGTCCGGCGGAAGTGCATTAAGGATAGAACCTCTAAACGCCGAGATAATAATCCCAGTCTACAAGCACCTTTACAAGACTTTGATGGCAAAGAAGATCAGCTTCAACTGGGTGCGCGACCTCAGCATGGTAACAACCCCCGTCGAAGGCAGGCTCCTCATGGGCGGGCAGGCTGCTGATAAATCAACACTGCTTGAGGACTTTTACAAAACCAAAATAGGCATGAAGGCCGCATGGGGACTCTCGACGCTGAGAAGAAAGCTGAGGGTAAAGGACGGAGGGGAGTCGGCGGCGGTGAAAAAGAAGTAAGGAAGGACGGCGCGGATTGTTTATGCGTGTCGTTGATGTTTCGGTGTGTCCCCACACCGAAACATCTTAACCTACTAAGCTAAGTTGCTTTTGCTTCCTCCCCCTTGACGGGGGAGGGTAGGGTGGGGGTGAAAGTTGCCCCTTGAAGGGGGTCACCCCCCCCTCACCCGACCCTCTCCCGCGAGGGGAGAGGAGAAAAAAGATTGATTACCGTTCGCGCGCTCCAGTGTGGGAATGCCACCTCACTAAACTTGATTTGATTTAAGGAATCACCTAAGATTCGAACAAACAGACAAAGCATATCTTAATAACGTTATGAATAACAGAATGCAAATAAATATTCCGCACGAAAAAATAGCTGAGTTCTGCCAGAGGAATCATATACGGAAGTTTTCTTTTTTTGGTTCTGTGCTTACCGGCGATTTCGGGCCGGATAGCGATATAGACGTTCTTGCGGAATTTTTTGCCGGTATGGGGCCGGGTTTAATCGGCCTTTCTCATATGGAGCTTGAGCTTTCAGGAATCTTTGGCAGGAAGGTTGACCTGCGCACTCCTAACGAACTCAGCAGGTATTTCAGGGAAGAGGTTGTTTCCTCTGCACAGGTAGAGTATGCGCAAGGATGATATTGTCCGCTTAAAACATATGCTGGACGCGGCTAAAGAAGCGCGTTCGTTCGCATCCAACAAAAAAAGAAGCGACCTTGACGCCAACCGCCAATTAACGCTCGCTCTGCTCAAGGATATCGAGATAATCGGGGAAGCGGCAAGCAAGGTTTCCGAGGAGACGAAAGCCAAATACCCGTCAATGCCATGGCTCGATATCATTAACATGCGTAATCGTCTCATACACGCTTATTTTGATATAGACCTTGAAATTGTCTGGGACACGGTAACAAAAGATATTCCGCCGCTTATCGCGGAGCTTGAGAAAATAGTCGGGTAGGGGGACTGTGCCCCCTACTAAACTGGACGCTGGAGCGTCCTCTGATGCATTCCCACGCCGGAGCGTGGGAACGATAAAAAAAGAGAGATGGCCTATGGATTTATTTAAAGCTGTTATAGCTGACTGCATAGGTCATGATATAGATGCGTGTCTGAAGAACAATGCCCCTACAGGGGCTATACTTTTAACTTATTGTGCAATTGATGCGATGTCTTTTTTGTCTATGCCTTTAGAACAAGATGAGGTTAATAAGAATGATTTTATAACATGGGTGAATAAATATATGAAGACGGATTCAACTCAGCCTTATGGACTGAACCCCTGGAATGAGACACTCGAATATGGCACACTTGGCACAGAGCGGAGGTGTCCAAGTGACAAAGAAACGAGTGGGACGGCATCCTCAGGCATTTAGGCAGATGGCCGTCGAACGGCTGAAGCGATGCGATA